>CAIOKE010000131.1 GCA_903858815.1 uncultured Planctomycetaceae bacterium | reverse complement strand
GGAGAGATCGACACCGGGCAGTCCGACCAGTCCAACGGTTCCGCCGGTGGTGCTGATGGCGTATTTTGCAGCGTTTGTGCCCTGTTTTTCGATGAGCATGGCGACACCGGCATCGGTGACTTTGGCGCCGAATTCGCCCGCGGCGTTGTAGTTGACTCCGAGGAAGGCATCGAGGTCACTGGCGGCCAGTTTGAAGGTGGTCAGGTCACCGACGGTGGTCTTTTCCACAAGGAAGTCGCCGGAGGCATAGACGAAGTTCTGGAACTGCAGGTTGAGATTGCTGCGGATCTGTGTGACATCGGTGGCTGGGAAATCGAGTGTGACGTTTCCATCGGAGGTGGTGATCGTTTCGTTGATGGCTTCGCCAAGGCGGTTGATGCGAACAGAACCGGTGCCTGAGACGGTGAGTCCTGTGACGCCCGTGAGTTCTGCATTTCCGCTGGCGACTGCGGCGAACTTACCGGTATCGGTTTTAACGACGACCCCCAGTTTGCTTTGCGTCACATTGACTCCGAGGTCACCGCTGCCGACGAAGGCTGTGATTCCTGCACCGGCGAATGTCAGTCGATTTGTGCTCTTTGAGGCGGTGAAATTTCCGCTGAGTGATGCATAGCCGGCAGCGTTGGCTGTGATGGAGCCTTTGAAGACCGGGGAAGTTTCGTCAGCCGCAAAGTTGACGTTGACTGGGCCACCGGACGGCATACTGACGGTTTCAGTGACGGCACCCCCCGTCGTGTTGGCGCGTACGGCCATTGTGCCGGACAAGGACAATCCGGAGACTCCGACGAGTTCGGCAGAGCCGGCGGCGTCGAGCGCAAACGAGTTGCCGGAGTTCGTGTGCAGCAGGACGCCACCGAAGCGTGCGTTAGTGATGTTGATACCGACTTCGTCGCCACTGAGGGGGACGCTATTGGGATCTTTGCCAAGGAATGCAAAGACGCTGGTTCCGGCGACCTTGATCTTAGTGGTCGCGCCACTGATTTCTTTTTCGAAAGCAAAGGTGCCGGAGGCTGTAGTGAAGTTCTGGATGGCCAGATCAAGGTTTCCGCCGAAGCGTCGGAAGGCGTCTGAGGATGTGAAGTCGACATCGATGGTGCTGCCTGTGAGTGTGGCCACAGTCTCGTCGACCGTGCGTTGAAGCTGATTGATGTTGAGAGCGAGTGGTCCCTCAAGATCGAGATCAGGCAGGCCGGCCAGTGCAACGGTTCCGCCCGTGGTGCTGACGGCAAACTTCGGCGCTGTACCGGACGATTTTTCGATGATCAGTCCCAGTCCGACATTGTCCAGCTTCACGCCGAATTCGGACGCCTGTCCCTGATTGACGCCAAGGAATGCGTTGACAGAGGATGCTCCGACTTTCAGGGTGGTTGTTCCACCAGAGACGGAACGTTCGACGAGGAAGTCACCTGAGACATCGACGAACTGGTCGAATCCGCCGCGGAAGTTGCGGGTCCCGAATCTTTGGGTGTTTGCGGCTGCAGCCAGCGAGCGACTGGTGCCACCGATAGTGAACGTGCGAGTCACGCTGGACCCGGTGGTATTGATTTCAGTGAACCCGGTCCCGCTGAGTGTGACTCCGGTCACATTGGTGAGGTTAGCAGTGCCACTGGTGGTGAGGGCGAAGGTTCCGTTGGCAAGCACGACAGCGGCAAAGTCGCCGTTGGTGATCTTCACTCCGACATCATCGGTATTATCGGCTGGCAGTCCGGTATCGCCGATGAAGGTCTGCAGTCCGCTTGCGCCGAGCAGAATTTCGCGGCTGGCTCCGCGACCGGTGGTTTCAATGACGAAATTGCCGGTGAGATCCGTGACGCTGGTCGTGAGTGTTGCGTTGTCGGCGGAGATGCGGACGTAGAGACCGGCGGGCAGACTGACCGAGAGATTCTGACCGTTGACACTGACAGTTTCGTTGATGGCTGAGTTGGTAGTGTTGATTGCGAGGCCAACGGTGCCTGAAAGGCCGATCCCATTGATGGATTCCGCGAGATTGGCAGAAAGGCTGGCAGCCACACCGGAGCTGGCCAGCAGAACGACTCCGGAGCCGCTACTGAGTGATACGAGGTTAGCGGATTGCCCATTCAGATTGAATGAAACGTCTGCCGCGGCCAGCGTGATCAGGGTGCTGGTGTCAGCGGCTGTCTGCTTCGAGAGGCTGAAAGACCCGGACAGGGTTTGTCCTGCGACGTTGACACTGCCGGTGATATTGACGGATCCCGTGCCGGCCGTGAAGAAGGTGGCCAGATCCTGTGCCATCTGGTTGCTGTCGACCGAGAAGGCGATGTTTCCGGTGGGCAGTGGTGTGGCGATCAGGATCAGTGAGGTGGGGGTGCGAACGGGCAGCAGGACACCGCCGGTGTAGGTAAGACCGGATAGAGAACTAAAGCTGCCGGTGATTTCTGTGCCGGAGATGACGGTGAAGGTCTGCCCTGGAGTTGGAGTAAATCCGGGATCGACAGCAATGGTCAGAGTGCCATCGAGGCTGACGGCACCAGACGAATTGATGCAGTCAAATTGACCGGCCGAGTTTCCGGCAATCTGCAGCTGCAGCGTACTGGAGGCAGTGAGTGTAAGTGTTCCGGTGGTGAGTGTTCCGGTGCCGTTGCCGGGCGCCACAGTCCCACTGACCGAGACGGGTCCGGACCAGTTTCCGTTGCCGGTGAAGGTGGCGGTATTGGTGATTTCAAGTGGTGAGTCGCTGGTGAGTGTGCCGGTGAGGTTGAGAGTACCGGCGTTGATCTGTGTGGGCCCGGTGAAGCTGGCAGACCCGGAAATCAGCAGTTCGCCGGCCCCGGTTTTTGTCAATCCGTCAGATCCGGAGAGGTCACCAGCGAGCGTGGTGGTGCCTGCGGAAATATTGATGGTTGTGTTATTGCCGAATGTGAGTGGTGTATTGAGGACAGTGGAGGTGGCGGAGCTTTGCAGGTCGATGCCGGTGGCGGTTAATGCGATGGTGTTTCCGGCGACGGTGTATCCGGAGGAGGTGAAGTCGAGGGAGTAGGCATTCCCGCTGGTTGAGTCGTTGCTGATGGAGCGACTGGTGGAGATATCGGGGAAGCTGAGTGAATCACCGGATTCCGGGAGTGTGTTTGTATCCCAGTTGGAATTGCCGGGGGTGTGGCCGGAGAATTGCTGGCTGAGGTCTCCGACCCAGACGAGCGAGGCTGGGAGAACTCGATCTTCGAGAGATTCACTGAAAGTGCGGATATCGCGATCGCTGGGTTGGAGAAAGCGCGAGGCAGCGTGGCGGCGTAGCCGTTGGCGGGTGCGTCGGTGTGCGGCGGCCGAATTCTGTGTGAGGAGTTGTGAGGTGCTTTTGATCCAGCTTGCGAGCGACATGTGTACGGCCGATCAGTTTTGTTCGTTGGATTGCGGCAGAAACTGCCGATTTTTGGTAAATGGTGCGTGGGCTGATGAACCGAGGGAAAAAGTTCAAGAAACCTGCCGGTTCTGGAATTGGGGAATTTCCCGGGTGAATTTCTGAAGAGCTTCCTGGACACGGCTGGCATCTCTGGATAGGGTGGTGGGTTGTTGTGTGCAGCTGGTATGTACTGATCCGTATCGAGGTTGCGTGAGGTCTTGTCCGCATGTCTGCTTCAATCGCGAAACATCCGCTGGGGGACACATCAGCGGGCATGATTGGTCGGATTCAGGCGGGTGATGGATCTTCGTGGATGGACTTTCACCAGCGTTGTCATGCGGTGATTTGTGAGTGGTGTCGCTGGAACCGCGTGAGTGACGTCGATACTGAGGATTTGTCTCAGGAGACGATGCTGGTCGTGGTGTCGAAGATCGCGTCATTTCGTCACAGTGGTCGTGGCAGTTTGCGGGCGTGGTTGAGAGCGATAGCGTGGCGTTGCTGGTGTGATGCGATTTCGCGTCCGGTTCGGCTTGACGTGGCTCAGCTGCGTGAGCGATTTGAATCGGTGACAGATGAGATTTCTGAGTTGGAGGCGGAGTACGAGCGTCTGGAGCAACTGGACATTCTGCAGCGGGCGATGGCCGCAGTTCGGGTGCGTGTGGAGCCGCGTACCTGGGAGGCCTTCTGGATGTCTGCGATGCAGAATCGCAGTGGTCAGGAGTCGGGTGCATCGCTGGGGATGTCTGCGGACAGCGTGCATTCGGCTCGTGCGCGGGTTCAGCGGATGATCAGCGTTGAAGTGCGTCGTTTGACCAGTCGGCGGGCTTCTGAATTGGGTCAGGGGACGGTTCGTGATGGGCTGTGAGTTCAGTTTGCGGCTGCAACTGTACCTTGAAGGCAGTCTTTCTGAGGATCAGTCAGAGCAGTTTGAGCGGCATCTTGCGGAGTGCAGTGCTTGCCGAGTCCTGTTATCGGAGACGCTGGAGGGCAGTGAGCAGCCGTCGTGGCTGCAAATGGCTCGTGGTGGTCTGTCGTCTGAGTATGAATTATCGGGTGTTTCTGCAGTTGTCGGCAATCGACACGAGTTGGATGATCAGTCGACCCTGGTATTGCCGTTGCGTTATCGGGTGCTGCGTCGTCTTGGTCAGGGTGGCATGGGAGTTGTGTGGGCATGTCAGGACGAAGTTCTGGGTCGTGCGGTGGCGATCAAGGTACTGCGAAGTGCGGTCGTGACGGAGCACGATTCGCAGCGTCTGCTGCAGGAAGCTGCGGTTCTGGGGCGATTGAATCATCCGGGAATTGTGCGGGTGATTGGGCTGGAGTATGTTGAGGATCAGCCGGCGCTGGTGATGGAGTTGGTGAGTGGTCCAGCGTTGAGCGAGTGTCTGCGTGATCGTACGGTGAGTGATTCTGATGCGGCGTTGGCAGTGGCGTCACTGGCTTCTGCTCTTGAGTATGCTCATCAGCGTGGTGTGGTTCATCGAGATTTGAAGCCGGCGAATATCCTTCTGGACGACGATGTGACAGCGGAATCGGGATTTTCGAGGTCGAGTATTTTTTTTGGTCGACGGCTGTTGATTTCGGATTTTGGAACCGCGCGGCTGACCGATCAGGCCACGCTGACTCAGGCTGGCCAGTTGCTGGGGACTCCGGCCTGGATGTCTCCTGAACAGGCGGCGGGGGATGTTTCGCGTGTGACTGCGGCATCGGACATATACAGTCTGGGAGTAGTGTTGTATCAGATGCTGACAGGGCGTGTACCGTTTGTGACGGATGATCCAGTGACGACCCTGATGTTGGTGCGGACAGCGGACCCTGTCTCACCGCGAGTTTTCCAGCCCGGGATTGCCCGTGATCTGGAGAACATCTGTCTGAAGTGTCTGTCGAAGGATGCCGGTGATCGGTATTTGGGGGCGTGGGAGCTGGAGGCGGATTTGCGGGCTTTTCTGGACGGTCGTCCTGTGAAGGCTCGTCCGCTCGGTCTGCTTCGGCAGCTGTTTCGCTGGGGCCATCGGAATCCGGCGATTGCCGGTTTACTGGGGGCATTATTAACAGTGATGCTGGGAGTGGTTGTCTGGGGCCAGATTGCAGCGAACCGTGAACGAGCGTTGCGTGACATCGCGGATCGTGCGCGGCAAAACAGTGAGCGGCAGTCATCGGAGATCGAGCAGAAGAATGCAGCGATTGAGCGTCAGTTGATCTCTGCGGTGGAGTTAACTGAGGAACTGCTGACGACAATGATTTCAAGCGGCCCACAATCGGCACTGCCGGTGCCTGAATCACGTGGTGCATTCTACGAGAGTATTACCACCGTCTATCGGGACTATCTGGCTTATTTTGCTCCGGGAATGGACTTGCAGTCTGAGCATCTGGGCCTTGCGATCCGCTATGTCTGGCTGGTGCAGCAGTCCGGTCGACAGGAGCCAGTTGAGGGCTGGCTGGCTGGAATTAATCGCTGCTTTGAGGCGATGTCGACTGCTGAGCGTGAGAATTCCGCGAGCCGTCATCTGGAGGTACGATATCTGGAGATTGCCGCTGGTGATCTGGCGCGGCGCGGAGACTTTGGAGGCGCGGGCGGTGCATGGCATCGGTCGGCGGAACTTCAGAGGCAGGTGTTGGCGTCGAGTGACGTGGACAGATCCGAGCGGCAGCTTAAACGCGGAATCATGTATGTGGGATATGCCAATGCTGCGATTGAGTGGATGAAGGTGCAGCGTTTTGCGGATGTGGCGAGCGTACTGCAGGTGGCATGTGATGGTCAGGCAGAATTGAATGATGAGCTGGGGCGTCCGGCACCGGATGAACTGCGGCTGTTGTTCTGGCTGCAGGTGTTGGTGGATGCGCGAGTTTTGTCCGGGGAGCGGGGCGAGGAAATCCGTGAGCGATTGCGGTGGGGGCTTGCGCGTCTGGATGCTCAGGCGTGGCCCGAGGGGCAATTGAAGTCTGAGGCGATGCGATTCCGGCAGGGTCTTGAGGACAGGCTGCGAAGTCTGTGAGGAGGGTGTCCGGTGTGCAACGGTCCGGACCCTGAAGGCCATGGTGGCCGAGTCTGTCCTGATGGGTGCTGCGTCCGTTTCCCTTTGCGTTTCAGGGGGAACCTTTAAACGGGGCGTGTCAATTGCGTTTTTCAGGATCAGTTTCGGAGCGACTGAGTCTGGCGGCTGTGGAGATGCGAATCAGCAGTGTGCCGGCGCGAAGCAGTCCGAGGGCAGCGACGACGACGACGGCCGCTTCGACAATTCGCGGGTCACGGGTATTCATGGCCATCCCGAGGGCGATGCGGAGCACCACAAGGGAGCCTGCGAGCAGTCCCCAGCCCGCCAGTTCGCGCAGCCAGAAAAACATGTGATGTGTGTCCTGAGCAGGGAAATGGGGTTCAGTAGCGGGCGAGGTCTGAGGCGGTCTGCATGCCAAGTTCGGCGACAAGTTCCTGAGCTTTGCTGACCATCATTTTCAGTTCGCTGTTGAGCGCGAGGAACTGCCAGCCCTGTTCGATGCGCATTTTGATATCGGGGACAGAGAAGCAGTGGATTCCAACGGGGGTGCCGGTTTTTTTGCCGGCTGCCAGAATTCTTTGCAGCATGGCTTCGAATTCTTCGGGAGTGGGATCCGTGCCATCGGGTTGTTTCATCTGCCAGAACAGGTCGTTCGGACCAACGAAGATCGCGTCAACTCCGGGCAGGCTGTAGATTTCTTCTGCGTTGTCGACGCCTTCGGGGGATTCCGTCTGGAGGATGACGAGGATTTCATCATTCGCTCGGCGGTAGTATTCGCCGGTTTCGGTCTGAAAGTTCTGAGCTGGGATACTGCCGCCGATGGAACGATTGCCCTGAGGCGGGTATTTGGCTGCAGCGATAGCGGTGCGGGCTTGTTCGACGGTGTTGACCATGGGCACGACGATGCCCCAGGCTCCGCCGTCAAGGACGCGTTTGATCAGATCGTGATCACCGCGGGGAACGCGTGCGAGCGGGACGCAGCCGGCATCGGAGATGGCGGCGAACATCAGGGAGGCCATCTGCCAGTCGATTGGGGAATGTTCAAGGTCGACAGTCAGCCATGGGAAGCCGGTTCTGGCCATCAGGCGAGCTGTGAAGACATCGCCGAATGAAAGCCATGTTCCGACTGACGGTCGCCCGGCCTGCAGGTCACGCTTGACGGGATTGATCTTCATAATGTGGAAGGCCTGCGGAACAGGTGTAAAGCGGGATCGTCACTGGAAGGGCCCGAACGGTCAGGACATTCGCCGAAGGCGAGTCAGGACCTTGAGATCACACTGTAACTGTGAAGACGGATGGGATCAAACCGGGTTTGGGAGGTGTCGCAGGATTGTTGTTTGGAGGAGTTGGTTGAGGGTGGGGCTGGCGCTGCGGGACTTGCGGGAATGTTGCGTTTTGGCACAGCTCAAAACTGCGGAAACTCGCTGTTTCCCCCGGATTATCAGCGGGAATGGGGCAGAGTGGCAGACGCGGGATTGCGGGGATCATTTTTTCGTCGGAATTCGTGAATCCGATAGGTGCTGCTACGGAGGGCTGGCTGAGGCTGTGTATTGTGGAGCGGGTGCAGATTGGGATTCGCCGTGCGGGGCGTTCCGAGTTTTCTGATGAGGGTGGGGGCTATGCTGCGGGTGTGTCTACTGGCGTGTGTAGTGCTGTTCGTCTGCGGTGGTCAGGCAGAAGCTGACATCTGCGGCGTCGGGTCGTACCGTTGCTGTCCGGTGGAAACGTGTGCGGCGGCGTCCAGTTACACAGGCTGTCAGGTGCAGACCGTGACTGCGTGGAAGACCGTGTGTGAAACAGTGTATGAACCTGAGGAGTACACGACGAAGAAGGTGGTGTACGAGCCGGTTTATGAACCTGTGCAGCAGACGACTTATCGAATTGTCACTGAGACGGCGTATCGGGATGAAGAGTACACGGTGTGTCGTCCGGTCAGTGAGACGAAAAGTCGAACGGAATCGTGGTGTGTGCAGCGCCCCGTCACAGAGACTCGGTATCAGACGCGGCAGTACACCGTACAGAAGCCAATCTGGGAGGATCGTGTGCGTGAGTGTCGCTACACGGTGCAGCAGCCGGTTTGTGAGACGGTGGAACGCGAGTGTCGGCGGACGGTGATGCGATGTGAGACGAAGACGATTGAGCAGGAACGTTGCTGGACCGTATTAAAGCCTGAAACTCGAACGCGGACGGTGCAGCGTGTTGGTGGTCAGTGGAAGCAGCAGGTGCGGACTGTTCCGGGGGCGATGACGTGGCGTTTCGTGCCGGGACCGTGGGGGCCGCAGCTGTGTCCGGTGCAGTGTCCGCCTCGTCAGGTGACTCGACGGGTCTGGTGTCCAGAGACCATCATAGAGGAGGTGCCGTGTACGGTGATGGTCCGGCAGGTGGTGAAGCAGAAATGTCCGGTGCAGGTGACTCAGTATGTGCCGACGGTGCAGGTGACGAAAGTCCCTGTTCAGGTCACGCGGATGGTGTCTCGTGAAGTGCTGCAGAAGGTGCCGTACCGGGTGTGTCGGCTGGAGTGTGAGACGAAGACTGAGCAGATTCCGTACACCGTCTGTCGGATGGTGACAGAGACGAAGAGTCGGGAAGTGCCGTACACCGTCTGTCGGATGGTGACGGAAACGAAGACACGACGGGTGCCATACTGTGTTCAGAAGCGGCTTCCCTGCACCAGTACTCGGCAGGTCTGCCGGATGGTTCCGAAGGAGGTTGAGGTGAAGGCCTGCCGGATGGTGCCGCGGCAGATTCTGCGTCAGATCCCGTGTGCTGAGCGGATTCCTGTGCCGCAGGTGGTGCAGTTTCCGGTCGCGGTGCCGGCTGGGGTTCCGTTGCGGGATGCGAGTCTGCAGGGTGGCTGACCTGCTCGACCGCAATCGGCCCAGTGGGGCTTAAGGTGCGACTTTCGCCAAAAATTCCCTGGCTTTTTCTGCTCGATCTGGGAGACTGCTGGCCGAACAAAGCGACAGGCAGGTTCTGTCACGTTGGTGGTGACTCCTTCAGCAGGCTGGGGATACTGCGGACGGGTTCTGGCTGGTTGCTGGTTGAACGGAGCAAAGGCGTGATGCTGGGGCAACTGGTACCCTGCGGTGGTGGTGATGTGATACCGCTGCAGGCGAAGAAACTGCTGGTGGGACGGCGATCTCACTGCGATATCAAGCTGGATTTTCCGAATGTTTCGTCGCACCACTGCGAGCTGGAGCTGAAAGACGGCTACTGGTTTGTGCGTGATCTGGGCAGCAGCAATGGGCTGAAGGTGAATGGCGAGCGGTGCACTGATACAGTGCTGATGCCTGGGGATGAACTTTGCATCGCAAAGCATTCGTTCAAAATCGAATACGAAGTGCACGCCGGGGCTGATTTGCCCGAGTCCGAAAATCCGTTTGCTCGCAGTCTGATGGAAAAGGCGGGTTTGGAAGTGCGTCGTCCGAAGCGGGATGAGCCCGGTGAAGTGGGCAAACCGGCGCCGAAAAAGCAGACTCGACGGGTTTCCAGCGAAGACGATTTTATCATGGACTGGTTGAACGACTAGTTTTCAGTTTTCAGTGGTCAGTGGTCAGTTGGCAGTTGGCAGTGAAGTGCCACCCCGGGAGGGCGAGGCTCCTGCCGAGCCGTGGGTCCTTGTGAGGGTTTAGTTGCCGCCGAGCCGTGGGGGCTATCGGTTCGGCGTGGGGTTGCGGCTCAGCGGGAGCTTTGCCCTCCCGAGGGGGTGGGGTGGGGGCTGTAGAGCTTTTGAGGCGGTGCAGGTGGACCCGGGGCATTGCCTGCGGTGCTCAGGATGCTGTTCCGTCGTCTGATGATTCAGCAGTCAGGGACTCAAGGTGTCGTTGCAGTCGTTGCAGTACGTTGGTGGGTATGGTGTGGGGGCCATTGAACTGGATGAAGTCGACGGTGAAGCCGCTGTCCTGCAGCAGTTCGCGTAACTGCAGGGCTGGCGCAATGGGCAGGATGGTGTCCTGTGTGCCGTGGGACTGCAGGACGTGGCAACCCGGGTGAGCTGCGGCGTGCCCTTTCCATTCGTCTTTTTCCAGCAGTGTGCCAGACAGGATCGCCAGCAGTGCGGGCTGAAATTGGTAGCGGAGTGTGACGCAGGTGGTCACCATGGCCCCTTGTGAGAACCCTCCGATGATGCAGCGGTTGTGCGGCACGTTCCAGCACTGTTGCATCTGGTTGATGGCTGTATGCAATTGCTGGGCGGCGTCATGCATGCCTGGGGGAGTCATTGCGGTGAGCTGGCTGAAGTCCTGTGTTTCATTGAGTTTTGCCAGCATGGCCATGTTGATGGGCCACCATGCTCGGGCTCCGGGCATCCCGTAGAGTCCGAGGTCCAGTGGTGCGGCGGGAAACACAAATCGGCAGTGTTGGGCGAGCGCGGGGCTGTTCTGCATCAGCCACGGTCCGAGGTCGGCAAGATCGTCACCTGGTGCACCGTAGCCGTGGCAGAGCACGACCAGAAGATCGGGCGTGGTATTGGTTTCGTGGATCACGAGGCAATCGAGGCCGTGAAAGACCTGGTGTGTGGCAGTGATGGGCATGCTGTGACGTTTCAAAAAATGCGGTAGCGCCGGTTTGTCGGCTGTTTCAGCGGTTCGATTCTGAAGAGCTGGAGCGACGGCGTCTGGAGCGACCTGAGGATCCCCGTGATTGTACATCCGGGTTGTGGGACGAGTAGTCTGAACGGGAACGTCCGCGTTTACGACGACCGAATGGACTGGTCAGAATTCGCAGGAACAGCAGGACGAGGAACCAGAGGCTGCGTTCGACAGCAGAGAAGAGACGTCCGAAGCGTACCAGAAATCCCCAGATACCAGTGAGTTGAGTATTTTCGCTGAGCCCGTAGCGGGGATGTTCAGCCTCATTTGAGTTTGGTCCCTGGCGATTCAGTGCGTCGGCAAATCCCGGCAGCAGGCAGAAGAATTCCGGTGGGCGTCGGAAGGCTGCGAAGCAGTGTGGGCATTTGAAACGACGGATTGGGAGCAGCGTCCTCAACCATGCCAGTCGTCCGAACGGCTGATGCAGCAGGCGTTCTCTGCAGAAGGTGCAGCGGTAGTGGCGACTGGAGGTGGAAATATGACACCGTGACAGTGGGCGGACAGGTAGCCGAACGGTGTGTGAGATCGGCAGTTGCGTGGGTTGGGGCCTCGGAAAAACCGGGGGAACCGGGGATTTTTCAGTGTGTTGGCAGCGCCGGGTGGGCGGGGATTGATTGGCGTCTGCGGGGGCGAAGACAGTGGAAAAATATCGACTGTTCGGCCGGCCAATCTTTTTCCGCCGTTGTCTTCCGCCACGGTCTTCCGCCCGCTGGCTCTTTGCTTAGAGCGAGGGGGGGAGACCGATGTGCGAGGCTGGGAATCAGGCTGTGGCGGCGGCCAGTACGGCGTCGTAGTTCGGGTGGTCTGCGATTTCGTGGCAGTATTCTGCGTAGCGAACTGTGCCTGCAGCATCGATGACAAACACGGCGCGGCACAGGCAGCGATCCAGCGGGCCGCCTTTGATCAGCACTCCGTAGTCTTCGCCGAATTTTGAGCAGCGATGAGCACTGAGGGTGCGTACTTTGTCGACACCTTCAGCACCGCACCAGCGTTTCTGACCAAATGGCAGATCCATGCTGACGACAAGGATTTCGACGTTGGACAGCTGGGCTGCCTGTTCGTTGAACTTCTTTGTTTCGAGGTGACAGACCGACGTATCCAATGAGGGGATGGTGGCAATGATCCGAATCTTTCCGGCACTGGAGCCCAGTGTGACTTCTTCCAGTCCGGTCCCCTGCAGAGAGAATTCGGGGGCAGCCGAGCCCGCAGCGAGTGCGGCGCCAGCCAGATCCACGGGGTTTCCCTTGAGGGTCACAGCGCCCTTACGAATTTCAGCCATCTTGTCCTGACTCCTTACCTGTCGTGCACGTTGAAAAACGAGGAACCATAATTGGATAACCCGCTACAGATACGGGTGACCGTATGATAGCGTTACGGGATTATTCGACCACCAACCGGACAGGAATCCCGGCCTGCACGACCTGTCCGCCTGTGGCAAGGATTCGAGCAGTGATGCCCGGTACTTCGCCGGCGGGTGCGGCGTCGGTCAGCGTCAGCGCCACGTCAGCGGTTCCGTGTTCAGCGGCAACACTGGCGGGGGTCGCGGTGATACCTGCCGGCAGTCCATCGAACACGACACTGACGGGTTCACGAAACAGGGGATTCCGGCGAATGGTCATTGGTACGACCGCCATGGCAGCTTTTCGGGCTTTGACCGGTTCGGCTGGGGCTGATGCATTGACGGCATTTTCGACGATCAGGCGCAGCGGTGCCGTCCAGGCGCGGACGGGACCTTCCGGTGCCAGAGGCTGATCGATGAATTCGGCCGAGATCACTGCATCGATGACTTTGGAAGGGGTATCGAGTGGAACGTTGACGCTGAGTGCTGAGGTGGCGGTGGAGGCATCAGCGAACTGGAATGCGGCGAGGCCAACGGCGGGTTTCAATGGTGAATCAGGCTTGCTGGGATCCTCGCGACGCTGCGGTTCTGTTGTCTGCATTTCGAATCGTGCGATGGGAGGCAGCGTTTCCTGCAGAGGCAGAATCCGCACGGACAGAGTTGCCGGCAGTCCGCGAAACAGCACGGGTGGCAATCCTTCCGGCAGAATGACGGCGGGGACCGTTTCGGCCGGGCCGGTCAGGATCGTTTCGCCGGGCAGAGTCAGACCTTTTGCGGGCAGGCCATCGATGCTGAGTGTGGTGTTCCACGCCGGTTCAGCACCTTCGGTACGAGCTTCGATTCGCAGGCTGTCAGCCGGACTGTCGCTGCCAGCGGTGGCCGAGCGTGTGATCATGAGGAGTACATCATGGTTGGTCTCCTGGCCGGGAATGACATCCGGGACGACCGTCAGGCCTTTGGCACCGCTGAGGCTGAGTCGAATGGGGCCGGTGTAGCGGAAACTGGGTGACTGCCGGATGACGGAGACTTTGAGTGGCACGGATCCATTGGCTGGTAACCGCAGACCGGCTTCACGTGTGGTCAGAAGGAAGGCCTGTCGGTCTGTGCGGGCAACCTGCAGGCGATAAACGTGGCCGGGAGACCCTTTGCCAGCCACGTCCCGAATGCGAATCTGCAGCTGAGTGACCCCGTCCGGAACTTCATAGTTGAAACTGGGGTCATTGGCACCGGCTTCGCCATCATTCTGTGCGACGAGGTTTTCGCCGTTATAGAGCAGTATGTGGGGCCGGAGTGGTGACGCGATGCTGCGGGCAGCGACAGAAAAGTGCAGCGTCTGTTTGGCGGTGACCTTCAGATTCAGGGCATCCTGTTCTTTGGGAGCGGCGATACGGCCACTGGCATTGAGTGCCGGGAACGGGGCGGTGGCGAAGGTGGCATCAACAGGTTCGGCCGGCCATGCCGCGTCGATGGGTTCAACAACGTGAACCCCCGGTTCGGGGCTGACTGGAGGCAAAGGCAGGACGACAGCGGTGGCTGCTGCGGACGCGACAGAAGCGCCTGTTTTTTTCACGGCCACAGGTTGCGAGACACCCTCGCTGGAGGCGGTGCGGATCGCTGTTTCGCCGGGTGCGAGCACGGTTGGATAGGCGGTGGAGCTGGGGGGCAGATCACCGACGAACAGTCGCCAGATACTGCCACCGGGGGCCTGGAACTGCAGGTCGTGCAGTTCGGCGTAGTACAGACCGTCAGCAGGAATGACCACAGCGGCACGGGCATCGCCGCGAAGTTCGGCCTGCTGCCACTGGATTGAGAGTGGTCCACCCTGCTGACTGCGGATTTCGACAACGGGATCGAGTGTGGAACCGAGTCTGCGGGCATCGGCTTCTGCGACCACTTTCTGTCCGGCTTTGGCGCGGAACCAGATGCGTTTCTGTTCTGTGCCGTTGATGATACCGGCGGATGAAACGGGCAGTGATTCGGCTGGGGCAGTTTCTGTGAATGTGCCATCGGCAGCGGTCGAGATGCGATCAAAGCCAGCGACGGCGGCGTTGCTGACACCGGCGGTGGTGACGCAGCGCACGAGATAGCGCCCCGGAAGAACAGTGGCGGGAACAGTCACATCGAACTGTGCTGCTTCGGCAGTACCACCGGCAACGGCGACAGCAGCGATTTCGGGCAGGTCGCAGTACAGGCGGGCATTGGCAAGATGCTGTCCGAGCACGATGATGCGAGTCGTTTTGCCGATTTCAGCGGAGTGCTGCGAGAGGCGCGTGATGACCGGAGTGGGCAGGGTCACTCGGGCAGCAGATTTTTCGGCGGCGATTTCTGCGGCTGAGGAGGTGGCCGAGAGATCAAACAGAGTTTTGGCGTCCGCATCTGACAGTGCTTCCGGAAACAGCAGCAGATCATCACAGATCAGGGAAGTGACTTCACCGGAAACGAAGCTGGACCCAAACGTCAGAGGTGTATCGCTGACACATTTGGTGAGTGTGGAATCGGTGAACCAGCAGGCGTTGCCTTCGATCAGGCCACCCACTGTGCGACTGGGGGCAACAGGCTGGCCATTGATGAACAGCCGGACGCGGATATCGTCGGCATCGGCATCCGCATCGGCTGCCGGGGCATCGACATGATCGAAGCAGGCAGAGATGTGGACGCGGCGGCGATAGCCGAGGGACGCCCGAACGCTGTAGTGGGCGACTTTGTAGCCACTGCCGTCATTGACGTAGACCTGGAAGTTGTCGGTGGAGGGCTGCAGATTGATGCCGTAATTGGTGGGTTTGCCTTCGTTGCCGGTGCGTTTGGCAAACAGACTGCGGTAGGTGGGGTCGGAGTCGGGGTGCAGGCAGGCGAAGAAGCCGGAGATTGTGACGGCATCGGGGCGGACAAGGTCTTCGCTGGAGGGTATGACGAGCTGCTGGCCTTTGGTGGCGTCAAGCAGCAGTGAGCGTCCGGATGAGCTGCGAACGAACGCCGACTGAATGGGAGTGCCACCAGAGGGGAGTGAGGCGTTGTCGCGAATTTTTCCGACGGCAGCTGAGTCGTTGAGTGGGGAGGCGGGATCGTCGAAGTTCAGTCGCAGGACCGCGCGGTCGCGCAGGTCCTGAGCGGGAGCGACGGAGTGTTGTACGAGAGTCGCGAGGAGGAGGGATGCTATCGAGATCAGTCGATGGGACATGTGGGTGTCCTGGTGGGGCGAGGGTTGGGGGCCGGTGGCTGTTTAGTGTAACAAGCTGCGCAGGGTGGGCCAGTATGGGAGTAAAGAAACCGGTGGGTGTCGGTGTTGTGATGTGAGCGATGTGGATTGGGCGGGGTATTGGGGTTGGGAGGAAGGCGGGGTTGGGGGTTGGGGGTTGGGGTTGGGGGTTGGGGGTTGGGTGGACGGTGTTTTGAACCACGAATGGCACGAATCACACGAATGGGTGGAGGTTTTGGGGGTGTGGAGGGACGGTTTTTTTGCTGGTGTTGGGGTTACCGAGCTGGTGCTGGGTGGTCCCGGGGTGGGGGAGGGCTTTTGGCTGGTGTTGGAGTTACCGAGCTGGTGCTCGGTGGTCCCGGGGTGTGGGAGAGGGGCTTTTGGCTGGTGTTGGAGTTACCGAGCTGGTGCTCGGTGGTCCCGGGGTGGGGAGGGGCTTTTGGCTGGTGTTGGG
>CAIOKE010000130.1 GCA_903858815.1 uncultured Planctomycetaceae bacterium | reverse complement strand
CCGATCTGGTGCACGCTGGCGCCGTTTGGAGGTGGTGGCGAGGCATCCCATGGGACGGCGAGGCGTCCCCCGGGAGGGCGAGGCTCCTGCCGAGCCGAAGATCCCGGGATTACGGTGACCGAGTTGGTGCTCGGTGGACCGAGGCGGTCCGAGGCGGTCATAGGCGAGCCGTCGGCGTCAGTTGACGGGTGTTTTGTGGTGGTGTTTTTTCACCACGGAGGACACGGAGGGACACAGAGAACCGCGGGGGTTGAGTGTGTGGGGCTTCGAAACACGAAAGACACGAAATGATGTGATGTTGGTGCGTATTGGGGTGAGCCGTATTCAGTGGGGCAAAGTCGCCCTGCCGATTTTGACATTGAACCGTTCTTTCCCGACTGTTGTGTTATGAGTCTGCTGTGTCGACGGGCGGCAGCTCACATTGAAGGCTATGGTCACGGGTTATGATTTCACCTGCGGGGCTTTGACTGGTAGACTTGGTGATCTGTCGAAGGGTCAGCCTTTGTGTTCGGTTGGTTGTTGTGTTGATTGCCGGGGTGGTTTTGGGTTATGAGTGGCCATGTCTATGCGGTGATTGATATCGAGACATCGGGGCTGTCGCCGCGGCTGGGTGATGGAATCTGTGAAATCGGTGCCGTGGTGCTGAATGAAAGATTTCAGGTCGAGCGTTGCCTGTCGCTGTTGCTGCATCCCGGTTGTCGGATGTCGTGGAATGCGATCAGTGTGCATCGGATTTCTGATGCTGCTGTTCGTGACTGTCCGTCGTTTCGTCAGATTCTGCCCGGGTTTCTGTCATTCCTGCATGGAGTGACGCATCTGGTTGCTCATAATCTTTCGTTTGAAACTCGTTTTTTGAACGATGTGTTGTGCGAGCATGGAGTGGGGGTCGCTGATTTATTCTCGACAGTCTGCACGATGCGGCATGCTCGATCGCTGAAACTGGCAGACAATGCGCGGCTGGCGACTCTGATGCAGCATTTTGGTATTCAGACAACATTTGGTATGCATGCGGCGCTGGTGGATGCGGCAGCCACCTCGATGCTGCTGCAGAAGATGTCTGCTTCGATGCAGTTTCCTGTGTCTCGTGGTGTCAGCATGCCGTCGATCGGCAGTGGGAAATTGTGCAGCCTGCCTGATCCGTGTGTCAGTCGGACGTCCGAATCTGACTTGCGGCATCTGTTGCAGCAGATGGGGCTGACCGCCGCTCGCGCCGATCATGTGGTTCCTTTGAATAGTCTGCAGTAGGATCCAGGTGACCTTGCGGACAGCGACAGGATCTGGCGATCTGGATTCCCGGGGCCTGTTGGGTGAGAAGATCCAGACAGGTGGAATCAGGGCAGAGCCAGCTTCGTTTCAAGGCTTTTTCGCAGTCTGCCCCATGTTGTGATACAAACAGTTTTTTGTCTCTCGAATGGTTTCCGTTTGTCAATGATTCGTGGCCTCGCTGGCCTGGGACGCCCTCCCACGGCAATGACGCCGCCGGTGGTCTGTAACAGCGGCAGACTCGAAATTGCGAAGGTTTTCGTGCCTGATGTCCTGGGTGGATTCAGAAACAGAAGGACAGCATCAGCACAGGATTTCACCTCACCCAGGAAGGCGTCTGCCACTCCCGGTATCATCGCTGCGGTTTCCAGAGTTTTCCCCTGGATTTCAAGGTCCCTGAGCAGTTCTATTTGAGCTGAAGACACTCGACCGGCACCTCTGATCCGCTGTTCTGTTATGAGAATATCGGCGAGCAGTATTCTGGTCAGCTCGTCGAGGTCTGATGTTGACACAGCATGGGTCTGTCCAATGACCGTTTTCTTTGCAGATTTCAGCAGACTCAGTTCTGTTTCGATCAACGCGTGCTTTGCCTGGAAATCGGCGACTGAGAGCAGGTGTCGCATTTGGTCAGCATCGAGCAGACGGTTGTTCTGGAGGTTCTGGACTGCCTGCAGTAAGAGTCCGCCACCGGTCAGTGGTGTCGGCTTCGTTGCAGCGTGGGCTAAAAGTCGTTCTATGAGCAGTTGGGCCAGTTCGCGGCTGATGTTCAGGTCAGCAGCACTGAGGCAACGTAATGCCGTGTGCATGTTCATTTCGAACTGTGGACCTTTGTTGTTGCCGGCTTGAACGTATGCCAGCACGACTCGCAGCACGTCCGCTGCAGGGAGTTTTTTTACCTTTATCGCCGCGTCTGTGTGATACTGGGGAGTTTCATCAGCGAAGTAAGGCACCAAACGGTCGGCGGAGTCTGTATCAACGATCGGCACGTTGCGGGGTGCGTCGAGTAGTTCCCCAACCTTAATGCACGCGACGATCGAAAAAAAGAAAAACAAAGGAAAGAAAATCTTGAATTTGTCCCAGCTGGACAGGGCTGTCGAGGATGTGTGTTGATGGTGGCACGGTTGTGAAGTCGCCGTATCCCGACGAAACAGGTTTGGCATGAACTGAGTTCCCTTGAGTGTTCGTGGGGGGTGGGGGGCATGATGTTCCTGGTTCAGGAGTCGCTGTAGCTTCCGAATTATTGACAGAAATATTCGTTGAAGTCCACGATCGACAGTCCTGACGTGGTGAGTGGGTCTTGCAATCCGGCCTTCGGCGGGTGAGAATTACGATTCATCAGAAAACTCATCCTGCCGGTCATTCAGGACGCCCGCTGCGGGTCCCCTGCCCTGTTGTTCTTCACGAAAGCCAGCTATGTCTGTTTGTTTGGTGCCGGTGCAGCGTTTTGTGATTCCTGCGGCTGCTGTGCTGTGGGCTGTGCTGGTGTTCGCAGTGCCCGTCGCTGGTGCTCAGCAGACGGTTGCTCAGGCTGGTCCGCCGGATCCGCCGGATCCTGCGGGTGTGGCGTTTTTTGAACAGCATATTCGTCCTGTGCTTGTGCGTGACTGTTACAGTTGTCATTCGCAGGAAGCGGCGGCGAAGGGGGCTTTGAAGGCTTCGTTATTTCTTGATTCAGCGGCAGGAATCGAAGCGGGTGGGGAATCCGGTCCGGTCATTGTTCGCGGTCGTTCGGCTGACAGTCCTTTGCTGAAGGCGTTGCGTTATGACGGCCTTGAAATGCCGCCTGCCGGAAAGTTATCGGATGACGTGGTGGCGTTGTTCGCGAAGTGGATCGATCTGGGTGCTCCTGATCCTCGCAGTGGTGGGGTGCCGCAGGTCCCGCGTCGTGAGATCGATGTGGCAGCTGGGCGGCAGTGGTGGGCTTTTCGGCCGCTGCAGCCGACGGTTCCTCCGGATCTGCAGAAACCGATCGACAGTTTCATTCGAGCGGGTTGGCTGCAGCATGGATTGACTCCGGTCAAGCCGGCGGAGAAGCAGACTCTGATTCGGCGGGCGTGGCTGGATCTGACCGGGCTTCCTCCTGCTCCGGAAAAGGTGGCGGCATTTCTGGCAGATTCGTCGCCGGACGCCTTTGCCAAAGTTGTGGACGAGTTACTGGCCAGTCCCGCGTACGGTGAACGCTGGGCTCGGCACTGGCTGGACACGGCTCGTTTTGCCGAGAGTGGCGGCTATGAGTTTGATGGTTTTCGGCCGGGTGCGTGGCATTACCGTGACTGGGTGATTCGGTCATTGAACGAGGATCTGCCGTGGGATCAGTTTCTGCGAATGCAGCTGGCTGGTGATTTGCTGGAGCCGGATTCGCTGTCTGGTGCCGCAGCGTCGGGATTTCTGGTGGCTGGTCCCTATCCAGGTCAGATCACAGCCAAGACGGTTGAGCGAATTCGTTATGACCAGCTGGACGACATGCTGATGACGATTGGTGGTTCGATGCTGGGTCTGACGCTTGGTTGCGTGCGGTGTCATGATCACAAGTTCGATCCCATTCCGCAGCAGGACTATTATGCACTGGCTGCCTCGCTGGCTCGTACTGCTCATGGTACCCGGAACTACGACTATGATCCGGCTGCGACGGAGCAGCGCATGCAGCAGCACAAATTGCGGCATGACGAGCTGTCGGCGGTATTGACAAAGTTTGTTGGCGAGCAGTTACCGGGGCGATTTGAGGCGTGGCGGAAGGAGCAGTTACCGCGTTTGCCGGATAGCAGTCGCTGGCAGATCCTGGAGCCGATCAGTTTTGAAGCCGAGCGATCGTGGCTGAAGATGCAGGCGGGTGGACTGATTGTGCATGACGGTGCGATGGTGCCGGGTGCCACGATTGCTCGTCGTGGACAGCGACGGAATGTGGCCAACGAAGAGCGATATGAATTGAAGTTTCAGACGCATCAGAAAAATGTGCAGGCCATTCGGCTGGACATGTTTACGGAGAGCAGTCTGCCACAGAAGGGTCCTGGGCTGAACGGGGACGGCAGTTTTCAGTTGGGTGAGGTTCTTCTGACCAGTCGACCTCTGAGCAGTTCTGAGACGCCGACGGCGGTACCGCTGAAGGTGGCATTTGCGGCATTTGCGGATGACGGTCAGGGTGCGGAACAGGCTCTGGATGGCAAGCCGAACACGGCGTGGATTGTTCGCGCAACGGCTCGGAAGGACAACTCATTGATTCTTGAGCTGCCGCAGCCGTTGGCGGGTTCTGAGGGTGGTGTGGAGTTGACGCTGACACTGCAGTTCCGTGATGGCGGGATCGGTCGACTGCGAGTGAGTCTGTCGACAGAGCCGAATCCGGCCACGTGGGCGGGCAGTGTGGTTGATCAGCATGGTGGTGAGCTGCGGGCACTGGCCGGTGCTTATCCGCAGGGATTGGCGGCTGCCGTGCAGTTACCGGCAGCGCGCTGGCTGGCGTCGTTTGACTCGGGTACGGCTGAGGTCTTCCGGCCGGTGCAGGAACATCTGGCAAAAACGCCTCGTCCGGATTTTCGCGAGGTGTATACGACGGTTGCGGGTGGGCAGGACGTGTTTCTGCTGCGTCGTGGCGAGGTGGACAACAAGCAGGGTCAGGCGCAGCCCGGTTTTCTACAGGTGTTGTGGCGTGACAGTCAGCCTGCAGCTCCGCGGACGGAACCCGCTGAGCATCCGCGAGTGGCTTTGGCTCGCTGGATTACGGATCTGGAGCACGGAGCGGGCCCATTGGCAGCGCGGGTGATTGTGAATCGGGTGTGGCAGCATCATTTTGGTGAGGGCCTTGTGGGGACTCCGAATGACTTTGGTGTGCAGGGGGAAGCGCCCTCGCATCCTGAGCTACTGGAATACCTGGCGGGAGAGTTTGTGCGTTCGGGGTGGAGGCTGAAGGCGCTGCATCGGGCGATTCTGCTGACAGATGTCTGGCAGTTGTCACACGAGGCCTCGGCTGAGAATGTGGCGAAGGATCCTGGAAATCGCTGGTTATGGCATTTTCGTCCTCGACGTCTGGAGGCGGAAGCGATCCGTGATGCCTTGTTGTCGGTGGGGGGCAGTCTTGATCTGACGATGTATGGTCCGAGTGTGCTGGATGCGACGCCTCGGCGGAGTGTCTATCTGCGGGTGAAACGGAGTGAATTGCTGCCGATTATGACCGTATTTGATGCCCCTGAGCCGACTCAGAGTATTGGAGAGCGGAGTGTGACGACGGTCCCGACTCAGGCTTTAACGCTGTTGAATTCGCCGATTGTGCGTCAGCAGGCTGAAAAGCTGGCGCGGCTGGTTCGAGCGGACAATTCGCGTCCGCTGGAGGACGCGGTGCGTGATGCGTGGCAGCGGGCATTGTCGCGGCAGCCGTCTGCGACGGAGGTGAGTCGGATGCTGTCATTTATTCACCAGCAGGCGAGTGCTGGTGGGACATCGTCAGCGGCGACTGAGCAGTTGGCGCTTGAAGAGTTCTGTCATGTGCTGTTGTGTCTGAATGAGTTTGTGTATGTCGATTGATTGGCGTTGTGCCGGGGCGGTAGTTTTACGTCTGACGGGAAGTTGAAGCGACATGTTTGGCTATTATTCTGCTGCTGATGTGCAGTTGCCTGTACGGCGTCGTTTTCTGCAGCAGACCGGGCTGGGGTTTGGTTCTGTTGCGCTGGCCAGTCTGTTGCATGAGGAGTCGCGGGGGCAGGACGGTGGGGGCGTGTCCGGTATTCCGTCCGCTGAGGCAGTGGATCCCTTAGCTCTGCGTCCGCCGCATTTTCCCGGCCGGGTACGTTCGATTATCTGGCTGTTCATGACGGGTGGTCCATCGCAGGTGGACACATGGGATTACAAGCCGGAGCTGCAGGCGCGGGACGGTCAGGAGCTGTCGGGTGCGGATCCGAAGACCGGTTTTTTCACAACCAGCGGCAAGTGCCTCGCATCACCGTTTAAGTGGCAGCAGCATGGGGAGTCAGGGACGTGGGTTTCTGATCTGTTTCCGCGTTTGTCGCGGCATGTGGATCACATGTGTTTTCTGCATTCGATGCATCTGCGGCAGAACAATCATGCGCCGGCGTCGATCGAGCTGATGTGCGGGACGAATCGTCCGGGTTTACCGGCGTTGGGTGCGTGGATGACGTGGGGTCTGGGATCACAGAACAGCAATCTTCCATCCTGTGTGGTGATGCACGACACGCGACCGCGTGGAGACGACCAGATCTGGTCGGCCGGTTTTCTGCCGAAGACGTATCAGGCGATGGCGCTGGATGCGCGTCGGAACGAGGCGATTGATAATCTGCAGCGAGACAGTCGTCGCAGTGAGCTGCAGCAGCGTGCTCAGCTGGATTTGCTGCGGGAGTTGAATCAGGAGTATGCGGTGGGCCGTCCGACTCAGGGGGATCTGGCTGCGCGGATCAATTCCTTCGAGCTGGCGTATCGCATGCAGATGGCGGCACCGGAGGCGATGAATCTGCAGGCGGAGACGAAGGAGACGCATTCGTTGTATGGGCTTGATCAGCCGGAGTGTGCGACATTTGGTCGGCAGTGTCTGCTGGCCAGAAGGCTGGTGGAGCGTGGTGTGCGTTTTGTGCAGATTTTTGCGGGCAAGGGTGTGGGTGGTGATGGCAGTGTGAATGACGTTCCGTGGGACTGTCATTCGGACGTGCAGACGAATCATCGTTCGTGCGGTCTGCATACGGACCAGCCGGCCGCTGCGTTGTTGTCGGATCTTGAGTCACGTGGTCTGCTGGAATCGACACTGGTGATCTGGGGCGGTGAATTTGGAAGGACCTCGGATTCGCAGGGGGCGCGTGGTCGGGATCATAATCCGAATGGTTTCACGATCTGGATGGCGGGTGCTGGTGTAAAGGGTGGTTTTCATTACGGCGCGACGGATCCATTTGGCTACAAGGCGGTTGAGAAGAAGGTGCATGTGAACGATCTGCATGCGACGCTGCTGCATCTGCTGGGCCTTGACCATACTCAGCTGACGTGGCGTTTCAACGGCCGTGATTTCCGTCTGACGGACGTGGGCGGTCAGCTGCTGAGTGAGATTCTGGTGTGAGCGGCTGCGGCTGTGGACTCGCTGCCTGGAGCGTAAGGACGCGGGGGACAAAAGTCGTTGTCTGGGCTTTAGCCCGGGCAGGTAATCCTCGTCAGCCTTGAAATCCCCAGTGTTTTTTATGGACGGGGCCGAGCAGGAATGCCAGGGCTACCTTTTTGTCCTCGGCGTCAGTATTGCCCCGGTTTCAGTTTCACTGCGTCATGGTGTAGAGTCTGTTGCTGCGATTTGTGTGGTTTGGGTGCGACGGTTTGTGCTGGCGTTTGCGTAGTGTTGAGCCTGGTGTTGGCTGGGGGGATTGTGATGGATGACGGCATTTTTCTGCGGAGTGTGGTGGGCGAGTTTCTGGGGACGGCGGTATTGATTCTTCTGGGTGGCGGTGTGTGTGCATCGGTCAGTCTGGAGAAATGTTATGCGCGGGGTGGTGGCTGGATTGTGATCACGGCGGGCTGGGCCTTTGCGGTGCTGAGTGGCATCCTTGTGGCCACCTCTGTGGGGGCTCCGGGAAGCCTGAATCCAGCGGGGACGATTGCCGGGTTGCTGGTAGGTGGTGGAAGTTCCGCCGGTTTGGCATTATCGCTGGTGGCTGCTCAGTTGTGTGGTGCCTTTGTGGGCTCAGTGCTGGTCTGGTTGATGTACCTGCCGCACTGGGAAGTGACGGAAAGTACGGGCGCGAAGCTGGGTGTGTTTTGTACGGGTCCGGCGATTGATCGTCCGATCTGCAATTTCCTGAGCGAGCTGATTGGCACGTTTGCTTTGGTATTGATTGCGGGGTCGGCTGGTCGGCTGGCGACGGGTGCTGCTGCGGCCACGCTGACTGCCGCTGTGGTGTGGGCGATGGGATTAAGTCTGGGTTCCGCGACGGGTTATGCTTTGAATCCGGCTCGCGACCTGGCTCCACGTCTGGCCCATGCCGTACTGCCGATTGCCGGCAAGGGCGGATCGAACTGGCGATATGCATGGGTGCCGGTTTGTGGTCCGCTGGCGGGTGCGATTCTGGCCAGTGTGCTGTTGCAGGTGCTTGGGCGACTGCCAGGTCTGCCAATGCAGCCATAATGCGGTATCTGATGTTCAGTGGTCTGTGATTGGGTCTCGATTACTGGCAGTTTGACACGTTTCCGGGTATCACACAGTGTTCTGGAAGCAGCGATTATTGTCTTGCGGCAGTGATCGATGTTTGCGGAGCTTCATTCCTGCCTCGAATGCGTCGCGTTCGAACCTCAGCTTCGGAAAATTCGCATGTCTCGAATCGTCTGCCTGTGTCTTTCGGCGGCGTTGTGTCAGATGGTGCTGGCAGTCTCCTTCGGTGCTCAGGATTCGCCTGCGGGAGGATCTGCCGGTGTGGTAGCCACTGCTGCTGGTGCGGTCCCGCGTCTGAATCATGCGGATCTCAGTGTTTACCTCGCAGCAGATGGAACCTTGCAGCCGATTCGTTCGGCAGCCGACTGGCAACAGCGTCGGCAGCAGATTCTGGAGGGGATGCAGCGTGCGATGGGCCCTCTGCCGCAGCGGAATACAGCTTTGCCCTTTGATGTGCGGGTGGTGGAAGACCGGCGACTGGGTGCGGTCCGTCGATTGACTCTGACAATTGCGGTGGACAGTGTGACGGACCGGTTGCCGCTGGATCTGTATGTGCCGGCGGCTCTGGCAGACACGGTGACAGGTGAAAATCTGACTGGTGTGTCGGGAAAGAAGACGGCAGCGATACTGGCTCTGCATCCGACGGGTGAAGCGGGCAAGCGGATCGTGTCCGGCGAGGCGGGTCGCCCGGGGCGGCAGTATGGTCTGGAACTTGCGCAGCGGGGCTACGTCGTGGCTGCTCCGGATTATCCTTCCTTCGGTGATCTTGGGTCATATGACTTTGCCGGTGATGCGTATCAGTCGGGGACGATGAAGGCGATTGTGAATCACCTGCGTTGTACGGATTTTCTGGTTTCTCTGGGTTTTGTGGATGGCTCACGTCTGGGAGTGATTGGTCATTCGCTGGGTGGTCACAACGCAATTTTTCATGCGGTGTTTGATGAGCGGATGCAGGCGATTGTTTCAAGTTGTGGCTGGTGTCCATTCGGCGACTATTACGGTGGGAATGTGACGGGTTGGACCAGCGATCGCTACATGCCGTTGCTGAAGACGGAGTATGGGTTGAAGGTAGAGGATCTGCCGTTTGATTTTTATGAACTGACGGCGGCTCTGGCGCCGCGTACGTTTGTGTCTGTATCGCCACTGGAAGACGGCAATTTTGATGTGCGTGGAGTGCAGAAGGCGATTCCGGTTGCGGGCAGTATTTATTCGCTGCTGGAGGCTCGGGAAAAGCTGATCCTGATGACTCCGGACTGCGGTCACGACTTTCCTGCCGACATTCGCATGCAGGTCTATCGCATTCTGGATCAGACGCTGCAGCATCAGCCGGATGCCTTTGAGCCGGATTATTCACTGGAGTTGCCACGGATCGCTGCAACGGCTCCTGCGGATGCACTGCAGACCTTTGAAGTGGCGCCTGGCTTTCAGTTGCAGCAGACGGCGGCCGAACCGCTGGTGACCGATCCGGTGGCCATGTCTTATGACGAGGACGGACGGTTGTTTGTGGTGGAGATGCGGGATTATTCGGAGCAGGACAAGGAGCATCTGGGTGTCGTGCGAGTGCTGCAGGACACGAATGACGACGGAGTGTTTGATGACAGCCGTGAGTTTGCGAAGGGTCTGAGCTGGCCGACGGCGATTATCGCCGCGAACGGTGGTGTATTCGTGGCTGCGGCTCCGGATGTATTCTTTATCCGCGACACCAACGGGGACCTGCAGGCTGACGAGCAGACGCTGGTGTTCACCGGGTTTGCTCGCAGCAACGTGCAGGGGTTGATCAACAGTTTTCACTGGGGTCCGGACAATCGGATCTATGGTTCTGCCAGTACGGTGGGCGGGACGGTGACATGTCCGGTGCATCCGGAGCGAGCGGGTCTTGAGTGTCGTGGTCGGGATTTTTCGTTTGATCCGCGGACTCTGGAATTGCGAGCAGAGACGGGTGGTGGTCAGCATGGCATGTCGTTTGATGACTGGGGGCACCGGTTTGTCAGTGCCAACAGCGATCATGCTCAGCAGATTGTGTATGCGGATCATTATCTGTCGCGCAGTCCGGTGGCCAGTGCGGCTCCACCGCGAATCAGTATTGCGGTGGATGGTGGTCAGGCGCCGGTGTTCCGGATCAGTCCAGTGGAGCCGTGGCGAATTGTCAGGACTCGTCTGCGCGCCTCGGGGTTGTCGAAGGGGCTGGTGGAGGGCGGTGGTCGTCCGGCCGGATATTTCACGGGTGCAACGGGAATCACGATTTATCGGGGTGATGCGTGGCCGGCAGAATTGAAGGGTGTGGCCATCATCGGGGATGTGGGCAGTAATATTGTGCATCGCAAGCGTCTGACTGCGGACGGTGTGGTATGGCGTGCGGAGCGAATGGATGCGGGGCATGAGCTGGTGGCATCGAAGGACATCTGGTTTCGTCCCGTGCAGTACGCGAATGCTCCGGACGGCTGTCTGCAGATTCTGGACATGTATCGTGAGGTGATTGAGCATCCGGCCAGTCTGCCGCCGGAGATCAAGCGGCACCTGGATTTGACCAGTGGTCGTGATCGTGGTCGTCTGTATCGTCTGGCTCCGACGGGTTATGTCTTCCGAGCGACTCCGCGTTTAAGTCAGGCGACGACAGCGTCGCTGGTGCAGCTGCTGGAGCATGGGAATGCGTGGCACAGGGACACGGCATCGCGGTTGCTGTATGAGCGTCAGGACATGTCGGCTGTGGCATTGCTGAAGTCGTTGCTGCGGAATTCTGAGCAGCCGTTGGCGCGATTTCACGCGATTGGTGGTTTGCAGGGGCTGGGGGCGTTTACGGCAGACGACGCGATTGTGGCGTTGGGGGATCGTGCGGCTGGTGTTCGTGAGCGAGCGGTGCTGGCGGCGGAGGGTTTGCGGGAGCAGCCAGCGGTGGCGGCTGCATTGCTGGGCATGCAGTCGGAATCCGATTCGCGAGTGTTGTTACAGCTGGCGTTTACTCTGGGCGAACTTCCGGCAAGCGCTGAGCGTCAGCAGGCACTGGCGAAGATTCTGCTGCAGCGAGGTGATGACCGCTGGATTCGGACGGCCGTGCTGTCGTCGCTGGGGAGTTCTGTGAGCGAGGTATTGCCGCAGGTGGCGGGCAGCGAGGGTGTGGGAGTGGTGGCCGTACTGGAACTGACTGATGCAGCAGCGAGGCAGGTTTCGGATGATGCCGGACTGGAGCCTCTGCGCAAGGCGCTCGCCAATGTCAACAAAAATCCGAGTTTGCAGGTGCGGATTCTGCAGGCTGCTGCTGCGGCGAACGGGAAAATCGCGAAATTGCCCGGTTTTCAGCAGATGAGTGAGGGTTTACTGGCATCAGCGCGGCGTACGGTGGCGGACGAGGCGGCGACGGTGGCTGATCGAGCCGGGGCGTTGCGAGTTTTGAGTTTGTCGGGCTATGGTGTGGAGCGGGACCTGTTGCTGGCGGGTCTGGAGCCGACTGTGGTGCCTGAGATTCAGGCGGCTGCGCTTGAGACATTGACAAGTTTCGCGGATGTGGAGATTGCGGGCCAGTTGATCGCTCGCTTGCCCTCGATGTCGCCTGCTCAGACGCAGCGGGCTCGTGAGGCGCTGCTGCGTCGCAGCACGTGGGCGGCCGCATTACTGGAGGCGATAGAGGGTGGCAGTCTGCCGCCATCGGCTGTCAGTCCGACGGAGTTGCAGCGACTGGCCGAGCTGCCGGAGAATTCAGTTCGGGCGCGGGCGTTGCGGCTGCTGGAGTCGACAGCGAAGTCATCGAGGGAAGATGTTTTGCGCAGCTATCAGGTGTCGCTGGCATTGAAGGGTGATCCGGAACGCGGCGCGAGTGTATTTCGGCAGCAGTGTTCGGTCTGTCATCAGCTGGGGACGATTGGTCACCAGGTCGGGCCGAATCTGGCAACTCTGAAGAACCGTGGACCGGAGGCGATTCTGACGAATGTGCTGGATCCGAATCGTGAAGTAAATCCGGCCTGGCGGGATTATCTGGCGGTAACAGCGGACGGGACGACTCATAATGGCGTGCTGGTACAGGAATCTTCCGACAGTCTGACGCTGCGTCGTGCTGAGGCGAAAGAGACGCGCTTGCTGCGTGCCGATCTGGAGGTGATTCGTGACACTGGCCGTTCGCTGATGCCGGAAGGGCTGGAAAAGAACGTGGATACTCAGGCCATGGCCGATTTGATTCAGTATCTGATGACTGTGGAGTGAGCTTGTGGGTCTTGGTTGGGGGCTGGCAAGGGGGTGTTGGGTGCGAGTAAGCAGGCGGTTGATGTTGGGGATCGCGGTGGTGCTGGCGACATTGCCGGTGTGTGAGCGATTATCTGCGGGCGACTGGCCGCAGCTGCTGGGGCCTGCTCGCAACGGCGTGGCAGTGGGTGAGAAGCTGCATGCTGCCTGGCCGACTGGTGGGCCTCGAGTTGTATGGGAGGCATCAGTCGGGGGTGGTTTTGCGGGTGTTGCGGTGGCGGGTGGTCGAGTCCTGAGTTTTACTCGGGAGGGCAGCAGTGAGGTGGTGCGGAGTTATGCTGCTGCGGACGGAGAGTTGCAGTGGGAAGCGAAGTCGGAGTGTCGTTATCAGGGAGGTGTTTCCAGTGACAAGGGTCCGCGCTGTGTTCCGCTGATAGCGGGGGACCGAGTGTATGTGCTGGGGGTTGAGGGCCGATTGCGGTGTCTGGAACTGGGTAGTGGCCGTGAGGTCTGGCAGCGGGATACGGAGCGGGACTATCGTCCACTGGAGGGATATTTTGGTGTCGGCAGTACACCAGTGCTGCAGGGCGACCGATTGATTGTGAATGTGGGTGGGCGTGAGGATTCTTCGATCGTGGCGTTTGATGCGAAGACGGGGAAGACGGTCTGGCAGGTATTCACTGATGCAGCCAGCTATTCGGCACCTGTGGTGGTGCGGAGTGGCCAGCGATCTCTGGCGATTGTGGTGACTCGGCTGCATCTGACGGGGGTTGACATTGCGACGGGTGAGCTGGCATTTTCGTTTCCGTTTGGTGCTCGTGGACCCACAGTGAACGGGGCTTCTCCGGTGTTGCTGGGAGAGCGAGTCTTTGTCTCATCCAGCTACAACATTGGATCGTTGCTGGTTCAGCTGACGGCTGATGGGGCACGGGAAGTATGGCGTGATGAAGAATTGCTGGCGACTCAGTATGCCACGGCAATTCCGGCCGGTTCGGAGCATCCGTCTGTGGTGTTTGCGATGGACGGACGGCAGGATGCGGGCAGCGGCAGTGGTACGTTGAAATGTCTGGATCTGGAATCACGGCGAGTGTTGTGGGAGCGAGCGGGATTTGATTATGGAACTCTGCTGCGTGCGGGTGAGGATCTGCTGGTGTTGACGTGTGGTGGTGAGCTGGTGCGAGTGAGTGCTGCGGTGGGTGGCTACCGTGAAGTCGCGCGGGCGAAGGTTTTGCGGGCGACGGACAGTGGTTATCGATTGCCGGCGTTGGCAGGCGGTCGACTGTTTGTGCGTGACGATGATACGCTGAAATGTCTGGACGTGGGATTGGCAACCGGCGGCGAATAGCCTGCGGGTGTCTGTCGTCGGGGTTTGCGACAGGTAAGTTTCGGGCGAAGATGCGGTGCTGGCGGGGGATAGGTCCGAGCGGGAATGACCAGAGGGACAAAAGTTGTAGTCTGGGCTTTAGCCCGGGCACGTAATTGTCGTCAGACTGGAAATTCGCGGTGTTTTTCGGGGAACGGGGCCGAGCAGGAATGCTCGGGGTACCTTTTGTCTATCGCGTTGGGAATGCTCGGGCTATCCAGGTGTGTTGGTTGTTTTCGATGTGACGAAGGTTGTCGCTGGGGCTTTGTGCAGGTGCAGGGGATCAGTTGGATGTGTGTGCAGTGGATGAAAGTGAAAGCGGATCTGGCATGTCGGTTTTTGTCGCCACTGCTGTCGTTGGTGGCGTTGATGCCGACGGTGCAGTGTCAGGAGGCTGCATCATCGGCCGTTGACGCTGCGAAGTCTGCCGTCGAGGTGGCTCCGCTGGTGCTGCCGGATGCTGAATTATCATTTGAGGGGCATGTGCGTCCATTACTGAAGACGTGGTGTCTGGACTGTCACGGTGGCGAATCGACGGAGGGCGGTCTGGATCTGCGGCAGCGTCGTTTTCTGATGCGTGGAGGCGAGAGTGGCCCGGGTGCAATAGCTGGTGATGCTGCTGGTAGTCTGGTGCTGCAGCGGATCCGAGCGGGAGAGATGCCACCGGGTGAGAAGAAGATGGCAGCGGCGGATGCTGCCGTGCTTGAACGCTGGATTGCCGCTGGGGCTCCGACATTGCGTGACGAGCCGGCCGAATTGCCTCCGGGTCTGGGCATTACAGAGGAGGAGCGTTCGTACTGGGCGTTTCAGCCGATTCGTCGTCCGGCCATCCCTCGGTACTCAGAAGCTCTGCGTGTGCGGACTCCGATTGACGCGCTGCTGATGCAGCAGTTGCAGTTGCGGGGGCTGACGTTTTCGCCTGATGCGGATCGGCGGACACTGATTCGCAGAGCCAGTCTGGATTTGCTCGGGATTCCTCCAACGCCGGAGCAGGTGGATGAATTTGTGAATGATGCAGGATCGGATGCGTGGGAGCGACTGATCGATCGTCTGCTGGCAGCTCCTCAGTACGGAGAGCGTTGGGGGCGACACTGGCTGGATGCGGCGGGCTATGCGGATTCGGAGGGTGCAACGAATGCGGATGCGGAGCGTGGGAATGCGTGGCGCTATCGGGACTACGTGATTCAGTCGTTCAATACGGACAAGCCAGCCAGTCGTTTTATTCAGGAGCAGCTGGCGGGTGATGAACTGGCGGGGGCTGTGGGCAGCGAACTGACAGCCGAGCAGACTGAGCTGCTGACTGCGGTGGGATTTCTGACTCTGGCAGCTGACGGAACTGGAAGTGGTGATAATTCACCGGCTGCTCGAAATCAGACCATCGCGGATACGCTGAAGATCGTCAGTACTTCGTTGCTGGGGCTTTCGGTCGGGTGTGCTCAGTGTCATGATCATCGGTATGATCCGATATCTCAGGTGGATTATTATCGTCTGCGGGCGGTGTTTGATCCGGCGTTGGACTGGCAGAACTGGAAGACACCTGCGGAGCGTCAGGTATCGCTGTATACAAGTGCGGATCGGGCAAAGGCAGCGGAAGTTGAGACGCGTGCAGCGGAGGTCAGTCGTGAGCGTGGCGTGAAGGAGGCAGAGTATCTGCGGGCGGCTTTGGAGCAGGAGCTGACGAAGTATGCCGAGCCGCTGCGGGGGCAATTGAAGCAGGCGTATGAGACAGCTGGCGACAAGCGAACTGAGGAGCAGCAGGCTCTGCTGAAGGCCTATCCAGCGGTGAATATTTCGCCTGGGGTGCTGTATCAGTATAACCAGGCAGCGGCGGATGATCTGAAGAAGTATGACGAGCGAATCGCGGCGATTCGTGCCGAGAAGCCGGTGGAGAACTTCCTGCGAACGGTGATGGAACCGGCCGGTCATCTGCCGGCATCGCATCGATTTCATCGTGGGGAATTCGGGCAGCCGAAGGAGGCGGTGACACCGGGTGAATTGCAGGCAGCATCTCTGTTTACAGAGGCTCCTGAGATTCCCGTGGATGATCCGTTGTTACCAACCAGCGGTCGTCGTCTGGCGTATGCGAAGTGGCTGACGAGTGGTCGTCATCCGCTGCTGGCGCGTGTGCTGATGAATCGACTGTGGCTGCATCATTTCGGGCGGACATTTGTTTCGACTCCGGGTGAATTCGGGCGCCTTGGGGCAGAACCGCAGCAGCTGGAGCTGCTGGACTGGCTGGCGGCTGATTTCATGGAGGGTGGCTGGACGTGGAAACGAATGCATCGGCAGATCCTGCTGTCGACGGTGTATCGTCAGTCTGGCGTGGAGCAGGCGGAGATGGCGGCGATTGATCCGAACAATCAGCTGTATTGGCGCAAGCCACTGCTGCGACTGGACGCTGAGGTTGTGCGGGATTCGATTCTGGCCGTGGGTGGGCAGTTGAATCTGCAGTCTGGTGGAGCTCCGGTGGGGGTGAAGGCGGACGATACGGGTCAGGTTGTAGAGGCTGACAGTTCGGGCCGCAGAAGTGTGTACGTGCAGGTGCGTCGCAGTCAGCCGCTGGCGATGCTGGCCGCCTTTGATGCTCCCGCAATGGAGCTGAACTGTACGGGGCGTGCGGTAACGAATTCAGCCCCGCAGGCACTGCTGATGATGAACAGTCAGTTTGCCCTGGCCGGTGCGGAGAAGCTGGCGGATGCGGCGTTGCGTCGTGCGGTGGCTCGAGGTGGTTTTGCCAGTGCCGAAGATCCGCTGGTGGAAGTGCGATTGCCGCGAATGACGGTATGGGAAGTGGGGACGGGGCGAGTGCGTACTGCTGAAGAGGTGGTAGCCCAGCGCGCTATGGCGACCGGGACACAGGATGCGGAGAGCAGCGAGTGGGTGAACTATGAGCCGTTGCGATTCTGGACGGGCAGCAGTTTTCAGGCGGGTGCGACGTTGCCGGATCCGCAGAGTGGCTGGGTTCTGGTGAACGCTCAGGGGGGACATCCAGGGGATGCCGAGCACGCTGCGATCCGACGATTTCACGTGCCTGCAAGTGGGGTCTTGTCGGTGGCGGGCGCGTTGAGTCGTCCGGCGGCGAATGGCGACGGTGTACGAGCTCGGCTGGTAAGCAGTGTTCATGGTGTGTTGCACGAATGGACTGTGGTTTCGGGATCTGTTGAAACGCCAGTGGCGAATCTGGCTGTGCAGACGGGCGAGGTTCTTGATCTGGTGGTGGATTGTGTTTCGACGGTGGAGTCGGATTCATTTGCGTGGCCGGTGGTTCTGGGTCTGGTGGGTGCGGATGGTGCCAGACTGGGTGAGTGGAAGAGTGAATCAGCAGTGGTGGCTCCGGGGACTGATCCTGGGTTATTACCGGCAGCATTGACAGAAGCGTGGCGACTGGCGTTGGGGCGAGGACTGACGTCGGAGGAGCGGGTGGCAGTGAGTGCGTTTGTGTCGGAGCAGGGTGAGTGGCTGACGGGCGCTGGCAAGGGGCGAGCAGCGGATGTGGTGCGGCAGATTCTTGTGAATGTGAGCCAGGCATTGATCGGTGGGAACGAGTTTTTGTACAGCGAGTGATTGCCAGCGAGGGCTGTTGAATGAAGCGTGAGACGCCGAATCCGACTGAGACCTTGGCCAGTTCGCCGGTGCGTCGGCGGCTGCTCTGGTGGCTGGTTTCTGCTGCGGTGTTTCTGCTTTCCGTTGGTTTCTGGTGGTGGCCGTGGGCGGGTGACCGAGGCATACCGGCGGCGGTGACGGCAGAGGAAGTGCAGCGAGCGGAGGGCGATTTTCGTCGTGCGGAGCGACGTGAGCCGGAACGCAGTGAACTGCTGTTGATGCTGGCTGAGAATCTTGCGCGGCGTGGTCGAGTAGAAGTGGCACTGGCGTGTGCGGAGCAGGTTCCGGTTGCGGATCCGCAGGCTGGGTTACGGGCTGGTCTGTTAACAGCTCAGTTTTGTCTGCGTCTGAATCTGGCGGGGCGTGCAGAGCAGGCGGTGCAGGGTGTTCTGCGGGAGTGGGGTGAGCGTAGTCGGGGCGTTGAGTCTGATTTGCGGACTGCGCGTGAACTGCTGGTCTTTTTATTGTCGCTGCAGTTTCGTTTTGAGGAGCGTCAGGTTCAGTTGCTTGAACTGCGAAAGGCCGGGTTACTTGAGCCTTTGCTGACGAAGCAGTTGTATTTTCCAGCGTTATTGTCGTGGCGCACGGCACAGCAGAATCAGCGACTGCAGCAATTTCTTGAGCAGACTCCTGATGATGCCCGACTATTGGCAGCACATGCGAGGTATTTGCTGGGTGCGGGAGCGGTTGACGAATCTCGGCGGTTGATCGATGCAGCGGCGACGATGAATCCGGAGGACCCGGGTGTGCTGGCAGCAGCATTGGAGTGTCGTTTTGAGATGCAGGATCTTGCGGGATTTCGCGGGTTGCTGCAGGCGGCTCCGCAGTATGCGGAGGGTGAGCCGTGGCTATTGACTCAAATGCGAGCTGAGGCTGGGGCGTTGGGGCAGAAATGGGAGGAGTCGGCTCGATATTTTGAAGTGTTGTTGCGTGCGGATGAGACGAATCCGTTATATTGTCAGGGTTTAGCGCGGGCTTATGGTGAGTTGGGTCGTGAGGCGGACCGAGTGCGTCTGCAGCAGCGGGCGTTACGTCTGGCAGAGCTGCGATTGACACTGGGCGAGGCGGAGTTGCAGGCGCCAGCTGCCTTACGAGCGGCCGCTGCAACGGCTCGCGAGTTACAATTGCCTCAGGCGGCAGAAGACCTGGAGCAACTGGCTCAGTTGGGTGAACGAACAATGCAGGGGCGACAGGAGCAGCGGCGATGAGCGGACTGCGTGGTAAGCAGAGGCGGCAGCGAGTGCTGGTGCGTGGCACGGTGGGCGGGGCTGCGATTGTTCTGGCGACTGCCTGTTTTTCGGCCGGTTGTTCCAGTGAGCGAAGTTCGGGGACTGGTACAGCTGCAGCAGAACAGCAGACTGAGCAGGAGCGGGAGCAGATTCTGCGGGCTTTAGGTGGTGGCGGTGGTGGTCGTGCGAGCGCGGGGCGTGCTGCAGAGGCGGTTGCTGCAGGAACTGTGGGTGCAGCTGCATCGGGGATTCGTTTTCGTGAGTTGGGTCCGGAGTCCGGGTTTGTTTTTGTGCGTAACGATGACATGCGCGGGCAGCGGCGGATTCTGGAGGTGAACGGGGGTGGTGCTGCGATTCTGGACGCTGACGCTGACGGCTGGCTGGACGTATTCATGACGAATGGCTGTGTGTTGCCGACGCGGCTGGATCGCGGGGCGACTCCGGGGCGTTTATTTCGCAACCGACATCGTGTGGAGTTGAGTTTTGAGGATCGGAGTGTGGAGTCCGGCTTATTGCAGCTGGGGTTTTGCTGTGGGTGTGCGGTTTCGGATGTGGATCACGACGGATTTGAAGATTTGTATCTGACGGCAGTGGGTGGCAATCAGTTCTGGAAGAACAACGGGGACGGGACATTTACAGAGCAGGCCGGGCTGACGGGGACACGTTGTGGGTTGTGGGGTTCGAGTGCGGCGTTTGGGGATCTGAATTCGGACGGGCATCCGGACCTGTATGTGGCCAATTATCTGGATGTCTCAGAAGAGCAGCCGTTGCTGTGTCCCGAACCGAAGGCTCCGGGGGGCTACACCGGATGTACTCCGGCCATGTTCCGTGGAGTGCCGGATGCGGTGTATCTGTCGGATGGAGCGGGGGGCTGGCAGGACGTTTCGAGTGTCGTGCAGGCGGCGTTTCCCGGGAAAGCTCTGGGTGTTGTGATCTGTGATCTGGGCGGTGATCGAGGTGCGGAGGTGTATGTGGCGAACGATGGCCAGCCCAATTTTCTGTTGTTATCTGAGGACGATGGTGCAGGTGGACTGCAGTTGCGGGACGTGGCGACGGAGGCCAGTGCGGCGGTGAACTATGAGGGTTTTGGTCAGGCAAGCATGGGGATCGCGGCGGAAGACTTCAATCGGGATGGCCGGACGGATTTATTTCTGACTCATTTCTACCGGGATACGAATACGCTGTATGTGAATCGATCGCAGGGTGAGTTGTTATTGTTTGAGGATGGGACGCGACGTTCATTGCTGGGATTACCCAGTCTGAATTTCCTTGGATTTGGTGTCAGCGGGCTGGATGCTGATAATGATGGCTGGAATGATCTGCTGGTGGTGAATGGTCATGTGGACGATCGCACGTGGTTTGACACTGAGCAGTCGTATCGGATGCGATCGCAGCTGTTTCAGAATCGGGGTGATGGGACATTTCGGGAGGTGAGTGGAGCTGCGGGACCATATTTCGCGAAGCCACTTCTGGGGCGTGGACTGGCGACAGGTGATCTGGATCGAGATGGTCGGCTGGATGTTGTGGCGGCGAATCAACTGGACAGTTCGGCGGTGTTGCGGAACGAGTCTGAGGCCGTTGGTGGGTCTCTGGTGCTGCGTCTGGTGGGCGTCACATGTGGTCGGACTCCGGTGGGAGTGAGGGTGGAGGTTGTTGGGGTGACACCGGTACTGGTGAAACAACTTGTTGGTGGCGGCAGCTATCAGTCGGCTGATGCGGCGGAGCTTCACATTGGCGGGTTGAGTGAAGCTGAGTACCTGTTGCGGGTGAGTTGGCCAGACGGGACGGTGGAGGAGGTGGGGCCACTCTCACAGGGGCGATGGCTTATTCGGCAGACCGCCACTGTGGCTCGACTACCGGAATAGAAAGGCACTACGCAGAAGAATTTGCCACGGCGGGGCTCGGAAAAATGCCGGGGCAACGGGCGGGCCGTAATCAGTAATCAGCAATCAGCCTGCGAAGCTCCCCCTCTGGGAGGGCGAGGCTCCTGCCGAGCCGAACGATGCTGCTGCCGGGCAGACGTTTGTTGCGACCCGAATCGGCAGGTTTTTGGTTCGTGGCCGTGCGGGGTAGCAGATTGGTGGGCGTCTCGCGGAGCCATGAAAAAAGGCGGCTGATCAATGATCAGCCGCCCTGGACTGGAACCGTGCTGGACGCAGTGCTTACTGAGGTGCAGCGGGGGCACCGCTGGCACCATCCGGAGCACCGGTTGGCTTACCGGGAGCCTTTGGGATTTCGGCTGATGGCGGCGGAGCCACACCGTTGGTTGCTGTGGACGGTGTGACTTCACCGCCGCCGCATCCGATTGCCGACACGGCCACCACAGCCAAAAGAGCAAATGACAAAAGGTGTTTCATAAAAACAAAGCCTGAAGAATACTGGGAGTACAGGGAAGCCCCTTCGTCTGAGAAGCAGACGAAGGGAGCAAACAACAGCAAAATGTCTCAGAATGCCTGGAACACTTCGTTTCCACCGCGGGACGCCAGACCGTAAATCACGCTCTTGTCCACGCTGTAGTTCAGGAACTGAACCGAGCCATCGACCATGCCAAACTGGGCACCACCTGCATGGTTGCTCCAGAAATGGTACATGTCTTCGTAAACATTCTTCTTGCCTGGCTTGTAGTAAGAGGGAGCCTGGCTGAGACCGGCAGCGGTGGAAAATCTCTCTTCCATGCCAAGCAGGCAGTCAGCAACGCCGAATCCGTAGCCGTCGGCACCCCATGCAGCAACGATCCAGCCGTATTCCTTCCCGTCCGGTACATTGCGCTCACCAATCATCACGGTGTTGGATGTACCGTCGGTTACGTCACGGAAGTTGGTCTTGGAGTTGACATAGAGCATTCCGTCCTGACCGATTCGGTTCAGGAAGGTGCCACCGCGTGGGTCCGGGAAGGACGACGTCGGAGCAACTTTGTAGGTGTGCGTACCAATGACGCCCAGATAACTGCTGACTGCAGCATCTTCGCCGGCCACGCCTGAATTCCATGGGGTCGCAGCATTCGGGTCTGACGGGCACATGTAGGCGGACATCACGGTGCCTACCAGAGTCTTGCCATCGGTCATGCGATACCACCATGGCCATGCGCCGCTGAGTTTGGTGGGATCCATCTGCTGGTAGACGTTGGTCTGTTCCATGTACGGAAAGATGTAGAATGCCCATGTGTAGCAGGGGCCTTCCAGCGGATAGGACGACTGAGCACCGCTGGCCAGTGTGGCATAGCCCCCCGGAGGCGCGTCGTAGAAGGTTGGCGAGGCGTTCATGTTGGCCCACCAGCTCCGTCCGATGCTGGTTCCGACCGGGAACCGCTGCTTCGTATCATGGTGGTTGTGCAGTGCCAGAATCAACTGCTTGATGTTGTTCTTGCACTGTGTGCGGCGAGCTGCCTCGCGAGCCTGCTGAACGGCCGGCAGCAGCAATGCCACAAGGATGGCGATGATGGCGATTACCACGAGCAGTTCGATGAGCGTAAAGCCACGCTTCGAACTGACTTCGCTGCGACTCCATTTCTTCATGCGAATTCCCCTTTTCAGGTCAAAACCACAAAACAATCCTTCCCACGAACAATTGTGGGATGAAAACAAAAGACAACTTGCAGGCCGTTTATGCACATGGCTGGGTGGCAACTTCTGTGCCAACCACCAGCCGAAATCTTTGAGAACTTTCCAACAGCAGTGAGGATCTTCAGAAAAAACAAACAACCACCAACGATGGTTCGATCTTTAAGGCCTGATGCCCATGGTACGTTTCGTTGTGACACCAGAACAGAAAAGATAGAAGTCGCCCCGAAATCCCGCCCAACACCCGAACACAAGTGCCACTTATTTCAACACTGAGTGCCGTACTGAGTGCAGTGATAACCTTGCGTGCTCATTCAGGCGATAAACGACTGAACAAACGCTGCGTTGAGGTTGACGTGGAAAAACCCCGTCTGAAATCGGATCGGTTTTTCCACTATTGACATAAGCTAATCTCCCATTTGGGAAAGCTGATGTCAAGGCGGGCATGCATTTTTTGGCTGCGAAGGTGGTAGATTTTTGTGCAGGGGGGATCTCCGTGCGGGAAAAGCAGGCGTTTGGCCACTGTCCGTGCGTGTTTGTGCAGGTCGCTCCAATTTGCTAATATCCCGGCACTGCGGTCGTCGCGTTGCCCGTGTCACGGTCGCGAGGTGCTCCTTGGTGGTGTTCTTTTGTTTAGTTTTTGTGTTCAAGTGAGAAGTGGGTGGGTTATGGATCAGGACGAAATTCTGCTGGATGCTGAAGAGCGCATGGAGAAGGCGGTCAATGTCCTGATGAATGCTTTGAAGGGCATTCGGACGGGGCGTGCGAACCCGGGGCTGGTGGATTCTGTGCGTGTTGAATATTACGGTTCGCCGACACCGCTTAAGCAGATTGCGAACATCAGCTGTCCCGAGCCGCAGCAGATTCTGATTCGTCCGTTTGATGCGACGACGCTGGATAACATTGCTCGTGCAATCATAGCCAGTGAGCTGGGCATGGTGCCGAATAACGACGGGCGAGTGATTCGGTTGAATGTGCCGCCGTTGTCTACCGAGCGTCGCAAGCAGATGGCGTCGCGGATCAAAGAACTTGCCGAAGAGGCTCGAGTGGCAATCCGCAACGTGCGGCGTGACGCCAACAAGCACGCTGACACGGCGGAAAAAGAGAAGACAATGGCTGAGGACGATTGCAAGGCAACCAAGGATCAGGTGCAGGATCTCACGAAGAAGTATGAGAACAGCGTGAACGAGAAAGCAGCGTCCAAGGAAAAGGAAGTGATGGAGAACTGACATTTCGGGGCCGAAATGTTCACGCACCAACTGATGCTCACAGACCAATCTATTTCGATCTGACAGCGGGGAGTCTATTGATGTCCGGGGATCGACGCGCGTTTCTGGCAGCGGTGGCAGGTGGTGCGGTTCTGGCAACCGCTGACCGGATGAGGGCAGCTGACGAGGCCTTGCCGGCCAGTCAGATGAAGTTTGGTCTGGTAACCTATTTGTGGGGGCAGGACATGGATCTGCCCACGGTGATCGATTCGTGCGAGCGATCCGGGCTTGGCGGTGTGGAGCTGCGCACCGAGCACAAGCATGCGGTTGAGCCGGCGTTGTCGAAGTCAGCTCGGCTGGAGGTACGGCGCCGTTTCGAATCCAGCAAAGTGACTCTGGTTGGCTACGGTTCGAACGCACAGTTTCATGAAGACAATGCTGACAAAGTCAAGGCCAACATTGAGCTGACAAAGCAGTACATACAGTTGATGCATGACTGTGGCGGTTCGGGTGTGAAGGTGAAGCCGAACAGCTTTGTGAAGGATGTGCCTCGTGAGAAGACGATTGAGCAGATTGGGAAGGCGCTGAACGAGGTGGCCGCTTATGGTCAGCAGTATGGCCAGCAGATCAGGGTCGAGGTGCATGGCTCCGGGACGAGTGAATTGCCGGTGATGAAGGCGATCTTTGACGTGGCGACTCATCCCAACGTCGCCGTATGCTGGAACTCAAATGCTGAGGATCTGAAGGGTGATGGTCTGGAGCGCAATTTTGGGCTTGTGTCTGGCCGTTTTGGCGCAACGGCGCATGTGCGTGAGTTGACGGGCACGGACTATCCGTGGCAGCAGTTGTTTCACTTATTTCGGCGAGTGAAGTATACGGGATGGATCCTGCTGGAAGCGCGTGGCAATCCAGCGGACAAGGTCGCTGCGATTATTGAGCAGCGCAAGAAGTTCGAGGAACTCTGCAAGGGATAGTCAGTGGTCAGTAGTCAGTGATCAGTGATCAGTGATCAGTGATCAGTGGTCAGTGGTCAGTGGTCAGTGGTCAGTGGTCAGTGGTCAGTGGTCAGTGGTCAGTGGGAGAGGGGCGAGGGGCGAGGGGCGTTGACGTCCAT
>CAIOKE010000129.1 GCA_903858815.1 uncultured Planctomycetaceae bacterium | reverse complement strand
GCCGTCCCCGGAACAATTTTCTGGCTGCGAGCCAGCGTGTTACCGGACAACCAGCCCACGGACATTCCGTCCTGGCCGATAAACTTAATCTGAGTGCTCATGACTGGACCAGCCATGGCCGGGCCGGGCTGAGCCAGCATGCCCATGACCCCGGGTCCTGGACCGTCCACCATGGGACCGGGATGGGCCAGCATGGCCGCCGGAGGTGCCACGTGTTCGGTGGTTTTCATGACGGAAGTCGTTCCGTCGATTCCCGCACAGCCCATACAGACCGCCACCAGGGCGCCCAGGGCCAGAAAGTAATATCTCATCGCAACCCCTTCCTTGAGATGCTTCGTGAATCGAGGCATACCCAACTTCGATCCAACGGCAACCGGCAGATAACCGTATCCCTGAATACCGCAGTTGAATGGCTCGACCCGTCGCTGTTTGGCGTCGACCCCTGAACGGGGCAGCTGCTAAACTCACGACTCGCGACTGATACTCTCAGTCGCGTGCTGGCAGACAGACGGGTCATTCCTTCGGTTGACTCAGGTGGCCGCAGGACGGCAACATGAGCACTGTGGGAGTTCGCCCACCATCTTCCAATGGTCCTTCTCTTCTTGTTTCGGGTCCGGAAGGCTCGATTCTTTGACAAATTCAGCAGATTCCGAACATGAATTACAAACCTCAAAATCACCCCACCCTGCCCTCTTTTTTTAATCTGCGCAGGTTTCGGGGTGTTGGTGCCTGTCTGCTGTTGTCCGCCGCTGCTGTTCTTGCGGATGAGAAACCGGGGACACAGGATCCAGCGGCTGCTGCAGCTCCCGCGGCTCCGGCTGCTGCAGCTCCCGCGGCTCCGGCTGCTGCCCCGGCGCAGGAATCGCCCGCTGCTGCTCCGGCTGTCGCTCTGCCGTCACCCGAGGAGGTGCTCACTCAGGCACGCGCTCGACTGGAGGGTCTGGACAGTCTGAGCTGCGAATTGCAGCAGACTGCCAGCATGGCGGGAATCAAGCTGATTGCCAAAGGCACCTACACTGAAGCTGCGGGCAATCGCGTGCATCTGGCCTATCAGATTTTCCCGATGACTCCGATGAAAGCGACGGATGGCCCGGCAATGGCCCTTGATGCTCCGGCGGCCGAGTTCAAGCCGGAAGAGACTCGCGGCGAACTGCTGCAGGTATCCGATGGCAACGTGGTGTATACTCAGTGGAAGAATGGGGATTCGGTTCGAGTGAATCGTCGCAACCTGCGAGACATTCAGGAGGCGGCTGCAGCGGTTCCCGGGTATGACGCTGCCAGTGTGGCGATGGATCTGGGCGTGGGGGGGATGCGATCTCTGTTGTCGCGTCTGCAGGCCTCGATGACTTTCGTGCCCGTGAAGGTTGTGAAGGCTGGAGATCGGTCCATTCTGGAAGTGACGGGTCGTTGGAGCGATCGCGTGCGGAAGGAAGTGTTTCAGCTTCCGGAAGGCACGTTTGTGGACAGTCGGCCGCATATTCCCGAGTACGTGCGAGTGTATGTGGATCAGGAAACGATGCTGTTGCGGCGAATTCAGTTCCTGAAGCACAGTCTGGATGCTACGCAGAAGATGGCTCGGCCGCTGCTGACGCTGGATTTGCGGAATCTGAAGGTGAACGAGCCTGTCGACGCAGCGTTGTTCAGCTATACGCCTCCGGAAAAGACTCCGGCAGAAGACCAGACCGAGGCGGTGATCAAGGCGATTCAGGCCAGTGTTGCCCCGGCTGCGTCTCCGGCGACAGGGGCCCCGGCCAGCCCCCCGGCTGCTCCGAGGACGCCGTAATCGGAAAAACGGTGGTCAGTGGTCAGTGCGTGCAAAGTCCCCCTTGGGAGGGCGAGGCTCCTGCCGAGCCGAACCGGACGCCGCCCCCCCCAAACAGGCGATCCGTTAGCGTCAGCTGATGGATGTCGTGGTGGTGTGTCCCCGAGCTGGTGCTCGGAGGTCCCAGGGGCTCCTTGCCGACTTCTGGTGCTGGTGTCAGGAATGCCCGGCGGGTGTGTGTTTGAGGGTGGTGCTTCGGTTTTGCAAACAAAAAACGGGGGAATCCTGTTGGATTCCCCCGTTTTCGGTTGTGGCTGGTTGTGTCGCCTGGCGGTGATCAGGCGGGCAGGATGCCATTGGCTTCAAGGTATGCGATCACTTCGCGGGCCAGAGCTTCGATGCCTTTGTTGTCGGAATCCAGCACGATTTCCGGATTTTCCGGAGCTTCGTAGGGGGCACTGATGCCAGTGAATTCCTTGATTTCCCCGGCGCGAGCCTTTTTGTAGAGGCCTTTGGGGTCGCGTGATTCGCAGGTTTCGACGCTGGCCTGGACGAGGATTTCGATGAATTCCCCGGCTGGCAGCAGAGCTCGAACCATGTCACGGTCGGCTTTGTAGGGGGAAATGAAGGCGGTTGAGACGACGTGGGCGGTGTCGGCGAACAGCTTTGCAACTTCGCCGATTCGGCGAATGTTTTCTGTCCTGTCTGCGGGAGAAAATCCGAGGTTTTTGTTGAGCCCCATGCGGATATTGTCGCCGTCCAGCACGTAGGTGTGGATGCCACGTTCATGCAGCAGCTGGTCGACGGCGTTGGCAATGATGCTTTTGCCGCAGCCGCTGAGCCCAGTGAACCACAGGACGGCACCGCGGTGGCCGTTCAGTTTCTGGCGGTCTTCGCGAGTGATGCGGTGGGCGTGCCACGTGACATTGGTTGCTTTCTGCTCGGTCATTCCTCGATCTGCTCCTGCTGACTGCTGTTGAAAAAACGGCTGTGAATGGTAATCCGGGGCCTTGATTCCGGGATTGTGCGGCGGGGATGATAGAGCACGCGTGGGTTGACGCAATACCCCGATTGTTACGTGAATGCCCGGACTGCTCGTTTTTCCGGAATTGACGCAGTCGGCCGCGTCATCGATTCCCGGGCGCGGCAGTTTTTCCCCTCAGGCTGCAAATTCCCCGCTGCAGCGTAGAATTTTCACGTGAAATCCTCCGCCAATCGTTTTTCTCTCGCTGAAACAGGATCTGCCAGCGATGTCAGCAGACTCATCGGAAGCTCGTTCAGTAACTTCAGACTCCGCCGGTGCCTATTCGGGGCGACCGGAAGAGCTGCCTCCGGTCAAGCCACCGTCCGCCGGCTTTATCGTCCAGCTGTTTCTGATCCCCGCATTGATCGTGATGGCTGTTGTGGCCGTCTGGGCATTGTTTGGCAGGCTGGCTGATTCCGGCACCGACTGGGCTCAGCTGGTTGTGGAGCTGGGCAGTGGCAACGAACATCGCCGCTGGCGGGCTGCTCAGGAGCTGGCTCAGTTGATTCGCAATGATCAGTTGCAGACGCCGGTTGGGCGTGAACCTTTAGCGCGGAACCCTGAGGTTTGCGAAGCATTGGTGAAGCTGCTGAATGAATCGCTCAGTCAGACGACTCCAACGCAGGACGACATTCTGCATCAGGAATTCCTGGCTCGCTGTATGGGATCGCTGTTTGATACCTCGCAGACTCTGCCGGCCCTTGCGTTGGCGATGCAGCCGGAGCGGGATGTGGAAGTCCGCAAAAGTGCTTTAATGGCAGTCACCACGATTGCCGGGGCTCGGTTTGATCAGGCCATGGGGTTTGTTGGTGACGGATCTGACGGCGATGACAACCTGCAGCGAAAACCGCTGCCGGAGCCCAGTCTGGCCGATGCTGGTGTGCTGAAGCAGCTGCGAGTGGCCGCTCAGGATTCTGAGCCTGTGGTGCGGCATCTGGCGGCGTATGCACTGGCCAATGTCAGTGGTCCGGAGAGTATTGAGCAGTTGAAGGTCATGTTGCTGGACGGTGATCGTCGGACCCGGGCGAATGCCGTCATGGGACTGGCTCGCAACGGCGTGTCTGATGCCATTCCGGAGCTGCAGAAAATGATGGCTGAGGTGCAGCAACCTGTTCTGGCGGATGCGTCTTTGAAGTCGGCGGATGAGACTGAGCGGTTGCTGCAGCAGCGGATGTGGCAGGCGGAGCAGCCCATTCTGGCTCGCAACTGCCTGCGTGCTGTGCGGGATCTTTGGTTCGTGGCTGCGGCCGATCAGCGGCAGGCCTTGCAGGCGGCGACTGTGGCGATTGGATCGGCCGAATTGTTTGCTGCGGACGTCCGCAATCAGGCGCGCGAGTTGCAGCAGTGGATGGAGCAGAAGCCGAAGTAGCCCAGTGCGACCTGAAAGTGATGATACCGGTTTTGCGAATGATGTTCCGGGAAAGGGGTCAGAGATGTCAAAGCGGGTGTTGCTGCTGGCGGGTGATTTCGTGGAGGACTACGAGATCATGGTTCCGTTTCAGACGTTACTGACTTTGGGTGTGCAGGTGGACGCGGTTTGTCCGGGAAAACGGGCCGGTGATCGGGTACGAACTGCGATTCATGATTTTGAGGGAGACCAGACTTACAGTGAGAAGCCGGGTCACAATTTCACGTTGAACGCAAATTTTGAGACAGTGCGTGCTGAGCAGTATGACGCGTTGTTGATCCCGGGCGGGCGTGCTCCTGAATATCTGCGGTTGAATTCGGCGGTGTTGCAGTTGGTGCGTGCGTTCGATCAGTCTGTGAAGCCGATTGCTGCCATTTGCCATGGTGTGCAGGTATTGACAGCGGCGGGTGTGGTGGCGGGGCGATCGTTAACGTGTTATCCGGCGTGCAGTCCGGAGATTCTTTTGGCGGGCGGTCGATATTCTGAGACGCCGTTGGATGGGGTGCACGTGGACGGGCATTTGATCACGTCTCCGGCCTGGCCTGCTCATCCGGCCTTTTGTCGGGCGTTATTGCAGGCGCTGGGCGTGTTGTGATTGCGGTTCTGGGTGCCGTGCATCGCACCGGGCTTTTTTTGTGCGTGGGCACAATTTTCTGTCGTTTGTGAAAACTGAGCAGAATTTCCGTCCCGGTTTTCCTGCGGGTGTCGTCTTAGGTAGACACCGAGGGTGATGTGTCCGTTTGGGCTGGCTGCATCGGTTCAGCGAATCATTACACTCGGTTTTTTCTATGCGAGGCAGACCAGGGTGGGCATCCCCTGGGGCACTCCCATGGGCGCACCGCGCTCTACTTTGTCAGCTTCTGTCCACCCTGCAGGCCGTCAAGCTCTCGCCGTCAAGCTCTCTCAGACCAGCAGTGTGCCGCGGAAGACGGTCACAGCATTCCCTGTCAGGCGAACTCGGTGTTCATGAACATCCATACGGACATGGCCTCCGCGTGGCGACGCCTGGAAGCCGAACAGGGTGTTGCGTCCGAAGTGGGGTTGCCAGAACGGTGCCAGAGCGCAGTGTGCGGACCCGGTGACTGGATCTTCGGGGACGCCGCTGGCTGGTGCGAAGAAGCGTGAGATGAAGTCGTGGTCAGCGGCATCCCCGAGTGCTGTCACGATGACTCCGCGAACGGGCAGCTGGGCCAGCAGTGGCAGGTTGGGTGTCAGTTGTCGAACTGTGGTGGCGTGATTCAGCTGCAGCAGCAGGTCGAAGCGGGATTGTCCGCACCACAGGATATGTTCGGGCGACAGGTTCAGGGCAGTGGGCAGCAGTTCTGGCACAGGTGTGGCAGTGGGCAATGTGGCGGGGAAATCGAGGACGATGCCATTGGCGGCTGCTTCGGCGGTGAGTATGCCGCTGCGGCTTTGGAGTTGGAGGCAGCTTTGGTTCCAGTGAGGTTTGATCCAGTGGGGCAATTCGTTGTTGGCGTGCAGTTCGCGGATGACCTGTACAGTGGCGAGAGTCGCGTGTCCGCAGAGGTCGACTTCGGTGGTGGGTGTCATCCAGCGTAATCTGAGTCCGGCGGGGTCTGGTGTGAGGAAGGCGGTTTCGGCGAGGTTCATTTCGGCGGCGACCTGCTGCATCCACTGATCGGGAGCGGGATTTTCCAGCAGGCAGACGGCGGCTGGGTTCCCTTTGAAGGCTTTTGAGGTGAAGGCATCGACTTGAAACAGTGGGATTTCTGGCATTGGGGATGTCCGGATTCGAGGATTGCGTGTGCAGGTGGTGGTGTTTGTGAATTGGTGTTTTCTCGTGGCAACTGCGGAAAAAACAAGTTTTGGCCTGTCCGAACCATCGGAAATTCCGGATTTCGCCCCCGACTTTCTTTCTCCGTGTTGAACTTACGGCGTCCTGCCGATACCTTTCCCGGTTCGGAATTCCCCGAAGATTTCTGGGAATTCTGCTTTCTCTGCACGCCTCCGCCCAGTTGCGGATGTGCCTGTCGTAGCCACTGTGTTCTCGATTTCTGCAGGATTTTTGCTGATTCTGCAGCGGTTTGTGGGCGGCTGTGAGCGGGTTGCAGGTCGGATTTTTTCTGTCCTGCAGCGAAGAAGACGGTCTTCTAAGCGTTTTAGAAGATGGTGCAGAGCGTCTGGTAATCTTCAGGAGTTTTCAGGGGAAATGGGTCGTTACACCGGGCCTAAGGGTCGCATCAATCGTCGTTTGGGAATGAACGTGTATGAATCCGCCGGGGCAATCAAGGCCAGCGAGCGGAAAGAAGGCCCTCCGGGCATGCACAAGCGCCGCAAGAAGGAAACCACCTACGGTGCGGCTCTGACAGAGAAGCAGAAGATCAAGTATTATTACGGTCTTCGCGACCGTCAGCTGTACCGTTACCTGGACATTGCCAAGCGAACCAAGGGCAACACTGGTGCGACGTTGCTGGTTCTGTGTGAGCGTCGTCTGGACAATGTTGTGCGTCGTGCCGGCCTGACCTTGACTCGCCCACAGGCTCGTCAGGGCATTGTGCACCGTCACTTCCAGGTGAACGGACGCACTGTCAGCAAGCCGGGGATTATGGTGCGACCTGGTGATGTGATCACGGTCCGCAATCGTCCGAACATCCGCAAGATGTACAACGCCGTGGGCGAATCATCTTCGGGACCAACCGCTGAGTGGTTGTCAGTGGACAAGGCTGCGATGAAGATCATCGTGACGACTTTGCCAACGGTTGATGATGTGATGCTGAAGGTGGACGTCGGCCCGGTGGTCGTGTTCATGTCTCGCTGATTCGTCTTTCGGGCGTTCAGAACCTGGGCCGACGAATGCGTTCGTCGGCCTTTCGTATGCGCTGCGGAGCCGTTTTTCGCCCCTGGAAACTCAGTTCCGCAGCCGTCGCGATCTGTCCCCCTCGGCTGGCTGCGTCTATGATTCTGTTGGATTTGGTCGCAACCTGAGCTCCTTCCTGTCAACTCTGTGGTGAAGTCCGTCGCATTATGGACCCGAAGTTCATCCGCAATTTCAGCATCGTGGCTCATATTGACCATGGCAAAAGTACTCTGGCCGATCAGTTGCTGCTGAAAAGCGGCACGATTACTCAGCGGGAATTCCGTGAACAGATTCTCGATGATCTGGAAATCGAGCGGGCTCGCGGTATCACTGTCAAGGCTCGCTCCGTCACCATCAACTGGACGCTGGACGGCCAGCAGTATGAGCTCAACCTGATTGATACTCCGGGGCACGTCGACTTTCACTACGAAGTCAGTCGCAGTCTGGCGGCCCGTGAGGGTGCTTTGCTGCTGGTGGATGCCTTTCAGGGCGTGCAGGCTCAGACGGTTGCCAATGCCTACGCTGCCATCAATGCAGGCCTCGAGATCATTCCGGTGGTCAACAAGATTGACCTTCCGGTGACTCGAGTTGAAGAGGTGCTGGAGGAGGTTGAGCAGGTGCTGGGGCTGGACGCATCGGACGCGTTGCGTGTCAGTGCCAAGGCCGGTCTGAATATTGAGACGGTTTTTGAAGCCATCATCAGAAAAATTCCGGGACCTCGGGGGACGGCCGACAAGCCGCTTAAGGGACTGGTTTTTGACAGCAAGTACGACAATTACCGTGGAGTGATCACGTATATCCGCGTGTTTGAGGGTGAAGTTCGCAAGGGCGACAAGATTCGCTTCATGCGTGAAGAGATGGTCAGTGAGGTGCTGGAGATTGGCCAGTTCCGTCCGAATATGAAGCCCTGTGACATGCTGGGTCCCGGGCAGGTGGGGTATATCCTGACTGGTCTGAAGGAACTGAGTAAGGTCACGGTTGGCGACACGGTGACTCAGTTCCACGCTCCTGCTGCCGAACCATTGCCGGGTTATCAGAAGCCCAAGCAGATGGTGTTCTGCGGCATGTATCCGATTGATGCCACGGACTTTGAAAATCTGCGTGAAGAGCTGCAGAAGCTCTCCATGAATGACTCCAGCTTCTCGTTCCTTCCGGAAACCTCTGACGCTCTGGGGTTTGGTTTCCGCTGCGGATTCCTCGGCATGCTGCACATGGAGATTGTGCAGCAGCGGCTGGAGGGCGAGCAGCACATGGATCTGATTCAGACGGCTCCCAACGTCACCTATGAAATCCTGACGCGGGATGGCCAGCTGATGGTGATCGACAATCCGCAGGAAGTTCCGGACGCGGGGATTATTGAAGAGTTTCGGGAACCGATTTCCAAAGTCAGCTTTATCGTTCCGTCGCAGCATGTCGGTACGATTATGCAGTTGTGTCAGGACCGGCGGGGGATTTATCGAACGACCGAGTACCTGGGTCCCAATCGGGCTCAGATTGTCTATGAGCTGCCTTTAAGCGAAATCGTCTACGACATGTACGACAAGCTGAAGAGTGTGACGTCTGGTTACGGCACGATGGACTACGAGATTATTGGTTTTCAGCCGGCCGATCTTGTGAAGATGGATATTCTTGTCAAGGGCGTCAAGGTGGATGCTCTGTCGACCATTGTGCATCGTTCGAATGCTGAGCGTCGAGGTCGGGCTTTGGTGAAGCGTCTGAAGGAAGAGATTACGAAGCACCAGTTTGAAATTGCTCTGCAGGCAGCCATTGGAACTCGCGTGATTGCTCGCGAGACAATTTCTGCGTTGCGTAAGAACGTGACGGCCAAGTGTTACGGGGGCGACATTACTCGTAAGCGCAAGCTGCTGGAGAAGCAGAAAGAGGGTAAGAAGCGGATGAAGCAGTTTGGCGAAGTGGAGATTCCGCAGAAGGCGTTTCTGTCGGTGCTGGACACGACCAAAGATGACTGAAGATTCTGTGGCGGGGCTGAGGCATTTGCCGTTGGTCCTTTGGCGAAGTCCATTCAACGGGTGCTATCACAGGGCTGCGGTGTTTCGTGGGGTTCTTGGCATTTGTTGTGTGTTGCAGTTAAGTGGTTGTGGTGATGCTCGGCCGTTGCGACTGCCGTTGGAGGCGGATCTGGCCGGGCACCCGCGTAGCGGTGCTGAAGCTGATACTGCAGGTGTGGTGGCGGCTGAGTCATCTGGTGTGGCGTCTGGCAGTCCGGCGTGGCCGATCGTGCGGTATGTGTCTGTGCCGCAGCTGCCGCGGGATCTTGTCATTTTCGACAGTGTCTTCTGGGAACCGGACGACACGTTAAGTCTGCGACAGCGGATTGCGGCTGATGCGCGGGTCAGGGGTGCTTCGGTACTGGAGATCGGGACGGGTTCGGGGCTGATCTCATTGTGTTGTCTGCAGGCGGGTGCAGCGCGGGTGGTGGCCACGGATTTGAATCCGGCCGCCGTAGAAAATGCTCGAGAGAACGGCCGTCTGCTGCAGTTCGGTCAGCGGTTGGAAGTGCGGCAGGTGCCGCGGCGGGCTCCGGGCGCGTGGACAGTCACCCGGCCGGACGAAACTTTTGATTTGATCATTTCCAATCCTCCGTGGGAGGATCAGCACCCGGAGACTGTGGAACAGTTTGCGTTATATGATCCAGGGTTTGCGTTATTGGAGTCATTGGTCAGTGGAGCTCGGCGGCGACTGCGTTCTGGTGGCAGAATGTGGCTGGCTTATGGTTGTGTCACGGCGATTCGGCAGATTCAGAAGGTTGCTGAGCGTGAGGGATTGGAGTGTCGGTTACTGGACGAGCGTCGTCTGGAAGATTTGCCGGAGTTATTTCTGCCGGGACTGTTGATTGAGTTGACAGTCCCTCGTGGGGAGTGATTTTGGCCGGGTGTGTTGAGTCTTGTCTGGCTGCACTGTGATTCCTGGACGTCACGGATTTCCCCTTTCGTTGATTTGCTGATATGTTTTGGCAGCAGACTGGCGGCGGATTGGCTGTCACGTCGCTGTCGCAGCGTGGGACGGGACAGATGCAGGCGCCACAGACAAGTGCACAGTTTTTCGAGCTGCTGGAAAAAAGCGGCCTGCTGAGCGGCGAGAACATTCGTCGTGCTGCGGAGAAACTGCAGTTGTCCGATGATCTTGATGCTCGGACTGTAGCCGCTCGTCTGGCCGCTGAGCGCATCCTGACGCCGTTTCAGTCTGAGCGAATTCTGGAGGGGCGTTATCGCGGGCTGGTGATTGACGGCTATCGAGTGCGTGAGGTGCTGGGATTTGGCGGCATGGGTTGTGTGTTCATTGCCGAAGAGCCGGGCAGTGACCGCAAGGTGGCCTTGAAAGTCCTGTCGACAGAGCATGCCCAGGATGCGGGCATGCTGGCGCGGATGAAGCTGGAGGCGGCTGCGGGGATGCGTCTGAACCATCCGGGGATCATCCGCACTCATCGGCTGGCATCGACCGGTGCCGTGCATTATCTGGTGATGGATCTGGTGCGGGGGATCAGTCTGCATGAGATTGTGGCCCTGCGTGGTCCGCTGAAGCATGGCATTGCCTGTGATGTGGGCATGCAGGCGGCTTTGGCGCTGCATGCCGCGCATCAATCGGGAATCATTCATCGCGACATCAAGCCGGCCAATTTTCTGCTGGAGAATGACGGCACGGTGCGGGTGCTGGATTTTGGTCTGGCGATGATTGAGGATTCGGCGGAAGACGAGTTTTCGCTGTCGATGGTCTTCGGGCACGACTGTCTGGGGACTCCGGACTATATCGCTCCCGAGCAGTCGCTGGACAGTCGTCGAGTGGATCCGCGGGCGGACGTTTACAGCCTTGGTGCCACGTTGTATGTGGCGTTTACTGCGCGAGTTCCGTTTCCGGACAAATCGAACAAAGCCAAGCTCGAAGCTCAGCGCACCCGAGCTCCGAAGAACATCTGTGAACTGCGTCCGGAGATTCCCGCGGAAGTGGGGGCAGTGATTCTGAAGATGATGGCCAAGGATCCGGCGGATCGTTATCAGACGGCGGCGGAAGCGGCTGAGGCTTTGCGACCATTTGCGGTGCGCAAGCCGATCCCTTTTGATTTTCGTGAACTGGTGACATTGCGAGCGAAGCAGGCGAGGGAAAAGACGGCAGCTCGTGAAAAGGGCCCGACCAGTCCGCCCCGGACCGGCGCTCCGCGGTCTTCCATCACAAACGCGTCTGACTGGTTATCGGGCGTTGACAGTCGGACGGTGGGTGCCGACAGTTTTGCGGCTCCGTCGACTCCGGCAGCCCGCACTTATGTTTCCCCGTCAGCAGGCTCACCTGCGGGAGCTCGACCGGTTTCGACAGCGGGCCGGGCGCCTGATGGCGTGGTGTCGAATGCGGGGGCAGGCGCGAATGGTGCTCCTGGTGATGCGCGTGGCCTGTCGTCTTCCGGTGCGGGGCAACCTGCCCTGCCCTCACTGACAAACGTGGCAGCATTACCTCAGGGCTGGCACTTGCAGCTGGCAGGTAGTGCCGTGCGATTACCTTTGCAGAAGCCGCGCTGTGCGATTGGCTGCGGGACTCGAGCTGACATCTGCGTGACGGGAGCGGGAGTCGACAGTCTGCAGGGTTGGCTGGAGTGTCGTGGTGGTCAATGGTTTTATCGTCATGATTCGCAGCGATTTGGCACGCAGGTGAATGGGGAGTTGGCAGTGCTGAGGCCATTGCAGGCTGGAGACCGTCTGCTGTTTGGTGGGAGTTTGCAGCTGCAGTTGCAGGGACCTGCGGTGCGTGGCGGGATGCCGCGTTGGGTGCTGTTGTTGCTGCTGGTGGTTGGGTTGGCTGGGGCTGTGTTGGTTGTGGTACAGCGACCGGGCCTCGTGCAGTCTTACCTGTCCTCTGGGCCGACATCAGCAGCGCCGATTTCGTTGCCATCACCCGGTCCGCCGGCCGAGGGTGACAACTGAGTATGACTCTGTTGACAGTGCAACCTGCTGCGGCGCACAGGATTTCGCTTTGATCCGGAAAACCCTGACACCTGCAACAAATTTTCCTTGATGTTCGGGTTCTGCGTGGGCAAATCCTGATAGACTGCAGTGGAGATGCGATTTGCGGGATCGCATCTGACTTCGCAAAGATCCGGCAGACTGGGTTTATGCGGTATCGATGTGAACTCTGACGACGGTCGTTTGGTCCTGAACCTGAGGTAAAGAATCGGCAGTTGGAATTCGTTGTCCGTCAGGGTAGACTGTGTCCCGCACCAGTGTGAAAGTCCTCGTAGCTCAGCAGGATAGAGCGTCGGTTTCCTAAACCGAAGGTCGCAGGTTCGAATCCCGCCGGGGACGCTGAAAAACCCAGCTTTTGCTGGGTTTTTCGTTTTCGTGTCGTCGCTCGCTCGATCCGTACACCAACGCTGTACCGCCTCCTGCAGTCAGACCGCGTTTCCACTGGTACCAAAAACGGCACGGCGCGAACCCAATGCCACCGTCCTTCGGCTCCAAATAGAAGCGGTACGGCGCGAGCCGTCCGGTAACGACTCGAATCCGAGGCCCCCTCACCGAACAGCTTGCACGATCCCGCTCAAAACTCCTGACATGGCGCTCCCGCCGACCCGCACGGTCAGGATCTCGGCGAAAACGCCCGCTGCATTTCCCAATTTCCTTCGTGTAAACAGAGTGGTTCGCTAACGAGCTTTGCGAACGTGATATCCCTCATCCACGGTTCTGTTCGAGTGGCTCCGGGGATGTTGGCGCCGGCTTTGGCAACAGCGAAGGGGATTATCCAGCTTCGCAGACCGCAAAGTCGTACCCCTTCCAGTTATCCGGCATTTTGGTTCCCGGCATACCGGCAAAGGCGACCTGGCTGAGTGCATGATTTTCGGCGGCATCCCCGAGGATTTTCGTGGTCAGGGCTTTCGCAGCAGTCTTGCTCATCGAGTGCTCCGGGGCTGTGATCGGAAATCGTGAAGTTTTTCGTAACAGCAAATACGATACAGGAAACGGATTTCGAATCGATTCAGTTCAGCCAATTCCCGCTGACGCTGGTGAAACCTGACAATCCCCGATTCCGCTCGCAGCAGAGCCCCCGGGGGCATCCAGTCCGGGTTCCATTCCCTGGAGGGCAGTACCAGTGGCAGCCCCTTCCGCACAATCTCTGAGAACGGCCGATGAAAATCTTCATAGTGTTTATCAAACTGCCGCAGGTCCGTGACACCGAGCTGATTCAGAAATGCGG
>CAIOKE010000128.1 GCA_903858815.1 uncultured Planctomycetaceae bacterium | reverse complement strand
GATCCTAAGGTTCAATGATCCCGAGCGTATCCTGGAGCGCGAGGCAATCGGTGACACGTAAATGCGGGATAACAATCCAATGCACGTGAGCGGCGGAAAAGGTGCGATTTGAACCCTCGCCATTCTCCCGCCGCCACGTGATCGCAGCCGTTACGACTGCGTCACCTCTCCCTGCTCCCACGCCAGGGTTTCGAAGCATTGCCGAAGCACGCATCCAGCAGGCGATGGAATATCTGACCGGGCACAACTCTGAATCGGCTGGCAGGGTGGGTGCTGTCCGCCTGCATTGCACCGGTTTCTTAGACCGGCGAGGTGCCGGAAAACGCCCGAAAAACGGTGCCGTCAGTGGTGCCGAGGTGCCGAGTATGGTGCCATTCAGTTTTCCTCGTATTGTCGCAGTTTTCCCCTTTTTGCACTCCTGACAGTCAGGGACACCGCGCCAGATACGGGCCAAAAGCGAGGGCCGTAAACGCAAAGAAACCCCAAGAAAACTTGGGGTTTCGTGGGAAAACACTGCATTTTGAAGCGTCTTGCCGAAGCGGAGAGACAGGGATTCGAACCCTGGGTACCCGTAAGGGCACTCCGGTTTTCAAGACCGGTGCAATCGGCCGCTCTGCCATCTCTCCGGGGCGGATGCTACGCCCTGAAGGCTGGATTGTCAACGAGTTTTCATAGGCGGGGAATTCAATTGAGCAGGTCGGGAACCAATACCTCGCAAAAATCCCACCGGCACCGGGGTTGAACAGCCATTCCGACACACCACCACTACTTCAGAATCCCCTGCACAACCTCACCAGAAATATCGGTGAGACGGAATTGACGCCCCTGAAAACGCCACGTCAGACGCTCGTGATCAATCCCCAGCTGATGCAGGATCGTGGCCTGCAGATCATGCACATGCACCCCGCGATCCGCAACGTTGATCCCCAGATCGTCCGATGCCCCCCAGCTCATTCCTTCGCGAATCCCGCCGCCGGCCAGCCAGACCGTAAATGCATACGGATGATGATCGCGGCCCCAGCGAGGTCTGTTGTTGATATCGCCCTGGATAAACGGCGTCCGACCAAACTCACCTCCCCAGATCACCAGCGTCTCGTCGAGCAGACCACGCTGCTCAAGATCACGCACCAGCGCAGCACTGGGCTGGTCCGTGTCCCGACACTGGTTATACAGCTCGGTCGTCAGCGAGTTGTGCTGATCCCAGCCCGCATGCATGAGCTGCACAAATCGTGTGCCACGTTCCACCAATCGTCGTGCCAGCAGACAGTTGTGGGCAAATGTTCCCGGCTCTGTGACTCCCGGTCCGTACATTTCCAGAGTCTCTTTCGTTTCACCCGAAAGATCCGTCAGTTCAGGCACGCTGGACTGCATGCGAAACGCCATTTCGTACTGCGCAATCCGCGACGCAATCTCCGGATCACCATAATGCTGCTGACTCAGCTCGTTCACTTTCGCAATGTCATCCAGCCATTCCCGCCGCATCTGCCGTGATACACCCGGCGGGTTCGAAATATACAGCACTGGATCCCCGGCCGCACGAAACTTGACTCCCTGAAACCGCGACGAAAGAAACCCACTGCCCCAGTAAAAGTCATAAAAGATCTGGCCACAGGATGTGTTCTTTGTGATGGAGGTCATCACCACGAAACCTGGCAGGCTTGCTGTCTCTGAACCAAGCCCATAAGTCAGCCACGCCCCCATCGTGGGTCGCCCTGGCAGCTGCGAACCACTCAGCAAAAACTGAATCGCTGGCGCATGATTGACAGCTTCCGTATGCATGCTGTGAACAAAACACAGTCGATCGGCTATGCCGGCTGTCCACGGCAGGAAATCGCTGACCCACGCACCGCTCTCACCACGCTGACGGAACGGTTCCACCGGGGCCAGCATCAGCTTTCCATCTGCCTGCCCGGTCATCGTGCTGAAACGCTTGCCGTCCGCATAACCAGCCGGTAACGGCTGACCATGCAGCTCCCGCAGCCGCGGCTTCCAGTCAAACAGATCCACATGGGTCGGTGCTCCGTTCTGGAACAGGTAGATCACTCGCTTCGCCCGGGGTGCCAGATGCGGCAAACCGGGAATACCGGTTCCACCCTGCCCCGAATCCAGACTCGTACCAGCCCCTCGTACAGAATCAGCCCCCAGCAGAGATGCCAGTGCCGCCATCCCCACTCCGGTCGATGTCCGTCCGAACAATTCGCGCCGCGCCAGACACTGCCGCGATTCTGCTATTGGATGCATGCTGATCTCTCCTGCCTTGCCCTACTGTTTCGTCAGAGCTTCATCCAGATTCAGGACCGCCAGACACACCGCAGTCCACGCTGCATGCTGCTCCGCTGCAAGCTGCCCGTCACGCGGTGACTCGCCCACACTCAGCAGCGCAACCGCAGCTGCCGGCTCCTGCCGATAACCGCTTAAAGTTCGCTGCAGAGTTCCCAGCAGAATGTCGCGTTCGGTCGCTGATGGCGGCCGACACAGAATCTTCCGGTAAATCCGCTCAAGACGATCTGCGTCGCTGCCCTGTTCCTGCAACACACGTTCCGCTAATACTCGCGCCGCTTCCACCCACGCCGTATCGTTGCTGGTCAGCAACGCATGCAGCGGGGTATTGGTGCGTACCGCAGAAACCGTGCAGGTCTGCCGGGATGCGTTATCAAAAAACATCGTCGGTCCGATAATCCGACGCCAGAACACATACAGACTGCGTCGGTACAGGGCTTCGCCGTGATCCTGGGTGTATTTGCGGTTTCCAAACGTCGCCTCTTCCCAGACCCCCGGCGGCTGATACACGTTAACGGACGGTCCGCCCCGCTTTGCAGAAAGCAGGCCACTGACTGCCAGTGCCTGATCACGCAGCATCCACGAGGGCCGTCGATAACGCGGTGATCGCGCCAACAGTCGATTCTCCGGATCCTGCTCCAGCAGCTCCGACGTCACAACTGAGCTCTGCCGATACGCATGGCTGGTGACCAGCAGACGCAGCAAACGCTTCACATCCCAGCCATTCTCCCGAAACTCCACCGCCAGCCAGTTCAACAGCTCAGGATGCGAAGGAACTTCTGCCTGCACCCCGAAGTCATTGACTGTTCTGACCAGACCAATGCCAAACACCTGCTGCCAGAATCGATTCACAGTCACCCGCGCTGTCAGTGGGTTCTGTTCCGACACCAGCCAGCGTGCCAGATCAAGGCGATTGAGAGCCTGCTGCGAGCTGACCGCGGGCAGACTGGCCGGCACTGCCGCCGTCACCGCATTACCGGGCTGATTGTAAAGTCCGCGCTGCAGTATAAAGGTCTCACGGTGCTGCGGCTGATCTTCCATCACCATCACTTTCGGCAGGCCATTCTTTACAGCAGACAACCGATCCTCCGCTGCCTTTCTTTCCTGCAATACCCGCTGCAGCGCAGCGTCATCGGCCTGTTGTGCCTGCTGCAGCAACTGCTGCTGAGCCTCCGTGCGCTGATCCGAATCAACTGCCAATGCCTGCTGCAGTTCCACCGAGCGTTGTGTCTCCAGTCCGGCGGACGACAGAGCCGCTGTGGAAATCCGGAAACGTCCAAGATTGTGACTAACATGCTGGGAATCGTGACGCAGTCGAATCAGCAGCTGATCACCAGCCTGTACCTCGACAGGCTCCAGCAGCCGGAAGACCGCTGCATGATCGCGATCGATCGGGCGACCTTCATAAACCGCCCAGCCCGTCTGCGGATTGCCATCGAAGGCTGCCGTTACCTTCAGCTCACCCTGCTCATACGAGGCGACCGCTGAGGCAATCTGCAGCTGCTGTTCCTGATCACCACGTCGCACCATCAGCTGGATCTCGGTCAGCACGAAGTTCCCACTGTCTGAACGTGCCAGCCCACCCTGCGTATGACTGGGATGCCGCAGTGCCTCAAGTCGCACGGCCCCCAGTGAACCGGCCGGCAAATCTCCCTGAACCTGATAGGTATCGCGCGGCGGATTCACCCCGCTGGCAAACACCACCCCACCCTCCTCCACCGCCAGACGCTGATGCTGAGCACTGACGAGCGACGGATGCAGCACACGCCAGACACTGCCCTGCCCCACCTGCTGCTCGATCCATTCCGGCAGCTGCGTCTGCAATTCCGCAGCACGTTGCTGCTGCCGTTGCTTCAGCTCGGCAATCGCAGCTTCAATCGACTGCACCTCGGAATTCTGCTCGGCGGATGCTACAGACAGCACAGGAGCCGTCTGCCCACTGCCACCACCACCATTCACCGGCGTCTGATTGAAGATCGCAAACAGTCCGTAGTAATCCGCCTGCGTCAGCGAATCGAACTTGTGGTCATGACAGCGACAGCAGTTCAAAGTCAGTCCCAGCCACAGGGTGCCCATCGTTTCCGTCATATCCATGACGTAATCCACACGATTCTCTTCGGCAATTCGCCCGCCCTCGCCGTTGATCATGTGATTGCGACAGAATCCCGTGGCCAGACGCTGCTCGTCGGTTGCCTGCGGCAGCAGATCGCCCGCCAGCTGCCATGTCGTGAACTGGTCCCACGACAGATTGCGATTAAACGCTTCCACCACCCAGTCACGCCACGGCCACATGGTCCGGTCAGAATCGCCCTGGTAACCATTCGAATCTGCATAACGAGCAGCATCCAGCCAGTCCCACGCCATGCGTTCACCGTACGCCGGCGACGCCAGCAGTCGATCCACCAACTGTTCATACGCATCAGGCGCTGGATCGTGAACAAAAGCTGCCACAGCTTCTGGAGTCGGCGGCAGCCCGGTCAGATCGAGCGATACGCGACGAATCAGAACTTCCCGCGAAGCTTCAACAGAGGGGCTTAACCCGGCGACCTGCAAACGCTGCTGCACAAAGGCGTCAATCGGGTTGCGCACCGGAGCCCCCGGCAGTGGTGCGAATGCCGGAATCACAGGTCGCTGCAACGGTTCCCATGACCAGTGCAGCCCCCATTGAGCTCCGGCGTCAATCCAGCGTCCCAGCAACTCGCGCTGCTCCGGAGTCAACTGACGCCCGGAATCCGGGGGTGGCATCACAATCTCGGGATCCGTGGCGGTGATGCGTTTGTACAGCTCGCTTTCCTGACGCTGCCCAGGCGTGATTGCTTTGAGTGCCGGTTGCTGTTCGTGGAGTGCCAGTTCCCCCTGCCGCTGTGCTGCATCAGGGCCATGACAATGGAAGCAGTTTTCGGACAGCAGCGGACGAATCTGGCGATTGAAATCGATGGTCTCCTGAGCGATCACCGCTGTCAAATGGCCTGACAACAGACAGGACAACACCGAAAACAGGGCGGTTTTTCGAGCAATTGCAGTCATGGCACGTCGCTCAGAACAGACAGAAAACAGGAATCAGTAACTCACAGCATACGATTCTGCGACGCAGCGAAGGGAGCAAGGCCGGGGAAATCCGGCAGGATTCCCGCGATGTCCAGTCAAGAGCCGCACCGCAATACTCTGATCTGCAGGTCCTCAGATGCGGATTTCCGTGGTTCCTGCCGACAGGGCAAAACACAGTGTCAGACTCTCCTCTGACTGCAGCCACGTACCAGAATTCAGTTTTGGAACAGTCGCTGCGGGTTGCAGCATGAGCGGTTGCCCGGCGTGCACAATGGTCGGCGGTGCCGAGGCAGAAGTGGCAGATCGAGGCAGTGTCAGAGTGAATTCCGGACAGGCAAACGGTGCCTGCAGCTGCCAGACCGGGCCCTGCCGCCGAATTTCAGTCAGCTCTTTGGCAGCCCAGTATCGCGCAATCTCACTGAGCTTCATCCAGAGAATCCGATCTGCATACTGCCGACCGATGGTCGTCACCACACGCTGAAACGCGCGAAATCCCAGTTTTGTCCCATTACAGTACATTCCCGGCCAGTGGCAAAGAAACAGGGCCGGTTGCCCGCGTTCAATCAGCTCGACCACCCGCCCGCCGGATGCGTCGGCAAGCGCATAGCGGTCAGGTTCCGGCACGACATCACCTTCCCAGCCACCGAACCAGTCGCCGGTTCCCGCTGGTATGTTGACCGTCAGGTTCAATCCGTCGGTCCCCAGACCTGACACATGCTCAACAACCGGCTCGGTACTGCCATCGCCGTCAATCACATACTTGAAGAAGTGGGGCACTGGAGACCGAAAGACATCGCGTACGGCCTGCTGTACAGCGAGCGACAATTCGGGCTTCACACGATTACCAAAACCACCCGGAGTCGTGATGCCTTCACAGGGCAGGCCACAGTTCTGCAGGATTCGCAGGGCATATGCCAGATAGGCGGCCAGTTGATCGGCACTCTGGGGCTGCTGCGGATAAGAATTCTCCATGGTGGCCGGACTGATTTCTTCCAGCGGACGGCCTGTCTTCAGATCAATGACTCGAGTGTGAGTAATCATTTCCGGGTGCACATCCCAGTTGGGCAGCAGCAGTGTCCGCACCAGTTCAAGACTGTCCTGCAGGGCTTTGCGCGGCCATCCCGGTAACTCGCGATCCAGCCAGCCTGTGCAGGCGGGATATGGCACGATGCTGTACTTTCCACGCACTCCCTGCTCTGCACACCACTCCCCGAATTCCCTGACAAATGCATCCGGAATCTCACGCGGGTATGTCTGCCACGGTTTCTGATAGGCGGGCCGATCCGGATAGCACGCGTGGAACTGCGGCATACAGAAGTGCCCCATATTCACGAGGCAGGTGGAATCGTCGATAATAAAACTGACGGGGACTCGTCGCCGCGGGAATTCCACCTTCGCGGACGCGTCCTGTGACGGTCGCTGCCCACGCAGATCTGCTGCGGCAAATGCCAGCCTGCCGGCTGCTGTTGCTGCCAGTCCACTGGCCAGAAATGTTCGTCGACTGTAGCTCAACATTCTGAATCCTCCTGCGCAAAACATGTTTTCAGCAGACATCGGATCGATTTGCGGAACACGTGGGATCGTCGGAATTTCTGAAGCGGGCCAGCGTCCTGACAACTCCTGCATCAGGATCAGGGACCGGCATTGGGAATCCTTGCCAGATCCGGCTGGGCCGGGTCGAGGCCCGCGGGCAGCCACGAATACAGCTCGGCCTGATTCAGGAAGAAACGAAAACGATAGTCGCCATAGCCGGCTGCGGGAAATGCAGCGGTCTGCCACGTCAGCTGATGATGCACCGAATCGCCCTGAAATGGAACACATTCTTCGCGGCTGAATCCCGGAACCACACGACCACGACGGTCTACGATCTCGGCCAGAATCCAGCCACCTGGTTTTGTGCGACCATTGATTGTGACTTGCGGGATACTGCAGGCTTCGCGACGTGACAACAGCCAGCCTTCGCTGTCATCGGCATTCTGCAGCGAACAGAAACCATCCAGTCGCAGTTTCGCAAGTCCGATTGCTGCGCGAGCGCGAGGCTCATCGTGTACTCGGTCGGTACCGCCATAGTAAAACCACATTTCATCACCAACAATGACCGGAGCTCGTGCGGTGACGATCATTCCACTGTCCCACCGTCCGGAGGCTCCACGAGGTATCAGGGGTTGCCTTTCCGGTGGTCGGTTCCAGCTGACCAGATCCCAGCTCCACGCGAGCTGCACGTCAATTGTCCGCGGCGAATCTCGTTGAGCGTCGTGCAGCTTTTCCACCGAATACTGCCCATATCTGTAGTACTGTGCGGCATACACCCATGGCAGGCCCAGATACAGCCCCTGCCATGCGAACACAGGCATCCCGTAAATCTGAGTTGCCGCTGGATCGAGATCATCAGCTCCGAACACAGGCCCGTCGAGGACCTTTTGCCACGTCAGACCATCCGGCGATACGGCCACTCCGACAGCGCGCCCACGGCGGTTGCGAGTTTTCCAGGTGGCTGCCCAGCGTTTCTGATAAGGGTCCGGAAAGAAGTTGACGACATCCGAGGATTCAAACAGTGGCTGACCGGCAGAGGCACCGGTGGTTCCTGCGTAGTTCCAGTCGAGGCCATCTGGCGAAAAGGCAACTCGGGGCCCGCGGCTGGTTCCATCGAACCCGTACAGGGCATACCGTCGTGTCGGGTCCGGATCAGCAGGACGCGGGATGACGGCAGGGTTATGACACTGCACCTGGCAGAATTTTTCCGGCTGCCATGCGGATACGACCAGATTGGTGGGCTGACCGGTGGGATCGGTGATCAGTTGCAGGTCGGGCGTAGTCCAGTGCACTCCGTCGGTCGATTCTGCGTAGCCCACGTGATTGCCGTCCAGCAGCAGCTGGTACCACAATCGAAACCGCTCGTCTTCCCGAATGACGGTGCCGTAGACATAGGGGCCATTGATCGCTCCAGGTTTTTTCCGCGGCAGATCGGCCGTGAAGACGGGGTTCTCCGGGAGTGGCTGAGCGGTGTGGAAGACGCGTTTCAGGCCCTGCTGCTGTTCAAATGCTGCTCCATCGAGCAGCAGACGTCTCCAGGGCCCGTCGGCAGGGCCGGCGCGCTGGGTCTCGTCGTCCTGCGCCAGGGGAAGGCTGTTTGACGGGTCCTGAGGCGATTGCAGAACCGGGAGTCCGGCAGCGAGGCCGGCCTGAATCAGCAGCTGACGGCGGGTCACCATTCCGGGGAACTCCAGGCGGGCAATCGGGCAGATTGGAGAAGACACGGCGAGGTCAGCTCGGCAAAGCCGCAAATTCCTGAAAAGCAACGGGCTTTTTCATTGCCTGAGCTATCCGCAGGTCGAGAGGATAGCGGGCGTCGGGGCTGGTGAGAAAGTCCGCAAGGGGTTGCAGGCTGCCCGCTGTCGGGATTTCGCAGTTGTTTCGACCGATTCGCTGGTGATCGACCGTGGCGAATGTACACTTCACGATGGCATGTTTCCATACCGCCTGCTGTATCGCGCCCCTGCGAGTCCACGTCGATGACATCCGTCCCCATTGTGCAATATGCTTCACGCACAGATGTGGGAATGCGCCGCGCCGCGAATCAGGACAATCTGGCGGTACGGGTCTGTCCGGAATTTGACGAGTGGAATCGCTGCGGTCACCTGTTTGTCGTGGCGGATGGAATGGGCGGTCACGCCGTGGGTGACCTTGCCAGTCGAATCACAGTCAGCACCCTGCCTCTGGCCTACTATAAGCTGGATGCTGTGGATGTCGAAAGCCGTCTGCGTCAGGCCGTGATTGCTGCGAACAAGGCGATCAACGACAAGTCTCGTGAGAATCGCGAGTTTGAGGGCATGGGCACCACCTGCAGTGTGCTCAGTCTGTCATCAGCCGGGGCGATGATTGGTCATGTGGGCGACAGTCGCGTCTACCGGGTGCGGCGGGGTCGGATCGAGCAGCTGACATTCGACCACAGCCTGCAGTGGGAAATGATCCGGTTGGGACGGGCCACAGCCGAAAACGTGGAGCTGTACCATCCGCGCAACGTGATTACTCGCTGTCTGGGCCCTGACCTGTCAGTGCAGGTTGACGTAGAGGGGCCATTTTCTGTCGAACCCAGTGACGTGTTCATGCTCTGCAGTGACGGGCTGACGAATCACGTGAACGATGAGGAAATCGGTGTCGTGCTGTCCAGCCTGCCACCGGAAAAATCATCACGTCTGCTGATTGATCTGGCCAACTGTCGTGGCGGATCTGACAACTCGACGGTGATCGTCGTGCGGATCGACAGTTATCCGGATCTGAATGTCCGACCTTCAGACTCTTCGCCGCTGCCACCTGCTCCACCAGCGGCTGCATCAGCAGGTATACCGGTTACATTGATGCTGTTGGTAGCGTTGATCAGCCTTGGGCTGGCGGGCTGGACCATATCTCAGGGTCGTCCCGAGCTTTCCGCGATCTTCGCCATTACTGCGGTCGCCGCCTTTCTGTTAAGTCGGTATTTTCGCCCGGAACCAGCAGGGGCTGCACGCTTGCCTGTTGCTTCGCTCGGCCCATTGCCTGACGATCCACTCATGGATCCGTCTATGTCCAGTTCCCTGCGTTCGTCGTTCCGCACATCCCCGCCATACCGCACTGTGGACTGCCAGAATGCACAGGGGTTACTGACTTACCTCGCTGAAGCGCAAAGCGAGCTTGCCCAGGCGGCTCGGGACAGCAGCTGGCAGGTGGATTTTGAAGAGTTGACACAGTTGGGGCGACAGGCGACCGCCGCGAACCAGTCCGAGAAGCCTGACAAGGCGATCCGTGCACGAGCGCGGGCGATCGAGTTGCTGATGAAGGAAATCTATCAGCGACGTGGAACCAGCGGCATCAATTGACCGGCAGCGCTGCCTGGGATTGCAGAAGCCAGCCGGGGGGATTGCAGATACCGCTGAGCAATCGTTTGACAGTCGTAAATATCGCACGGCTGACGCCGAGGACAAAAATGTAGCCCGAGCATTCCTGCTCGGCCCCATCCCTCAAAATCCACTGGAGATTTCAAGGATGACGAGAAGTTTGTGCCCGGGCTAACGCCCAGTCTACAAGTTTTGTCCCTCACGCCAGGAAGCCCGGACTACGACTATTGACGTCGGTGCGGCAGCTGTCTGTTGAGTTATTATGGATCAAGAATACTGCATGACAGTTTTGTGTCATCAGTCAGGGTGCGCAGAACGACACAGTAGCGTTCGGTGAGCTGCACAAGTTTCAGTATTGTTTCCTGAGGTATTGCGGTCTGCAGTTGGAACTGAACCTGAATCTCTGTCAGGCCGACTGGTGTTTCTCGACTGACTCCCATGGTTCCGCGGAAATCCATCTTCCCGGTGGCTTTGACAGTCGCCGACTGAATAGTCAGTCCCATGGAGGTGGCGACGGCAGCGAGCGTAGTTCCGGCGCAGCTGACGAGGGCCTGCAGCAGCATTTCCCCGGAGCAGGCTGCCGTACCATTTCCTCCGGCGGCAGGGTGCAGTCCGGCGATAATCTGCCGACCGTTATTGGCCAGCAGGGGCACACGGCAGCCGATGCGTTCAAAGTCGACCTCGCCGGCAGCTTCCAGGACGACGAGGCCGGCTGCCGGATGGCTTTGATACAACTGCTTGACGGGTGCCTGCACAGCTTTCAGCGTCTGCTGATCCATGGGAGATAAGTTCCGCGAGGGTTTTGAGGGGCCGATTGGGGAGCACTGGAAGGATATGTGGAAACGGGGTTTGAAACCAGAATCGGCTGGGATTCTCGCGTATTGCCTCAGTTTTGTGTGACTTTCGGGTCTGTGGTGAAATATCAACGCGAATCGGACGGTTTTCGTCTGTTATTCGTCGATCGATTCGAAATCGGCGATGGAAAAGGGGTCTGGTGGACCGTACAGCGGTTTCAGAATTCTGCTAGAATCGCGTCCAGCAGAACTGCAGATTCGCATGATTTTCGGGATTCCGGCTGCTGCAGGGTGGCGGAAAGGCAAGGCGTGACATGAGCGAGGTCGAGGACAAACACCGTTACTGGATTGGCTTTGATCTGGGTGGCACGAAGATGCTGGCGGTGGTTTTTGACGAGCGTCTGAAGCCGGTGGCTCGCAAGCGCCGCAAGACTCGATCGGCCGATGGCGGTCCGGTCAGTCTTGAGCGATTGTCTGAAACGATTGTCATGGCGCTGGAGGAGATCGGAGCGGGTCCTGAAGCGATTGCCGGGATTGGTGCTGGAGTACCTGGGCCGCTGGACCTGCAGAAGGGACTGATCCTTGAGGCTCCGAATCTGGGCTGGAAGAACGTGGCTCTGCAGGATTATCTGTCAAAGAAATTCCGTTGTCCGGCGGTGATCTGTAACGACGTGGACGCGGGTGTATTTGGTGAGTACATGATGGGCGCCGGGCAGGGTTTCCGCTCGGTGCTTGGTGTCTTTCCCGGAACAGGAATTGGCGGGGGGTTTGTTTACGAGGGGCGAATCTTCCGGGGGACGCGTTCTTCCTGCATGGAAGTTGGTTATCTGCAGATTGCCACGGAGGGTGCAGCGGCGGGTGTTGGTCCTGTGGGCACACTGGAGGGTCTGGCCAGTCGCCTTGCGATATCGGCCGAGGCGGCGAAGGCCGTTTATCGCGGTCAGGCTCCGGGACTTCAGGAGATCGCAGGAACGGACATCTCTCGAATCCGCAGCTCGGCTCTTGCCAAATCGATCGAAAAGGGTGATCGAGTGATCGAGCAGATTGTCAAGCGGGCAGCGCAGCAGGTGGGCCGCGGCATCGGCAGTCTGATCAACATTCTGGCTCCGGATGTCGTCATTCTGGGTGGTGGTCTTGTCGAGGCGATGCCGAAGCTGTATCTGGAGGCTGTCTCTGAGGGTATTCGCCGCAACGTGCTTCCATCACTGGCGGACTGCGGCCGCTTGAAAGTGAGTGAACTGGGTGACCTCGCCGGGGCGACGGGCGCAGCGGCTCTTGTGCGTCAGGAAGCGGCTGAACAGCCGAAGAAGAAGTCTAAAGAGGCCTGATGAAACATGTCCGCAGGAAACGATCTTAATCGGACGGATGCTGGCCGCGGGGACGCTGACAAAGAGGCTTCGCGCAGTCGTCGTTTTTTTCCACTGGCGGTGGTGGAACTGGGTACGTCTGCGATTCGCATGGCGATCGGCGAGACGGACGGTGCAGGTACGGTGCGGGTGCTTGAGCAGCTGGTGCGTGGCGTCAGTCTGGGCAAGGACACGTTCACAATCGGCGAGATTCAGCGTAAGACACTTGTGGACAGCATCCGGGTACTGAAAAGTTATCGTCGCAAGCTGCAGGAGTATCAGTGCACGAATCCTCGTTATATTCGAGTGGTTGCCACCAGTGCTGTGCGTGAGGCTATCAATCGCCTTGACGTGCTGGATCGCATTTACATTGCCACGGGGCTGGCAGTTGAGCTGATTGATGACGCTGAGATCGCGCGTTTGACATATCTGGGGGTACGTCCACTTCTCAGTGAAGAAGTGATTCAGCAGAACAGCAATACGGTGGTTGTGGAAGTTGGCGGTGGCAATACGGAGGTGCTGCTGCTGAAGGGCAAGGACATCCAGCATGCTCAACCCTATCGTCTGGGTTCGCTGCGGATTCAGCAGCAGCTGTTGCAGGCCGATGCGCAGCGACGTGACGCAGGGCGCATCATGCTTGGGCAGATTGACCGCTCGCTTGAGCCTTTGCTGGATGTGATTCCGCGGGATCGAGCGGTGAATCTGATTGCCCTCGGGGGCGATATCCGCTTTGCAGCTCGCCTGATGAACATCGACACGCGGGCTCCGGGGCTCAGTTCCATCCCGACGGTGAAGCTGAGGGCTCTGGTGGACCAGCTGCTGCCGATGCCGGTGGACTGGATCATGCACAAGTATCACATCGAATTATCACTGGCTGAGACGCTGGTACCGGCACTGCTGGCAAATGTTCGCCTTGCCGAGCAGTTGAAGGTGGAAACGATCCAGTTAACGGGATTCAATCTGCGTGACGCACTGCTGCAGGGCATGGTCAGCACGAATGACTGGTCTCAGGATTTTCGCGAACAGATCATCAACTCAGCGATGGAACTTGCGCGGCGGTATCAGGTGGATCTGTCGCATGCAACGCATGTGGCCAGGCTGGCGCGCAAACTGTTCCTGACGCTGCAGCCAGAACATCCGATGGATGCGCGGTGTGAAACACTGCTGTACACGGCTGCTCTGCTGCACGAAACGGGCCTTTTTGTGGGCCTGTCCGGCTACCACAAACATTCTTACTATCTGATTATGAACAGCGAACTTTTCGGTCTGAATTCGCTGGATCATCAGCTGGTGGCACTGATTGCCCGATATCATCGGCGTGCCGTACCGAAGCCTGCGCACGAGTATTTTGCCAGACTCGACCGTGACAGCCGCGTGATCATCTCGCGACTGGCCGGGATTCTGCGAGTGGCAGTCGCGCTGGATCATTCAGGGACTCAGCGAATCGGAGACATCAACTGTGCGATTGAAAAAAATCGTCTCGTGGTCACTGCGACAGGCGTCGTGGGTGACCTGAGCCTTGAACGGATGGAACTCCGCCAAAAAGGTTCGCTGTTTGAAGATACATTTGGTCTGAGTGTTCTGCTGCGGGAGCCGACTCGCTGAGTTTCAGCGAGCGATTCTGCAGGTCTCGGGAAGTCGTCTATGTCAACTGCTGACGTGTATATGAACCGCGAACTGAGCTGGCTTGAGTTCAACCAGCGAGTTCTGGATGAAGCCTCGGACAAGAGCGTACCGCTGCTTGAGCGGCTGCGGTTTCTGGGGATTACAGCTTCGAACCTCGACGAGTTCTTCATGGTTCGAGTTGGTAGTCTGCTCAGTTCGATCCGCACCGGAGATTCGGTCCCGGATCCTTCCGGAATGTCGGCACTGGAACAGCTGATGGCCATCAGCATGCGGGCCCGAAAGATGGCAGCGGAGCAGTATCAGATCTATCAGGAACAGATCGAACCGGCTCTTGCTGAAGCCGGAATTCGCAGGCGCCGGCCAGAGCAGCTGTCTGAACGGCAGCTGGAGTTTCTGGATTCGGTCTTTCACGAACAGCTGCAAGCGGTCCTGACTCCCATCGCAGTGCATGACCCAGCGCGTTTTCCTCTGCTGTTCGGGCGAACCCTGAATCTGGCAGTCCAGTTGCTGGGCCACAGTGAGGACGAACCCTTTCGCTTTGCCGTAATCCCCTTCGGCCGATTTGACCTCCGCTATATCACTCTGCCGGGCAGCGGTGGTTACGAGTTCATCCTGACGGAGGACGCGCTCGAACTGCTGGTTGGGCGATTCTTCCCCGGCGCTACGGTTGTATCCACGGTTCCCTTTCGTGTGACTCGCAATGCCGATGTGACGGTCAGCGATGATGATGGCGCTGACCTGCTGTCGGAAATGGAAGATGTTCTGGAGGATCGCAAGGACAGTTTCTGTACCCGACTGGAAGTTTCGGATGGCGTCACTCGACCGATGCTGGAGTTTCTGAAGACGCTGCTGCATGTGGGTGAGCGGGATATTTATCAGGCTCCGGGTCCGGTCGGCCTCAGCGATCTGATGCAGCTGACCAATATCAGCAGCTTTGATTCACTGCTGTATCCGTCGTGGACGCCCTGCCCTTCCCCGCGAGTTGATCCGGCAGAATCAATTTTCGACACGATCAAGACTCAGGATGTGCTGCTGTTTCATCCGTATGAGTCGTTTGAACCGGTTCTGCGTCTGCTCTCAGAAGCCGCCGACGATCGCGATGTGGTGGCAATCAAGCAAACACTGTACCGCACAAGTCGCAACAGCCCGATTGTAAAATCGCTGATTCGCGCTGCGGAAAACGGCAAGAACGTCACGGCTATTGTCGAATTGAAGGCTCGATTTGACGAGGCCCGCAATATCGAATGGGCTCGACAACTGGAATACAGCGGAGTGCAGGTGGTGTATGGAGTGCGGGGACTCAAGACCCACGCCAAAGCCTGCATCGTCGTCCGTCGTGAACCACTGGGATTTCAGCGATACTGTCACTTCGGAACCGGCAACTACAATGAGATCACCAGCCGGTTTTATACGGATCTCAGCCTCCTGACCTGTAATCGAGATCTGGGCAATGACGCCATCGCGTGGTTTAACGCCGTCACCGGCGCATCGCAGATCCAGCAGTTCTCACGCATCGAATCTGCTCCGATTGGAATGCGTGAAAAACTGCTGCAAATGATCAGAGTGGAGGCAGAACGAGCTCGCAACGGGGATCGCGGCCATATCATGGCCAAACTCAACTCACTGGCTGACCCGATCATGATCGAGGCACTCTGTGAAGCCTCTCAGGCGGGTGTTGAGATTGATCTGAATGTGCGAGGTATCTGCTGTCTGAAACCAGGTGTTCCCGGGCGCAGTGAGAATATTCGCATTGTCAGTATCATCGATCGTTTTCTGGAGCACGCCAGAATTCTGTATTTTCATCATGGCGGTGACGAGCATGTATTCATCTCCAGTGCCGACTGGATGCCTCGCAATCTTGACCGTCGCGTTGAGTTATTGATTCCTCTGCTGGATGAAACCTGCAAGAAGCGAGCGATCTCAATTCTGCGCAGCTGCCTGCGTGACAACGTCAAAGGTCGACTGCTGACAGCCGACGGATCCTATCTGGCCCCGGCCGGTCAGGAATCGGCCGTACCCGGTAAGCGCAGTCGCGGAAGACGTAAACAGACGGCTGCCGAGGCCGCTGACTCCCAGAACCGCAGTACTCGCTGTCAGGTCGAATTCCAGCGACGAGCGCGCGAGGCAGCCGAAGCGGCGTTTGAACGCCATCGCACCACCTTCGTACCGATCGAGCCCACCAACTGAGCAAACAGACTGACGCTCCAGGTCTGCCTGCAGGTTTCAGTTCGAATCCCGACGAACAGTTTCAATCCACAGACTGACGGCACTTTCACCGGCCACCACAGCCCGCGCATCCGCAGCAGCCGTGGGATTCAATTCGACCGCATCAGACAACGTTTCCGCACTGATCCAGTGCGACCATTCGCTGATCATTGCTGCCACCTGAGGATCCTCAGAACTCAGGAACACTCGAATCCGATCCTGAATATTGAGACCTGCATCCTTGCGCATCTGCTGAATGTGTCGCACGAAGTCCCGCGACATCCCTTCTCGCAGCAGCTCGGGCGTCAGGACTGTGCTGATGGCCACCTGGATACCTGAATCATCGGCCGAGATCCAGGTGGCGGCCTGCATTGTGCTGATCAGCACATCTTCCGGCAGCAGTTCAATCGCTGTTCCCTGAATCTCGATGGATACGGGCTGCCCCCGACGCAGCGGTGCCAGTACCTGATCACCCAGCTCCGGAATCCCCGTTTTCAGGGCATTCAGTAAACGACCGCACTTTGGTCCCAGCGTTTTGAGATTGGGTTTGTAGGAATAACTGACGAGTGCATCGAGATTGTCCTGACGCTGAACTCGCTGAATGTTCAGTTCTTCGCCAATCACGTCAGCCAATGTTTCGATTGCCGCAGCAGTTTCCACCGCAGCAGCAGCAAATCGCAGCTCAGACAGGGGCTGACGCACTCGCAGATTATGTTCTTCACGCAACTTGTGCCCGAGGCGTACAACCTTCTGTGCGGCTGCCATCCGCTGATTCAGAGCGGCATCCAGCAATGCGGATTCCGCCTGTGGATAATCACACAGGTGTACTGACTCCGGAAGTTCTGCCTGTTCACCAGCCTCCTCAGGATTCTGGCCCAGCACCAGATTGAGGTACATTCGTTCGGTCAGGAACGGAATACAGGGGGCCAGCAGGCGACACAGCACGACCAGAACTTCGTAGAGTGTTTCGTACGCTGCCTGCTTGTCACCGTCCGCTGCATCCCGGGCACGCCAGAAACGGCGACGATTTCGGCGGATGTACCAGTTGCTGAGGTCGTCAATGAAGTCTGCTGCTGCCGCACAGAACCCCGGAGCATTGAAGTCAGCAAATTCACGACGGCCTGTTTCCGCCAGTGACTGCAGGTTCGACAGAATCCAGCGATCGATTTCCGGACGATCAGCGATCGCTGTGGCTGACGCCGCTGTCCGACGTCCGGTTGCTGCACACAGTCGCAGGTCCGCTGATGGCACAAAACCATCTGCTACGGCATAATCCACGAAGAACTTATAGCAGTTCCACAGTGGAATCAGGATTCTACGTCGAGTTTCGTCAGCTGGACCACTGGTGACCAGACAGGTGGGCACTCCTTCACGCGTCCTGTCGGCAGGCCCTGTCGGAGTCTGCAGGGTTACAGGACGGTCGGGATGACGAGTGCCGAAGCGGAGATCGACCGCTGGATTCTGCGCCAGATACATCCAGCGCATAGTATCCACACCCAGTTGCTCCGCAGCCTCTTCGAACCAGATGGCAGTACCGTCCGATTTGTGCATCGGTTTGCCCTGCTCGTTCTGCACCAATCGATGGCCGAGCAGAGTTCGGAAGGGCATACGACCAGCCGCTGTATCGGCTTCGTCATGCCGCATCATCGTCGAGAGCGACAGCATGGAGTAGAACCAGTTGCGGAACTGCCCGGGGAAACACTCGGTAACAAGGTCAGCCGGATACCACTTCTGCCACTCCTCGCGGTTATGGTTGTAACCCATCGTACTGAACGGCACGATTCCGGCGTCCAGCCATGGATTCCCCACGTCCGGAATCCGCGACATCAGATTACCTGTCTGCGGATTCCGAATTTTCACGCGGTCAATCCAGGGTCTGTGCGGAGTATTTCCGGCGAATTCGTCCCATCCTTCAACAGCACGATCGCGAAGTTCAGCAAGGGAACCAATCACCTCAAAATCACCCGTCTGTTCGTCCACCCAGACCGGCAGTGCCAGTCCCCAGAAACGTTTCTTGCTGATCATCCAGTCGCCCATATTGGACAACCATTCCAACTCACGCTCCTGACCATCAATACTGTTGGGCAGCCAGCGTATCTGGCGCGTCACATCCTTGATTTCTTCTCGCCAGTCCATGTTGATGAACCACTCATCCACCAGCCGGAACACCAGTTCATCACCGGTACGCCAGCAGTGCGGATAGATGTGCGGATAAGTCTCAACGGCAACCAGCATTCCCTTCTGCTTCAGTCGCTCAAAGACCAGTTCGGCTGTTGTGGGTGCGATCGCTTCAAGACCCGCAAATTCCCCGAATTCCTGAGTGTAAGTCCCATCGTCTTTCAGCGGCGCGATGACAGGCAGCCCCAGTGCCAGTCCGATGCGATGGTCAATATCACCACAGCCCGGAGCAATATGCACGATCCCCGTACCTTCTCCAGCGACCACGTTCGCGTTTCCGCGCGAGTCGCGACCACCGTCAATCACCCGATGACTGTCAGCCCCGCAAATTTCGGCCGTCCGCTCATCAAACGGTACTCCACCGCGCTGCTGCTGAGCCGGCAGGTCATCAAATGGACCACTGTAACGTCGTCCCACAAGCTCGGAACCACGAACTGTCCCCAGTTCCTCAAATCCCCCCTGCTCCTTGAAAATCTGCGCGAGCGTCTTCAGCTTAGGAACACCCTCCGGCCACTTCCACTCGGGGCGACCAAATCCGTCCCTGTACTCTGTTGATAAACGCTGATAATTCAGGTTGTCCTTCGCCAGATAGTAAATGGCATTATCCCGCTTTGACTGGATCCGCAGGTACTCCAGCTCGGGATTCACAGCACAGGCCACATTGCTGGTCAGCGTCCATGGAGTCGTGGTCCAGACCAGCAGGTATTCCTGAGCACCGGGAGCAGCATTCGGGGCAGGCTGCAGG
>CAIOKE010000127.1 GCA_903858815.1 uncultured Planctomycetaceae bacterium | reverse complement strand
CGATCGGCTGGCTGCAACAATACGGTAACGCTGAAGCTCAACGCGAAGGCTACAACATCCTGTACCCTGCTTACGGAACCTATGTCGGAAGTGCCATCGGTGATCCATGGGGTATCGGGTATGTCGCTGGAGTTCTGGTGGGACACGCAGCCGGACGCTGGAAATCCTCGCAGGTCCCCGATGATCCGCCCCCTACCGCAACATCTCACCGGGAGGCCGAGGCTACCGCAGAGCCGAACACCACAAACACACCCCAAGGGAGGGCGAGGCTCCCACCGAGCCGAAACACCCGTCGTCAGTAAACGCAAGGCCCATAACCGTAGCCCGGGCATTCCTGCCCGGCCACCGTTCTGGAGCAGGGCGCGAAGGGTCAGCAATGGCAGACCACAACCGTAGCCCGGGCATTCCTGCCCGGCCACCCTCTACCCACACAAAGCCACAACGCAACGCACGTTTGCCCGCCACTCACCCATTCCGTGCACTGATCACCACTCAGCAAAGACAAACCTCGGCATCCTCACCGCGCTGCTGCTCGGTGGTCCACAAACTCCCCCTCGGGAGGGCGAGGCTCCCGCCGAGCCGAAAACACCATAAAATCCTCTCCCCGAAACCAGCCAAACCACCTGTTCCCTTTCAGACTTCTTTTTCCACAAGGTCTCCCGTGTCAGCTCCAAATCCCGCTGCTGTCATCCATGCACTGCAGCACTGCCTGCCCTCCGTCATGCGCTGGGGCGGTGCAATCGCCCGGCGAATGCGTCAGTACAACATCGCTGTTGATGGCAAATCTTCCGGCAACGCCAACACCGATGCTCTGACACTCGCCGATCTGACCGTGCAGGAGCTGCTGATTGCCGCACTGCGAGATGCGGATCCGATCCTGCGACAATGTCGTGTGCAGGGTGAAGAAACAACGGGCGACATGGCTCGCTTTGCCACGGAAAGCACGCTGGCCATCGCTATCGACCCCATCGATGGCACAAAGCAGTATCGTGACCGCACGGGCAACGGCTATTCGCTGATCTGCCATCTGCATGATTTCTCGACTCCGCTCTATTCCCTCGTTTTTGCGCCCGATATGGGTCCGCAGGGAACGTGGGTGGAGGTGACCGGTCAGAAGCTCGTCTGCGGACCTGATGACCCGGATCGCACTGCTCGCTCTGTTCTGGATTCACTGCCGGATCTGACTGCACCGCGCAGTAATCCGGGCCCCGGGATCTATCTGATCGGGTTCCAGCAGCGTGACACTCAGCGAGCCCGCGAAGTGGACACCCTGCAATGGGGGCAGGGTACTCTGGCAGGTCGTACTTCGGACGAAATGCAGGGCAGCATTTATCCCCTGATGTCGACGGGTGAATACATCGGCTCACTGATTCACTCGCCGAATATCTATGACTTCCCGGTCTCGATGCATATCGCTCGAATTCGCGGTGGAGATGCGGTGTGGGTCCACAATGGTCAGCCGGTCAATTATCGTTCGCTGTGGATGGATGAGCGTGCCGGAATGCTGCGGTATCCCGGAATTGTCGCCTGCAGTGAAGATCGCAGCGTGCTGCAGTCTCTGTGTCGTCTGTCCGCAGACTGGAATCCCGTGCGTTATGCTGACTGATCACTGTTTTCTGTAAAGTGTCCCATCTTATGGCTCAGGTTCTGACATCTTCTGACGGCGTCGGTCTCAGGCTGACTGAACTGCGATCCGGTGGCTCGGATACTCTGCTGATGCTGCATGGCGTGGGTCGCGCAGGGCGGACATTTTCTGCACTGGCGACCATGCTGCCAGCTCGATTCCGCATCCTTGCGCTGGACTTTCGTGGCCATGGCGAATCCGGACGCGCCGGCACTGCCTATCGCATCATGGACTACCTGCAGGATGCTCTCGCAGCGATTGACGCACTGCCCGGACAGGTGGCTGTCTACGGTCATTCCCTGGGCTCCCTTGTTGCCGCCGCATCTGCAGCAGCGCGGCCCGGGCGCGTTGCCGCTGTTCTGCTGGAAGATCCGCCGTCCGCCGCATTCTGGGCGGGACTCGCCGAGACTCAGTATCACCCCACATTCGAAGCCATGCAGAGATGGGCGGGCCGAGTCGATCTGGGGGTGGCAGAGCTGGCTGAAAAGCTGGGAAATGAGGTCGTGAAAAGCTGGCCCGACGGTCGTGTGCTGCGAATCCGCGATGTACGTGACGCCGTCTCGCTCAGATTCTCCGCCGCCTGCTGTCGCCAGCTGGATCCGGCCGTCATGACCACCATTCTGGAAGGTCGCTGGATGCAGGGTTTCAGCTATGAACAGGCCTTTGGCCAAGTGCGCTGCCCGGCACTGCTGATGCGTGGAGATCCGGCTCGTGGCGGAATGCTTTCAGAAGATGATGCCACTGCACTGGCTGCCCTGCTGCACGACCCGGTGCGCCTTGATTTCCCCACAGCCGGTCACCTGCTGCACTGGCAGGTACGCGGCGAGCTGGCCGGGCTGGCCAGTGCCTTCCTCGAATGCCTCTGACCGCAAAGTAGATCCCTCATGACGACTGCTCATCCGCTGGCATCAGAATGGGAACTGGATCCCGCCAGCGTCTATCTCAATCATGGTTCCTTCGGACCCTCACCGCGATCCGTCCGGCAGGCGCGCGAAGCATGGAGTCGTCAGCTGGAGCTGCAGCCCATGCGACATTTCTGCCGCGAGCTGGAAGTCGAACTGGACCGTGCGAGTGAAGTCGTGGCGAAGCTGCTGCGCACACAGACCGATCGACTGGTGCTGCTCGATAACGCCACCTTCGCCATGAACGTCGTGGCTGCCAGCACTCCACTGAACCCCGGTGATGAAGTCCTGCTGACCGATCACGAATACGGCGCAGTCCGCAATATCTGGCAGGCCCGCTGTCGAGCCACCGGGGCCCGCACAGCCGCCGTCACCCTGCCGTTCCCACCTGATCCAGCGGCTGCAGTCGCTGCGATTACCGCCGCACTCAAGCCTGAAACCAGACTGCTGGTCGTCAGCCACGTCACATCAGCAACCGCCTGTATCCTGCCCATCCGTGACATCTGCCACGCAGCGCGGCAGAAAGGCGTGCCGGTCTGCGTGGATGGCCCTCATGCACTGGCCATGCTCGATCTGAACCTCGACAGCCTCGGCTGTGACTACTACTGTGGCAGCGGCCACAAATGGTTGTGTGGTCCTTTCGGCAGTGGCTTTCTGTGGGTCCATCCCCGACGACGGGATGCCATCCAGACACCGATCGTCAGCTGGGGCGGCAGTATTGCCGGCAGACCGGCGTCGTGGAAAGACAGCCTGCAGTGGCTGGGAACTCGCGATGCTGCACCCCTGCTGGCACTGGCCGATGCCGTCCGTTTCTTCAGCCCGGATGTTATCGCCGAATATCGCAGCTGGTCACACACGCTGATCAGAGCCGCCCGCGAACGACTGCTGCAGATACCCGAAGTCTCTGCGTTCTGCACACCTGCGGAAAACGATTTTGTCAGCATGGCCGCAGTCGAGCTGCCACAGACCGCCGGCTGGAAACCCGGTTATCATGGGCATCCTGATTCGCTGCAGATTCAACTTCGTGATCAGCACGGCATTGAAGTTCTGACAGGCTCATGGAGCGGTCGTCGGTTCCTGCGACTTTCAGCGCACCTTTACAACACGTCACAGCAGCTGGAACTGTGTACCACAGCCGTCGCCGACATCCTGCAGCAGGAACGCCACGCTGCGAAATAAACTCAAACGCCAAAGCTCTCACGCAGCAGCTGCGGAACGTGCCGTCCGAACTGGAACGAACGACCGCTGCGAACATTGTGAAAGACCACCACTGCCGGACTGAACAGCGCGGCATCCATCGCATAAAAATCGTGATTCGCAGCCTTGAACAGCGACAGAAATGTCTGGCCATGAGCCGCTGACGAACTGGATGGAACTCGCGGACCGATCGCTGCAATCAGATCGTCTTCACAGCGAACCCACAAATTGACTGTTGCACCATATAAGATGGCATCATTCGTACGACCAATGCCCTGCAGATCGTGCTTCGCGACGGGGGGCAGCGGAGCCGTCCCGGTACCGCTGATCAGTACTTCCAGCGGAAAATGCAGTGCATGCAGTTTGTGCAGCGCCGTTTCAACGGAACGTGCCACCACCTGAATATTGCCCGCCTGGGATGCCGTCCGCGCCACAGCCAGCTGCAGACGACAGTTTTCCGGCAGCTGACTTCGCAGACCGGCTGCGGCACTGACTGACGGCAGCTGACCGGCCTCCAGCACACCCACGGCAGCCTGCAGACCATCCAGAGACCCCTCGGTCTCCGGTAGTTCCGAAAACAGTTGTTCGCTGCGCGCTGCAGCCCGCATCGGACCTGATCCCATCGCGAAATAATCATCCGTCTGCAGCTTCCAGCCGGCGTACTGACTGCACAGACAGGCCACTACCGGATGATCCGTCTGCACCCAGACCTGCGGCAGAGACAATTCACCAGCGGCCGGAATCAGTCGCACATCAGCCAGATCCGCCAGACAAATGCGTGCCAGCAGCAGACCAGCCTCAAGGCCACCTTCTGCCGTCACTCCAAAATCAAAAATATCCGCAGCGTCTGTTGTATGAGTCGCGATTCGCAGGGTCTGAGCCCTGTTGCGAGCAACCTGCAGCAGGGCCGCAGCACGTGAATTCAGCAGCAGTGGTGAGGCAGTCATCAGAGTTCACCGGGTCCGCATCAGAGAAGAAATGAGTCGAAAATGTGCTCCGGAGTGTAATCACCGGCACCTTTCGGCTGTACTGCCCCATCAGCCCGCCCCCGCACTTCCCGCAGCCCGGATTCTCTGCCGGATACAGATTCCGCAGGCCCTTGCAGCAGCACCACCCGACACTTTGATTATCATATCCAGCGTGGTCGACTCTTCAGCAATCCATCTTTGCCGTCTGCAGTCTGCGCATGAACTCATCCCTTCCGCCGCCCTGTCACCATCCGGCCTGCCTGAACCCCGAACAGCTGCTGGCTGATTGTGTGTTACGGACCAGTCGACACAGTGGTCCGGGTGGCCAGCATCGTAATAAGGTGGAAACCGCCGTCGAACTGATTCACCAGCCGACAGGGATCACAGGCTTTGCCGCTGAAACTCGCAGTCAGGACAGCAATCGTCAGATGGCCCTGTTTCGACTGCGACTGCAGCTGGCAATTCACCTGCGCACCACAGCTTCAGCCCAGGTCTATCCATCGGCACTGTGGCAGAAACGCTGCCAGAAACAGCGGATTGTCTGCAGCGAACGACACTTCGATTTTCCCGCACTGCTGGCCGAAGCCCTGAATGCCGTTGACGCGATGCAGTTCGACGTCCGTCGCGCAGCCGCCGCACTCAGCTGCTCCACCTCTCAGCTGGTGCGATTCATCGCACGCATCCCGGATGCCCTGCAGCTGATCAATGCCGAACGACAGAAACGTGGCCAGCGCAAACTGCTGCCGTAAGCATCAGCGCACGTTGACAGCCAGACACCAGCCGGACGCTTCAGGCTCCCCAGTTGCCGCTGCCATCCCACGCCGCAACCGTACTCAGGAATTCTGAGGCACCCTGAGCAAACTGCGCGAACAGATGTTCGCCCTTGTCGGCACTGGCGTGCTGCGGCGATCCCATGTGTCCAGGAACCGTCCGATCCTTCGTCGTCCAGCCGCGATAAGCCGGCTCAAAACCAAACTCCACCGGGACCGTCTGCAAACCGGAAATATCCTTCACCAGCTGCGGAGCAATCCGCAGGATCATTGACGTTTCCCACTCGCACGCATGTCCCATCGAACGCTGAACAAGATCAGCTCGCGTCTCCCACGGCCGAGCAAAATCCCAGTAAGTGGCAAACAACAGCAGCAGATCATTTCTGTGCCGATAACGCTGCCGTGCTTCAAACACCGCCTGCTTACCCGGCACAATATTGCCACCGTGGCCATTCAGAAACAGGATCCGGCGAAAACCATGCGACAATGCCGTATCAATGGATTCGTTGATCAGATCCAGATAGGTCCGCGGGCGAGCTGACAGCGTCCCGGCGAAATCCATGTGATGATCCGAATTCCCCAGCCACTGCAGCGGAGCAAACAGCACCTGCTGGCCATTGGAAATCGTCAGTCGCCGTACCACTTCACCCAGCAGCATACTGTCTGTTGCCACCGGCAGATGATGGCCATGCTGCTCAATGGCGGCCACAGGGAAGACCACCGGAGTATCCGGGGCCAGCTTCTGGATTTCCGGCCACGTCAGATCTGCCCAGTTCATTTCAGCTGCCTTTCAAACTGCAGACTGTGCACGCACCATGCGGCCCGCTGTCTGCCATCCACCGTATCCTGGCAGGTCTGCCGCACTTGGCAAATCTGCTGACCCGAATCAGGAATCAGACTGCGATTTCCCGTCCCTGGGCGCCGGCCGAGATATCCGTCGGGCCAGCCTGCGCGCCAGATCAGGCAGCGACCGACAGAAATCCCCCAGCGTGAAATCCTCACGCTGACGCGGTATCAGCACCAGATCAAGACCAGGTGGCAGCAGAGGGCGACATCGTCTGGCCGCCTCACGCAGCAGCCGCTTCCGCCGATTACGCTGTACCGCACCGCCGTGCTTGCGAGACACACTCAGGCCGACTCGCGTCTGATCCGTACCGTTCAGACTGGCAAAGATCAGCAGATAGCCATCGCCCGCGCGAAAGCCACTGTCATACGCCCGAGCAAAGTCGCGAGGATCGCGAATGCGACAGGCGGACGAAAACTTCTGATGCTGCCCCGAATTCATCTGTGACCTGCCAACCAGACGATCTGCTGCCGACCTTGCGAACTTCCGAATCTTACTGCCCCTGAAAATACCCGGCTTCTGCAGAATTACCATCACACCCGCCACTGCAGTCGACTTTTTTTTCCCGCGGTTTATTCTGAGCAGCTCTGGCAGACCGAAAGACTGTCGCTGCAAACTGCGAGACTGACGGAATGAAGATTGATTACGTATCGGCTGCCGTTGGCCTGTCGGCCTTCGCCGCAGGAACCGCCATCGCTGTCTGGCACAATAAACAACGCCGCCAGTCACCTCCTGACGGATCCTCGCAGGAAGATCTGCTGCACCGCAACCAGCAATGCCTCAGACGAACACAATCCGGAACTCTGCTGGCCCTGCTGGGACTGCTGATCTTCCTCAGTGACTTCCTGCCCCTCGTGACTCAGTCCGCCCGCATAGCCACCGTCTATGTGATCTTCATTCTGTTCCTTGCACTCTGGCTGGTACTGATGGGAATGGCCGACGCCATGGCCTCACGCGCCGCACTGCGACGATCCCTGCGACAACAACGCACGGCACGCAGAACAACCATCGACAGCAACCGCTGACAACCACACTCCCACAAACCGGGAACGTTTTCAGTGGTCAGCCAAAATGTAGCCCGGGCATTCCTGACGCCGAGGACAAAATGTAGCCCGAGCATTCCTGCTCGGCCCCATCCCTCAAAAAACACCGGGGATTTCAAGGGTCACGAGAAGGTCGTGCCCGGGCTAAAGCCCAGACTACAAGCTTTGTCCCTCGCGTCATACCTGAACCACAACAGGCCTGAACCGCACGAAAAAAACACCTCCACCCTCCTGCCTGCATTGTCTTTTCAGCGGCAGTGCCATTTGCAGGTACGAACCTGTTTTCGCGTTGATCAAAAAAAACGGCTGCCATCGAAACGGCAGCCGTTCAGAGATTTCTGCTGTCAGCAATGACCACTCATTTGATCGGCGGAAATGCCGGAACTTCCCAGCTCACAGGATCCACTGGCGTGGCGGCCGGGGGCAGGTCAGTGGCCGGCACAGGCACAGGCTCGTTGGCTGGAACCGGAACCGGCATCGGAACCGGAGCAGCAGAACCATCGCTTGTCGGAGGTACCGGGGCCGGTGGTGGCGAATACTCAGGAGGCACAGGAGCCGGATGATTCTGCGGCTGCATCATGGCACCGGCAGCCGGCATCGAACAACCGGGCATCGGCGGAGCAAGGCAGGTCGGAGTTGCCAGCGGACCACTGCAGTCCGGCCCGGGGCCAATCATCACATGCGGAGCATGACAGTCAGGTGACAGCATCGGCTGAGCACACGTGGGGGCATGACAGTCGGGCTGAGCAACGGGTTGCACACATGATGGTGCATGACAGTCAGGCTGCATGACGGGCTGAGCACAGCTGGGAGCATGACAACCAGCCATCATGGGTGACGAACAGTCGGGCATCGGGGCACAGGTCGAACATTCACCGCAGCCAGTCATCACCGGCATCGGAAGCTCACCACAACCACCACACTCCACACAGCTGTTCATCCCGGAAAACGGATGCGGACCCCACGAATCACCGGCAAACAATGGACCGGGACGGCTCGGCAACGTCGTCTGTCGACTGCGACCGAAGCCACCGAACAGTGACGTCTTTCCGTTCTTCCTGGCTCCACAGTGACAGGTGTCGGAATGTGACTTTGAGGACCATGAGGAGGGTGAAGAAAGGCAGGAGCTGCGACCGCCGGAGACGTTGAGACTGCATCCGGTGGCAGCAAAGGCCAGAAGGCCGAGGAGGAGGAGACAGGGGCGACGCATGGCTTCTTTCCAGACAGGCGTTTTTCCACTGAAAACCAACTGCTTTCAGAGCGCGGAAAAACTCGTGTCTTCGCTATCGGACCAGCCTCATGGCAAACTTTAACGGTTGCGCAGACTTTTTTGTTTTTTCTGATTTTGCAGCCCCATTCGTGCCGATACGCGCGATGTCCAATCGCCTGGAACGACGCCAGCCGCAGAAACTGCCGGTTTCCCCCGTTGCAGTTTCGCGATAGAATCAAATGGAATGTCGCCGTTCACAAACGGACACAATCCCGCATTCACGGAGGAAGCGGCGATGAAAACCGCTGCATTGTGTGGAATTTCCGCTGTATTCGCTGCCACAACCGTGCTGCTGTTCCAGCAGCTGCCGGGACTGACAGACACCGCCCACGCTCAGCAGTTCCGCCGACGCACAACCCCTGCTCAGACGGTGTCCGCCGCAGAAACAGATGCTCCCACCGAACAGATCCTGCAGGATGCCCTCAGCGATATGGTCCCTCCCCGCGTCTACAACGCGGCCGGATTGGCGCCCGATGAAGCCGTCGCAGCGTTCGTTTACGAAGCCAACGACCGCAGCGTCGTTAATATCGCTACGCGAATCGGTGCGGCTCGAGGACTGCTGGGGGAAAACCCCACAGCCGACTCCGGCTCCGGATTCGTCCTCGACCACCGTGGACACATCCTCACAAATAATCACGTCATCGAAAGTGCTCAGAGAATTCTGGTCACCATGCATACCGGTGAAGAATTCGAAGCAGAGCTGGTGGGACGTGAACCCATCAATGACCTCGCTGTTGTCCGCATCTCCGCACCAGCCGAAAAACTGGTTCCCGTTCGCTTCGCAGATTCTTCCGCACTGAAAGTCGGGATGCGAGTCTTTGCGATTGGAAACCCATTCGGCCTGGAACGCACCATGACCACCGGGATCATCTCCAGTCTGGATCGCACTCTGCCTGTCACCCGCGCTCGCTCAATCAAGTCCGTCATTCAGATCGATGCCGCCATCAATCCCGGAAACTCCGGCGGACCACTGATGAACTCACACGGTGAAGTCATCGGAATCAACACCGCCATCGCCAGCCGCACAGGTCAGAACTCTGGTATCGGTTTCGCCATCCCTTCCAACCTCGTCGCCCGCATTGTGCCGGAACTGATTCAGCACGGACGCTTCATCCGACCGGAATTCGGAATTGATGAAGTTGCCAAAACGGACGAAGGCCTGCGGATCATCACCATGAATCCCGAAGGACCAGCCGCGAAAGCCGGCCTGCGAGGCCCGGAGATTCGACGCTCACGACGAGGCATCTTCACCTTCGAGTCCCGTGACATCAGTACCGCTGATATCATCGTCGGAGTCAACGGAACAAAAACCATTAAACCCGATGAGTTTCTGTCTGAAGTCGAAAGCCATCGACCGGGTGACAGAATTACCATCGAGGTCCTTCGCGGTGGTGAACTGGTCTCAGTGCCCGTGCTGCTGCAGTGATCCGGCAGGTCGCAGGCGAGCATCCACGCAGGCTGCCACAACCAGATCACCCACAACATTTACCAGTGTGCGGGACATGTCCAGTATCCGGTCGACTCCAAGCACAATCGCGATCCCGTCCGCCGGCACTCCCACCGACTTCAGCACCACAATAATCAGCGGTATCGAACCGCCCGGAACTCCGGCTGTACCCACGCCCGCCAGCACCGACATCAGCACAACCGTAATCTGCTGACTGATGGAAAGCTGCACCCCGAAGACCTGCGCCAGAAACAGCACCACCACGCCCTCAAACAGGGCCGTTCCATTCTGATTGCCAGTAGCACCCACGGTCAGCACAAAGTTGGCCGTCTCTGGTGCCAGCTTCAGTTCGTCATGAGCCACCTTCAGTGATGTCGACAGTGTGGCACTGGAAGACGAGGTACTGAAAGCCACAAACATGGCACTGCTGACACGACGAAAGAAATTCACAGGCGACTGTCGAGCAAACAGCGTCAGCACAAGCGAATAGACCCCCAGCAGGTGCAGCAGCAGTCCGCCAATCACGACACCCACAAAGACTGCCAGTGCCCGCAGAATGTCTGTGCCCATCTGAGCTGTCACAGCGAATACCAGACAGCCGGCCCCCAAAGGCGCCAGCTGCAGAGCCCAGCCAATGACTGTCATCGAAATCTCATACACCCCACGCAGCGTCCCCGTCAGCACAGCCGTCTCCGCCGGTCGCATCGTGGCAGCTATCCCCGCCAGCAGTGCAAAAAACATGACGGCCAGCATCCCATTACCCTTGGATGAACCGTCCACCGCACCTGCCATCTCCTGAATCGGATTCTCTGGCAACAGGTCCACCAGAGTCTGGCCGAGCGTCTTTGCCGAATTCGCCCGGTTGACGTTTTCACCCGCCTTGTCCTTGTACTTGCTGGTCAGAACCCCACGCGTCTCACCGGAAATCGCCCGCCCCGGCTGCATCAGATTCACCATTCCCACACCAATCAATACCGCCGAGATAGACAATAAAGCGGTGAAGAATAAGGTGGTCAGACCAATCCGCCCCAGCCGACGCAGGTCACCCACGTCAACCACCGCCAGAAACAAGGCCGAAAAGACCAGCGGCAGTACCACCATCTGCATCAGCCGCAGAAATATGCGCCCCACCGGTTCTGCCACTGAGACCGCCCGACCCACCAGCTCTCCGGGATTGCCATCCGGCCCCCGCAGGCTGTGAGCCGCCAGCCCCAGCACGATGCCAACCGCCAGACCTGCAAGGATCCGCAGATGACCGCCACCCTGACGCCCCGTTGCTTCTGCTGGACTCATGACCTGCACCCCATCAACAGCCTGCATACAATTCCCTCTGAACAGCCCCCCAGCAGTCTACTGCTGAACACACCCCTATCCCACCTCGCTCACTTGCCGTTCAACCGCCTTTTTGCAAAAAAACTGCTGCCTGTTCCACCTGTGACCTCCCACTACAACCACCCCGGATCGGAATTACGCAGCATGCCACGCACCACCGTCACACGCCGCACTTCGCTGCTGCTCACGTCCGCCACACTGCTGTCGCGACTTCCGTCAGCCTCCTCAGCAGCAATACCACAGCCCGCAACCGATGAACGGTACACCGACGATCGACAGCTGATCCCAGCCGTTCGCACGGCTCTGCAGCAGGCTGTGCGATTCATGACAGACACCATCGCCGTACGCGGTGGCTATGTCTATCAGGTCTCTCTCGATCTCAAACAGCGACGCGGTGAAGGGACTGCCACAGCCACCGAAATCTGGGTCCAGCCACCCGGCACCCCGGCTGTCGGAGAAGCACTGCTGGACGCCTTCGTCGCCACCCGTGACCCTCAACACCTGCAGGCCGCACTGGACGCCGCCGATGCACTGATCTTCGGACAACTGGAATCCGGTGGCTGGGCCGATCGAGTCGACTTCGACCCGCAGGGCAAAAATACAGGACGCTACAGGGCAGGGCGAGGCAAAGCCAAAGGACGCAACTATTCCACACTCGATGATGACAAATCCCAGTCCGCCATCCGCTTCCTGATGCGACTTGATCACCAGCTGGAATTCAAAAATGAACGGCTGCACGAAGCCGTCAGCTTCGCACTCGAATCACTGCTCAAAGCACAGTTTGCCAATGGCGGCTTCCCGCAGGGCTGGCAACAACCCGTCGAACCAGGCCCCATCGTCAATGCCTCATTTCCTGACTACGACTGGAAAACCAGCGGACGCTTCAAGAACTACTGGGACTTTGAAACCCTCAACGATGGACTGGCCGGCACCGTGACTCGCACACTGGAACTGGCCTGCCAGACCAGCCGCGATACGCGCTACCGCGAAGCCCTGATACGCTTCGGCGAATTCCTGATTCGAGCACAGCTGCCCGAACCACAACCCGCCTGGGCCCAGCAGTACAACCACCAGCTGCAACCCATCTGGGCTCGCCGCTTCGAACCACCCGCTGTCGCCGGCTTCGAATCCGAAGATGCCATCCAGACACTGCTGACGATTGCCGAAATCACCGGCGATCCGAAATTCCTGAAACCCATCCCCGCCGCTCTGGCCTGGATCAAACGCTCCCTGCTGCCCGATGGCAGACTGGCCCGCTTCTACGAAATGCGAACCAACAAACCTCTGTACTTCGTCCGCGACTCCTACGAACTCACCTACGATGACTCCATGCTGCCCACGCACTACTCGTTCAGAGCCGAAAGTCGACATGCACAGCTGCAACAGCGTCTGCAGACACTGCAGACCGGACCGCTGGCACCAGCACCCACGCGAAAGCCAAACCTGAAAACTCTGCGACAGGATGCCAGCAACATCCTGCAGGAACTGGACTCCGCCGGCCGCTGGGTCAGCGACGGAAAAGGACACATCGTCAGTAACACAGCAACACAGGATCCCGCACAGCTGTGGATCGAAAGCGCCGTCTTCAATAAACGCATCACCCGACTGGCCAACTACCTGCAGGCCGCTGCAGACAACACCAAACCATAAGCGATCGTGGGCCGTTCTCAGTGGTCAGCCAAAACCGTAGCCCGAACATTCCTGACGCGAGGGACAAAATGTCGGCTGAGGCCCTCAATTTGACTTCATGTCATAAAAAACATCGTGTTTTTGCGGTAAGGGGCCGAGCAGGAATGCTCGGGCTACATTTTTGTCCTCTGCGTCATTCCTGCTCGGCGGGTCTCAACACACACGGAAACACCCGACCTTGATCCAGCCAGCCAAAACGCAACGCAAAACCTGCGGCTCGCCAAAGGCCCTTACTGTGGCGAATTGGTGGGCTTCGGAGTCAACAGAGACACCACCACAAGCGTCACAAAACCCAGCGGGATGGTCAGGATCCCCGGCTGACTGAATGGCACGATCGCCGCTGCAGCATCCAGTCCGTAAACCCGCGAATACGCCTCGCCACTCAGCAGAATCCACGCCATCGATGACACCATCCCTGTCAGGATCCCCGCCACTATCCCCTGCTTAGTCACTCGCGGCCAGAACAGAATCATCACCAGAGACGGCAGATTGGCCGATGCCGCCACACTGAACGCCCAGCCCACCAGAAAGGTCGGATTCATCTTCTGAAACAGAATCCCCAGGGCAATCGCCACAGCACCAATGACCACGGAGGACAACTTCGCAATCCGCACCTTCTCCGTGTCGGACAACGGCGTCTTCAGAACACTGCCCAGCAGGTCGTGCGCCACCGCTCCGGCAGCCGCCAGAATCAAACCGCTGACCGTTCCCAGCACCGTCGTAAATGCAATCGCCGAAATCGCTGCAAACAACCACGTATTCATACCCCTCGCCAGCAGCGGAGCCGACATGTTCTCGTCACTGACGTCCAGCTGACCACTGGTCATCGCACCCAGACCCAGATAAAAAGTCAGTACGTAAAAGAAACCGATGCTGGCAATTCCCACAATCGTACTCTTACGAGCACTGCTGGCATCCTTGACCGTGTAATAGCGGATCAGAATGTGCGGCAGTGACGCCGTACCGCAGAACAGCGCCAGCATCAGCGAAATGAAATTGATGCGATCCGCCGGTTTGGAACTGCGAATTCCCCGAAATGTCGGATGCTCACCCGGTCGCAGAACCTGTCCTCCGGCCGTCGCCTGCTGGTAATACACCGTCGTCTGACCGCCATCCGCATGCACCAGCTTCTCGTTACGCCATAACACCACTCGACTGTTCTGCAGCGTCCGAAAGAAACCCGAAAAAGACAGCGGACCAGTCTCCTGCACGCCATCCGGCAGCTCCGTGATATATCCCACCGGGTGCAGCTCAGGTTCACCCTTCTTCCGCCCCTTCGGCAGTCCATTCACCAGTGTCTTTCCGTCAGCCGTCTTCGTCAGTGTCTGAGCCTCAGTCAGCAGCCAGTCCGCATCCGCAGCTTCACCGGCACGCTTCGCCAGCCAGACACTGACCCTGCCTGTGGTTCGTTCCCGCAGTCGCACAAACTGCTCTTTGGACTTCTCCCAGCCGTCATCTGCCGCCAGTATCTCGATGGCCTGCAAAGTCCCCAGGGAACTGTCTCCGTCGGTGAAATCCGCATGAGTCGCCTGCAGGGAGGCAAAGCGATAGCCGTCCGCACCGCCCTCAGACACACGCAATCCCCGCTGCAGAATCATCCACGTCAGCAGAGCACTGAAGACCACCAGCATGGCCCCCTTCAGAAACTGGACCCACGTCGTCGACACCATCCCGGCCGTGACCACAATCATAATCACCACCGCACCCACCATCACCACACCCTGCCAGTGCTCAAAACCCAGCAGCGGAGTCACGAGGGCCCCGGCACCCACCATCTGCGGAATCAGATAAAACACACTGACCACCAGAGTACTGATGCCGGCCGCCAGCTTGATCCCCGTGGAATTGAAACGCGAATCCAGCGCATCGGCGAAGGTGAAACGCCCCAGTTTCTTCATCGGCTCGGCCACAACAAACAACGCCACAATCCAGCCGGCCAGATAACCGATCGAATACAGAAAACCATCGTAGCCGTAAAAGGCTATCATCCCGCAGATACCCAGAAACGACGCCGCCGACAGATAGTCACCTGCAAACGCCACGCCGTTGACAAACCACGGGATCTGTCCGTGTGCCGCAAAATAACCCTCCGAGGATTTTGCTTTGCGCCCCAGCCAGAAACTGAGCCCCAGCGTGAAACCCACAAACGCACAGAAAATCCCAACTGCCAGCCACGAGGATTCGTAAATCACTGCTCCCCTCCTCCAGCATCTCCACCACGTCCCACGTCACCACACAACAACCCGTAGACAGCCGACAGCAGCACCGCCCCGAAGATCAAAGCAAACCCGTAAACCACGGCCGTGTTCAGACCGGACATCAGAGTCCGCTCCATACTCTCAGGAGCAATGGCGTTGATCGCCACAAAGCCCCCGTAAAACAGCAGATACACAAAAAACAGCACAAGGCCATAACGCGAACTGTCGGACTTCATCGCCTGCACTCCCGTGACCAAACTCCGATTCAGCACTCACACATACTGCTTCTGCAGACGGAAATGCGGACGCTCGTCCAGCCACTTCGCAATCCGATCCAGACGTCCCAGTGCCACCGGAATGAAATCCAGCGCCGCCTGCAGACGGTCGTTCGGTTCTGCACAGCTGAACCGCAGAAAACCCCCGCCAGCCTCACCAAAACATTCGCCACCCAGACAGGCAACTCCGAAGTTGTCATCCGCCGCCTCCAGCAGATACAACGCCAGACCATGACTGGTAATCCCCAGCCGATTGCAGACCGGACGCACGGAAGGAAACACATAGAAAGTGGCTGTGGGATCCAGCGCACTGAAGCCTTCAATGCGATTCAGCCCCTCCGTCAGCAACACCACCTTTTCCCGAAACTTCAGCATCGTCTCGTCTCGCTCACGCGAATCCTGATCCAGCGCAGCCTTGCCGGCCAGCTGCACGATCGGTGGAGTACACGACAAAGTCGTGTTGATCATCTTGCTGATCGCGTCCGTGATCTCACGCGAACTGGCACAGAAACCCAGACGCCAGCCACTCATCGAATAGGACTTGCTGAATGTGTACGCAGCAACACACTGATCCAGCATGCCGGGTTGAGCCAGCAGTGAATGATGCCGACCCTTCCAGACCATGTGACAGTACGGCTCGTCACTGAACACAGCCACGTTCCGGCCACGAACCAGATCAGCAATATCCCGCAGATCCTGTTCGGTCGTGATTCCACCCGTGGGGTTCTGAGGCGAATTGAGGAAAATTCCGCGCGGTGCCGGATCGTTATTCAGGAAGTCTTCAATGTCCGAAACCTGCGGCCGGAACTCGGTCTCCTGACGCAGTGGCTTCAACACAGCCCGCGCACCACGTCGCTGAATGTTCGGGATGTAAGTCGGAAAATGCGGGCTGAAGACCAGACACCCGTCCCCCGGATTCAGAAAAGCCTCACAGAAAAACTGCTCAAACACCTTGGCCCCCGGACCCACCGCGATGTTTTCAGCCACAGCCGGAATAGCAAACTCCCGCTGCAGGAAACGAGCCGCTGAATCACGGAATTCCGGCAGACCAGGAGATGGGCAATAGTGCGACTGATTGTCCCGAATCGCCTGCAAACCCGACTGAATTGCCGAAGCCGTGCTGTTGAACGGACTGTCACCAATCTCCAGCTCAACCACGTCCTTACCCGCCGCCTTCAGCTTCCTGGCCGCCGCCAGCACCGTAAAAGCCGTTTCAACATTCAAAGACTTCGCAAATTCACTCAACTGAACCGACATGACCTGCGCCCCTGAACCATTGCTCATGACAAAATTGAACGTTTCACAGACTCGGACTATGGCGAACACCCGGAAAAATGGAAATGAACGAGCTCGAAAACCAGGCCTTCCCCGAACCGGCACTGGTCGCCAACGCGGGTTTTTCCGAAAATACCTGTCAGGAAAGCGCCCGCCCGGCCACGCGACAACCAATCCCCCAAATCCGCCAACAGCCCCCGATTTCCCCCAACAAACGGTCGATTTTTACGTAGTTTGACTCAACACCTCACTGTCACCCCTACCCGCCAAACTCCCGCGGGCCTCGGATCCTGAACCACTCCCCATGATCGAAACCCGCAACCTCACCAAACGCTACGGCAGCCTGATCGCCGCCAATGACATCACACTCCGCCTGCAGGAAGGTGACGTGTTCGGGTTCATCGGCCCCAACGGGTCAGGCAAAACCACCACCATGCGGATGATCGCCACTCTGCTGGCTCCCGATCACGGTGAAGCCTACGTCTGCGGCAAATCCATCTACACCGATCAGGAAGAAATCCGCCGACTCGTCGGGTTCATGCCCGACTTTTTCGGGGTCTACGATGACATGACCGTCGTCGAATACCTTGAATTCTTCGCCGCCGCCTATCGCATCGTCCCGGATCGCCGACGCAAAGTCGTCGAAGAAAAACTGGAACTGGTCGACATGGCCTTCAAACGCGACGCCATGGTCAATGAGCTGTCACGCGGACAAACCCAGCGCATCGGACTCGCCCGCACACTCCTGCACGACCCGCAGGTCCTGCTCCTCGACGAACCCGCCAGCGGGCTGGACCCCCGCGCTCGCATCGAAATCCGAAACCTCCTCCGCAGACTCGGACAGATGCGCAAAACCGTCATCGTCAGCAGTCACATCCTGCCGGAACTGGCCGATGTCTGCACCCGCGTCGGCATGATCGAAAAAGGACACATGATCGTTGATGGCAACGTCGCCGAAGTCATGCGGAAAGCCCGACAGCGAATCCTGCTGCACATCCGCGTCAAAGAACGAACAGAAGACGCCGCAAAACTGCTGGAACAACTGGACTGCGTCGAAAAAGTCTCCATCACCAGCGACCAACTGATCGAAGCGACACTCAAACCGGATGTCGAAGACTACAGCAGCCTGCCCACAGAACTCATCTCGGCTCGCTTCGCCATGACCCTGTTCCGCGAAGAAGAAGTCAACCTCGAAACCGCCTTCCTGCAGCTTACCAAAGGACTGGTCCAGTAAGCGGACAGCAGGGCAGGACTACACTACACTACAGGGCAGGGCAGGGCACAGCATTCGTTCGGCACAAACTCACGGCTTGACCGGGATGATCCTCGTCGTCCCGTTCGGGACTGCGTCCCCCGCTCGATACACCCGGCGACTCAGATTCACCTCCAGCTCCTCAATCCAGCGACGCAGCTCCATCCCGTACTCGTTCCCCAGATCACTCTTTACCAGCTCACGCAGAAAACCGGCCGCACCGTCCTCAGATAACTCCGCCTGCTCTGCCGTACTGAAACGCTGCGACGGATCCGGATGCAGCAGACCACGCAGCAGACGAATCAATGCCTCACTGTACTGAAACTCCTCCATCGGCAGAAAAGCCGGCAGACGGTCCAGGATGTTCAGCTTGGCCTGCAACAACTGATCCAGCGACAACCCCGAAAACGGACGCGATCCCGACAGCATTTCAATCAGCATGTAACCCAGACTGGCAAGGTCTGATTGAGGTGTCGCTCGCTGACCCGATAAAACCTCAGGAGCAGCATACTCCAGAGTACAGGGCTGGCCGTCCGGCGGACGACCGACCCAGAACGCCGAACCTATGTCGATGATCTTCACCTGACCCGTTCGCTTCACCATGATGTTCGAAGGCTTCAGGTCACAGTGAATCACTCCACCACGATGCAGCGCCGCAATCCCCTCCAGACACTCCCGCAGAATCGCAACCGCCATCCCCGGCTTCAAACGACAGTCCACCTCACCCGTCGTGATCACACGCTCGTTGATACTGGCCCAGCGCCGCTCCGTTACCGCGTCCTGCACAATCTCCAGACTGTCACGACGCAGAATGTGCAACAGATCAAAACCGTCAATCCACTCCATCTCCAGAACATAAATGCCGTCGTCCAGCTGAAACGAATGCACCGTCACAAGGTGATCCATCTGGATCCGAGCCACAATCGCCGCCACTTCCGCCATCCGACACATCTCGGATTCATAGTGCACACGCGATTCAAAACTGATCGGCGAAAAGAACTTCAACGCCACCGGGATCCGAAAGGATGCCGCACCCAGACGCTCCGCCAGCATCACAGATCCCTGACCGCCTGTACCCAGCTGCTTCAGAAAACTACGCTCCGAAGTCCAGCGAATCCCCGCACGACTGAGCAGATCCTGATACTTCTGCTGCATCTGCTGTATGACTGGATCCGGCTGCGACACCGCAGCCCCGCCTTCACTCACAATCAAGTCTCCAAACAACCCCACAAACCACACACCTGCACTGCTGAAACACACCCCGCGCCAGCACAGAATTTCTGACTCTGGACACCAGTCCGCACCCAGGGAGCCCCGTCCGGATACCCCGTTACCGGCCCACTATACGCTGATCAGCCACGAAAGTCTGTCTTCAATCGGCCACTTTTCACACGCGCCAACTGAACAGATGCTTCGCTGAAAACCGGTCACTATTGACCGATTTCTGAAAAATTCCCCGACAGACCCCCTTTCCCACCCTCCGCTTTTTTTGCATTTTCTTCATCACACTCGATTCCTCATGGCCGTCACCCAAAAACTCAACCTATATTGTCCAGCATCCGGACAGGCCATTCCGGTCCAACTGCAAACTCTCAGTCCTCAGCGAGTCCTCTCATGAAAAAAATCCTGCTTTCCGCACTGCTGTTCGCCACAGCATGCCCCGCCGTCGATGCACGCGACCTCAAAGGCTGCTTCCTCTTCGGTCGCCGAAACAAAACCACCACCACAACCACTCAATGGTATAAAGCCAAAGACGGCACGCTGCGAAAAATGCTGCCCTACTGGGACGCCATGCACCGCGCTGAAGATGCCGATAAGCTGGAAACCGACCTGCAGAAATCTCAGGCCGATCTGGCCGCTGCACAGGCCAGCAATGCCCAGACCACCGCTGAACTCACCGCTGCAAAGGCTCAGGCAGAAGCCCTGCAGAAAGAACTGGAAGCCGCTCGCGCTCAGGTCGCCGAACTCACCAAACAGGTCAGCTCCGAAAAAACCTCCGTCGCCGGCCAGAAAGAACGAGCTGATAAGGCAGAAAATGCCCACAAAATGGCAATTGGCCAGGTCGCCACACTCCGCGAAGAAGCCGTCCGACAGACCGAAGCACTCAACGGGGTCCGAACGGAACTGAAAACGGCCGCCGAAGAGCGGGATGCCCTGAAAATCAAAGCCGAAGAACTGCAGAAGGCACTGAACGCTTCCGAAACAGCCGCCAAACAGGCTCGCGAAGAACTGGAAGCCCTGAAGAAAACCGTCGCCGAAAACAAGCAGGCCGAAGAAGCCAAACCAACCGATCCGCCAAAAGAAGGCACCACCGAAGAACAGCCGAAAGTGGAAGGCGACAAGCCCGCTGAACCCGCTTCCGGCAACTGACCAAAGACTTCCCCCGAAGCCGCTCAAAGACGCCGAACCAAAGCCGCTCGACCGCAAGTCGAGCGGCTCTTTTTTGCACCCGGCCTGAAAATAACAAGTAGTCTGGTTGCGGCGTCCACGCGTCGATGCCCTCTACGCATCGGATGTCGCCGGGGGAGTCAAAGGCCAACCGTCTTCTCACTTCTCACTTCTCACTTCTCACTTCTCACTTCTCACTTCTCCGCCCGCGCGAAGTTCCCTCGGCTGGGTAAGCCCACCGCAGAATCGCAGAATGATTGATGCCCCCACACACAGAACTGGCGCTCGGTGCACCCAGAGAAAAACAGTTGATCGTTTCCGTCGGAATTCCTGCCCCCCCGCGTTCATGCACTTGCGACGAGACTTATAACACGGATCACCGCACGCATGACTGGCCAACACTCCTGCGAGCATCGCGGAGATTCTGCCGTGCCTCAAACGCACGGATGACTTCGGCAACGCAGCCAATGCTGGTTTTCGCCACCTGTTGCCTCCGGAAGGCAGGGACACTTTTCAGTGAACGATCGCCGAGCCTCGAACGAATGGCTGACGTTCAGCTGTAGCTTGTGTCAGCCTCGCGTCGTGAATTTCAGGAATCGCCAGACTTGCCGCCAGCGTTCAACACGACTTTCATCGCTGGCTGCCTGTGTTTGACTTGCTTGTTCCTGGCGGACGCCACAAGAAGAACTGCACCGGAGATTCCAGAGATCACGGAAAAAAACACCGAATAGGTTGTTAACACCGGCACGCCTGGCTCAATATCGGCCTGACCAGTGAGCCGTTCCCTGAACACACGCATTACCGGGCCCATTGGCGAGTTATTCAACATGCGATTTGCCGTTTCAACCGCATTAACGTGGCTTGAGTATCGTTCCCAGGCGACGAAGAGGAACACGACGGCCAGAACTAAACATGCAAACCCGGCAATTCTCATGTGATCTTTGGACATCCAGCATTTTCCTCAGGAACGAACAGGGTGCAGACCTGCTGCGATTCACCACGACTCAGCCGTTCGACGTGTGCCATCAGCGTAGGTTCCTCACCCGAATCTGTGAGTAGAACGTGTGACTTAAAAGCTCCGCTCGGGTTCAGAAAACAGGGCGCCAGAAAACTGGACACCCGCAGTCCCGTGAAGAAAAACATCTGGCGGGCCTGTCATGATCCGGTTGCCAGCGCAAGCCCCTGACTGAGAGTCCGCGAGATGCTGCTGCAAACGATCCTGAATAAGGTCCGGAAATACAAGGATTCTGTGTACGAAAACGTGACGATGTGCGAAGATTGCAGGTCTCTTCATGTCCACCTGAGTCCTCGAGAGAGTTGCTGCTCAACGTGTTTGGACTGCGGCCGGAAAGGACCCGTGTTTGACCCTCTTCCGAAGGCTCGGCAATTCGAGTTCCTGCCGTTGTGGCAAAGTGCCGTGTTCTTTGTCGACGTGGAGCGATGGCAAGCATCACACCACACTGACATACCGCTGGTTTTCTGGCGGAGTAGGGCCGGCGGCTGACTTGATCAGAAACGGCGGTTGTATTTCACACATCATGGCAAACAGTCTTCCGCAGTGTTCAATGTCCGGAAGACTTACGGCGCTTCCGGGAATACAGCTTTCCGGGGTGGGCATAATCGTTCCTCGATGAGTGGACAGATCGCACCATGCGTGCGCGACTTCCAACGTTGATGTCAGTGGCCAAAATGCTGCGAAGTCACAAGCCACTTTTGCTGAATTGGTTCCGGGCGCGTGGGGAGTTTTCGGCAGGCTCTATAGAGGGAATGAATGGCAAGGCGAAATTGACGATGAGAAAAGTCTATGGATTCAAAACGTTCAATGTGGCGAAAGTTGCACTGCTGCAAATACCTCAGAAGTTGCCGACTCCAGAAGTCACCCACGTGATTCTGGTGAAGAGGCCTGAAATTGGCGGCAACGAAGGCACTGTTCTCACGATCCGCTGACAGGAAAGCCCGCTTCACTACCGTCGCCGTTCGGTAAACGCTGCTTCAATGTTGAATCGATTCGAGACGGGCGGATTGGCCCTCGTCACGCTGAACTGCTACTTCAAAATTGCCATTTCAAGAATCAGCGTTTCCATCGGTCCGGATGTTGTCCGAGCTTTTTTGTCTTCGGCTTCGTGGTTTTCACCACAATCTTCCCCCCCGCCGCTGTAAACGCGCGAATGAGCTGATCCATCGAAACGTCGGACGCCGCTCTTTCAATCTTCGCTACCCGAGGTTGGCTTGTTTTCAGCAAGGCTCCCGGTTGCTTTTGCGAAAGATGAAGAGCTTCACGCTGTTGTCGAATCGCCAAAGCCAGCTTGACACGAGTGTCCAGCAACTGACGCTCCTCGTCGCTCATCTCCGGAAAATCAGCCGCATCTCCAGCCTTCCAGCCCGCGGCTTCAATCACTTTCCGTTTCGCAGCATCCATCAGTCTGTCCTCACTTTCCAGTTTGCCTTCGCGCCGCCCTGCCAACCGCATCGTATTGCCTGAGCCGCTTCCTGCACCGCTCAATGACCTCGACCGGGATCTTCCGAGTCTTCCTGCTATAGACATCCAATCAGGATGGCATCTGTATCGATGCGATACACGATTCTCCAGCTGTGCTCCGCGTCGCGAACCCGCTATCAGCCGCATCGCACCCCGACATCCGGCAATGCCTCGGCTTCCTGTTCACCTGGTTGCGTTTTCGACATACGCCCCCTCCTCGCTCCCCCAATACATATCGGATACGATATACAGTCAATTCAAAAAGCTGAGTGCTGGAATGAAAGTTGACTGCAGAACTCTCCGTTGAAGTGTTTCAGAAGAGTCCTGTCCAGTGATCTGGAAGTTCAGGAATCCCGGGATCGACGATAAAAACGGGCAGCAACGACCGTTACTCTTCACCGACACATCGACGGATGCCCTTACGCCGGTGGTGGCATAGATGAGGGAGTTGAGATGCTCGCGATGAAGAGACAACGAACCGATGCTGACGTCGTCGATTCAGCCCGTGGTCCACATTCCTCACGGATATGCTGCTCACTGACCATCGTAGCGCGACCACCGGGCCGTCATAGAGATCACGTCGAACGCTCAGCTTGCCGAACCGGTAGTCCACGGTCAGTGCTCTGCCCAAAGACGTTGCCCGAGCATTCCTGGCGCTGAGGACAAAAGGTAGCCCGAGCATTCCTGCTCGGCCCCGTCTCCTGAAAAACACTGCGGATTGCAAGGGTGACGAGAATTTCGTGCCTGGGATAAAGCCAGGACTAAGGGTTTTGTGCCTCGAGTCTTTCCTGCCCGGCCGTCCTTAAGCCCACACAAACCCACTCACAGTTGCACAAGCTCAGCCTTGCCGCGTGCCGATGCCGACGGAACAAAATGGGTGCGTGAGCAATGTCTCCGAGCTGGTGCTCGGTGGTCCCAGGGCGCAGCCATGGTCTGTGGTCAGTCCTCACAGTGCACAAACCCCGCATTGAGCGGGTAAGGTCAGCGATGGCCTCAAACCCGCACTCTGCGACGTCTTGCGAATGCCCGATAACTCACGCAAAAGGAATCGGCCGCAACTGGGCTCTACTCAAAAAAGGTCCCGCCGCCCTGAAGGGCAACCGTCCATGCTGCAATGTCACGCTGAAGCCGAGACTACCCTTTTTCTTTCTGCCGTCTTTCTCTCTGCCGTCTTTCCCCCTGCCGTCAGCACAGTCCCGCTATCACGGAGTCAGCGCCGGCATCCGGTCGTCCCACTTCAGATCGGTCGGCTGATTCGCCTTCAACCACTCAGCCAGCGGCAGGACTTCCTCGCGAGTCAATGGGTCGCCGTTCTTCAGCAGACCCAGACCAACAATTTTCACAAGCGCCGCAGATTCCGAGATGACTTTGGACGGAGCTGCACCACCCGAACGGTTCAGCAGGCCCTTCCTGTCAGCCGGAGGAGCAGTGGCCTCTTCAGCCGATACATGCCGATAGGCAAACACCAAAGATGCGCCGCAGGCCGGCCAGCGAGAATCGCCGGGAGTACGATTGAACTCAACCGCAGCTTCACCTGCCAGCTGAGCAATCTTCCATGCCAGCGGATCCAGACGCATCTGACCGTCGTAGGCACCGCGACCAATCCCCATCGCCGCCAGACAACGCACCTCAATCGGACGCTGACGGTCATCCATCACCGCAGCAAAGATCTTCATCACCGTCGGATCACTGGACCCTACCGTCCTGCGCGGCCGACGGATTTCAAATAACGCCTCCAGCAACGTCTGCTGATAAGCACTCTCACTGCAACGCTCGGCCAACTGACCACCAATGCTGTCCACAATTCGGAACTGATCCGTTTCCAGCACATCACAGTTACGCAGCACATTCCGAATCGCGTCGGCGGCAAACACCTTCACCGCATCAGGCTGCTCGGCAGAATCCAGAACCGACAGCAATGTCGACAACGCCTCAGCATGAATCCGAGCCGCCACGCCGCCCGATACAGACTTGATTTCGTGCAGATGCTTCATCACGGAAATTGCCGTGACCCGCGAATCAAAACTGTTGCTTAACAGCTGCTTCGCCGTCGCCAGAACATCCGCACAGTACTTCTTTCGAGCATTCTGCTGGGTGGCGGGATTGCCAATGCTGTCGCCAGCACGCTGCAGGTCCGACTCTACGTCCTTCAACAGATTCTGCAGGTTGGAAGGAGTCCCCGAGAATTCAGGATCCGTGACCCGCATCAGCATGAACTGCAGATAATCTTTAACCTTCTTGCTGTCAGACTCGCTGGTGTAACCGTCCGCCAGCAGCTTCGTGTAGTCACGTCGCAGTTTGGCTGCTTCGTTCTTGTCCATCACCGCGATCGGTTCACGCAGGTTCTGTACGGCACGCGCCTGTTGCTGCTGCTGCAGAATTCGCTGCTGACAGGCATCCACTGGCACTGGTGCCGCAGCAGGCACGGCCGGGGCCGCAGCCGGGGCCGCAGCCGCGGGCGGATCCTGAGCCGGTGCTGCAGGAGCTGCGTCCTGCGCACGAACAGCTACGTCAAGCAAACCCGCAAGACCAAAGCACAAGGCAAAAACCCAGTACCCGGACTTTCTGCAGCCAGATCCCCGGGTGTTGCGGTCAACAACAGGCATAAGACTCACCAGATCGGGAAAATTTCTATCGCTTTTCCAATCGAACGCAGCCTCGCGCGCAATCAGAACGCTGTTTCATTCTTCAGACGCTACTCAACGACTTCAGCACCACGAATTCAGTACACTGATCCAGAAACACACTCTCTCCGACCCTGAATCGGTCCCTCAGGACCCCAAAAACCGATCAGAATCTGCTCAACATGACAGTTTACCTGGTTCACGTCCAGAATCAGAACCTCAGAAGTGCCACAAATCAACACTTTTGGCCAGGAACTGCCGATTCAGACCCCGGTTTTCATGAAAACCGACGGTCCTGAGCCCCAATTCTCCTCGTACACCCGCCCCAGGCCTCCCTGATCCTTACAGCAGGCCCAGCCGGAAAAACCCGAAAAATCCTTAGCCACCCCCCGGACGCCCGAGGAAATACCCCATTAGGTCCCAGCCCTCAGGAAATGCCAGCACCGAACTCGCCGCCGTCTTTTCACTGTACTCCACACAACCCGATGACTGGATACCTGTCCCGCAGACCGCAAACGGACAGTCCCCGTGACTGTGAGTCCTCGTACGCAGAAATGTCGGATGGTCCGGACACACCAGCAAACGATACTCACCCTGACTCTTCAACCACCCATGCAGTGGACCCACGATCTGCTCGTCAATCCGCTCCACCGCCCGCACCTTCTCCTCCACACTGCCCTCGTGCGAAGCCTCGTCAGTCGCCTCCACATGCACCACCACAAAATCCACATCCGGCCGCTGCAGGGCCGCTATCGCAGCCCGCCCCTTAGCCCCGTAATCCGTATCCAGATATCCGGTCGCACCAGGCACCTGCAACACCTGCCAGCCCAGCAGCCGCCCGATCCCACGCAGCAGGTCCACCGCCGTAATCACCGCACCTCGCACCCCAAACCGCTGCTCAAACGGCTGCAGAGCAGGGCGCTGACCCAGTCCCCAGAGCCACGTTTGAGTCGCTGCGGGGAAGCCGGCAGCCAGCCGACGCTGATTCACCTCCGCACCCGCAAAAATCTCCCGACTCTCGTCCATTAACGCACACAACTGGTCCGCACCCGGCCCCGTCGGCAGATAAGACTGCACCAGCTGGTCCGTAATGTCATGCGGAGGCGTACTGAACGTCTCTCGGGAAAATGGCGCCGCCGCTTCCCGCGCTCGGTAAATCAGCAGGTTCCGATAACTGACCCCCGCAAAGTACTTCCAGTGCGAATCACCACAGCGCGACTTCTGCAGCAGCTGCAGCAACTCGACACCCGCCTCACTCGGATACTGACCAGCCGTGAAACTGGCCATCCGACCGTCAGCAATCGTCACCAGATTGCAGCGTACTGCCCAGTCTCCCGGCTGCAGCTCGATCCCCTGAGCCGCTGCCTCCAGCGGCGCTCGCCCGGTGTGAAACTGCAGCGGGCTGTAACCAAACAGACTCATCGTGCCCACATCACTGCCGGATGGCAGACTCAATGGCACATTGTTGGTCCGACCAACCTGACCCTCACAGGCCACGGCGTGCATATGAGGAATCCACGCAGCCTGCAGCGGTGTCCGACCACCCAGCTCAGGCTGGGGCTCATCCGCCACACCATCCGGTATCACCAGTGCAAACTTCATCTGTGTGCCGCCTTCAGCTGCCCGCCGTCTTTTCCAGTGCCAGCTGCTTCACACCCCGCAGATCCAGCTTGCCGGTTCCCAGCAGCGGGATCCTGTCAACCTCAATAAACGCGTCGTTCGATGGTATAAACAGATTCGGCAGCCCGGCCGCCTGCAGTCGGTCGGTGATTTCGCGAGCCGTCTTCCGCATGGGTTTGTGCAGCACAATCAGACGCTCACCCTTCTTCGGATCCGCAACCGAAGTGACGGCACACATAATCTCCGTCTCTTCCGTCGCATCCTCCTCCAGCACCTTCGCTATGGCCTGCTCAACCAGAATGTGCGGCACCATCTCGCCGCCAATCTTCGAAAATCGACTCATTCGACCCGTAATGCGAATAAAGCCGTCGTCGTCTATCACCGCCATATCACCGCTGTTATACCAGCCGTCCGTGATCAGCTCGGCCGTCTTCTGCGGCTGATTCAGATAGCCCAGCATAATGTTGGGCCCCTTGATCTTCAGCAGCCCCTCACGATTGGCCCCCAGACGCGCTCCAGTGTCCGGATCAAAGACCGCCGCAGCCACTCCCGGAATCGCTCGACCCACCGTTCCATGACGCAACCCCGATGTCGGATCCGCATCCCGCCCCATTCGCGAAGCCGGAATGTTGAAGGATGCCACCGGGGACATCTCGGTCGTCCCATAACCCTCAATCGGTTCAAATCCAAACTTGTCCCGAAATGCATCCCGCAGATCGTCAGGCATCTTTTCAGCACCCACGATCACCAGATTCATCGTCTTCATCTCTTCCACTGTGCAGCGCTTGAGATAGCTGCGGAGGAACGTGGGAGTAGCTGCCAGAATCGTGCAACCATGCTTTTCCGTCAGTGAACCGACCGTGCGAGCATCCAGGGGGTTGAAGTGATACACGGCCGCCGGATCAGCACACAACGGCAGCCACATCGTCACCGTATAACCAAACGAATGAAAGAACGGCAACACTCCCAGCAGCACGTCACCCGCATGCAGCCGCAGCAGCTGATTCACCGCATCCAGATTCGAACCTATGTTGTTCTGCGACAGCACAACACCCTTCGGCTCACCCGTTGATCCCGACGTGAAAATCACCGTCAGGGGATCATCAGAACGCTGCCGATTCAGACCCAGCAGACGACTGAGCATCCGCAGAGGCACCAACTTCGCCTGAATTGCCGCCACAATCCGATCCACAGACGTGATCTGCGTCTTAAGATCTTCAAGGAAAATCAGCTCAGCATTCAGCTGCACCGGCTTCTTTTCAATAAATGCCCGGCTGGTAAGCACCTGAGTAATCCCGGACTCACGCAGACAGAAATTCATCAGCTCGTCGCTGAGCGTATAATTCAGGTTGACCGAAACTTTGCCACCCAGCGCCAGCGCCGTATTCGCCAGCACACCACCCACAGAGGGTGGCAGCAGCACCCCGACATACTGCCGGTCCGCTGCCAGCACACGCCCCGACAACAGCCGCCGAAACGCCAGTGCACCCATCAGCAGACGACCACCAGTCAGCTTCGTGCCACCGGAATCCGCTGCCTTCATCCGCCCCCAGGACAAACGACACTGACGAATAAATCGAAGCGCCGGAATCATGCTGCGTTCCTTTCGCAGTAACATCGACTGAGCATTCAGTTCCAGAACCGCCGATCGCACCAACTCAACATCATCCACCTCAGGTAACGCCCGACCAAACAGGATCGACACCGGATAAGGCCAGTGACGCGGACGCTTCCAGAGAAACTTCCCCTGATCATAGCTGAAAATACTGCCCCACAACTCGTCCAGACAGACTGGAATCACCGGAGCATTCGTGCCCTTCAGAATTCGCAGCAAGCCACGCTCAAACTTCATCAGCTGACCGGTGCGAGTAATCGAGCCTTCCGCAAAAATACACACCAGCTCGCCCCGCAGCAATGCTTCACTGGCCGTATTCAGCGATGCAATCAACGCCCGCGGACCGTCACCACTGCGAATCGGGATGATCCCGAACAGCCGCGCCAGACGACTCAGGACACGTCCCTGCACGTAATCCGCATAAGCCACCATCCGGATCGGACGCGAACTGGCCAGCAGAATCAGAACCCCGTCGATCCACGTCACATGATTCGCCACCAGCAGTGCCGGGCCCGACTCGGGAATGTTCTCAATCCCATAAGTCCGCACTCGATAGACAAAACGACTGAGCAACCAGACGAAAAATCGAATCGTGGCCTGCGGCAGTACCCACACCACATACACCACAATCGGGATGATACTTAAACCACTCACCAGAAAGATCTGCGACGCACTCAGCTCCAGTGGACCTCGCAGCAGCCAGAATAACCCGGAAACAAACAGCATGCCAATCGCTGTCAGCTGCTGACAGGCCGCCAGAATTGCACCCAGCTTGTCATGCGGACTACGCTCCTGCAGCCACGCCTGCAACGGCACATTAAACAAACCACCACCCAGACCAATCACCATCAGCAGCCAGCGAGCCATCCATGGAGCATCACTGGTGAAGTACAACAACGTACAGGCCACACCCATCAACAAAGTCCCGAAGGGCACCATCCCCAGCTCAACTCGACCACTGGACCACCAGCCCGCCAGCAGACTGCCTGCACCAACCCCCAGCACCAGCGCCGCATTAAACGTACTGGGATTCGCCTTCACCAGATTGTCAGCCAGCTCCATCCGCACAAACACGTCGATGGACATCTGAGCCATCGCGGCCAGACACCAGAAAAAGACAATCCCCAGAGTTACCCGGAGTATGGCGCGATCCGAGATGATCAGACGAATGTCACGCCACGAATCCGACACCAGATTCCACTGAAATCGCAACTGAGGACTGGCTGCCGAAACGCGACCCGTCATCACCGACCCCAGCAGTCCCGCAAGGGCTGTGCCCACCAGAGCAATCGCAGCGGCCCACAGACCCGATGTACGATCCGCCTGAATTCGATCGGCCAGACCATAACCCGCGACCGTGCCAATAATCACGCCCGCCAGAGTCGCCAGACCAGACCAGCCGTTCGCCGCTGAAATGTCGGACCGACGCACAATCTCGGGAATAATCCCCAGCTTCGCCGTTCCTATAAATGCCGCCTGCACTCCAATCAGAAACAGAATCAGAAACATCAGCGGAACACTGGATGCCTGAATCGCCCACGCACCCAGCGCCACCAGAAAGACTTCCGCGACCTTCAGCCACAGAATCGATGTCCGCTTGCTGAACCGATCCGCCATCCAGCCGGCCCACGGAGCAAACACCACAAAGGGCAACATGAAAACACCCAGACCCAGAGACAACACAAAGGCCTCGGAATCTTCAGCACTCCAGCCATACAGCCGCCGAAATTCCTCCCGACCAACAGGCACCACCAGCCAGCGAAACATGCTGTCGTTGACCGCCGTCAGGAAGGTCATCAGCAGGTAACCTGTGAAAGACGCCGAGAGCAACCGGGGAGCTGCTGCAGGACCCGACGCTATGTGTGTCTCTGTGGAAATACGAAACCTCTCAGGATGCCGGATGAAATCGCCTGCCGCCGACAGAATCAGGATTGACGCCGAGGACAAATGACAGCCCGAGCATTCCTGCTCGGCTCCATCCCCCCCCCAAAAAAACCAGGGATCTCAAGGGACACGAAAAGTTCGTGCCCTCGATCAAGCCCAGACAACGACTTTTACCCCGGAGTCCGTAATGAAAAATCTTAACGAGTCTCGCAAAGGAAAGCAGGATCAGAGCATCAGCGACGTTCACAATGTGGGACTCTCTCTACTTCGGCATTTCCGGCAATTCTGAAGATGCGCCCTGCAGCACCATGGTGATTATCAACAACAACCGCCCGCACAACCGTTGCCAGCCATGCACCGCCGAGAAAAACCGGCAATTCCCGCCGATTCTCAATCCCTGACCGTTTTGCTTTCCACACCCGGACTCAGCTATCCTGTCGCACTGGATATGACCGCCGCAGACCTACTATTAAAAGATAGCCACGGATCCCAACCAATGCTCGAACTGTGCGTGGGCGGAATTGACGACGTACTGCTCGCCCAACAGGCCGCCGTACCTCGTATCGAACTGAACTCCGCGATCGCACTGGGAGGACTCACGCCGTCACTGCCGCTGTTGCAGCACGCCCGCACCGCCTACGACGGCACCATCATCGCCATGGTCCGACCACGCGAAGGTGACTTCCTCTACTCCGCCGCTGAAATCCGACTCATGCTGCAGGAAGCCGAAACACTGCTGCAGGCCGGAGCTGACGGAATCGCCATCGGATTCCTGAACCCCGATCGCACCATCAACTCCACCGCCTGCCAGCAACTCCGCCAACAACTGCCCGCCGCTCACCTCGTCTTCCACCGCGCCTTCGATGTCTCAAGCGACCTTCCACTCGCTCTCAACCAACTCATCGACCTCGGATTCCAGACCGTACTGACCAGCGGCGGCTGCCACACCGCCCTTGCCGGAGCTTCCGTGCTGCGGGCTCTGAGGCAACAGGCCGCAGGCAGAATCCAGATCCTGCCCGGCGGAGGAATTCGGGCCGCAAATGTCCACGAAGTCCTCCAACTCACCGGCTGCCACGAAGTCCACGCCGCTGTTCGAGAAATCTGCGAACCCCCACCGTCGCCATACGACCGCAATCTGCACTTTGGGATCCCCGGACACGGACCGCTCAGCTACGGCCGCACCTCACACGCCTCCCTCACAGATCTCCTCAATGCACTCAAAAACAGCCCACTCAACACCCCCCGTAACTCCAGCCGCTGATCACCATGACACACCCGCATCCGCTCGTCGATTCCTGCGATCACTGCGCCGCCTGCTGCCGACGCACACCCATTCCACCGTTTCAGCCCGGTGAAGAAGCGGCCCTGAATGTCCCCGCAGAACTGCTGCAACCCATTCAGCTCAGAATTGCCGCCGATCAGCACTTCGACCTGCTCCCCTGCGTCTGGCTCGATACACAAACACTCAAATGCCGACACTACGATCTCCGACCACAGGCCTGCCGCGATTTCGCCATCGGCAGCCAGCTGTGCCTGCTTTGCCGAGATGACGAGGGCATCCCCAATCCCCCCCGTTAATGTCACCACACCAATGGCGGTTCCTGTTCACACAGCAATACGCCCACTATCATGAAACGACAGCAAAACATTGCTGGTCCCTGAAAATCGCTGCAGAGATCCCCATGCCCGTCGACAAATCCGGTTCCCGCATTCGCCAGATGTTCGGCGAAATTGCCGGCCGTTATGACTTCATGAACCACTTCCTGTCCATGGGCACGGACATCTACTGGCGCTGGAAAGCTGTCCGGCTGGCCGGAAAACTGGGGCTGGCACCCATCCTCGATGTCTGCACCGGCACCGGTGACCTCGCCTTCGCCTTCCGCAAAAAACTGCACCCCGACTCACACGTCTACGCCACCGACTTCACTCTCGGTATGCTTCAACTGGCCGAACAGAAACGCGACAGCCGCGCTGTCACCTTCCTCGAAGCCGATACACTCGCACTCCCCTTCCCCGATAACTCGTTCCAGGTCGTCTCGGTCGCCTTCGGACTCAGAAACGTCGCCAGCACCATCGCCGGACTGCGAGAAATGACTCGCGTCTGCCAGCCCGGCGGAAAAGTGCTGGTCCTTGAATTCTCTCTCCCCTCCAACAAACTGCTCAGCCGCACCTACCAATGGTACTTCCGCAATATCCTGCCCCGCATCGGACAATTGCTGGTCCGCAATCGACAGGCTGCCTACGAATACCTGCCCCAGTCTGTCTCGGAATTCCCCAGCGGTTCTGAACTCACCGGCCTGATGGAAGAAGCCGGACTCAGCCAAACCGCCTTCCACCCACTCACCGGAGGCATTGCCACTGTGTACCTCGGCCAGAAACCCCTTTAGTTCCACCCGCCCCCTGACCCGCCACTCAGGGTTCACTGGTCAGTTGACGCAAAGTCCCCACTCGGGCGGGCAATGCTCCCGCCGAGCCGAAGATCCCCCCTCGGGAGGGCGACGCTCCCGCCGAGCCGAAGATCCCCCCTCGGGAGGGCGAGGCTCCCGCCGAGCCGAAGATCCCCCCTCGGGAGGGCGAGGCTCCCGCCGAGCCGAAACACCACCTGTAGTCAGTCAACGCAGGGCCCACAACCGTAGCCCGGGCATTCCTGCCCGGCCACCCTTTACCTGCACAATTCCACAACGCAGCCCACGTTTGCCCGCCCCTCAGCCATTCCGTGCACTGATCACCACTCAGCAAAGACAAGCATCGGCGTCCTCACCGCGCTGCTGCTCGGTGGTCCAGGGAACACCACCCCCTTGGTAGGGCAATGCTCCCGCCGAACCGAAGGGCTGCTGCTGCCGGACAGGCATTCGGTTCGGCAGCAACCGGCGGCGCCCGTGAAACTCCTTCACGCTCCTGCCTGCTCTGTTTCGCCATCGGCACGAAACAAGGCTTCCAGTAAAAAACCAACGGATTCCCCTTGACTCAGACTACCCAGACCACCCAAATTACCATCTTGTTGACCAAAAGCCACAAACGCAGCATCGTCGCAACGTTTGTGGCGAAAGTCCCTCCAGCAGGATGGTTCACATGGTGCCAAATCGCCTCAGTCGGTGGTTTTCGTTTGCAGGTTTCCGTGCTTCGCTGCTGCTGACCGCGGCTGTCGTCTGCGGCAGCTTGTGTACGGCATCTGCTGATGAAAAACCGCAACCTTCCGGCAGCAAACCGGCGGTGAAAGCATCGGCTAAAGCTTCCGGAAAAACCGCAAAACCGTCCGGCAAAGTTCCAGCATCCGACCTGCAGATCATTCCGGCAGCCAGGGTTCCGCTGGATGGCTTTCCATCCCCTTCCGCCGGGAAAACTTCGGTCAAGACGGCAGCGGCCACTCAAACAACGCTCGGGGCCAAAGAAAGTGCTGCCAGTTACCGGCAGATTTATCGCTCGATCCCATTCAACCGCGCGTTGTACAACGCCAATCCCAATTACCGTCACGACGCCACGATGGAGCTGCTGACCGGCAAAGGGCGGACTCAAACGGTCAACCTTCAAGGCCAGTCTCAGACCGACCGCGACATCAGACTTTCCCCCTGACCGAACTTGCCTGCGTATCATTCCCGGAGGGTCGGCATGATTCATCTTCGGACCATCGTCCGCTGAATCCTGTCACTCTGAAGTCACCGAACCCCTGACCCGCGACATTCAAAATGCTCCGTCGCGCGGTGGGGTTCTCATACCGACCCTCCGGTGCTTTGGCTGGTACAGAGACAGCAGCCTGATCTCAACGACACGTTTTCTGATGCAGCAAAGCCGCGGCTCAGCGACATGACTGACACAGTTCATCACCACGCTGGCGTCTGACGGTCGCAAAGTGGGGTCTGACTACGCCTGCTGTCGCCTGCCTGCGCAGCGTGGTTTTCAGCCCCCCTTCCCCCGATTGCCCCAACAACGGCTGGCCTCGGCATGCCTCCCTGCGACCACGAGGCACAAGATCGCGGACTCGAATCCAACAGCCTACGAATCGGCAGAGTCCTCAACGTTTTCGGGAGGGCGAAGCTCCTGCTGAGCCGAACTGCAGCGCAACGCCATGAACCACACGGCTCGGCAGGAACCTCGCCCTCCCAGGGGGAACTTCACTGACCACTGACCACTGACCACTGATTCCTGTCCGAAAACGGCAACAACGGCATCCAACCGGAACCGAATGCCACGGCTCACCTCGATTCCAGATTTTTCCCGTCAGAATTGCTTGCTTTAGTGCGACATTACAGTATCCCCTTGAGTGTGGCATTGTTTTCCATTCTTGAATCAGTACATCCACCACACAATTCTCAACTGGAAGCGTCCCATGGTCATCGGAATCAATCCTCTGATCGACTACGCCTTCAAGCTGCTCTTCGGCAGCGAAAAGCAAAAAGCACTCACCATTCGATTCATCAACGCGGTACTGGGTGGACAAATCCCCGTGACCGACGTCACCTTTCCAAACACCGTGCACAGCAAACTGTCGGAAGACGGCAAATTCTTTATCCTCGACGTGCTCGCCGAAGACGCGCTCGGACGCAAATTCAACAT
>CAIOKE010000126.1 GCA_903858815.1 uncultured Planctomycetaceae bacterium | reverse complement strand
TGAACATCGACTACGACAAGGAAAAGATCGCGCTGGGTCTGAAGCAGAAGTCACCTAGCCCGTGGGCCAATATCAGCACCAAGTACCCCGTCAGTTCACGTGTGCAGGGTGAGGTGGTCAACGTCCTGTCTTACGGTGCCTTCGTGAAGCTGGAAGACGGCATCGAAGGTCTGGTGCACATCAGCGAGATGTCCTGGACTCGTCGCGTCAATCACCCCAGCGAGCTGGTGGCGATCGGCGACAAGGTCGAGGTCATGGTGCTGGGCATCAACGAAGACAAGCAGGAAATCTCACTGGGCATGAAGCAGACTCAGCCCAATCCCTGGGACGACGTCTCCAAGCGTTACCCGGTCGGGGCTGTGGTCAAGGGCACGGTTCGCAATCTCACCAACTACGGTGCCTTCGTGGAACTGCAGGAAGGTGTGGACGGTCTGCTGCACATCAGCGACATGTCCTGGACTCGCAAGGTATCGCATGCCAACGAGATCCTGAAGAAGGGCGATCCGATCGAGTGTCAGATTCTGTCGGTCGACGAAGATCGTCGTCGTATCGCACTGGGTCTGAAGCAGCTCAGCGAAGACCCATGGGAAACTCGAATCCCCCAGAAGTATGCTCCGGGAAGCACTGTTTCCGGCAAGGTCACGAAGATCACCAACTTCGGTGTGTTCGTACAGCTGGAAGACGATCTGGAAGGCCTGCTGCACGTGTCAGAGCTGGCCGACCACAAGGTCGAGCATCCTGAAAGTCTGGTCAATGTCGGCCAGGATCTGGAAGTCCGTGTTCTGCGAGTTGACACAGCAGAACGCAAGATTGGGCTCAGCCGCAAGACTGAGGTCAAGGAAGCTGAAGCTCCGGCGGCCACCGAAGGTGGTGCAACGGCAGCTCCAGGAACTGCAACTGCTGCTCCGGCTCGCGCACGCGAAGAGCTGAAGGGTGGTACCGGCGGTGGTTCCGGTCCGCTGTTCACTCTGGGCAGTGGCGAGTGATCGTGGCAGTCGGTTAACTGAGGTTCATAAGGGGAGCTGTCCCGGAGACAGCTCCCCTTTTTTCATTGGTACGTGCCCCAGACTGCCGGCGTGGCTGTGCTGCAGTGTTCGGGAGGGCGAAGCTTCTGCTGAGCCGCACCGACCGGAATCGCAATCGATCCTTCGGCTCGGCATCGGTCTGCCACTGCCATTTGCCGCTGTCGCTCCCTGCCTGGGTTGGGGCGGACTTCGCGGCGTTCGAAAACCGCAACCTGTGCCGCGATTTTTCGCACGAGTCTGCAGCTGCGGGCCGATCTATGGGTGTGTCTGGCGAGGCTGATCAGGGGCCGGGGATTCGCCCGGTTTGTAAAACCGGGACAGGTCAATTCCGCCTTTGGATTCCATGTCCAGAATCTTGAGCTTCTGTTCGATCTTCTGCAGTCGAACTTCCAGTCCTTTGGGCAGGCGTTCCGTGTCGTCTTCAACGATCGATTTCGGCACGGATGGATAGCCAAGGTGACGTTGCAGTGCAGCGAACAGGTACAGCGGGTCACGTCCAAGATTCGCGCGAGCGATGCGACCCTCCTGTTCGCCAAACAGGACCAGTCCACGTTCGGCTTCAGCCGTTTTGCTGCGGCCTGCTGCGCGGCGAGTATAGAAATGTTCGGACACTCGATAGATCAGTTCTGCCAGTTCCAGAGTTCCCAGTTCGGCCTGCAGTCGCAGGATCCAGCGACGCCATTCGTCGGAGTACACGGGGTCTTCGGACATGGCTTTGAGTCCGTCGCTGTAGCCCAGACGATTGCGAGCGATGCATTCCAGCTGGTAGATGAACAGGCCCGCCATACTGGGGGCAGCCGTGCGGTATCTGGCTTCCAGTTCCAGAATTCTGAGCGCGGTCAACTGTTCGAAGCGAGACTCGTCTTCCTCGCTGCAGCGGATCACAAATGCCTGAAAAGGGGCGAAATAGTGGGCCAGCCGAGCCATTGCGCCGCTGATACGCCCGTGGTGCAGGATTTCAGCGCGGAGGAAATCGATGGCCATCGGCAGGCGAGTTGTGGCCAGCAGCTCTTCGTGGATGGTCTGCAGAATTTCCTGAGACGGGACACTTTCCAGCAGCCGTTCACGATAGACGCGAAAGAAGTATTCCTGTTCGACATATTCTTCGCGATCGAGCGGCTGCCTGGACATGCGACTGTGGTTCCGATTGAATAACGGGAATTCGGCAACCTCCAAGTCTCATCACCACGCTGGAAAATTGCAATCAGTCGAGGGGGACTGGCTGGGGCTTTTCAGAGTGTGGTGTGCGATTCCGGAGCAGCGAGGGTTGTGATGCGTGAGGAATTCCATGACGCAGCAACGAGTCAGGGGACTCGTCGTTCGGCACTGCAATCGCTGCTTGGTGCAACGGCAACGAGTCTCAGCCTGCTGGTTCCGGGGGCAGCGGTACAGGCTTCAGGTGGTACAGGAGATCCTATGTTGGCAGAATCGTCGGACGAACTTCGTGAGCATCTGCAGCGCTGTCTGGGTGGACCATGGCCGGACTTTGGTCCCTTACAGGAGCGAGTGGAGCGAACGGAGCAGCTGGACGGTTTTCGGCGACATTACCTGTCCTATCAGGTCGAGCCGACCGAACGCATCGGGGCATGGCTGTTGATTCCTGACGGAGCTTCAGCCAATTCTCCTGCGCCCGGAATCTGTGTATGGCATCAGCATGCAGGGCAGTATGACGTGGGGAAGGATGAACCGGCTGGAGTGCGTTCGCCGAACTTCGGTGAGATGCATATGACCGGTGTTGCACTGGCTCGCGAGGGTTACGTAGTGCTGTGTCCGGACGCTGCCGGATTTGGCGAACGCAATCGGTCACCAAACCGGGAAGTGCGAACACTGCAGGGGCGTGATCTGGAACATTATCTGTTTGGGTTGCAGGTGGTGGCTGGGCGTTGTCTGGCCTGGAAGAATATCAGTGATATGCGGCGTGCCGTCAGCCTGCTGGCCGCTCGCCCCGAAGTCCGGGCTGAGCGACTGGGGTGTTACGGACACTCCATGGGATCGACTCATACGTGGATGGTCGGTCCCTGGGAGCCTCGTTTGAAGGCATTGGTTGGGAATTGCTGCATGCCAACGTATGCAGCGATGGAACGCACCAGTCTGATTCATTGTTTTCCGAACTACGTACCCGGCTGGCGTCAGTACGGAGATCTGCCGGATATTGTTTCGCTGATTGCTCCCCGGGCTCTGCATCTGAACTTCGGGGAACTGGATGCGGGCAGTCCGATTGAGGAGGTGCGTGCCGCAATGCCGCGTCTGGAGCAGGCGTGGCAGGTGGCAGGTGCGCGAGCAAACTTTTCGTGGTTCATTGAAGCAGGGACGGGACATGTGCTGAGTGAAGAAATGTGGCGATTGACGAAGGAGCATTTCCGCAGGCATCTGGGTTGAATTCAGGCGTGTATCGCTCGACCAGAGCTTCGTTCTCAGGCAGCAATTCCAACGTGTGTTCGGTGTTCCCAGGGCGACATCCTCGTGCTCGTGCTCGACCACGTGAGGATCAATTCGCCCCCAAACCAGGCGGTTGCCGTAAATCGCGGGTAAGTCAGCACCCGGGCCAGCACCCGCTGCTTGCCGGTAAGGTACCCCGTTTGCCTCGGTGAAGCATCAGCAGCGAGACCTGCAATCTACTGCTGTTGCTGTACCAGCGAACGCCCGCGTGCCCCCACTGCGAACAGCATGCCACTGCTGGCCAGGACTGCAGCCAGCAGCAGCAGGCGTGACGGCAGGTGCTGCTGATTCTCGGTGTCCAGCACGATCCCAATCGATCGAAATGCGGGCGTCATCTTTTCCAGGCTAAGCAGCATCGCGTTGTTGCAGAAGTGCAGCAGCATTCCCGGGAACACACTCCCCGTGTGCATCCGGGATAACCCCAGCAGTAATCCCAGCAGAAATGTTCCCGGCAGTCGTTCGACTGTCAGTGATGCGTCAGTGACCACATGGGCGGCGGCGAAGACGGCCGTGCTGATCAGCAGTGGTCGCAGGCGTCCCGGCAGCAGATTCTGCACGCCATTCCAGAGGAAGCCGCGAAAGAAGAGTTCTTCACAGACTGCAGGGGCGGCTGCCAGGCACAGTAACTGCATCGGCAAAGTCGTGTTGCTTGTCAACCGATCAACCATTTGCCGCAGGGCCGGGTTGTCCATCATTTTCTGAAGCGTTCCGGAATTACCAGCCAGCAACAGCAGTTCATAAACGGCAGTCCAGGCAGAGCAGCCAAGCAGACAGGCCGCGGGTAATGCGGCGAGGCGAAATCGCGTGAGCTGAAATCCGGCTGTCATCTGAACCTGCCCCAGTCGCAGAGCCGCAGCAGGCAGGACAGCGAATACAAGAACCAGCACGGCGGCTGACAGCACCAGTTGTCCGCTGGTGTTTTCCGGGTTAACAAGTCGGCCACGCAGCCCTGCCAGTACAGCAAAAGCCGGCAGCAGTGCCAGCAAGGTTCCCAGCAGAATGCGACGCGGCACAAACGACAGTTGCTGCCCCGTAGTCCGCTGCTGCTCCCTGCGATCAGCAGCAAACAACACCGCATCACTACCGAAAATTCCAGCCGCCAGCCGCAGTGCTGCCACTGAGTAGCCTGCAGTTGCCGTCAGAGTCACCAGGAACAAACCGGTCGATGCCGTGTTCTGAAACAATTCGCGACCCAGCAGCACAATATTGACCAGTGGCACCAGTGCCAGTGGGGCACTGAGTCGAACCCCAGGCATCAGGCTCAGAATTCCTGGCGCAAGTGACACCAGCATCAGCGGAATCAGCCATGCCTGAGCTTCGCGGAAACTGCGAGCAAAGCTGGTCACAGACAGCAGCACTGAAGAAAAGAACGAGGCGAACACAATCAACAGCAGCAGCACCTGCAGCAGGACTGTCAGTCCAATCCCCTGTGGCAACAGAACTCGATCAAACCCCGTGGCTGCCAGTGTTACCAGCATGGCAATCAGGTTGATGATGGCTGTCATGACGGCCACCAGAAAGACCGCGCAGAATTTTGCCGTCAGCAGCTGTCGGCGTGATACCGGGGCGGCCATCAGCAGTTCCAGCGTGCCACGCTCACGTTCCCCTGCAGTCAGATCGATTGCAGGATAGACTGCCCCCGTCATTGTCATCAGCACCAGCATCAGAGGTACGAAAGCAGCCAATGGCGATTCGGTCCTGCGCGGTGTGGCAAGTCCCTGCTGTCTGATCGGAACCATAGCAGCGCTGCCAATCCCGACGCGGTTCAAAAGATTGCGCACGGCAGCGTCCCGATTTTCACGGATACGGAAGGTCAGCTCTTCCGCAGCACACTCGCTCAGTGGATCACCCAGACGATACAATACCTCAATCGTGTTCGTCATGCTGGCAGATCCATTGGTCGGCTTTGACCGCAGCATAACAGCTGCATCCACGGCTCCCTGCTGCAGTCCGTGTTCAATCAGTTCGGCCGGATAGGATTCTCCAAAGGCAATCCGCAGCGATGGCTGGATACGTCCGGTTGTCGGGTCCAGAGAAGTCAGGTCCAGTCCTGGCAGAGTTCCAGAATTTCCTGAATCCACAGGACTGGCAGATTTGTCGGAAGACTCAGTAATCGGAGCCAGCATCACGCGCGCATCTTCCGGTGACAACTGGTCATGAATCACAACACTTGCTTCGGGGATTGCGGTCTCCAGCCTTGTGACGGCAAATCGCTGTACAACCATTCCCAGCAGGGGATAGACGATCAGCGGCATCAGCAGCAGAGTGGCCAGTGTGCGACGATCTCGGAGCGATTCACGGCACTCCTTCAGGGCCAGTCTGCCCAGTCTTTGCAGAGCGGATGGAGCACCCGTTGATGTTTGTGACGCTGGCGAACTCATGACTGCAGCGCTCCAGCGGGCACAAGATCCAGAAACATGTCGGTCAGATGGTCACGGCCCGTTCGCTGCTGCAGGTCTTCCAGAGTACCCTCCAGTCTGAGCTGTCCGCGAAACATCAATCCGAAACGGCAACACAATCGCTGGGCTTCATCCAGCCGATGCGTACAGAAGATGACTGCTTTTCCCTGCTGTCGCAGATGTGCCGTATACTCAAAAATCCGGCGACTGCCGACAATGTCCAGTCCGCGAGTGGGCTCATCCATCAGCACAACCGGGGGATCATGCATCAGGGAACGCGCCAGATTGATTCGCTGCTGTTGACCAGTGCTCATTCCCGCACAACGACGGTCAAGGAAGCTGCGAAGATCGAACAGATCAGCCAGCAACTCGACTCGCGCCGCCGCCTGCTCCGCAGGTACGTCGTAAAGGTCTGCCAGATACAGCATGATTTCGCGCGGAGTCAGCCATTGGTACAGGCCCGAACTGGATGACACCAATGAGACGCTGCGTTTGATTTCCAGTGGCTGAGTGGCCGCATCATATCCGGCGATGCAGACGGTTCCCGAAGTGGGTCGCTGCAGTCCAAGCATCATTCGAAGAGTTGTGGTTTTTCCCGCGCCGTTGGCACCCAGCAGTCCGTAAACTTCTCCCGGGTAAACCTGCATCGACACGCCGTTGACAGCCAGCAAAGTACCGCTCGCCGACGGGAATTCCTTAACCAGATCCCGCACATCCACTGCCGGCCGCGCGGTTTCTGCTGAGCAGGAGGCTGCGGCAGGAGGAGAAGGGTCGGGCGAAATCATAGGGCGATTTTTCAGAGGCGAAGCAACTGCCGGAGATTGTTCTGAACATAGGCCCGAGGGCATGGAATTCAATCTGACTCGCGGTTAAAACGCAGGGATTGAGCCAGAATTTGTGGGATCTTTCGGGAAATGGGGTGCTGTAGTGACGGGCAGACTGTGCGGATCTGGTGGGCTTTCACGAGTGTTACTGCTGAGACTGCCCGGAATACTGCCCGGAATACTGTCTGCATGGCTCATATTGGGGGGCAGTTTGCCGGCAGTGGCTCAGGTACCACCAGCTGCCGAAAAGAACTGGCATCAGTGGCGCGGCCCGTTCAGTAATGGGTCAGCTGCACCGGATGCCAGTCCGCCGATCAGGCTGGAAACCGGAAGTTCCGGAAGCTGGTCCGTGGAGCTGCCGGGCGAGGGTGCTTCGACGCCGATTGTCTGGGACGATCAGGTCTTTGTGCTGTCAGCGGAACGCACAGATCGCCCGGCTGAAACGCCGATCCAACCGCATTCCGATGCCAAAACTCAGCCCCCTGACGTGTACTATCGCTTTCTGGTAACCAGCGTTGATCGTCACACCGGTCAGGTGCGATGGCAGCGGGTGGCGACTGAGCAGCTGCCGCACGAAGGCAAGCACACGACTCATACCTACGCAGCGGCTTCACCAACAACCGACGGAAAACGCCTGTACGTGTCGTTCGGTTCTCGGGGGTTGTATTGCTATTCGCTGACGGGTGAGCTGTTATGGCAGCAGGACCCCGGCGATATGCGGACACGGTTTGGCTGGGGTGAAGCTGTGACGCCCGCGCTGGCCGGCGAGATGCTGATTGTGAACTGGGATGCAGAGGAAGGATCCTTCATTATGGCCCTGCGGGCTGAAACGGGGGAAGTGGTCTGGCGTCGCGAGCGTCCGGGAGAAGTCACATCATGGAATACACCACTCATTACTGAAGTCGACGGTCGTCTGCTCGCGGTTGTGAATGGATCCGGTAAGGCTCGAGCATACCTTGTGTCTGATGGCACAGTGGTCTGGGAGTGTGGCGGTCAGACGACCAATGCGATTCCTAGTCCGCTGCGTTTCAAAGAGCTGGCGATCTGCATGAGTGGTTATCGCGGAGCAGCATCCTTCGGGATTCCGCTGAACAGCACAGGCGATATGACAGGAAGTCAGCAGATCAGCTGGAGTTTTCCGGAGGGAACTCCCTATGTGCCGTCACCAACGCTCAGTGGCAACCGGTTATACTTCACAGGGAATACGGGCGATATCCTGACTGTGCTTGATGCTGCTGTTGGCAGGCCACTGGCTGAAAAAAAGCGACTGAGCGGTGTGGGGAACTGTTATGCGTCGCCACTGGCGGCCGGCGGTCACATTTATATTACGGGTCGCGAGGGTACTACGGTGGTGTTACGGGATGAGGCGCCGTTTGACGTGGTTAGTACGGCGACACTGGATGGCAACTTTGATGCCTCACCAGTAGCCGTCGGTTCGCAACTACTGCTGCGCAGCTGGAACCGTCTCTACAGTTTTTCCCGCTGATTCCAGCCGCGCTGCAATAAGGCAGCCCGAGCTTTCTGCCCGGCGCCATCCCCTCACATACAAAACTCGCCACGCCCCGTCGTTGTGGCGGCGACCAATGTGGACTTCGATGTCCCATAGCGACGCTCGTTGTGACTGGTGTGTCCCCGTTGGCAGATCGATATCCGTGAGTACCCCTCCTTGTGGCGGAAAAACGACACCTTCGAGACCTGAAACTCTGATGCTGTGTCCCCACCGCGGCGTGTGTCCCCACCGCGGCGCCCGCTGTTGTGGTGTGTCCCTGCTTGGGCCGGTGTGTCCCCGTCTGTGTATGTGTCCGCCGGGGCCTGACATGGCGACTGCCACCAGTGGGTGGCCCCGGCGGCTGGCTGTGGCACGTAGAGCGATTGGGCGAGTGTCGTTGCGGAAAAGCATCGGCTCGCACTTCGAGAATAGTTCGCACCGGCGAAAACGGCCACAGTGTTGTGCACCCGGTCGTCTGGTGTGTCCCCGCTTGGGTCCCGCTTTGGTGAGTGTGTCCGCCGGGGGCCTGATACGCGACTGCCGCCAGTGGGTGGCCCCGGCGACTGGCTATGGCATGTAGAGCGATTGTGGAGGTGTGGTTGTTGAAAAGCAACGGTACCCGACTCGAAGATCGCTGGCCCCGGTGATTACGGCCACCGTGGTGTGTCCCCGACGGCTTGGTGTGTCCCCGCTTGGGCAGTCCGTCGGCATGGTGCG
>CAIOKE010000125.1 GCA_903858815.1 uncultured Planctomycetaceae bacterium | reverse complement strand
GTGAGGAGTGAGGAGTGAGGAGTGAGGAGTGAGGAGAGAGGAGTAAGGGGGGGCGTGAAGGCTCCGCGACTCCTCAGGTGCTGGCTGGCTGTCGGAGTCCGTGATCAGGGATTGCGAATTGCTCCCTTGCCACCTTTGGTGGCGTCGACGGCGGCGTCTTCCTGCCTGATTTACTGCTGCAGTTCGGGGGTCAGTTCAGGTCGATCTGCATCAGGATCACGACCACAGTCGAATTGTTATGGAACAGAGCAGCAGCAGAAGCGGCACGCTGATCAGGTGGTTCAGTTGCATCTTGTAGTATTCCGAAAACAGGAGCTGGAAGAAAACAGCAGCAGGTGGAACTGACGCTGGGTCAGAATTCGCCGATGACTTCACCATCATCGATGACACACAGCCTGCGCCAGACATTGGCATCAATATTGAAGTCAGTCCCGGCGGAGGTGCGGGGACATTCCCCGTGCCCTCGATTGTTTCCCCCTGATAAAAACTGGCGCATCCGGCGTAGTCATTTCTCGCGAATCCGGCGGCACTGCAGCGTGCCAGATCGCGACGAGTCGGGCAGTAGAAGGCCGGAATCACGGCCTGAGCGACAGGATCTTCATTGCTGTTGTTATTGATGGCGGGCCAGAACGGGGGATCATCCCGTCCCTCGCGGAACACATTGTTCTGTTCCAGGTATGGCAGCATTTTGAAGAAGTGATTCCAGCCGTCTTTATTGGCTGCCCGGCAGCACGTCGTGCCGCCGCAGGCTGGTGGAACTTCCGTGTCGTTGTAACCAGCCGGATGGGGGTTCCCGCCGGTGTCGATTGCCTGTGGATGACCATCGAAGGGACCCTGAGGCAGGAATCCATAAGTGCTTTCGTGGTTCATTGCTGCCAGTCCCAGTTGCCTGAGATTGTTTTTGCACTGTGTGCGGCGAGCAGCTTCGCGGGCCTGCTGAACTGCCGGCAGCAGCAGTGAGACAAGGATCGCAATGATGTTAATGACCACAAGCAGCTCGATCAGCGTGAAACCTGTGCGGGTTTTCCGATCAGTAACTCCCAGGGGGGACGATGCACCGGACTCATACATCTTCTGCTCGCAGACCTCGACTTTGATACACCTTGATACACCTTTCGCAGCAGTCTGCGTGGTGACGAAGTGCGGATCATCGAAGCTGTCGATGTGGGATCCATGGTGCGTTGTGACGGCTGCACACAAAACTCATTAAGTGAGCAGAGAATCGGCTGCGAGCTGAATTCAGGGTCAGACAGGTATGTCATGGTTTTCTGTCGGGGCATGGCTGCTGGTCTCCGTGACCATGCAGGTTGTGGTGGACGAACGGGGGATGGTGGAGAACCCGATCGATGCTCGCTGGAAGGATTTCGCGGTGGGGACGGAAGTTCATTATCTGCAGCACACGCAGGCACCTGGTGCAGACGAGCGTCGCTTGATTATTCATGACGCGAGGGACAAAAGTTGGCTGAGGCCGTCACATCGACTTCAGCACATTGAAAAACGCGGTGTTTTTGCGGGACGGGGCCGAGCAGGAATGCTCGGGCTGCATTTTTGTCCTCGGCGTCATTTATCGCCTGCTGAGCAGGTCGGACGAGCAATTGACTGTTGAGATTCGCACTCGGCTGGAGGTGGCTGAAGCGACGACCGAGTCTGTTCGCCAGCAGGTATCGAAGCGGTGTTTCCGCTTGCCTCCCGGGGTGGATGCGAAGCAGTTCGGCAAACCATCGAATCAGAGTCGTGAGGGGCAGGAGGATGTGGAGATACTGGGGCGAACGCTGAAGACTCGCTGGACCGTTTCGCAGGTGCGAGTTGAGGCGGGGATCACAGAGACAAAAACGTGGACAGCGGATGAGATACCCGGTGGCCTTGTGTGTTCCGTCAGTATGCCTGCCGCGGTGCAATCCACGACAACGGTGGAGCTGCTGGAGTTGCGGGAGTCGGTTGCCGGGGACGGGGCTGGTCAGGCTCGTTGAGTGGATCGTGGCTGTGGCGAAGGGTGCAGCCACGGCGGCGCGGAAGACTGCTGCAATGCCGCAGTCAAGCAGAATCGGCCAGCCGGGACTCCGATTTTTGTGGATTTTTCCATTTGCGATGTGCTGGATTTCTGCCTGGAAACGGGCAACAGCCGTGCTGGCGGTGGATTCGGCCTGTTTTCTTCCGTAGAGTGTGGGACTAGCAGGAAGTTTCAGGCTGTCGATGCTTCCTGTGTTTAATCGCAGGCCTGCTTGTACACAGGGAAACCGCAGACATGGCTGGGAAACCAGACCCGAAGAAACCGGAGCCTCAAAAGGGGGCTGTTGCAAAGAAGGGTGTCGAGGGCGAGGAGGCACCGGAGATCGAGCAGGTGCTTTTTCAGGGCCCTCTGTTTGGTCGCGAGGCCAATCTTAAGGCCCATGCCAAACTGGTGCAGGCCGCACTGGTGGCAGTGAAGCAGATGGTCTCGGATGCGATGGAGCGTCGTGCACACACGATTACTCTGGAGCCGAAGGAGGGGCGGTTTCTGCTGCGTTACGTAATTGATGGAATTCCCCATCAGGCTGGTGTGCTGCCAGGACCGAAGGGGATGGCGCTGGTGCAGATGATCAAGGTTCTGGCGGGACTGGATCCGGCGGACCGCAGTGCTGCTCATTTTGGCGGGATCAGTGCCGAGCGTGAGAAGCTGATGTTCAATCTGATCCTTGATACAACTCCGGTGGGTTCAGCCGAGCGAGTTCGGATCAAGGTGGAGAATCGCAAGGTCCTGCGACAGCGGCCTCAGGATGTCGGATTCCCTGACGAGTTGAAGAAGAAGATCCGTGATTTCACCTCAGAGCGCAGTGGAGTGGTGCTGGTCTGTGGTCCGGCGGATTCCGGTGCGACCACGCTGTCGATCGTGGCGCTGCACTGTGTGGATCCGTACCTGTATCAGGTTTACAACTTTGCCGAACTGAAGGGGCGCGAGCTGATCAACGTGACGGACTTCAGGCCAGAGCCTGGTCATGATCTGGAGATCACGTTTGACCGAATTCTGCGGCGTGAGGCTGATGTGCTGTTTATGGATCCGCTGGTTTCACCGCAGGACGCGCAGGTGATTTTCCAGTATGCGGATCGACTGTCGTTCATCATGGAGATTCCCGCAAATACTCCCTTTGAGGCACTGCAGAAGGTGCTGCAGTGGGTGGGGGCCGATCTGGTGCTGAAGAATCTGCGCGGGATTCTGACGCAGAAGCTGATTCGCAAACTGTGTGATGACTGCAAGCAGGCCTATCGTCCGAATCCGGCTCTGGTGAAGAAGCTGGGTCTGCCGGCGGAAACGACCGTCCTGTATCGTGCTCCTCAGCCACCTCCGCCTGACGATCCGAAGGCTCCGACGATCGCCGAGCTGTGTGCGCCGTGTGCCGGGGTTCCTTATCATGGTCGGGCAGCGATCTTTGAGATGCTGGAAATGACGGACGGCATGAAGGAGGTTGTGGCGACCAGCCTGACGGCAGACGCGGTGCGTCGGCAGATGGCTGCGGACGGTCAGACAACACTGCAGAAGGATGCCATTCGTCTGGTGGCTCAGGGCAAGACATCTCTGGAAGAGGTCCAGCGAGTCTTCAGTCCTCCGGGCGCCGCCAAAAAGAAACCGGCTCCGCGTCCTCCAGGGCCTCCTCGCTGATCCACAGTGCCCCAGCAGGGACGTTGTTTTCCGGGCTGTTCAGTCTGTTGTGAAAGTACTGCAGTGATGTGTGTGGTTTTCAAGTCGAAGGTGGGCAGGGTGATGAGTTTTCTGAAGTTGCCGCTGATCTGTCTGGCAGCCGGGTTGCTGCTGCTGGTGCCGCTGGCGGCCGACGTGTGTGCTCAGGCTGCTCCTGCAGAGTTGCAGCCCGGGATCGC
>CAIOKE010000124.1 GCA_903858815.1 uncultured Planctomycetaceae bacterium | reverse complement strand
GGGCACGAACGAAACAGACGGAACGGGTAACGGGGGTGAAGACGACGCTGGCATGGGTATTCTTTGGAGCGATAATGAAACACGAAGTCAGCAACACCCGCTTCCAGGTGCACATCCCGGATCAAGGATTTGCAGTGCAGACAACGGGGTGCTGCCAGCGGGGACGATGTTTGTGGATTCCGGCAGAAACCGGACGAGCTGTTGTCGCGTGGGATAGGTGTCGCGACTGACAAGCTGACCATCGGCAAACACGAGTGGCAGACAGGTTGGTCCGGATTCCTTCAGCAGCCGGGTGACGGCTGCGTGCTGAGCAAATTCGGCGGGCTGCTGAGCCAGATTGAAGCGGACAACGCGGTGCCCCTGCGCTCTGAGCCATTCAAGGTCGGCGGCGAACTGCACCAGTTCGGGGTCAACCTGTGGACCACAGACACCTGAGGCACAACAGAGGGCGCGATCGAAGATTTGGATGGTGGGCATGGTGAATGGTGAATGGTGAAGGGTTCTGTGGACTGTACGGCGGTTTGCGACTATTATAGCGGTACCTGTTGGTCGATGAACGACCTGGACAGGTTTCGTGTAGTTTATTACGGGCGTGTTTAGTTTTGGTTTAGGTATCAAAGCGACCGTCGGTAGGGAAACCGTCTATTTCGGTGTTCCATCAATTCCCCCAGATCGGCAATTTTTGCCGGAGGGGGAAGGGTGGGTTTTCGTCGAGGCAGGTTTCCTATGTCGGTATCTTCGTCGCGTCTGGCGGCGGTTGAACAGTTGCGTGGGCAATTGCGGGGTGTTCGTCCGGCAGCCGTTTCTGCGTCGTGTACACCAACAGGGCTGGCTGCTCTTGATGCTTTGCTCCCGGGAGGCGGGATACCTTCAGCATCGGTGATTGAATGGATCAGTGAACAGCCCGGTCAGTCTGCCGGCTCACTGGCGCTCCGTGCTGCGGCCCGGTTGCTGGGACGTCCTGGCTGTTTGGCGGTGATCGACGAGCAGCGAGATTTTTTTCCGGGAGTGGTAGAGACTCATGGAATTTCCCTGCAGCGGCTGTTGCTTGTCAGAATTCCTCCGGAATCACCACCATTGACGATCACCGGACGGGTTCGCTCGGCGACAGGCAGCCTGACAGCAGGCGGTCAGGCATTATGGGCGCTCGAACAGACCTGTCGCAGCCGCGGCGTCCGGGTGGTGCTGGCATGGCTGCACCGTTGTACGTCGGCCATTGTACGGCGGTTGCAGCTGGCCGTGGAATCCAGTGGCGTCGTCCTGATGCTCCTGCGACCAGCTCAGGCATTGCAGCAGCCATCCTTTGCAGACCTGCGTCTGCTTGTGAAACCCCTGCCATCGACTCGCCGAATTCAGGTAAGTCTGCTGCGAGCGCGGCAGAGTCTGCAGTCTGCGGGTACTACAGAACTCGTACAGGATTTTGCCGATCGCTTCTGCGACCCGGAGCCGCAAAGGTGACTGTCGCAGCCCCATCGGAAACAGTAGAATCCCACAGTACGAAGGACGTACGAAGAACATCCGCGTCCGTCCCGCGGCCAAACGGATCGACCGCAAACGCCTCATCCCCCCAATTCCTGACTTCCTTCCCCACACAATACAGCCAGCATCCGTCCCCAGAGGCCTCGCATGTTTTCCCATCGAATTCTCTTCCGGCTCGTGATCTGCATCCTGTCAACGTGCATGTCCACTGCATCGGCGCAGCCACCGGAAGACCCTTTTGCACTCGGGGTGCGTCCCACCGAACCAGTTGCAGCAGACGCGCAACAACAGATGTTCAGTTTCCCCGATGGTTTTCAGCTGCACCTTGTTGCAGCCGAACCGCAGGTGGCCAAGCCCATGAATCTGGCCTTCGATTCGCGCGGCCGCTTATGGGTCAGTTCGTCAGAAGAATATCCGTTCGCCGCCCCCGCTGGCACTCCGGCAAAGGACACCATTCGCATCCTTGAAGACACCACCGGAGACTTCAAAGCCGACCGTTCAACCGTATTTGCAGACGGGCTCAATATCCCCATCGGACTGCTCCCGTATCAGGATGGCGTGATTTGTTTCAGCATTCCCAACATCTGGTTCCTCAGGGACATCGACGGCGACAATCGCTGCGACGAAAGACAACTGCTCTACGGCCCCTTTGATACCACTCGCGATACGCACGGCATGTGCAACGCCTTTCGTCTCGGCGACGACGGCTGGATCTACGCCTGCCACGGATTCAACAATCGCTCCGAGGTGGCCGGCAAAGACGGCCACAAAGTGGTGCTCACTTCGGGCAATACATTCCGGTTCCGCCCGGATGGCTCACGCATCGAACTGTATACACAGGGGCAGGTCAATCCCTTCGGTATGGCGATTGATCGCTTCGGCGATATCTACACCGCTGACTGCCACACAAAACCAGTCACTCTGCTCCTGCCTGGCGGCTGTTACGACAGCTTTGGGCGGCCGCATGACGGACTGGGTTATGTTCCGAATGTCATGGAGCACCTGCATGGTTCAACAGCGATCGCTGCTCTGGCCCTCGGCGAACAGACTCTGTTTCCCCCCGAATACCACAGCAGCACATTCGATGGCAACGTCATGACGTCGCGAGTGAATCGGAATTTACTTCAGCGACGCGGATCCAGTGTGCGAGCAGTGGAACAGCCAGACCTGCTGGCATGTTCTGACCCGTGGTTTCGACCGGTGGACCTCGTAGCCGGCCCCGATGGTGCCCTGTACATCGCCGACTTCTATAACCGCATCATCGGCCACTATGAAGTGGACCTCAGGCATCCCGGCCGTGACCGTTACCGAGGCCGAATCTGGCGGCTTTCATGGGCCGCAGCGGATTCACGGCGTCCCGCGGGAAGCGTGGGTTACGGCCCGGACCTCACCACCTGCTCTGTCCAGCAATTGTTTGAAATCATTCAATCCGGGCCAACTCCTGCCGCTCGTCTGGCTCAGCAGCGGCTGCTCGAAAACTGGACTGCCGAAGCATCAGAAGCCGCCAAACACAACCTGCGTTCGCCCGCCCCACAGATTCGCACTGCCGCACTGCGTCTGCTGGCTGCTCAGCAACAGCTCACAACAGACGCCCTGCAGACGCTGGCGACAGATCCCGACGAAACAGTGCGAGTACACGTCCAGCGGGTGCTCCGCGAACATCCTCGCGGGCAGCTTCCCGGTGGTCTTGCATCTGAACTGCTGCAGCGCGGCCTCACCGATGATTCATCGCTCGTCCGACGTTCCGCTGTCGCCGCTGCTTCGCAGCAGACTACCCCCGAGCTCCTGCCAGCCCTCCTGCGACTGCTGCAGACAACCGAACTGGGAGATGTGCATCTGCGGCATTCGATACGCATCGCACTCCGCGATCATCTGCTCAACGATGAATGGCTCGCAGAATTCGGCCGTTCGCTGAACAGCGGCAGCGACATTGCCGCCCTCGGAGAACTCTGTCTTGCCGTTCGTTCCCCGGCTGCAGCAGAATTTGTGGCAGCGCATCTCGATATCATCGGCCAAAGACTGCCACAGCGGCTCCCGGAAGCCCTGCAGTTCGCCGCGGC
>CAIOKE010000123.1 GCA_903858815.1 uncultured Planctomycetaceae bacterium | reverse complement strand
GTGTCCCCGAGCTGGTGCTCGGTGGTCCCGGGGGTGGTGGTGTGGACCGAGCTGGTGCTCGGTGGTCCCGGGGGGTGGTGGTATGGACCGAGCTGGTGCTCGGTGGTCCCGGGGTGGTGGTGTGTGTGGACCGAGCTGGTGCTCGGTGGTCCCGGGGGTGGGGGGTGTGTACTGAGCTGGTGCTTGGTGGTCCCGGGGGTGGAGCAGAGGTGGGTCCGGCCGAGTCATCAGCACGCTGATCAGACTCGGCTCGGGAGACACCCAACGCGGCACGAGGATAAATCGAGAGAAACTCGGCGATCAGTCGGCAGCCGGACGTCGCGGACGTTCGGGAGTTGGTTCGCCGTCAGCCGGCGGTCGTCCTGGTCGACCGCCGCCTTCCGGAGGACCACCGACTCCACGCCCACGTCCCTGAGGACCGCCCGGCTGTCCGGGGCGCATTCCCTGACCGGGACGCGGTGGCATTGACTGCGCCAGCTTCAGTAACTCGTCGCGATTCAGTTTTCCGTCGCCATCGGCGTCAAATGACATCGCATGCTGCACGAATTGTTCTGGACTGCCACCGCCCGGTCCCCCCGGTGGTCGTCCTTCACCGCCCGGTCCTCCCGGTGGCGGTCCTGGTGGTCGTCCCTCACCGCCCGGTCCTCCCGGTGGCGGTCCTGGTGGTCGTCCCTCACCTTCCGGTCCTCCTGGCGGCGGTCCTGGTGGTCGTCCTTCACCGCCCGGTCCTCCTGGCGGCGGTCCTGGTGGTCGTCCCTCGCCTCCCGGTTCACCCGGTGGGGGGCCCGGCGGTCGCATTTCCTCGCGCGACAGGACTCCATCCTGATTCGCATCAAGCGTCTGCAGTGATGCGGTAGCTGCTTTCAGTTCGTCCGCAGAGATTTCACCGTTGTGGTCCTTGTCCAGAGCTTCAGCCAGTGGATTCGGACGCGGACGTCGACCTGCTTCCGGAGGCTGCCCGGCACCCGGTGGTGGCGGGTTGCCGGCACCTTCCGGCGGCTGTGCCGACACGAGTGATACGCCCAGCAGTGACACGACGGCCAATGACCAGACAAATTTCTTCATCGCTGACTCTCCCTTCGGAAAACGGTTTGGACTGGAAACTACGGTTGCTCTTCCATGGTGACTCGAAAAATATCATTCGACTTGAATACGCGGCGCACTCCCGGACCGCCGAATTCCAGATGGCAGTCCAGCAGTACTCCCACCGCTGTCTCTTCAGGAATCTCGACATCCACGAGGACCTGATTTCCATTGCGTTCGATTTTCAGTGCTTCAAATGGTCCGATCTGCACCCATTCCGGTACTCCCTCTGGCAGTGGTTGCCGGACAGATCTGGTGGGATCAAGCGTAATCGTCAGGCGGTGCTTTTTACCGCGGACGGCAGACCCCGGCACGATGCTGCTGATCACTTTGGGCAGTCGGCTTTCACCACTGGCATTGTCTTCAATGGCTCCCTTTCCAGCAGCCCCTCGCATCCGAATGTTGGAGGCCTCGACAATTCCGCGATAGCCACCGAGGACATATGGGAAGCGCCCCGGCGTCACGTGGTAATGATAGCCACGCTGACTGTCGCTGTGGCCGTTGCAGACATCCAGTGCCTGCCCCCCCTGCAGATCCTTTGCCTGCAGATCAGCCGACTCCCACGGTCCATAAACCGGAAACCCATCAAAGGCAAAACCAATAATGGGCGAATGCTGTTGCCCATCGTCACGAAAAGGTGATTTCACACAGACCGGATACTTGTGATAGTGATAGACACCCGTCTGCTGCGGATGTCCACAGCAGGAATCCAGCCAGACTTCCGAATACCCGGCTACGGCATTCATGCCTCCCTGTTCAAAGGGATTGAAGAAGACCACACCATTCAGGGCCATGCCGATGGGGCCCATTGGCAGTCGCGAAATATCGGCACTCAGACGCGGTTCCAGAGGCAGACGAAACCGAAAGTTCTGGACGCGGATGGTATTCGGATTCCCGGCGTTCGGGAAAATTGCAGTGGGATGATTTGGATATCCCTGACTTTCGATGATCAGAAAATCGGCGTCGTGCTGCAGACGAATGTTTGCGATGCCATCATTGTTGGAATCTTTCTGATGCCATGAAAACAAATCCACGTATCGTCCCGCATCCTGATAGTAATAGACCGGGGGTTGCGTCGTGGAGACGTACCAGTATCCTTTGAGATGTTGCAGGGTGGCCGGATCCACAGGCTTGTCCTGGGCTGTTACCGAGGCAGCCATGAACAGCAGAACTGCTGTCACCAGCCATGTCATCATTCCCGTTACTCCGCTGTTCATGAAATCTGTTCTCGCTGTTCACAGGCCTGTTGGTCAGACTCGGCAGTCACTGGAAACTCCACGGTAAACACACTGCCCTCTCCCGGTGCGGACTGACACCTGATGGTTGCTCCATGCAGTGCAGCAAGCCGACTGCAGATGGCCAGCCCGAGGCCATTTCCACCCTGCCGGCGTCCCCGGGATTCGTCAACTCGATAAAACCGATCGAAGATTCGGGGCAGATGTTCGGCAGCAATTCCGCAGCCACTGTCGCTGACCTGCATCTGCGGAGCGTTGTCTGCAGTGATCAGGATCCGCACTGTACCGCCACGGGGCGTGTGCTGAATTCCGTTACTCAGCAGGTTTGCTGCAATCTGTCCCAGCAGGGGAGCATCACCCTGAAGCCGTACCGGCTGTTGCGGCAGATCACAGATCAGTCGTACACCAGCGGTATCAGCCTTCGTCTGCAGTTGTGCACAGGCTTCACCGGCGACATCCCGCAGATCGATTCTGGCCAGCGTCAGTCGCAGCTGCTGGGCATCTCCGCGAGCCAGCAACAGCAGTGCATCCACGAGGCCCCGCATGCGTTCCGCTGACTGCAGACAGGTCTTCACCGTGTCCTGATACTGTTCAGTGGTACGTGGCTGCAGCAACGCCAGCTCTGCCTGAGCCTGAATGACGGCCAGTGGAGTGCGCAGTTCATGCGACGCATCGGCAGTGAACTGCGTGAGTTGGGCAAAGGAATGCTGCAGACGCTCAAATGTCTGATTCAGCACACCAGCCAGCGGAATCAGTTCCGTTTCAAGACCTGCCGTCTCAATTCGCTGATCCAGTCGGACAGCCGAGATGGTAGCGGCCGTGTCCGCAATCCGATTGATCGGACGGACCATTCGACCGGCAATCCAGTGGCCACCGAGCACGGCGGTCACAATCGTCAGGCCACCAACGACTGCAATCATCCCCCCGAACAGATGCAGTCCAGCGCGATCATCGGACACTGTGCGATGGACCAGCAGGACGGTTTCCCGCGGTCCCAGCTGGAAGACCTGCAGTGCGTCGTCTGTCTGACGAAACCGTGGTTCCGGGAATGCTGTCGGACGCTCGAGAGCAGAAAGTTGTTCTGCCGCCGGACCTCGACTCTGCATCAGTCGACTGCCATCGGCATTCCAGACGACAAATTCGAGGCGATCCGGAGGGCCTCGACGAGCTGGTCGTGGCCGAGTACCAACAGGTGGTGGTGGTCCGAATCGCAGTCCACCTTCTCCAGGTCGTGGCGGGCGTCCCCGAGGTGGCCCCCCGTTGGACTCGCGAGGTCCGGATTCACGCGTCGGCCCATCGCCTTCGTGATGATGGGCATCGTTTGCCGATGGAGCCACTGGCGGTGGCGGAGGCGGCAGAGGAAACAGCAATTCAGCAGGCAGTGGCTGACCGGCAGCCTCTGTGGTTTGAACATCACGAGGCCGACTGGAAAGCTGCTCACGCGGCGGTCGCGGATGAGCAGCGCGCAGTCCCGCTGCCAGATCTTCCAGCGTTGCCAGTGACTGCCGCAGGGCTCGCTCCTGCATGTCCTGCTGAGCCCGCAGGTAAACCAGCGAACCAAAACAGATCAAGGCAATGGTGAGGATGGAGCCATACCACCACTGCAGCCGACTGCGAAGCGATCTAGTCATGCAGCAGGTACCCCTGACCACGGCGAGTCGTGATGAAGTCACCGCCCAGTTTGCGACGCAGATTGGATACGTGCACGTCCACAAGATTCGAAAAACTTTCCTCCTGCTCCTCAAACAGATGTTCGTAGATCTGAGTACGAGTCACGATGGCACCCCGATTCAGTGCCAGCAGTTCCAGCAATGAGTATTCACGGGGGGTCAGCTGAATTGCTGCGCCCGATAACGTGACGGTGCGACTGCGAGTATCAAGCAGCAGCGGGCCAATCTGAATCTCACTGGCAGCCTGACCTGCCGAACGCCGAATCAAGGCCCGCACGCGAGCCAGCAGCTCGGTCAGATGGTACGGCTTGGCGAGGTAATCGTCCGCACCACTGTCCAGTCCGCGCACACGATCCTGGACGGCATCACGAGCCGTCAGGATCAGCACGGGAGTCCTGCGGACTTTCCGCAGCCTCTGCAGCACATCCCAGCCGTTCAGCCTGGGCAGCAGAAGATCCAGAATCACGAGGTCATATTCCCAGACGGTGGCTTTGTACAACCCCTCTTCACCATCCGCCGCTTCGTCCACGGCATAGCCGGATTCACGCAGAGCCTGGGCCAGCAGTCGCAGCAGATCAGGTTCGTCTTCCACAACCAGAATCTTCATGCCCGCACCGTTGTCAGAGCCCGGCCTGTCGATGTGACAATACGTCAGTTCATGCGGCAGATTCTACCGCCTCTACCTGAATACAGCGTGAAGGCGAGCGGGTTCAGGACGGAATCGAAAAAAAATCGGCCCATTTCCCGGGGGGACGCAGATAACCCCAGACGGCAGCCATCGCGTCGGCCGCTTCCTCGACATCGGTAATCTCGCCCCACGGGCCATTCCGCAGCCACGCATGAGCGAATTCATGAGCAATGACCCACGCGGCAAAACCGGCGTGACACCACTCCAGCCGCTTTCGCAGCACCACACACCGACTGCCCTCGCCAGGCGGGCCGGGAGCCGGCATCCACAGCGTCCAGCCCGTCTCAGGAGTGTAATTGTCGATGGTAATCTGAAAGCGAGGATCGTTCAGGAAATCCTGCTGCACCTCGGCCGGAAGACTGCTCAGCACGGCCAGCGTCCGAGCATGCAGGCCGGGCCACGGTTCAAGATCACGCAGCAGGTCAGCAAACATCCATTCGTCTCTCAGGGAGTTCCACGGCCAGGAAACCCGGATGATACTGCAACTGCCGACTCTGTCCCCAGTTCATCGCGTCGCCGACGAGCAGATTCCGCCAGCTGACGCGCCAGTGCCATGGCCGTGTCCGGTACCAGCCGCAGCTCTGCAACCCAGCGACCACTCTCCGGCATCAGAAACTCCCAGTGCGGAATGACACAGACACTCTGATGAATCGCCTCGAAACCGTCCTCAGACTGACTGATGGTTTCCAGTGGGTACGCCCAGAAGCCAGTCTTCACAGAGCTTTCGAGGCTGACATCCAGCCCCAGCCACTCATCGACGAGGCTGAGTCGTTCCGCCGACTGCAGATCCTGAACGGTATCCAGAGTCCCGATGCGAGTCCCCTGATCATCGTAGAAGTACCGGTCAGCAGCTCCGCCAGGCATCGCGGCAAAATTCAGTTCCACAGCGAAGTGCAGAGGCATGCCGGCCGGGAATCCACTCAATTCATATTGCACCAGCAGCTCACTGGGCCGATCAGCGGAAATGGCCACCGTTTTGCGAACCCGCCCTGACAAGCCACCAGCCTGCCCGTCACGCTCCAGCTCAAGCAGAATGCGGCGTTCACCCTTGCGGACACCAGCATCCCATTCACCCACAGCGAAATCGCCGATCACACCCTCGTTGCGACGAAATTCCGGCAGCGTCAGACGCGGACGCAGAAAGTGATCAACAAAACTTTTGCGCGGCCAGTGATCGTACTGAATCCGACGATCCAGATCGGGCTGCCGGAAACGCACATCACGACTGATGGACGCCAGCTCTTCACCACTGACACGTCCCGCATTCGCAACGTAATCCAGAATCCGCTGGTGATAAGGTTCCGGACGGCGGTTCAATGTGGCCAGCAGATTGACGGCATTCGTGCGCAGATCCAGTTCGTACATGTGACCGCCAAAAGCCGGAGCAAAAGTGGCGGAAAGTTTCTGATTGCTGAGCCGGACTTCCGGCCGAGCATCCATGTTCAGGTCACCAACTTCCACATCCACCCACGCGGAATCCCCACGCACAAACTGCTCCAGCAGGTTGTCCGCCCGAATCAGTTCGGCATACACCGCGTTTCGCAGATGTGGCAGATACAAGCCGCCAAAGGCACCATGCCAGTAAGAACAGTTGCACTGACCGCGATGCAGATGAGTCCGAGCAGCCTGCAGCAGGTCGCGACGCTGTGGATCACTGTCTTCGGACGCTGCCAGTCGCGCCAGACGATTGCTGATGCCGATCATCCGAGCATACATCTCGTGACTTTCGGAATAACGCGTACGAAAATTCCGCCAGTAGCCACCGCGAGTAAACCGGACCAGCTTCTGCCACTCGGCGTTGTCCGGGTGCTGGCGAGTCAACGAGACAAATTCTCGCTGAGTCTCCGGGGGCAGCACCCATTCCGTCATTTCCCGATAACTGGCATCCGGCAGATAACAGCGACCTGCCGGTGGTACCGTATCAATGACTTCGGCAGGAGTCGTGACGTGAATCCAGTCGCGATTGGCCAGCAGCAGATCAAGAAAATCCCGCAGCCAGCGATCTTCGTAAACGTGCTTTTTGGTCTGCGGCCACGAACCGAACTTTTCACCGTCATCACCGAAGACCAGAACCGGATTGGTGAACTGCGCAGCAGCCTCCCGCAGATACTCAATCACTTCCTGCGGTTTGGAAAACGGAATCAGATAACGCAGCCGCTCGCTGTCCGGAAATACGAACAGCGTACGACCCTCGTCCTCCGTGACGTAGTGCCGATACAGCTCTGTTTGAGGCATACCGGCACAACGGAAGTGATAGTCATCAATAATCGTGTACTGAATTCCGGCGGCGGCGATATCCGAAGCAAACTGCTGCTCCCAGACTCGTTCTGGCAGCCACATTCCACGCACCGCCTGTCCAAACAGATTCCGCAGATGACTGGAATAGGACTGAATCTGCGCAATCCGATCACGTCGCGGAATATTTGCAAGGATCGGTTCGTAGAAGGCACCACCGATGATTTCCACCTGACCGGCTGTCACCAGAGTCTGCAGACGCTGAATGTACTCAGGTCGCCGTGCCTGCAACCACTCCAGCAGACTGCCCGATGTGTGAAGCGCAAAACGAATCTGTGGGTAATCCTGCAGAACATCCAGAAACGGCAGGTAGGCGTCCCGATATGCCTGTTCAAAGACGCCGTCAAAATTGCCCACCGGCTGATGATTGTGAAAACTTAAGATCAGCCGCACCGAACCGCTCATGATCGCACACTCCACGCCGCGGAATCCTCCGCACCACCGTACCAGACGCTGCGGTTAAACACTACAAAAAATCGGGTGGAAATAGCGAGTCCTGCGTTGCGGCTTCCCTCGGAATCTTCCAGAGAGCGAGGCGAACATCCGGCAGGATTTGCCACGTTGCCCCTTGTGTGCTGTTTGCTGTAGATACCCCATAGTGCCTGTTTTTTCTGCTGTGACATTGTGATGTGGGTCTGCAGTTGAAAGTCAACAGGTCCCGGGGTGCAGGTCAGGGGCGACTCCAAACGACAGCGTGCGGGACACATTGTGGACGGTGAAACCATGTCGCCGGGAGAATGCGTCACCAGCGGATTCACAGCATCAGTTTTCCATTCCTGTCATTACCGACGAAACCAGTCGGACGTGGAGACCGTTGGGGCGTGTGCTGGGCGTGTGTTGGGTGTGTGTTGTGCCTGTGTTGTGATTCCGGCCTGCAGGGCCGATTTCCGGTAGCCCGGGGCGCAGTTCTCATCATGCCCCATGAAATGCGATGTTTGTCATGGCGATCCGCTGCTGCGGAAGAGAAGATCCATGATTTTCTGTGCGTTTTTCCCTGGGCAACGCCCACGGACAAGGGGATCGCCCGCCGAAACGCATGGTTTTCCTGGAACGCCGCAGCGTGGACAATCCGTCCCAGCCGCTACGGAACTCAACGGCCCTCAGCGGGTTTCGGCCACGATTTCACGATATTCGCCCTGTCCCAGCTGAGCCAGCTTCTGCAACCAGTTCAATGTGCGACTGGTGAATGTTCCGTCACCAAACTTGATCACATGAATCGTGGTGCCATTGCGATAATGGGCAAGATCCTTCAGGTCGGCCGTACTCAATTCCGGCTCATCACCATCCGTCAGGAAGTAGATCACGTCCGGCTTCAAAGCCAACGCCTCCAGTAACGCGGGTCTGTGATCCGTTCCGTTATCCGATGCGATGCGATCAATTTCCTGAGCCGCCAGCTGCTTGTTGACGTCCGTGGCGAAATACATGGGTTGCTCGGCCTGCCGTCGCAGTTTCAGCCGTACTCGATATTCGTTGTACAGTATGACAGCGAACTGCTGGTTGGGCTGCAGCAGACGCAGACTGGCCTTCAGCTGCGCGCGAGCTGTGCGGAGACGCGGGCCATCCATACTGCTGCTGGTGTCAATCACGTACACAAACGATCGGCCGACTCCGGCGATATTCATAAAGGTGGTTTCACCAGCGCCACCCGTGCCACCAATCCTGCGTGCTCCGCCCGCCTGCAGGGGCTGAATCAGCGACTGACTGCCACCGGCCGCACCACCACTGCGTCCCGCAATCGCCGTGCCAGGACCGATCAGTCCTGCCAGTGGCGACGATTGATTGCCATCGTCCGTGCCTGTCATTTCAGGGTCGGTCAATGTACCGACATCCGGGATTTCATTCGGCACCCGACTGGCCGGGTTCGGTGCATCAGAAGACTGATCCGCATCAGCGACCGTGGTGGCAGGGACTGCCTGTGTCTGCTGAGTCTGGTTGTCTTCACCTGCACCCGACTGCAGCCCCACATCGCTGCGTCCCTCGTCTGCTCCGTCCACGACGAACAGACCAACTTCGCGGAACACCTCACCACCCGCGGTCCCCGGGCTGCCCTGCTGACAGCCACGCAGCAGCAGTGCAGCCAGCAGAACCAGCACGGCGTGCAGCGTCAGCGAGACCACACTTCCCAGCAGGAAGTGTCCCGAAGCTTCAGAGTCTGGACGCGGAGCGGAGCTCATGAGCCGACCCGGTGATGACATTTCGATCACTCAAACACGCAGGATTCGGCCACGATGATACAGCGACTGCCGCCAACAAACCACTGCATGCAACAGGACAGCGTCCACAATCAGGGATTGAACGTGGGGTCGGTTGCGCCGGCTGTCGGGGCGGTACTGGCCGGTGCCGCAAAGGCCGTGCGAATCTCGGCAGCTCGTGACCGGTCAGCCGCTGCGGCACCGGTGTCACCAGCTTTTGTCCGCACTGCTGCTCGCAGATCATAAGCCTCTGCCACCTTTTCGTCGAAACGGCCGGCGGCTTCATAGTCGGCAATCGCACGATCCGGATTCTCCTGCTGCATCCACAGGTCGCCACGAATTGACAGTGCTTCCTTGTCGGCCTGAATTGCCAGACAGGAATCACAGTCGGCCATGGCTTTCTTCCGATCACCCATTGCCAGCCACGCTCCGGCACGGGCGGCCAGAGCCTCTGCGTTCTGCGGCTGCAGCAGCAGCACGCGGGTAAAGTCCTGAGCTGCTGCTCCGAACTCGCGACCTTCCAGCAGATGCTGGCCACGCTGCATCCAGACGTCCACTCCGCGAGGACTCTGCTGAGCGGCCGTTGACAGTCGCTTCAGTTCCTCCAGCCACAGGACGCGTGCAGCATCAGCCTGAGAATCCTCAAAGCGTCCAAGTTTCAGCAGGGCCTCGCGACGATGACCCAGCCAGCGTGCATCCAGCGGATCCAGCTGGATGGCGCGAGTAAAGGCGCGGGCAGCCTCTTCCCAGTTCTCCTGCCGCATGGCAATCAACCCACAATTATTCCACGCTGTGGCGTATCGTTCGTCCAGTTTCAGAGCCTGCCGGATGTCGTCCATCGCCGGTGCCAGCTGATTCTGTTTCATCCGCACAAAGGCACGATTGTTCCATGCATCCACAAATTTCGGGTCAGCCTCCAGCGCCCTCGAGAAGTCCGCTTCGGCCGCCTCCAGCTGCTGATCTGCCAGTTCCAGCAGGCCACGATTATTCAGCGCAGCAGAGTGCATTGGCTGCAGCTGCACCGCACGATTAAAGTCACTCAACGCTTCAGCAGACAACCCCTGGCTCATCAGGAAGTAGCCACGGTTGTTCCACAGATCCGGATCATTCGGAGCCAGTCGCAGTGCTGTGCTGAAGTCCGCCCGAGCACTGGCATTCTCACCCTGCAGCTTGTACACATCCGCCCGCATGCGGAACAGACTGGCATCGTCAGGAGTCTGACCGATAGCCTGACACAGCGACTCGATCGCCACCGCGTTTCGTCCAGCCACCACAGCCGCATTGGCCCGCTGCAGCAATGTCCGAATTTCTGCAGGATAGTCGTCCAGTTTTCGAGTCACTCGAACGGGAACTTCCGGCTGCTTCGTGGATGCGATTGCCAGTGGAATAGCGGCAGATTTTGCCGCTGTACCACTGCTGTCTGATCCACCACAGCCGGTTAACAGCAGTGCTGCCAACCCGGAAACCGCCAGATGTCGCATCGAATCGCTCCATCGATCACTGGCCAAATCCGCAGAAAATCACGGGAATTTCAAGGATTTGCGCCACATTCAGGCCTGTTTTCCGTGGCCCGTCGCACTCCTTGTAATGCCAGATTCAGGCCAGAGTCAATCGGATTCACCTTTGTGCGAGCCCGATTTTCGCGGCACGCCAGCGCCTACTCTGCAGGCATCGGCCACGGGTCAGCAAACGCCGCCAGAGCATCAATGCCGCCATCCACCAGCAGATCCGTCGCGGTGACAAATGAAGCTGCCGGGCTGCACATCCACAGCGTGGCGGCAGCAATCTCTTCCGGGTTTCCAATACGCCCCAGCGGCGTGCGATTGGCGAGGGCCGCCGCACCACCCTGCTCCGCCAGCGTGGCACGAATCATCGGAGTCATGACAGCCCCGGGCGAAATCGAAACGCAGCGAATTCCAAGCCGCGCATATTCAACGCCCCACTGTCGAGCCTGCAGCAGATTGGCAGCCTTGATCGGTCCATAGGCCGCCACCTGCCGGGCCGTACGATGACCCTGCGCACTGCAGATGTTGCAGACCACCCCGCTGCCCTGTTCCACCATCACTTTCAGAGCACTGCCGGCCATCTGAGCATATCCGGTCAGATTGACAGCCACGAGCCGATCCCACAGCTCCGCCGAATACTCATGCTGCGGCAGATAGGAATCACGCGGCTGAATCGCCGCATTGTTGATCAGTACATCCAGACCACCACAGCTGTCGCAGGCAAAGGCGACCGCGTTGTCACAATCACCGCGTTCCGCCGTGTCACCACGCACAAACAGGATGCCCTCAGGCAACGACTCGGCTGCAGCTGCGTCAATGTCCATGCAAACCACCGCAGCACCACTCTGCAGCCAGCTCTCACAGATCGCTCGACCAATCCCGTTCGCACCTCCGGTCACCAGCACCACTCGGCCACGGTTGTCGTACTGAATGCTGCCCTGAGGTCTGGTCATGCTCACTGCTCCATGTCCAGCCGAAACTTCGGTGACTGACTGAGGAACGTGCGAGGGTTGTCCAGAGTCACTCGGTCGATCAGCTGCAGCGAATGCCCGCGACGTCGCATTTCCAGACGCGCCTTCGGGACTGCCAGCGGATCACTGCAGCCCCAGTCACCGGCCGAATTCATCCAGATCCGCTCTGACCCGTACATCTCAATCACGTCCGCAGCACGCTGCGGAGTCATCTTGGTATCCGGGTACAGCGTCATTCCAGCCCAGAAGCCCCGGTCAAGCACGTCAGCCACCGTGTGCTCTTCCACGTGATCAATCAGAATCCGACCGGGGTCGATCCGGCTGGCACTGAGCGCATCCATGATCAGCCGAGTTCCCTTGCGTTTGTCTTCAAGGTGGGGAGTATGCACAAGAATCAGCTGGTGATGCTCTTCCGCCAGACGAATCTGCTCCTCCAGAATAATCAGTTCGTTCTTCGTGTTCTTGTTCAGGCCGATCTCGCCAATTCCCAGCACCGTATCGCACTTCAGGAATTCCGGGATCAGCGCCACAACCTCGCGGGCAAACGCAGGGTCATCCGCCTCTTTGGGATTGATGCACAGCCATGTGAAGTGGCGAATGCCGAACAGGCTGGCCCGCCGCGGCTCATATTCCGTCAACTGCCGAAAATAATCGTGAAAGCCCTGCGCTGAGGAACGATCAAAACCGGCCCAGAACGCTGGTTCCGTGACCGCGATACAGCCGGACTGCGCCATCCGTTGGTAATCGTCCGTTGTACGCGAAACCATATGAATATGGGGGTCGATGTATTTCATGTGGCTGCTCCCGCCGCTGGCTTCACGGCGCCCAGTGCACCCTTCATGCCGTGTGCTGACTGCGGCATTTCGGTCGTCAGATCACTCAACAGATTCAGCACTCGCGCGGTGCGATGCGGACCACCATCAGCCACAATTCGCAGGGCTTCCAGCAGTGCCAGTTCACGGAAGTCCGGAGCCGCCGATGCAGCGGCTCGATCCAGACGATCCAGAAACGCGGCAATATCCAGCAGCCGCGCGCGATGTTCAAGAAAATACTGCCCCACGATCTGTTCGCGAGTCATCGGGCAGGTCTGTTTGACGTCTTTCATCGGTCGGGATCCGGCAGTTTTCAGTTTCGAATTTTCAGTTTCGAATTTTCAGTTTTCAGTTTTCAGTTGCCCGGGGGTTACCACGTGATGCGGCGGTTGCGGCTGGTGACTTCCCACGAATCGACGATTCGCCCATTGTCCACCACGACCGCGCGGTCGTAGAGGGCACTGGTGGGGCACACGTGGACGGGAATGGCCAGCAGCACGTCGCCGGGCTGGTACTTATCGGCTTCAGGGGTGACAAGGACCAGATGTTCTTCGCTGTGAATGTCCTGCACAGCGTCCGGCAGCTCGGGAAACAGAACTCGAGCACCTTTGGGGGGATCGGCGGCGATGGCCTTATTTCCCACGTCAAGCGTCATGCGATTTGCCGCCGGTCGACTGACAACTCGAGTGACGATCGCGGCTGCCGGAGCGAACGGGAGATCCGGGAAGGCGTTGCCGTAGCCGGAATCACTGAGCACCGATGTGCCCGGACAGGTTTCAATGGCGGGATCGGACATGGCAGCATAGCAGGGGAAGGTGGGAGTACCCCCGCAGGCGAAGGTTGGGACCTGTGACCCCAGCGACTCAACGGCCGCACGCAGCTGCAGCACTCGCGGCCACTGCTCGGCCACCGCCACGCGACGCTGCATCAGATCGGCCTGTCGCTGGTGTCCGTCATACACCTGAAAGCCGGCCTGTTCCAGTCCTGGCAGTTGCCGTACCAGATCGTACAGTTCAGCTGCTCCGGGGGTTTCCGGAGTGATCCCGGTGCGGTCCATGCCCACGTTCACGTCCAGCATCACGCCGATCGTGACACCGGCAGCGGCGGCCGCCGCCGACAGCTGCCGCAATGGGCCTTCATGATCCGTGGTGACCTTGAATCGGCACTGCGGATACGCACCAGCGAGGGACACAAGCCGTTGGATGTTGGGACCCACCGGGTTGTAAGCATACAGCACATCGGTGGCACCGGCCGCAGCGCACATCTCACACTCAGCAATCGTCGCAGCCTTGTGTTTGCAGACGCCGCGTTCCAGCCACAGCCGGATGATGCGGTGCATCTTATGAGTCTTGCAGTGGGGACGCAGGCGTGACGGAGACCTCGCCACCTTCAGCATGGAATCCAGATTCGACAGAAGCCGATCACGGAAAATGACCAGCTGCGGGCTGGGCAGACGCTGCAGTTCCTCGCTGCGGATTGCTGGCAGTGACAAACTCATATTCGAGCACCCTGAAACTTGCGGCAGAACAACATTTTCGAAAACCGCCTGGCAGCCTGCCAGACTGCCGGTTGCGACCGACCGGCCGATAGTCTAGAAAGTCGGCAGACAAAGTTCACTCCAGTCACCCTGACCATTCTGATAAACTCATGGCTGCTCCCAAACCGATTCGTCGAGCATGGAAGTTCTGTCCGCGGTGCGGTGTCGCCGCCGTTCGTGGCGGTCGCAATCCGTTTCGCTGCTCCGACTGCGGATTTTCGCATTACTTCGCACCTGTCGCTGCCGTCGGATCAATTCTGACAGACCCCGCAGGTCAGATTCTGCTGCTGGTCCGCGCGAAGGATCCAGGCAAAGGCCTGTATGGTCTGCCGGGTGGCTTCGTGGACGTTGGCGAAACCGCGGAACAGGCACTGGATCGTGAAGTGCTGGAAGAAATTGGCCTGCAGGTCCGCAGCCGTAAATATCTCGCCAGCTTCCCCAACGAATACGCGTGGCAGGGCTTCATCCTGCCAGTCACCGATCTGTTCTTCGTTGTGGAAGTGGAATCATTCGAAGGCATGCAGGCTGTGGACGGCGAGATTACCGGGTGGAAATTCTGCCGCCCCGGACGCCGGGAACTCAGTCGCATGGCCTTTGAATCCAACCGCCGCGCACTGCAGCTGTACCTGCAGAACGCGCCCGGATAACAGCTCTGCCTGACTGCTCGGCCCGCGTTGCCCCCGGACAAAACCGCTGAAAGACAAACGATGTTCCTGTGACGGCTGTTATGCGGCGAGTGTGTTTGCGGCTCGGCGGGAGCCTCGCCCTCCCGGGGGTTGGTGGCTCGGCGTTTTGCGCAGAGCCCAGCCAACTGAAAACTGAAAACTGAAAACTGAAAACTGAAACCTGAAAACTGAAAACTGAAAACTGAAAACTCTTTTACGTTTGCACAAGACTGGCGGTCCAGGTGCTGGCCATGCCGTTGACAATCACGGGCAGCCATGCGGCGAGGTCCGGTTCGATGACTCCCGAACCGCCCAGTGCCATGGCGACGTGTGTCAGTCCGAAGGAGCCGCCGAGGACACAGGCGCAGACAGCCATGTTCGCGATCAGACTGGCTGATTCGCGTCGCAGCACCAGCGGCAGTGCAATGGTCACGCTCAGCAGGGACAGCAGTGGGCGAGTCATTCGGCTGTGCAGTGCCAGGCTGCGGGCACGCAGTGGGTTCAGTCCGGTCGAAGGATTCTGGATCTGCTGCACAAGTTCCCAGGACGACAGGAGCTTCATGTTGCGACCACGGTTGTAGAGTTGCTCGAAGGTGACATCCGACTCGACAAACGCATCACGTCCGTTGGCTGAGGGCGTGATGCGCTGGCGGCCCAAAGCTGTCAGAATCTCGGGATCCAGGACAGCTGTCAGATCTTCGAGCAGCCAGCCGCTACGCCCACTTCGAGCCGTATCGCGGATGTACCGGGCCCGCTCGGCCTTCATCACGAAGGGCCGACTGCTGAGTTCGCGAGCATCCACTGCAAAACTGGCTCCCATGATCAGTCGCTTATCCAGCAGCACCTGATCACCGGAAATGTGCATCATGTAGTTGGAATAATCATAGACGGGTTCCACCTGCTGCACAGAAGCGATGCGACTGCCGCGGGGGGTCTGCAGCTGCACTGCCAGCTGCGGGATCACCAGTTCCTGATTGATGGCCAGCAGAAGATTCAGGCCGGCAGTGGTCAGCAGCAGCGGACGCAGCAGGCGAAACGCTGGAACTCCGGCTGCCAGCAAGGGGAACGTTTCACTGCTTTTGCGAATCAACGCCAGCACGGCGATGACTGAGATCACGACCAGGATGGACCCGGCCAGCTCGAAGTAATCAAATGCCCGATACAGGTAGTAGATTCCGATCTGCCGAAACAACTCAAGCTGCCGTCCGGCATCAGCAGCCGTCAGGCCCTTCAGCGAATTCTCCTGGAATTCGTCGATGTTCATGAACAGATCGATGACCACGAACAGGCCGTACGTAGCGATGAACAGCATCGCAAACGTGTGCAGCAGGCGCCATGTCAGGTAGCGATCGAAAGTCGACAACATCCGCCCCGGCGACTCCTTTGAATTGGCCCCAGCGGCAGACATCCCAGTCGATGCCGCATCGGGAATTACAACCGGAACCGCAAGGGAGGGTCAAGGTCGCTTCTGAGCAAGCAGGTTTGCTGCAGTTCGGCAGCAGTGTTCCTGACGTGACGCGGGGGACAAGAGTCGAATGGGAGTGTGAGACGGACTTCCTTTGGTGGAAAATCGCCGTGTTTTTGGGGTGGTGGGGTGCGTAAGTTGCCCGGGCTAAAGCCACGGCTACGGGTTTTGTTCGTGGCGAGCAGGAATGCCTGGGCGATCTTTTTGTACACGGCGTCATGAAGTGTCCGAAATTCCGTGATTTTCTGTATCTCCTGCTGCTTGGGGGCTTACCGCCACAGGCGGCAATGAGTGGTCATGCGTACCGTGAATGGGGTGCAAATACTCAGTGTTTGCCTTAGAAACTGCCCAAAAACGTGCAAATTTGCGGGAAAAGTTGACACTGAATCCGATTGCGAAGTATTCTAAACGCTTTCGTGATTTTCTCGGATAAACGTCAGTTCCTGCGAGGTTTGTATGCCAGTAAGTCGTCCGCGTCGGTCAGCATTTACGTTGATCGAGCTTTTGGTGGTGATTGCGATCATTGCCATTCTGGTTGCGTTGCTTCTGCCTGCGGTTCAGCAGGCTCGTGAGGCTGCTCGTCGTACTCAGTGCAAGAACAACCTGCATCAGCTGGGGATTGCTCTGCACAACTACCATGACCAGTACGGTCTGTTTCCTCCGGGGGCCTTCTGGAACAACACGAACAGTGGTCGGACGTATCAGCAGGGCAGTCTGCTGACGCATCTGCTGCCATTTGTCGAGCAGGCCAACATGTTCAATCAGATTCCGTTCAACAATCCGCCGGCTGCGTCATTGAATGTCAACGACGCGACGCTGCCGGACGGGCGTTTGATGCGAGTTGTGTTTCACGTTCCGGCCTTTGTGTGTCCATCTGACACCGCCGGCAAAAGCTTCAATGGGGTCGGCACGGTACAGAACTATGCTGGCAGCAAGGGTGCCACCAACGCCGGCAGTCCGACGGGTGGAAATCCCAACGTATCACCCACTTGCCCCGACAAGTATCTCGGTTACATCATGGGACACGGTCAGGGTGGCAGTCGTGTTCCGGGACCGTTCTACCGCAACAACTGCAGCGACGGCATGAAGAACTGTGTGGATGGACTGTCCAACACGATTTACATGGGTGAAGTTCGTCCTGAGTGCAGCAACCACATGCGTCAGGGCTGGCTGCAGTCCAACAACGGTCAGGGGATGGCATCGACGCTGTACCCGATCAACCTGAATACCTGCAACGAGGATTCAACATCGGGTTGCAACTGGGTGAACAACTGGGTCGATGAATTCGGCTTCCGTTCCCGTCACACCGGTGGTGCTCAGTTTCTGCTGGGTGACGGTGCTGTCCGTTTCATCTCGGAAAACATCGACCACACCACATACAATCGTCTGGGTGCAAAGAACGACGGGATGGTCGTGACTGTTCCTGGTGACTGATGTCTGGATTGTGATTTTCCGAACAATCGCCCCTGATCGCGCAATCGCTCAGGGGCGTTTTGCTTGCCATGTGGCTGAACTTTCCCTGCTGCTCCTGCAATTCAAAGAGTCTTCATTATGCGTAACGTTTTGCTGGCAACCTGCCTGCTGCTGACTGCTGTACTTTCTGCTGGCTGCAAAAGTGGCGACGGCCCACCACTGGCTGCGGCCTCGGGCAAAGTTACTCTGGATGGCAATCCGGTCGAGGGTGCCAGTGTCAGTTTTGAACCGGTCAATGGTGGTCGGCCCTGTTCGGGGATGACGGACGCCAATGGTGTCTATCACATTACCAGTGTCGAGCAGAATGATGGGGCCCCGGTGGGTGACCACTATGTGGCCATCATCAAGATCAGTGGAGAGGGCGCATCGACACCGGCTGGCACTGATGCCTCCATGTCACTCAGTGACATTTCTGCGTCAGACGACAAGAGTGGCAAGAAGGAACCTGAAACCATCTATCTTGTGCCTCGCAAGTACAACGTCGCTAAGACCTCAGGTCTGAAGGTCACGGTACCGGCCGGTGGCAGCAGCGAACTGAATTTCGAGCTGTCTGCTCGCTGAGCTGTCCGCTGCAGCGTGGATGACAGAATCTCACGACGAGAGCCTCCGGGTTGCTCGTCGTTTTTTTTGCCCCGAACGGTAAGTGTCAGTAGCCCGGGCTTCAGCCCGGGCACGCACTTCTCGTCACCCTTGAAATGCCCAATTGTGTTTTGACGGATGGTGCCGAGCAGGAGAGCTCGGGCCACATTTTTTGTCCTTGTCTCGAGAGCCACGGGGGCGGCGTGGTGCGGTGTTGTGAATGACGGGCGGGCTGGTTTGGAGTAGGATATGGTTTTGGTCGTGGGGACTTTTTGACAGAAGGGTGTGTTTGTGCAGCCAGCCGCACTGATTGCCATCAAGCGTGATGGACTGGAACTGTCAGATCAGCAGATCGACAGTTTTGTCGGTGGGGTTGCTGACGGTCGGATTCCCGATTATCAGGCGGCGGCCATGTTGATGGCCATCTATCTGCGTGGAATGACACCTCGCGAAACGGCTCGGTTGACCGCCGCGATGCTGCATTCGGGATCGCGTCTGCAGTGGCCGGACGATGGGATCCCGGTGGTCGACAAACATTCGACCGGTGGTCTGGGCGACAAAACATCTCTGATTCTTGCTCCGCTGCTGGCGGAATGCGGGGTCCGGGTACCGATGCTGTCGGGACGCGGACTGGGACCCACCGGAGGGACTTTGGACAAGCTGGAGTCCATCCCGGGGTTTCGCACCAGTCTGTCCATCGTGGAACTGCAGCAGCAGGTGCTGTCGCACGGTTGTGTGATTACCGGCACCACAGCCGAGCTGGCGCCTGCTGATCGTCGGCTGTATGCTTTGCGTGATGTGACGGGGACCGTGCCCTCGATACCGTTGATCACCGGCAGCATTATGAGTAAGAAGCTGTCCGAGTCACCGGCGGCTCTGGTGCTGGATGTGAAGTTCGGTTCGGGCGCATTTATGAAGACGGCCACTGAGGCTGCTCAACTGGCAGAATCGCTGGTGCGCACGGGAACATCCATGCAGGTCAGAACCACCGCCCTGCTGACGGATATGAATCAGCCACTGGGGGCCATGTGTGGCAATGCGCTGGAGGTTCAGGAAGCGGTGCAGGTGATGCAGGGGGCTGGTCCTGCGGATGTGCGGCGGTTATCAGTGCAGTTGGCGGCTCAGGTGCTGGTGGACAGCGCAGCCTGTGCGGATGCTGTGGCGGCTGCGGCTCGCTGTGAGCGACTGCTGGAATCCGGTGCGGTGTATGACAGGTTTCTGCGAATGGTCTCGGCGCAGGGCGGTGACCATCGATTACCGCTGCAGTTTGCTCCGGTGACCGAGCTGACAGCCACGCGGGATGGCTTTGTGCAGCAGATTCAGGCCGAGCAGCTGGGTTATGCTGTGATCGCGATGGGCGGAGGTCGGCAGCGTGCGGCGGATGTGATCGATCATTCTGTGGGGCTGGAGATGCTGGTTCGCATCGGGGATCGAGTCACCGCGGGGCAGCCTCTGGTGCGTTTGTACTGCCATGATCCACAGGCTGTCGGGCAGCAGGTGCTGGCCAGTCTTGTCCTGTCCGAGTCACCGGTGCTGGAACCTCTGCCGTTGATTCACAGTCGGCTGACGATGTCGGATCAGCAACTTTTGCAGCAGGCGAGCAGTTGAATCGGTTTTCGGTTTTCGGTTTTCGGTGGGCGGTGGGCAGTGGGCAGTGGGCAGTGGGCGTTTGGTTGGACGACACGGGCTGAAGCCTTGTCATTACCCACAAAACCAAGTGTTCCATTGGAACGAGTGTTTCGTTTTTGCTCTACCTGCGGCTGCGATTCAGGCCTGAAGGGCCGGTTTCCGAAAGCCCAGGGCGCAGCCCTGGGCCTGGGGCATCCTCAAAATTGGTTTTGAGGCCTGAAGGGCCGATTTCAAGGCGTGTGTTGTGTTCGCGGTCGGGCACGGCGTTTCGAGGTGCTGACGCACCTGGCTTCGCTGAAACCGGCCCTTCAGGCCTGAGGGGGTGTTGAAGGGTGTCGCGACCAGGTGCTGACGCACCTGGCTTCGCTGAGGTCGGCCCTTCAGGCCTGGTGCGGGCCTCCGAGCGTGGTGTACGTCTCCGGGCCCTGGTTCTGCTTGCCCGCGTTTGCGATTCAGGCCTGAACGGCCGGCTTCCTAAAGCCGAGGTCACAAACTGCTGAATTTGTGGGTAATGACAAGGCTTCAGCCC
>CAIOKE010000122.1 GCA_903858815.1 uncultured Planctomycetaceae bacterium | reverse complement strand
CCCACACACCCAACCCCTTGCGTTTCTCTGTGTCCCTCCGTGTCCTCCGTGGTAAAAAAACACCACCACACAACACCAACACAACACCAGTCAACTGACGCCAACGGCTCGACTCTCCCCGCCTGGGCCCCCCGAGCACCAGCTCGGTAGACCTATTCCAGTCATCCTTGACACGAGGGACAAAAGTCACCTGAGGCCGTCACATCGACTTCAGCACATTGAAAAACACCGTTGTTTTTTGAGGGATGGGGCCGAGCAGGAATGCTCGGGCTACATTTTTGTCCTCGCCCTCATCCTGCGGCTCGGCAGGAGCCTCGCCCTCCCAGGGGGACGCCCGGGACCCCCGAGCACCAGCTCGGGAACCACAAACCAGTCACCTTCGGCTCCGCAGGAGCCTCGCCCTCCCAGGGGCGACGCCCGGGCCCCCCGAGCACCAGCTCGGGTACCACAAAACAGTCACCTTCGGCTCGGCAGGAGCCTCGCCCTCCCGGTTGGCGACTTTGGTGTCACTGACAACGGATCACTGCCCTCGTGTTGCCTGCATCAACCCGCGCATGTAGCCCCAGGCGAACAATCGCCCCAGCATCGTGTATCCCGGTTCCCCATCGTCTTCACCCAGCAACTGCGGGACGTGATCCGGACGCATGGCACCGGTAAAGCCAATCTCATGATAGGCGCGCATGGCAGCCGCCATATCGGTTGGTCCATTGTCGTGAAACGTTTCGGCAAAATCCTGCGGAGTCCCGGCCACGTCCCGAAAATGCACATAGCGAATCCATGGCCCCAGCCGACGAATGGTGGCTGGAATATCCACATTCATGGAAGCAAACGAGCCCTGGCAGAAGCAGATGGCATTTGACGGACTGGGCGCCAGTCTGACGAGGCGTTCAAAGGCTTCGACATTGTGCATGATGCGTGGCTTCCCCAGCAGCGAAGCCAGCGGCGGATCATCCGGATGCATCGCCAGCACGACGCCGCATTGCTCAGCCACCGGCAGCAGCTGATTCAACAATCGTTCCAGCTGCTGCCACAGATGATCGGGGGTCAGCTGGCGAGCTGCGGCTTCGGCCTGCGGATCCGTCGGTCGATATCCCAGTAAGACCGCCTGTTCCACATCGGCCAGCCGGAACGCCGTCACTTTGGCCCCGGCACGTTCCGGAGCATTCAGGACGGTACGACACCAGTCTGTACCCGCCATGAAATTGTAACACAACAGCCGGATATCCTGATCGGCCATCTGCCGAATCAGTTCCTGCAGAGCCCGCACTTCAGTGCCATCATCGCGGCACAGCTTGATGTTTTCGATCGGCAGGTAGCCTTCGACCACCGAACACTTCATGCCAAAAGACTGGATCCGCCGACACCCCTGTTTCAGTACCTGCGGATCCGGCCCCGGATAACGCTGCACAATATCGGTCACGCCGCACTGAGCTGCCAGTTGCAGGTTTTCGTCAGACAAAGGAGTCAGAACAGAGGCCAGACGCATGGGAATCGGAATCCTGCGGTCATTTTGAGTGGAAAATGTCCTTCGACTGTGAACACTCTTGCGTATCATCTGCCTGCTGGCAACTGTCGCGGCCAGCCATCCCGGGTTTTGCAGCTGCTGTATTCAGCCGGGAAAAGACGTCTGCTTTAAGGAATCGCTCGATGTTCGGTCTGCTGCTGCTTGCCCTGTTGTTACCTGCTGATCCACCGGCATGGCCGGGATTTCTGGGGGCCGCAGCAACGCCCATCGAACCAGCCTCAATTCCTCTCACGTGGTCACCTTCGCAGAATGTCGCGTGGGACGCGTCATTACCCGGACACGGACAATCCAGCCCCGTGATCTGGAACGATCGCGCATTCGTGACCACCGTTGTCGGTGAAAACAAGGAAACCTGTCATACGGTCTGTCTGTCACTCGCCGATGGCGCCATCCTGTGGGACCACCAGCACCAGTCGACCGCGCCTGATCCCAACAGCGTCTATATCAGTCGTGCCGCCCCGACTCCGGTGGTCGATCGCAATCACGTGTTCGCCTTCTTTGAATGCGGCGACCTCGTGGCTCTCACGCACGATGGAAAACAGGTGTGGACCACATCCCTGTCAAAACTCTACGGTCGCTTCGTCAACAAATTCGGGCTCAGCAGTTCGCCCGTACAGACCGACTCAGCTGTGATCGTACTGATCGATGACGAAGGCCCGTCCTGCCTTGTCGCCATCTCCAAAGCGGATGGCAGCATTCTGTGGAAGACGGATCGCACCAGTCGGACCAGCTGGAGCAGTCCGGCGCTGTTGACTCTGGCCGGACTGCCGCAGGTCATTGTCAGTTCTGCCGGAACAATCGACTCGTATGATCCAGCCACAGGAAAACAACTGTGGACCTATGCCGATATCGGCGGCAACACAGCCACAACTCCGCTGCCCGCCGGACCAGACTCATTCCTCGTCGCCGCCTCACCAGGACGCAGCGGGGAAAACTCGGCTGGAGCACAGAAATCCAATGCCCTGATTAAAGTCACTCGCGATGGCGATCAATGGAAGATCGAAAAGCCGTGGATGTCCTCGGAAGCCACACCATCGTGGGCTTCACCGTTCGTGCATCAGGGATACGCCTATTGGGTCAATCGCGTCGGTGTGGTGTACTGTCTTGATGCTGCCACTGGCGAACAGAAGTACGCACAGCGCACGAAACAGTCGTGCTGGGCGACTCCGCTGGCAATCGGTGATCGCATCTATTTCTTTGGCAAGGAAGGTGCCACCACCGTACTGGCCGCCGGCCCTGAATTTCGCCAGCTGGCCGTCAATGAATTGTGGACCGCCGATACGCCGCCCAGCGACAACGGAGCCCCCAAAACGGATGAAACCAGTCCGGAACGCAAACAAGCCAACGCTATGTTCTCAGGCCCCACGCAATACGCCGTCGCCGCCGTCAGCGGCAGCCTGCTGATTCGAGTAGGCAGTCACGTCTTCTGCATCCGTGACACAGCGACCGTGGCGAAATAAAGGGGGTTTTCGGTTTTCGGTTTTCAGTGGTCAGTGGTCAGTGGTCAGTGGTCAGTGCACGCAAACTACCCCTTGGGAGGGCGAGGCTCCCGCCGAGCCGAAGTCAACTGCCCCCGCTCCCCGATCGTTCTTCCCCCACAACCGTAGCCCGGGCATTCCTGCCCGGCCGCCTCATACCCACACAAACCCAAAACACCACCCACGTTGACCCATCGCTCAGCCATTCCCTGCGCTGACAACCAACAGGCAAAGCGTAGCCTCGGCATCATCCCCGAACTGCTGCTCGGTCGTCGTAGCATAGGCTTCAGCCCGTGTCGTCCACCGCATTCAAGCCCCCCCCCGAGGCGAGCCGTTAGCGTCAGCTGACGGGTGTTGTTCCTCAGCGTTACCGAGCTGGTGCTCGGTGGTCCCAGCAAACTACCCCTTGGGAGGGCGAGGCTCCCGCCGAGCCGAAGTCAACTGCCCCTGCTCCCCATCGTTCTTCGCCAACAACCGATAGGGGTAGGGAGGACCGATTGAGTTCGGCTCCCCCCTCCCTCCGAACCGGACTGGCGGATCTCCCGCATCCGGCTCTCCGGTTGATGGTCTTACCTTCGTGAGGATTGACAGGCTGAGGCAT
>CAIOKE010000121.1 GCA_903858815.1 uncultured Planctomycetaceae bacterium | reverse complement strand
CATACAGGACCCATTGCTCTTAAAAACACACCAGCAGGGCCAAAATCACCAGGGATGCCGGGGACACAGCAACAGCACAAAACACCGGAACACTTGAACACACAAGCACCCAAGTGCCAGCGGTGTGTCCCCGCGACGCCCGGCACAAGTGGTGTGTCCCCGCTGGGGCACCCACTGGGGCAGTGCATAGGTCGCATAGGTCATATAGGACAAATTGGTCTTATAAACACACCAGCAGGGCTAAATTCGGAATTGCGGATGACGTAATCTGAAATCCGATCTGGGCTGTGGGCCAGGAAGCCATCAAATGGGGTGTGTCCCCGCGACGCCCTCCCCGCGACGCCCTCCCCGCGACGCCCGGCAACGCGACGCCCGGCAACGCGACGCCCGGCAACGCAATGCCCCGGCAATGCCCAAGTGGTGTGTCCCCACTGGGGCACCCGCTGGGGCAGTGCATAGGTCGCATAGGTCATATAAGACCCATAGGTCCCATACTGAAGCCGAGGCTACAGTGGGTGGACTTCGGCGTCACGAATCGCCCGGGCTACTGGCGGTCACTCGTCGTCACTGGAGTCGGCAGTTCGCCGACCCGTCCGGCTGCTTTCACGACGGAAGACCGCAACCACGTCCTCAATCGGGACCACAAACAGCAGGTTGTTGCCCTCAAAGTCCACCGGAATCGCATTCTTCGGATGGAACAACACTTTGTCGTATTTGCGGACCGGAAAGTCCTCATTACGCTCCACCTGCACGCTGACTTCCACCACACGACCAGTAATCGTTGGAATCTCGGAGTTGTCGGGCAGTACGATGCCGCCACGAGTTTTCTGGCGAGCTTCGTCTTTGCGAATCAGCAGCCGCATTCCCAACGGTTCAACGTAGTCAGCCACGTGCTTCGTCTGCCATTTCTTTCAAGGGATTCGGAACCGCCCTCGCCGCCGAGGACGCGACACGGACCTGACCATCCGCAGTAATTCTGTCGCCGGGCAGGTCAGCAGTTCAACCGAACCATCGTGTCACGGACCATTATTCCCGCGCCGAGGTATTTGGCGAGTAGCGAACCAGAAAATGGGGAGGTCTCACGGGCACAATCGCCGGCGGGTGTGAATCGATTGCTACAGAAGGCTTCTCATCCGGCTCAGCACTGGCCACAGTGGTCGCCTTACCGGTCACCAGTCGAGCCGCCGCCGCTGCCGCTGCATCAGCCGCTTTCTTCTTTTCCACCAGCAGGTCGCCCAGCAGGCCGTTCAGCATGGAAGGCAGCAGGACGAGGTCGCCCCACATCGCCGCAACAACCAGTGCTGCCAGCACCCAGCCGAAACGACTGATCAGCAGCAGTTCTGTCGGGAACAGAGTCAGCACACCCAGCCCCACAGCACAGCTGGTTTGCCAGATCGCCGGTGCGCACTGCGAGGTGGCTCGAGCAATCGCCTCTTCACGCGTCACATCCGGCTGCAGTTCCTGGCGGAACACGTACAGGAAGTGCAGCGTACCATCGACGGCCAGCCCCAGTGCCACGGACGCTGTGACCATCGTCCCCACATCCACTCGCACGCCACACCAGCCCAGCAGTCCGAATACGACAGCGGTCGGCGCCACATTGGGAATCATGGACAATAGTGCCGCCGGAATATCCCGCAGCAGCACTGCCATCACAACGGCGATCAGTCCGAAAGCTGCGGCGAAACTGTAGATCAGGCTTTCCAGCAAAGCGTCCTGAGTTCGCAGGAAGATCGGCACAAGTCCGGTCACCAGACAGGCGGGCTTGCCACCAGGCAGGTTCTGCAGTTCACGTCCGGCCAGATCAGTCAGATCACTGGTCAGCTGCCGATAGTCGGCATCACTCAGAATACTGGCCTGACAAGTGACTCGCCAGATTTCATCACCATTCTTCTGCAGAATGCGTTTCACATCGTGCAGTTCCACAGTCTGCTGCGACAGGGCCAGCAGCGAATGCACGGACTGCCGTGGTCCCTGCTGATCACGCAGCACTGCAAACAGTTTCTCTTCCGTCAGCTGATCGCGCAGACGCGATGCACGAGCAGTCGTTCGAGGCTGTTCGGCACCATGCAGAAAGGATGCGAGGGACAGGCTGCCACTGATTTCCGGATGTCCGTTCAATCGCTGCTGCAACCGCATCACGGCCGCTGTGCGTTCTTCGAAAGTCATCAGCTTCTGATGCGTGCTGCTGAACCGCACGATGGCATCGACCGGAATGATCCCGGCAAGGTTATCTTCGAGGAAACGGTAATCCGCGACAACTCGCGAATCATCCGGGAAGTAGCGAATGGCTTTGGTTTCCGTGCGGAACCACGTCAGGCCGGCAACGGCCAGAGCCGTCAGGGCAAAACTGAGCCCCAGATTGAACCCGGACCAGCGGCACAGCAGCCGTCCGCAGCGCAGCCACAGCAAGCTCAAACCGGACTGAGCCCCATCGTCACTGCCAACGGGCAGCGGCATGATGGTCGGTCGCTGCAGATGCTGCATCATAGCCGGCAGCAGATACAGCACGGCACCCAGCGAAATCAGGCAACCGACAGACGCAAACAATCCGAAAGAACGCACGGGCAACAGTGAGCTGATCATCAGCGATGCAAGGCCAATGGCCGTCGTCACCGACGCCAGTACGCAGGGCGTCCACGCCCGAGCGACCGCTTCGGCCACGGCTTCGCTGGATTCCCGATGCCCCAGCTGACGCCAGTAATTGCACAGATGGAAGCTGCCCGACACAGTGACAACCAGCAGCAGCGTCGGCATCACCACCAGCACCATATTCATCCCTTCACCGAAGGGCACGATCAACGCAGTCGCCGCAGCCGCCGTGAACATGGAAACGCCCTGCACCATCAGGGCAAGGCGGATACTGCGAAGCGTCAGATAGCTGCAGGCGAAGCCCACAAGTGCGGCCAGCAGCAGGGGCGAACGCAGCCACATCTGCCACAAAGGGGCGGCCGAATTCCACGCGGCCTGCTTGACTCCGGCATTCAAAGCCACCGCCGCAACGGTGCGACCGCCCAGATGCAGTTCCGCAGCCGGGATTCCACTGGCCACCGCCGCATCACGAATCACCTGCAGCGCTTTGCTGTGTTCGGCAGTCCCGGCCGAACTCAGGCTGATCGACACAGCCGCAGCAGCCCCTGGAACAAACCAGGTATCCACCACCACCGGCTCAGCTTTCAGTCCGCCCACTTGCAGTTGTTTCAGAGCTGCGATGAACTCCTGCGTCTTCTTCTCATTGACATGCATTCCATCCCATTGAAGCTGCAGATCCGTGCGGCGTTGAGCAGCAACCCATTCCGTCAGATCCTGCAGCAGCTCCTGCGAGTCCCCGTCGGACTCGGGGAAATCGGTCGCCGTTGGTGCCGGGATCTCATGTTTCACGATCCGCACATTCAGCCCGAACCGATCTCGTCCCAGTGCGATGGCCTGATCGGCCACGCTGAGCGAATGCAATTGGGCGAATTCCGCCAGCTCCAGTCGCAGCGCCCCGTTGCCGATCAGCAATCCGGACGTGCGATTCAGAGCTTCAGTCAGGGGAATATGTCGACTGCGCATGCGGCGCAGCAGATCGGCCGGTTCTGTCACTTCAGCGATGTACGGGGACCCGCCTTCGCGAGCATCCTGAATGCGGCGACCCTCCAGTCGACGCGCAAATTCCGCCATGCGAGGATCCGTCAGCGAACAACCATCCCATGATGCGAGGATACGGTCATCATCAGGGAACAGATTCTGGTACCAGTTCAGGATGGCCGACTGCTCGTCTGTATCGGGCAGCCAGTTCGCAACATCATTGTGCAGCTTCAGATGACTGAGAGAATACATGATCAGCGGCAGCAGGAAAGCGGCGAGTCCCGGCAGCCAGATGGCGGCATTGCGACCGGGAAGATCAAAGCTGTCGCGAGTAGACTTCATCTGCTGAACCTGTTCCAGCGTGGTCCTGCGAATCGTGTGCATTCGCAGGAAGAGAGCGGTGGGGAGTGCTCGGAAAACGGCAAAGTCAACATCGGCCTGAATTGCCGATTGACAGAACGCAGATTGTGAAATCGTGAAGACGGCCAGCGAAGCCACTGGATTCCGTGCGGGCAGCGCGAGTCGTAGGTCGTGCACCTATGATGTGCACTGCAGAGGCGTGGCAAACTTTGCGGAGCGCCGCTGCCCCCGCAGACTCAACCCAGCCCGCAGGGTCAGCCGACCGCGAACCCCCTCGGGAGGGCGAGGCTCCTGCCGAGCCGAAGTCAGTGGCCAGCCGAACCCGTAGCCCGGGCATTCCTGCCCGGCCGCCTTTTGCCCACACAAACCGTGTCGCCCCCAGCCTACAGCCGAACCGTTAGCGTCAGCTGACGGGTCTGGTCGCTGGGCGTTACCGAGCTGGTGCTCGGTGGTCCCGGGGGAAGTCCCCCTCGGGAGGGCGAGGCTCCTGCCGAGCCGAAGTCAGTGATCAGCCGAACCCGTAGCCCGGGCATTCCTGCCCGGCCGCCTTTTGCCCACACAAACCGTGTCGCCCCCAGCCTACAGCCGAACCGTTAGCGTCAGCTGACGGGTCT
>CAIOKE010000120.1 GCA_903858815.1 uncultured Planctomycetaceae bacterium | reverse complement strand
GATCAGCTTGTGCAGTTCTTCTTTGGACGGTTCCGCCGGGCTGCCGTCCGCCAGCCGCCGCTGCGGAAACAGGGCCCACCAGCGCGCCGCCAGCTGATCGGGCGACCAGTCTGCAGCCAGATCAGGACGCGTGCGGATGACAAGGTGCAGATGGTTGCCCATGACGGCAAAACCAAGGATTTCGATGGCAAAAATGCCGGCCAGCAGTTCCAGCCGGTCGCGGATCCACAGTTTTCGATGGGAATAATCGCGACCTGATCGGCGATCAGTGCCACACAGATGATTGCGGCGGACACAGCGACTGATCAGATGGAAGACCTGCACATCGGTTGCGGAAAAAATCTGTTTGCGGCTGACACGTGGCATGGCGGATCGGTCCTGTCGAGTGACGAAAGCAGCAGCAAAAACACTGTAAAACCATAAAAAGGTGCATGGCACCCAAAGTCAAAGGGAAAACGGGATTTGTGTTTTTTTCTGGAAACGATTTCCTCGCAGGGGGTCGATGCTGTATTCTGGATTCTGATGTTCTGCTCTCGCTCTCCTTCCCGCCCTGCCTGCCTCTTCCGGAAGACTGCCGTATGTCTCCACGACCGGCGACGACAGTTCTGGCGTTATGTCTGCTGCTGATCGGTGTCTTTGCCGGCGGTCCGCAGGTGTTTGCCCAGACGGTCTGTCTACCACTGCCACGTCTGCTGTCGATCACTCCAATGGGCGGTCAGGCGGGAACTGCGGTTGACGTTACGGTGGCTGGCGAGTTTCTGGATGATCAGCCCCAGCTGATGTTTTCCGACCGGCGTTTGTCTGCCGTCCCGCAAACGCCTGCTGATGGGACAGCGGTTTCCGGCAAATTCCGGATTACGATTCCGGCCGACTGTCCTGCCGGTCTTTATGAAGCTCGACTGCTGACTCGACTGGGCATTTCTTCCTCGCGAGTTTTCAGCGTGGGAAACTTACCAGAGCTGATGCAGCAATCCGGCAGTACTGCGGTGTCAACGGCGATGCCGCTGTCGATCAACAGCATCTGCAATTCGCAGATGTCGGCTCGCAGTATCGACCATTATCGGTTTGAGGCGGAGGCTGGTGTTCGTTATGTGATTACCTGTGAATCTCGCAGTATCGAATCGAAGCTTGATCCGGTGCTGGTACTGGCGAATGCAGCGGGCCAGGATCTGATTGTTGAGCGTCAGCGGGGCCTGATTGATTTCACCGCAAAAGTCAGTGGCTCACATGTGATCAAGGTGCATGAACTGACCTACAAGGGAGGCGCGGGGTATTTTTATCGGTTGGGTCTGCGTCAGCTGGCGGCTGGTGATTCTCAGCCGATTCTGGCAGCGATTCGTCCGGTGCGATCTTTTTCGTGGCCACCTGAGGGTTTGTCTGCGGATGCTGCGGTGACGGAGCATCAGCCGGACAGTTCTGCGGGTGTTGTTCAAAGTCTTTCGCTGCCATGTGATGTGCAGGGTTCATTTGCTACGGCGGCCGACACGGACGTGTTTGAGTTTACCGCGAAGAAGGGTGAAGTGTGGTGGGTGGAGGTGGCATCCGAGCGTCTAGGGCGTCCGACCGATCCGGCAGTCGTGATTCAGCGAGTGGTGTCAGAGGGTGGTCAGGAGCGGCTGGCGGACGTTGTTGAATTCAGCGACATTCCGAGTCCGATGAAGCCATCGAGTAACGGGTATTCCTACGACGGCCCACCTTATGACGGCGGCAGTGCTGATCCAATGGGGCGTTTCGAGGCTCCTGAGGATGGTCGTTACCAGCTGCGTCTGACGGATCTGTTTGGTGGAACTCGAACGGACCCTGCGAATATCTGGCGTCTGGTCATCCGCAGGGCAGCTCCGGACTTCGCGCTCTGTGCGTGGGGGCTGCATATGGAGCTGCGGAATGGCGACCGGAATGCGCTTTCGAAGCCGCTCGCACTGCGTGGCGGGATCACCACAGCCCTTGAAGTGATTGCACTGCGCCGGGATGGATTTGACGGTCCGATTGATCTGACGGTTACGGGCCTTCCGGAGGGTGTGACAGCCAGTGGGCTGCAGATTCCGGCGGGGCAGAATCGTGGGATTGTGCTGCTGACGGCCGATCAGAATGCGCCGCGTTCCTTCGCATTTGCTCAGATGTCAGGTGCAGCGAAGATCGGTGATGTTCAGGTTGTGCGTCCCTGCAGTATTGCAGCAATGTCGTGGCCGGTGGTGGATGCGTGGAGTGAGATCCCCAGTCCTCGGCTGCTGGATGATCTGGCAGTTTCCGTGTGTGGTTCTGAATATGCTCCAGTCTCTATTGCTCCTCGTGACCGCGGAGTGCATGAGGTGGTGGCTGGTCAGAAGCTGACTTTGCCGATGCTGCAGACTCGTCGAGCCGAATTTTCGGGGAACATCCTGCAGCTCAGGACTCTGGGTTCCGGGTTCCAGCAGCAGCCACAGTTCGATGTGTCTTTGACGGGCGACACATTTGATGTGGTCTTTGATACGGCGGCCCTGAAGACGGCACCGGGCGATTATCTGATAGCGTTTTACGGCAGTGCAGTGGCTCGTTACAGCTACAACCCGGAAGGCGTGCAGAAGGCGCAGCAGGAGCTGGACGCAGCGCGAGTCAAGCGGCAGGCCGCAGCGGCGGTGGTGGAGCAGGCGGCAGCCGCGCTGGCAGCTGCAGCGTCAGAGAATCGTGCAGACCCTGAGAAGGTTCTGCAGGAGGCTCAGGTGGCCCTGAAAGCCGCTGATGACGCGGTGTTGAAAGCGGAGCAGAGTCACAAGGTGGCTGCTGAACAGGCAGCGCCGAAGGACACAGCTGAGATTATTGTGAGTGAACCCATATCGATTCGTGTGAAATCTGCGGAGGCAAAATGACTGACCCATTTTCGGCGACCAGTCTGTGTCCCGGCCCGCTGGACTTTGCTGGCCGTTCGCGGCGAGGATTCCTGCGTTTTGGTCTGGGGGGATTTGCCAGTCTGCCACTGCCGGCTCTGCTGAATCTGCGGGCTCAATCCCTGCGGGCGGGTGAGGCGGGCAAGTCGGTACCAGGTGATCAGAAGACTGCCGTGATTCTGGTCTGGAAGCCGGGTGGATGTTCGCACATTGACACGTATGATCCGAAGCCTGAGGCATCGTCGGAATATCGTGGTCCATTCGGGCTGATCGATACGAAAATTCCGGGGATGCAGTTTACAGAGCTGTTGCCGCGGCAGGCGGCGATAGCGGACAAGTTTACGATCCTGCGATCGATGCGGCAGACGGCGGCCGGGCATCCGGCCGGTTCGATGCAGATGCTTTCGGGCGATCCTGATACGCGGGATAAGCCGAAGCCAAGGCTGCCGGACTGGATGTCGGTAACCAACTATCTGCGATCGCGGGAAGGTGCTCGCAACAATCCTCTGCCGGCCTATGTCGGGATCAATCCGCCGCTGGAATACAATGGACCGGCATATCTGGGGGATGCGTGGTCACCATTCACGGTGAACGGGGATCCGAACAACCCAACGTTTTCGGTGCCCAACATTGGATTGACGGATCCGAATGAAGTGCGGCGACTGGGACGGCGTTCCGGACTGCGGCAGAACCTGGATACTCTGGATCGAGCTTTTGATCGGCAGGGGGAACTGGGTGCGCTGGATCAGTTTGAGGAGCAGGCGATGACACTGCTCACGAATGCGCGGACGAAGGAAGCGTTTGATTTGTCGCGGGAGGACGATCGTGTCCGTGATCGGTACGGTCGTAACACGTGGGGTCAGCAGCTGCTGTTGGCGCGGCGGCTGGTTGAGGCGGGAGTGGATGTGTTGACGACCAGTCTGAACGGGCCGCTGTGCGGGCGGGTGCAGAACTGGGATGACCATGCGGTGAATCACCATGTTTTTGAGGGGCTGCAGTTTCGTGCGGCGGCCTATGATCAGGCTGTCAGTGCTTTGATTGAAGACCTGTACGAGCGGGGGTTGGACAAGCGGGTGCTGGTGGTCGTCACGGGGGAATTCGGGAGGACTCCGAAAATCAACTATGCGGCCAGCACGGGCGCCGGAAATGCCAGTGCTCCCGCAGGAACTCAGCAGCCCGGCCGGGATCACTGGCCGCGAGCGTTTTCCAACCTGTGGGCTGGTGGTGGCATTCGCACGGGGGGCTTTATCGGAGCGACGGACCGGCGTGGCGAGGATTCGATTGAGCGGATCTGCAGTGCAGAAGATTTCCTGTCGACGATTTATCATCATCTGGGGATTGATGCGGCGAAGACGCTGATCACGGACTTCAACGGACGTCCGACTCCCGTGGTTGATAAGGGGCGTCCGATTCCGGAACTGGTGCGTCAGTCCGGCTGACTCGCAGATAAAAAGCGGATTTCGGGATCCGAAAACGGGTTGGATTGGCCATCTGCGAGACTGGGCGTCCGGATTGTTGGCGTTCGCCGTCGTGCGGACTAGGATTTTGCCGGGATTCGGGCGAGTCTGGCATCGATCGATGCTGGTGCCTGGCCGGCAGATTTAGGAAAGTTTTCCCGGATGAATGCGCCTCAGCGACCCGTAATTGTCCGCAATCCGACTCGCAGTGTCGCCATTGGCAGCATCAGCATTGGCAGTCAGCATCCGATAGCGGTGCAGAGCATGACTGCAACGCGGACTCAGGACATTGATGCCACGGTGCGACAGATCCATGATCTGGAGGCGGCGGGTGCGGATGTTGTGCGGGTGGCGATCGACAGTCGTCGCGACGCTGAGGCTTTGATGGAGATTCGTCAGCAGGTTTCCTGCAATCTGTCGGTGGACCTGCAGGAGAACTACCGTCTGGCCGAAGTGATTGCTCCGCATGTCAACAAGATCCGTTACAACCCGGGGCATCTGTATCATCATGAGACAGAGCGTCCATGGCAGGACAAAGTGCGATATCTGATGCAGGTCGCGCGGGATAATGACTGTGCAATGCGTGTGGGAGTGAATTGCGGATCGGTGGATCCGGCGGTGAAGGGGCGTTATGCGGAGGACGATTCGATTTCACCGATGCTGGAGAGTGCGTGGGAGCACTGTGCGGTCCTGGACGAGCTGGGGTTTGATCGTTACTGCGTGTCCTTGAAGGATTCTGATCCGCAGAAGGTGATCGAGGTGAATCGTCGATTTGCCGAGAAGCGTCCGGACGTGCCACTGCATCTGGGCGTGACCGAAGCCGGGATGCCTCCGGACGGCATCATTAAGACGCGAATAGCGTTTGAGCAGTTGATCAGTCGTGGTATTGGCGACACGATCCGAGTGTCATTGACGGTCGCGAACAATCGGAAGGCTGAGGAGATTGCGGCTGGTCGTCAGATTCTTGAAGAGATTGCTGCAGGGCGTGTGCGGAGTGTGGTGGATTACGGCCTGAAGACATTGAACATCATCAGCTGTCCCAGTTGTTCACGTGTGGAGAATGAGGCGTTTGTGGAGCTGGCCGAGCAGGTCCGCGAGATGACTCGTTATGCCGAGCAGCATCGCATCACGATTGCTGTGATGGGCTGTCGGGTGAATGGCCCTGGTGAGACGGATGATGCGGATCTGGGATTGTGGTGCGGTCCGACTCACGTGAATTTCAAGCGTGGTAAAGACACGATTGGAGCATTTCCGTATGACGCTATTCTGCCTCGGCTGCGAGAGGAGCTGGATCAGTTGATTTTGCGTCGCACTGTGGGCGGGGGGCAGTGATCAGCTCCCTTTGGTAGGGCGAGTCTCCTGCCGAGCCGCAGGTCGTTGGTGTTTGTCTCCGAGCTGGTGCTCGGAGGTCCCGGGGGGTGGGGTCAGTTTGGGTCCAGGCGAGGCGTTGGCGTAAGCCGTTGGGTGTCGTGTTGATTGGCGGCAGGATGCGTGGTTGTGGCGGAGGTTCGGCTCAGCATGAGCTTCGCCCGCCCGCGGTGCGCCTTCCGGGAGGGCGAGGCTCCTGCCGAGCCGCGGGTCGGCGGTGTTTGTCTCCGAGCTGGTGCTCGGAGGTCCCGGGGGGTGGGGTCAGTTTGGGTCCAGGCGAGGCGTTGGCGTAAGCCGTTGGGTGTCGTGTTGATTGGCGGCAGGATGCGTGGTTGTGGCGGAGGTTCGGCGCAG
>CAIOKE010000119.1 GCA_903858815.1 uncultured Planctomycetaceae bacterium | reverse complement strand
CCCTCGGGAGGGCGAGACGTGGCAGGCTTGGGAGGGCGAGGCTCCTGCAGAGCCGAAGGGCGTTGGATTTGCGGTACCGAGCTGGTGCTCGGTGGTCCCGGGGAAGTTCTCCCCTTCGGGAGGGCGAGGCTCCTGCAGAGCCGAAGGTCCGTTGGATTTGCGGTACCGAGCTGGTGCTCGGTGGTCCCGGGGAAGTACTCCCTTTCGGGAGGGCGAGGCTCCTGCAGAGCTGAAGGGCGTTGGATTTGCGTTACCGAGCTGGTGCCCGGTGGTCCGAGGGAAGTCCCCCTTCGGGAGGGCGAGGCTCCTGCCGAGCCGAAGGGCGTTGGATTTGCGTTACCGAGCTAGTGCTCGGTGGTCCCAGTGAAGTCCCCCTTCGGGAGGGCGAGGCTCCCGCCGAATTGGGAGACAATTCCAGCGTGACATTGGAATGCGGGAAGATCTGACGCGAGGGACACAAGTCGGATGAGGCCGTCAAATCGACTTCAGTTCATTGAAAAACATCGTGTTTTTGCAGTACGGGGCCCAGCAGGAATGCTCGGGATACCTTTTTGTGCTCGGCGTCAGGGCCAGTGACTGCTTAATATTCGCGGCGTTGTCTTGAGCTGGGGATCCGCATTTGTTTGCGATATTTGGTGATGGTGCGGCGGGCAAGGCGGATGCCCTGTGATTCCAGTTTTCTGACGAGGTCATCATCGCTGAGGGGTTCGTTCTTGTTTTCCCCGTCGATCAGTTCCTGCAGTTTGACGCGGATTGTGTCCCATGCAACTTCATCGCCGTCGGCCGTATGAGTACCGCCACCGAAGAATCGTTTGAGAGGAAACAGGCCGCGAGGCGTCTGGATCCATTTTTCATCCACGGCGCGGGACACGGTTGTGACGTGCACACCAACGCGGTCTGCGATCTGCTGCATCTTCAGCGGATGGATTCCTTCGTCACCGACTTCAAGGAACTCGTGCTGATGATCAATGATTTCCTGAGCCACTTTGCGCAGGGTTGCGTAGCGCTGCTCAATGGAATCGATCAGCCACTTCGCTGATTCGACTTTGCGGCGGATCCAGTCTTTTGTTTCCTGGGAAGGATTGTCCTTCAGCATCTGCAGATACCGGGGACTGATCCGCAGCTCCGGAATGTATTCATCAAGCACACGCACGACATACCGTCCGTGGTCGTCAGGCTCCACGATCAGGTCGGGGGTGACTCGCTGTACCGGTCGCTGTTCGAACCCGCGTCCGGGATAGGGGTTCAGCGTCTGAATCTGCTCGATACCGATCTTGATCAGTTCCAGCGAGAATCCTGTGGATCGCTGAATCAGAGGCAGGCGATTCAGGGCGATATCTTCGAGGTGATCGCGGATCAGAGTTTCCACGACATCGTGGAATGGCATGCTGTCGTGTACCTGCAGCAGCAGCATTTCGCGGTGATCGCGAGCACCGACACCTGCCGGTTCCAGCTGCTGGATCATCTTCAGGACTTCGTCAGCCTGAGCCATGGTCAGCTGGTAGCCGTACAGCCGATTGAACTGCTGCAGGATTTCGGCCAGCATGCTTTGCAGTCGACCGTTGTAGTCGAGGTGCTGAATCAGGTATTCGCCGAATTGTCGTTGTGCGGATTCGAGGGAGTAGAACGAGAACTGTTCAAGCAGATGTTCGTGCAGGGATTGCGGCCGAGCCATCATGTTGGACATGACATCGTGCTGGCGATCCATTTCGTCGCTGATCTGACCAGCCGAGGCGCGGGAACCACCGAAGCCAACATTGTCTTCAGGCCAGTCGGACGAAATTTCGACCAGTCGTTCGAAATCGGACTGATTGTTGGATTCGTCGCCGACAACCAGTTCGCGGTTTTCCACGTCTTTACGAGGTTCAGGGGCTTCACCGGGCAAGCGGTCGGTGTAGGTGGGGTCAGCACCGTCGCCATCCGCGTCGCGTTCGCCGCCGGTTGGCAACCCATCAGCGTCTTTTTCCAGCCGATCGAGAGTGACGTTTTCTACCAGTTCCTGTTCGATCCGTTCATTCAGAGCCATCATATTCAGCTGCAGAATCTCCATGGACTGGATCATCCGCGGAGCCAGCTTCATCTGCTGGCTCATTCTCATCTGTTGTGAAATGTTCAGATGCATGGCTGAAAACGATCAGAGGTATGCGGGGTGTTGTTCAGGCTGTTGATCACGGTACGCTAAAAAGCTGCCAAGTCATGTTAGGTCACCAAAACCTGACAAGTCGAGAAGATAATGGCACTGTTCTTGCAATACTTTGAAAAACACAAAAATCGCTGAAAAAACCGGGAGGCCAAAACTGATGCCGTCACAACCGTCTTTCCATTTTTGGGAGAAGCCGCCTACAGTCGCGAAATTCTGTTTTCGAGAAAAAACGGTTTAAGTGGGAGCGATTTTTGTTGACATCCCCAATGCGGGGCGGTGTTGGGGGAGGGGCAATCGCAGAAGACGGTGCGAGGACGAGGTGGTGCTATGTGTTGTCCGTGGCCGGTGCTGGGTGGATTCTGTCCGGAACTTTGGAAGGGTTTGCGTGTTGCCTGTCCTGTGGCTGCATTTTTCCGTCGCAGCCGGTATTCTTGGTGGGAAAAACCACTCTTCAGCGGCGGTTGATTGCGATGGGACAGCGAATTTTGATTGTTGCTGCGAAGCGCACGCCGATCGGTCGTTTTCGGGGGTCATTCAGCCGTGAGACGCCGGTTTCTCTGGCGGTGTCTGCAGGCCGCGCGGTGCTGGCAGAAGTGGGTGCTCGTCGCATCGAGCAGTGTGTACTGGGCAACGTGCTGTCGGCTGGGTACGGAATGAACATTGCGCGGCAGGTGGCATTGCAGTGTGGACTGCCCGAGAGTTCTACGGCGATGACCGTGAACATGATGTGTGGTTCGGGTCTGCAGTCGATCCAGTTGGCGGTTCAGTCAATTCGCAGTGGCGAGGCTTCTGCAGTGCTTGCGGGTGGTGTGGAATCGATGTCTCGTTCGGCCCTGCTGGTTGCTCGCCCTGGCAAGGGGCAGCAGCCTGATTTAAGCGACTGTCGGGATTCGATGGTGACAGATGGGCTGACGGATTGCGGGATCGGTCTGCACATGGGTCAAACGGCAGAGCTGCTGGCGGCTGAATTCCGGATTTCGCGTGAAAGTCAGGATTTGTGGGCGTTGCGAAGCCAGCGTCTGGCGGGGCAGGCGTCGGCAGCGGGGATCTTTCAGGCCGAGCTGGCAGAAACTTGTGGACTGTTCTCTGACGAGCATCCGAGGCCGCATCTGACGCTGGGGGATCTCACCGGGCTAGCTCCTGTGTTTGAATCGACGGGTACTGTGACCGCGGGCAATTCTTCAGGCCTGAATGACGGTGCAGCGATGCTGCTGCTGGCCAGCGAAGAGGCGGTGCGGCAAAACGACTGGCCAGTGCTGTGTGAGTGGGTGGACGGAGTCTCTGTTGGCTGCAATCCGCGGCACATGGGGCTGGGTCCGGTGTATGCGACAGAGCAGCTGCTGCAGCGAACAGGGACATCGCTGGACGACGTGGATCAGCTGGAGATTAATGAAGCATTTGCGGCTCAGACACTGGCCTGTGTACAGCGTCTGGGTCTGCGATGGACTGCTGAGGCTGAGGCTGAGGGCTTTGGATCGGGTTTTGTGGGGACTGCCAGTGGCCATCGGTTGCGACTGAATCCTTACGGTGGAGCGATCGCTCTTGGTCATCCGCTGGCGGCCAGTGGTGCGAGGTTAATGGTGCATCTGGCTCACCAGATTCACGCGGGCAATTCTCGACGAGCCGTGGCGGCGTTGTGCGTGGGTGGCGGGATGGGCATTGCCGGGATGTTACAGGAATTTACTGGAAGAGATCCATGGGTGGTGTAACGCGAATCCTGCTGAATCTGATTGGTTCAGTGGGGATTCTGGGTTTGGGAGTGTTTGGGCTGTTGTTTTTCGGGAAGGCGCCAGAGGTGCCGGTGGACGAGTCTGCGCTGGCAGCGAGGAATCAGGCGCCAGCAGTGGAAACGGCGGAGGTCACGGCCTTCAGTGGTCCATTTCAGGTGCAGGTGGACGGTGAAGCGTCAACGTGGCGAGTGCTGACGGTTTCGGCGGAAGTTGGCGGAAGAATCGAGAGCAAGTCAGCGGGTTGTCGCAGTGGTTTGTTTGTGAATGCCGGCGATGTGCTGTTTGAAATCGACCGGCGAAACTATGAGTTGGATGAGCAGCGGTTGATTGCGCGTCTGGCACAGGCTCAGGAGGAATTGAATTCGATTGACGTGGAGTTGGGCAATGGTGAGGCTCTGCTGAAGCTGGCTGGTGAAGAGAATGAGCTGCAGAAGGCACATCTGGCTCGGGTGAAGACCCTGTTTCAGCGTCAGGCGACATCAGAAACGGAGCTGGACAATGCAGCTCGGCAGGAGTTAACCAGTCGGAATGCGTTGCAGATGCAGGAGAATCAGCTGGGATCACTGCGACAGTCGCGGCGCACGAAGGAAGCGGGCCTGAAGTTAGTGGAGGCAGAGTTGGAGCGATGTCGGCTGGATCTGGAGCGGTGCACGGTGAAGGCTCCGATTGCAGGTCGGATCGTTCAGGATACTCGGGAGGACGGCGACTTTGTCAAGTCTGGTGACGCACTGGTGCAGTTGAGTGATGGCAGTCGGATGGAGGTGCGTTGCAGTCTGCGTGGCGAGGAGGTGTCGTGGATCTGGCGACAGCAGCAGCGTCAGCGTTCGCAGCCTGTACCAACGTCTCAGCAGCGGGATGCGGCTGCGGCAGCGGTCTCGGCTGGAAGTGGTGGTGTTGCTGGTGACGTTTCCACTGCAGGAACGGCAGAGGCACGATCGGCAGAGGCACCACTGGATCCTCTGGGAACTCCGGATGTCCCCTGCGAGGTGGTCTTTGAGTTTGAGGGCACTGAGACGGTGTGGTCTGGGCGAGTTTCGCGTTACGAGGGTACTGGGCTGGACCGAGCGACAAGGACGTTTCCCTGTCGGGTGGTGGTTGAGCGTCCTGCGGAGCCGCGTGTGGCGACTGATGGTCGTGGAGGCACGGTGGTACCTCCGGCTTTGCTGAGTGGGATGTTTGTGACAGTGCGAATCCCGATTGAGGCTCCGGTGCAGCTGTATCGTTTGCCTCCGGAATCGCTGCGGCCGGGTGGCACGATCTGGCTGGTGAGGGAGGGGCGTTTACAGGTTGTGCAGGTGTCGTTGTTGCAGATGACTGAGGGTGAGGCGGTGGTGTATCCGGTGGACCAGCAATTTGCGGCGGGTGACCGAGTCGTCATTTCGCCGCTGGCAGCCATTCAGGATGGGATGCAGGTGCAGCTGTTGGAGGGTCAGCGATGAGTGGCAGGGCTGTGCGCTGGGCAATCCGGAATTCGCCGGCGATGAATATGATGGTGATTGCCGTTCTGCTGGTGGGGACGATTGCGGCATTCAGTCTGCGGCGTGAGGTGTTTCCGCAGTTTGAGCTGGAGATTATTCTGGTGTCGGTGCCTTATCCGGGCGCCAGTCCGGACGAGGTTGAGAGTGGGATCTGTCAGAAGATTGAGGAGGCGGTGCGTTCTGTTGATGGGATCCGCAAGGTGACAGCGGTCGCGGCTGAGGGTGCAGCGAATGTGGTGATTGAGGTTCGCAGTGATGTGCCCAGCGTGCAGAAGGTGTTGAATGAGGTGAAGTCGCAGATTGATCGGATCCCCAGCTTCCCGGATCTGGCGGAGGAGCCGGAGGTGCAGCAGATCAGTTTTCGCAACAAGGCGATCACGGTGGGGGTTGTGCAGCAGACATCGGTGGCGGTGGATGCGGAGCTGCAGCTGCGTGAGATTGCGGAGCAGGTGCGTGACGATCTGCTGGGGATCCCGGAGATTTCGCAGGCGGAGATTGCGGGCGAGCGAAAATTTCAGATTGACGTGGAGATACCGGAGCGAACGCTGCGGGAGTATGGTCTGACCCTTGGTGACGTGGCTCGCCGCGTTCGTGCGAGGAACCTGGAACTGCCCGGTGGCACGATTCGTGACCAGGGTGAAACGTATCTGCTGCGTGGCAAGGACAAGCGTGTCCTTGGTAAGGAGATTGCTGAGATTCCGCTGGTCACTCGAACGGACGGCGTGGTCCTGCGAGTCTCGGACCTGGGTGCGGTGCGTGACGAATTTGTGGATACAACATCGATCAGTCGGATCAACGGCCTGCCGGGGCTGGCAATTGATGTGACAGCAGCGTCGCGTGAGGATCTGCTGGCGATGTCGGACGCTGTGCGGGAGTATGTGCGAGCAAAACAGTTGCCTGCGGGTTATTCGTTTCAGATCTGGGGCGACACATCTGTGGAGGTTCGCGATCGTCTGGATCTGTTGTTACGAAACGGCATGCAGGGGCTGATCCTGGTCTTTGTGATTCTGTCCTTGTTTCTGGATCTGAAACTGGCGTTCTGGGTGGCTCTGGGTATTCCGATTTCGCTGCTGGGTGCCTGCGCGGTGCTGATGCAGTTTGATCAGACGCTGAACATGCTGTCGTTGTTTTCGTTTCTGATTGCGCTGGGTATTGTGGTGGACGATGCCATCGTGATTGGTGAGAACGTGTATACTCATCGAGCGATGGGCAAAAGTCCGCTGCAGGCGGCGATTGACGGGACGATTGAGGTTGTGCCATCGGTCTTTTCGTCTGTGGCGACAACGGTTTTCGCGTTCGTCCCGATGTTTTTTGTCACGGGAGTGATGGGAAAGTTCTTCGCGGTCATGCCATTGGCTGTGATCGCCATTCTGACGATTTCGCTGCTGGAGGCGTGCTTTGCCCTGCCCTGTCATCTGGCTCATGATTCCGGTCGTCCGTCACCGCTGACGGGCTGGCTGAACGCGGGAACAACGTGGGTTCTGGAGACATTTCTGCGTGTGATTTACGCCCCGATTATCCGCTTATGTGCGGCGTTTCCGGCAGTGACGGTCAGCCTTGCGGTGTCTTTTCTGCTGTTGACCGCCTCGCTGGTCACCAGTGGTACTGTGCCATCCATTTTCTTTCCCAAACTGGATGCTCCGGAGGTCATTGCCACGGTGATTTTCCCCGACGGGACTCCGGCAAGAATCACCGACGCGGCGACAAAGCGAGTTGAGCAGGCCATTCAGGAAATCAATCAACGCCACAGTACTCCGAACCGTCCTCTTGTCCGAGTCACCCATCGAATGGTGGGTCTGGTTCGCAATACGATGCCGGGCGCGGGGCAGTCGATTGAGGGCAGTCATGCAGGCACCGTGTATGCAGAGCTGGTTGACGGGGCTCTGCGTGACCTGACCAGTGAGCAGGTGGTGCAGGAGTGGCGTGCGGCTGTCGGGCGAATCCCCGGTACAGAGACTCTGACCTTTGGCTCGCAGTCGCGTGGCCCGGGCGGGAAGCCGATTGAATTCAAGCTGCTGGCTGCCACAGAGAATATGGCACAGCTTGAGCAGGCAGTCGAGGAGACGAAGCAGCGACTTTCTGCGTTTCAGGGCATTTATGATGTGGCCGATGATTCGACTCCGGGCAAGTGGGAGCTGCAGCTGAAGGAAAAGCCCGGTGCTCTGGCGCTGGGTGTGCCTCTTGAAAGCATCGCCAGAACGGTGCGAGCATCGTATTACGGTGAAGAGGTGATGCGACTGCAGCGGGGCCGTCATGAAGTGAAACTGATGGTGCGGTATCCGGAATCTGATCGGCAATCACTGGCTCGGTTTGACGATATTCGAGTGGATGCGGGTGATGGAATTCAGCGACCGATCACGGAGCTGGCTGATGTTGCGGTGACCCGCGGCTATTCCGAAATCAACCGCATCGACCAGAAACGTTCGATCACGATTTCCGCCGATATTGATGAGAAGCTGGGGAATGCGAAGGAAATCGTTGCCAGTCTGCGAGCGGATTTCATGCCTGCTCTGCTGCAGAAATATCCGGGTCTGCGAGTTCGCTGGGAGGGTCAGCAGGAGCAGGACGAGGAGAGTGTTCGCAGCCTCGGCGTGGGGCTGTTTATCGCACTGATTGCCATGTACGTGTTGCTGACGATGGAGTTCACATCGTATGGGCAGCCGATGGTGGTGATGGCCATCATCCCGTTTGGGATTGTCGGGGCGGTGATTGGTCACTGGGTGATGGGACTGCCTCTGACCTTATTCAGTACTCTCGGGCTGGTCGCTCTGACCGGAATCGTCGTCAACGACTCCATCGTACTGGTGGACTTCATCAACGGGGCAGTTCGCAGCGGAGTTCCCCTCGAGCTGGCTGTGCTGCAGGCTGGCAGCCGCCGCTTCCGGCCGGTGATGCTGACATCCCTGACGACAATTGCCGGCCTTGCTCCGATCCTGACCGAAACATCATTTCAGGCTCAACTGGTGATCCCGATGGCCGCCAGCCTGTGCTTCGGACTGGCCACCAGCACGATCCTGGTACTTGTGCTGGTGCCGGTGTTTTATCTGATTTATGCTCGGATTTTCGGAGTTTCTGTGGACGCGGTGACTGCCGCGGAACGAAGCAATCCTGAACTGCCTGCGGACCTGTCGCCTGCCGGCAACTGATCGGTCGGAGGAGCCTCCTTCATCACACTCGGATCATCGCTATGAATCTGCTGCTGTCGATCATCGGGGCCTTCATATTTTCCGATGATGCCAAAGTCGATGCTGCTGACTGGCCTCAGTTTCGCGGCCCATCAGGGCAGGGACTGGTGCAGTCTGATGCACTGCCCGTGCGATGGTCAGATCGTCGTAACATTTCCTGGAAGGCTCCGATCAGAGGTGTGGGCTATTCTTCGCCGGTCGTCAGCAACGGACAGATCTGGCTGACCTCGGCGGTGCAGGAGGAGGGGCGTCTGCTGGTCGTGGTTCTGGACCTGCAGACTGGCCGTCAGTTGCATGAGATTCCGGTCTTCCAGCATGACAAGCTGTGGGCGATCCACTGGAAAAACAGTCATGCGTCACCGACGCCTGTACTGGCTGATGGCCGCTGCTACGTCCATTTTGGTTCTCATGGCACTGCTGCGCTTGACCAGAATGGTCAAATCCTCTGGAAACAGCGGCTGCTTTACTATCACCACCATGGGCCGGGCAGCAGTCCTGTTCTGGTGGGTAAGACACTGGTCGTCACCTGTGATGGGCTGGATCACGCGTTCTACGATGACCGAGTGATTGCTGAACCGATTGCCCCGCAGTTCGTGGCCGGACTGGATGCCGACACAGGTGACATCCGCTGGATCACACGTCGCGAAGGTCGACATTCTTACGCAACACCACTGGCGATCACTGTGGACGGTCAGTCGCAGGTGGTTTGCCCCGGCGGCAGCTTTGTGGCGGCCTATGACCCGGAGACAGGAACGGAGCTGTGGCGCGTGCGTCACAACGGGTACTCGCTGGTGCCGCGACCGGTCTTCGGAAACGGACTGGTCTATGTGTGCACGGGTTACGATGAACCGACATTACTGGCAATTCGGCCGAACGGTCAGGGCGATGTCACGGATTCGCATGTGGTGTGGAAGTCCACCGAAGCTGTCCCACTGAATCCATCGCCGATTCTGGCAGGTGATGCACTGTATACGCTGAGCGACAATGGCGTGGCAACCTGCTATGACGCTGTCACAGGCAAGACTCGCTGGAAGAAACGTGTCGGCGGAAACTATTCAGCGTCCCCCCTGATGTCAGGCAACCGACTGTATCTGCTGAATGAATCAGGCACTACGCTGGTGGCAGATGTCAGCGGCAATTACAAGCTGCTGACACGAAACCTGCTGGATGGACGAACTCTGGCCTCCCTGTCTGCTGCCGGTGATTCTCTGCTGTTGCGAACTGACACACAGCTGCTGCGGATTGATCAACTGGCAAGTGATGATGCCAGTGAATCGCCTGTGACAGGGGACGAAGAATCGCAGAATGACAAGTCGCAAAAGGGCAATTCAGCCGAAGATTCCGACGGCATCCGTATTCGTGGTCGTTCCAGAGAGTCGATTCAGCCATGATCCGGGCAGCCGACATCGTCCAAATGGCTGTTTTGGGATTCGCGTCTGAGTCTGAGAGTATTCTGCCGTGGTTGGCGATGCTGCTGCCGCCGGGCAGTCTGCTGTTCTGCAGTCCGAATCGCAGTCACAGACTGCTGTTGCTGCCATTCGCGGTGTGGGCGGCCGCAGCAGGACTGACGGGTGACCGTGAATTGTTTTTTCCGGCTAGTCTCAGCCTGGCAGTGGCTCTGCTGCTGCAGCAGCAGCCGCAGATCCCGTGGCGGCAGATGACATATTCCGGGATGTTGACGGGACAGTTTCTGATCATCCGACAACTGCAGCAGGCTACTGAGCGTGTCCTGCTGATTGAATGCCTCTCGGCGATCGGTATCCTTGTATTTGCCACAATTCTGGCACGATACAGCGGTCGCGGGACGGGCGCACAGCTTTATGTCATTCTGCTGTCTTCGCTGCTGTCCTGCTGGACGCTGGCAATCTGAAAAACTCTCAGCCGATCAGCTCACGCAATGGCACGCCATGATCCAGCAGGTATTGGGGGCGTCCGGTGGGATCGTCAATGGTCGTTGTGCGAGTATCAATTCCCAGTGTGTGATACAGGGTAGCAAAGATATCCTGATAGGTGACCGGTCGAGAGGCAACATCATCGCCAGTGCGATCCGTACTGCCAATGATCTGCCCGGTTTTCAGCCCACCCCCGGCCAGGAGTGCCGGCCCGACCTGCGGCCAGTGATGACGACCGCCAGTCTTTGGATCAATACGGGGAGTTCGTCCGAATTCGCCCCAGACCACGATCGTTACCTGCTGCAGTAGTCCGCGTTCTTCCAGATCAGTGACCAGAGCGTGCAGGCCGAAATCGACGATGGGCAGCAGGTTTCGCATGCGGGGAAAGTTATCGGAATGCGTGTCAAAATCACTGATTGAGACACTCACACAGCGTGCCCCGGCTTCAATCAGGCGACGGGCCAGCAGGAACTTCCGAACGGATTCCGGCCCTTCACTGGTTGTCGACTGTCGCCCGGTTCCGGCGGGGGCCGTGTAACGTGCCAGAATTTCCGGATCCTCATGTTCCAGATTCAATGCCGTGGCAAGCTGCCCTGACAACAGGATCCCGGTAGCCTGTCGGCCGAACTGATCCATGGCATCCATCATCCCGGACTGATCGGCAGCGCGGCGCAGTCGATCAAGGCTGCTGAGCAGCTGCTGGCGGTCGCTGAGTCGTTGTTCTGTGAGCGCCGGATTGAGCGTCAGGCTGACCGTGTGATCTTTGCCCAACCGCGCCAACTCCCCTTTCATCCCGGATTCCAGTTCACGATGAAACATGCTGGAAATATCCGGGCGGAAGGGCTGCACCGCAGGCCCCAGAAAACCGGGCCGCGCACTTTTACGCACCAGCGGTCGCCCCTGCATCAGATCGATGAATGCCGGTGCAGAATCCTGACTGCTGCCGAAAAGTCTGGCAATCACGCAACCTGCAGCCGGACGCCCGCCCAGTGACTGCAGATTCTTCACGTCAAATCCGCTCTGGCACTGAAATGCATCGTGTGCTCCGGCAGAACCAGTGAGCGAGCGAATAAATGCAAAGCGATCAGCAATTGATGCAATCCGCGGCAACAGCTCACAGATTCGCAGGTCCGGCAGCTTTGTTGCGATGGAATCAAATTCGCCCCGAATCTCCACTGGGGCCTCAGGACGCGGATCAATCGTATCAAGATGCGGGGGACCACCATCCAGATGAATGTTGATGATTGACTGCCGACGACCGGACACTCCAGCACGCGATTCCGCCTGCAACAGCTGCGACAGTCCCGGCGCGAATGGCCCCAGAGCCCCCACGTGGATCATCCCGCGGCGACTGAGTCGCTGACTGGCAGCATTCAGATTCAGACGAATCATCTGCAGAGTCCTTCATCAACAGAATGGCGATTGATCAGAGCTGAAGTCTTAGCGAACTGATGCGGGTGCGGCGGCAGATTCCACCAGTTGCTGCAGTTGCAGCAGATCAATCTGCTGGCCCGCAGCGGGAAATGGAAAACTGCCGACGCTCCACTCTTCCGTAAATTCGGCCGACTGCCCCGGTTCCAGCCTCTCACGTGGTCCGATCGGTTCCAGTTCGATCATGCCCCCCTGCTGTGGGTACCACACAGATAATGTCAGTCCAGCCGCTTCGTTGTAAACGCGATCCGGAAAGGCCGGAAATCGTTTGATGAATGCATGATTGCCGGGCAACACGTAGGCCAGCCAGCCACCATAGGAATCAAACCCCAGCTTCGGGCGACGAGGTGGTCCAAGAATCTCAAGGAAACCGTCCCGCAGTCGGATTTTTTCGTCCACCGCTGAAGGATTGATACCCTGCTCTTCATACATCACGTATCCGGACGGGAACCGACTGGGGCGAGGTCCGACAGGGATCACGCAGATACCGCCCCCCGGCGAAAAGGAACGTCCCCAATGACAGTACTCCACAGTCCGATCGCTGACATTCATCATCACCTGTCGGCACTCGAGAACTGCTCCGGAGATGACCGGGCCGCCTTTCTTTGCAGCGTCCTCAGCATTCGGTCGTAAACGAAAATCCCGCTGTAACTGTACGCCGGTCGCCGCATCCCGCTGACTTACCAGACGGGCGGCCCCGGGACCGGTAATCTCCCATGACCATGCCCCCGACCACAGCACCGGATGTTTTGGAATCACCAGCTCTGGCCCAATATCGAAGCGACCGGCCGAGGATGCTGGCGGCTGTCCCGGCTGCCGCGAGCGTTCACGGTCATCCAAAAACATCATGTCCTGACCAGCGACCTCAAATTTCAAGACGCGACCGCCCGCTTCCGGGCATAAAACAGCGGTCGTATTATCCAACTGCAGATGCACAGCATTCTGATAGCCAGAAAACGGTGCCACGCGAGCTGATTCCTGTGGCTTTCCGTGATAGCAGCTGATCACGGCCTCATTGAAGGCATCCCTGACCTCCGACGCATCACTGTTGCCGAATTCCGTTCGCTGAATCATCAGCAGCAGAACAAGGCCCCGCACCGGATCGACCCACGCCTGTGTTCCCCATGCACCACCATGCCCGAAGGTCCCCGGGGACAGCAGTCGAGTCACTCCCTGCGGCTGTCGTACCACACACCAGCCCAATCCCCATGCATTGCCCGGAGTAAATCCTGTCACCAGTTCTCCGGTTTGCGGAGCCAGCATCTGCTGCACCGCCTGCGTATTCCCAATGACGCCTTTTTCCTGTCCCCGCACATCGCGAAGCACAGCCTGAAAGAACTTCGCCATATCATCGGCTGTGGAATACAGACCGCCCGATGGATTGGGCATCCGACGCTGAGCAGGGTCAGGAATCTCCACCACCTGCAGACCCTTTCCTGAGGGGTCGGGTCGACAGGTCACCGCCAGTCGCTGAGCCTGCGCTGGCGTCAGCACGAAAGAGGTGTCCTGCATACCCAGAGGCTGGCAGATCTGTTCGTGCAGATACTGTTCAAACGGCAGCCCTGAGACGACCTCCACAAGACGTCCGGCGACCGTTAATCCGCTGCTGTACTGCCAGCGACTTCCGGGCACTGACTGCAGCGGCAAGGCCCCCAGTGCATCCACTTCCTGAGCCAGCGTGCGGTCACCCGAAAGCCCCGATGCCCCAGGCAGGCCGGCCGTATGTGTCAGTACATCGCGAATCGTGATGGGGCGAGTGACTGTTCCGTCCGCCAGTCGCTGCTGAGCAAATGCCGGCAGATATTCTGACACCCGATCATCAAGCTGCAGTTTTCCGCCAATGACCAGCTTCATCAGAGCCGTGGCCGTTATCGGCTTGGTCATGGAAGCCACCCGAAAAATGGCATCCCGAGTCATGGGACGACCCGACACGGGATCCGCCGTCCCATGAGACGAAGCCAGCAGAACCTGCTGAGTATCAGCGACCAGAGTCACCGCTCCGGAGATCCGACCAGCAGCGACCAGACGCGACATCTCGGCCGCCACCCGCGACTCAAGATCTGCTGACCAGACATCCGACTGTGCGATCGCAGCCAACGGCTGTGCGAACACCAACAGCAAAAACACAGTGACCAGTTGTAGCGCGAAAAATCGTGTCATGAAACCTGAGTCCGGAAAAATGCTGATGAAAAATTGTCTTCAGTCTGCAGGCAGTTCAAACAGATGAACGGGAGATGTATTCCCGGGATAGAGACCTTCACGTGCCATCGACTTCTGCTGTCCGTAGGTGCCTTCATTCGCCAGTACAGCAACCTGCCGTCCGCCGGTATGCAGTGCCACACTGTGACAGTTGGCAAGCGGCGCTGGATTCTGGCAGAACGGAGCATCTGCCGAACTGCGGTGCAGGAAAAATCGACCACGTCCCGGCTGGCCACTGCAGACACCCATCCAGTAATCCTGAGGGTGCCACGTGACCTCGTGGACGAAGCCTTCCTGATTATCGCCAAGTTTCAGCTGTTGCAGCAGGGAGCCGTCCGCTGCGTTCAGCAGCCTCAGTGCAGGAATTCCCTGCACGAATCCGCCATTTTCCGGAATACAGCCGGCTGCCGCCAGCACGGTGCCGGCACCGTTCCATGCCAGTCCACGCACACCACCAACTTCCTGGATGTACGACAGTTTATAAAACTCTCTCGCTTCCCACTGGCCCAATGACTGTCCCGTGTGGTGATCCCACAGACCAATCACTCCCTGCAGGTCTCCAACGGCCAATCGATTGCCGTCCGGATGAAAGGCGAGCGCATACAAATCCTGCCCACCTCCGGAGAACTGCTGCAGCAGACTGCCATCGGCGGTGCTCCAGAGTCTGATCATGCGATCTGCACCGCAGGTGGCCAGCTGCTGCGAATCGGGCGACAGCGCCATGGCCCGCAGCCAGCCGGCATGGGCTTCAGCATGCTGCCAGACGGGTTCACTCTGGTCGGCAGCCTGCGCACGGCAGATCAGCCGTCCCCAGGTGTCACCGGATATCAGCCAGCGACCATCGGCCGAGGTGGCGAGGCAGCTGACCCAGCCGTTATGACCTGTCAGTGGTGTCAGACTTTCCGCCGATCCCATGTCCGGTTGTTTCTGATCGGGGGCAGGCAATGGCAGACCTTCAGGCGGCAGCTTCCAGCGATGCAATCGCGCATCCCGACCAGCCGCCAGCAGCAGACCACCATCGGCACTGTAACGCAGCATGGATAACTGACAGGTCGCCGGTAGTTTTGCCAGCAGGCGTAATTCCGAGCGGACTGATTCGGAGTGCGTCATATGGGGCTCACTGCAGCAGGTCCATTACGGGATGGCAGTTCTCATGAGCGATCGGCAGTGGTTGACCGCCGTTATCCCATGCCGTCTGCTGACTGTCGATCCCCAGCGCCCGGAACCATGTGTGGAACATGTGGCCGATGTCATAAGGCTCGGATGTGACCCACGTGCCCTTGTCACTGGTACTGCCCACAACGACTCCTCGTCTGACGCCAGTTCCGGCCATACACAGCGACCACGCCTCCGGCCAGTGATCGCGTCCCAGATGCCCGTTGATCCGTGGTGTTCGCCCGAATTCGCTGAGAGCAATGACCAGCACCTGATCCAGCAGTCCCGAAGCTGCCAGATCAGCAATCAAGGCAGCAAAAGGCTGATCGAATCGTCGCACCAGACTGAGACTGCCATTGAAATTGTCGCCATGCGTATCCCAGCCGTAGCTGTTGACTTTGACAAACTGCACACCAGCCTCCAGCATGCGACGTGCCAGCAGCATGTGGCGTCCCAGATCATGGGTGCCGTAGCGCTGCACATCCATCGCCGAGAACGTGGATTCATCGAACAATTGCCGGCGCTGCATCAGTTCGAGGCCCATGGAGTAAACGAAACCATTTGCCTCAGTGCTGGTCGTTCTGCGACCGCTGGCATAGCGTCGATCGGCAAACGAACGAATCTCCAGCCGCTCAGTCATTTCCTGATCGGTCACGTCAGCATGCTGCAGCAGATTCTGCGGTGGTTTGCCATCCCCGAAGGCCAGAGATCCATACTGCGGGCCAAGAAATCCAGCGTCCTTGTGCATGAATCCGCCACTGAGGGGCTTGATCCAGACATAGGGAGGCAGACCACTGTTATTCGGCCCCAGCAGTTTCGTTACCGCCGAACCAAAGTAGGGGTAGACCACACCCCGATTCTTCGGATCACCGCGCTGGATCCGATCCACACCGGATGAATGAGCATTGTCCTGAGTACACAGACTGCGAACAATAGCCAGATGCTGCATCTGCTGGGCTGTCTGAGGCAACAGCTCGCTCACATGAATCCCGGGGACGCTGGTGGGGATCGCCCGAAACGGGCCACCAAATTCCGTGTTGGGTTTGGGATCCCAGCTTTCCAGCTGACTGATGCCACCATCCAGCCAGATGAACAGCACCTGCTTCGCCGACTGCTTCAGAGCCGCCGCATGCACCGTTGGATCCAGCAGCGGTAAAGCTGCTGCCCCTGCCGCCGCGGTTCCCAGCCAGCGACGGCGTGACATTTGATGCTGCATGGACTGACAACCGAACTGCTGCATGATGTTCAGTGATTCAGACAGAATTCCGTGGAAGCAATCAATCCCCAGATCAGCGAGCTGACCGCCTGACGACGGTTATCTCTGCGTTTCTGCAGATACGAACAGACAAACTGCACTTCTTCGGGATCCGGCCCGCGACTGAGCACTGCGCGATACAACAGATCAGCGACTGCACTGCTGTCGCTGATGGCGAGCAGTCGTTCGGCCAGATTCCCCCCCTCGGGCTGCACCTGCTGCTGAATCAAAGGATCGTTCAGCACGAACAGAGCCGCCTTCAGCGACGGAGCAAACTCCAGTTCCGGTTCGCCCGGGATACTGCCGAATGCTTTGACAAATGCTTCAGCACGCTTCTGATCGGATTCAGACGGAGTCTCTGAAGACAGGGCCTGCCCGCTGCCACAGGCCGTCAGAATACTGGCCAGCAACTGTTCGGCCGAAAGACGTTTTTCACGCCCAAACTGATACAGCGTCGTTTCCGCTGCAGATCCCGCCGAACTGCGCTGCCACGCATCGGTCAGCGCCAATTGCCGAAGAACCGGCTGAATCTCAAACCCCTCGGCGATGACCGCGTCCGTCAGCAGCGTCAGCAGCTCCGGGTGTGTTGCCGGATTGTCCGCATGCAGCTGGTCCAGCGGATTGACAAGGCCAGTACCAAACATCACGAACCAGAGACGATTGGCCAGATTCTCTGCAAAGCGACGATTCTCACGGACCGGCAACTCCTGAGCAATCACCTGCATGCCGCGAAACTTTGGCACTCCCGGAAAGTTCTTCGCGCGATCCGGAGCCACTGCGAATTCCTCACCCGCGGCAAACTGCGGAATCTCCTGCTCAGCACCAAACGGAACTCGCGGACCAACAGTCAGTGGTTGCTGTTCGAAGACCGACATGAATTCTGTCTTCTTCGTCAGCGGCTTTTCAGCGACTGCCGGAAACTTCACATCCGTCCGAATCGAGGTCCCCTGATAAACTGCAAACAACCCCTGAAAATCGATCTGCCGATACGCGGCAATCGTCAGATGATCATGACACTGAGCACACTGCAGGTCACAGCCCAGAAACAGTCGCCCGATATCTCGAGTCAGTCCGGGGTAATCCGTTTCCTGCTGACCAACTTTTTCCAGTCTGCGAGTCATGAACCAGGCGGCACCACGCGTGTCTTCCGGTACCTCCTGTGGATCAAGGATCTCCCGAACAAGCTGATCCCAGGGCTTTTGCTGAGCGAATGAATTTCGGAGAAATGCGGTCCATTCGGGATGATCGCCCCGACGTTCCATCAGCATCACATGAAACAGGTCGGCCATGCGACGACTGTGTTCCGGACTGGCCAGCAGACGATCCACAAGTGCCACCCGACGCGCGGGATCAAGATCCTGCAGAAACGTCTGCAGTTCCGTCACGGAGGGAATCCGGCCAATCAGGTCCAGCGAGATCCGGCGACAGAATTCGGCATCACTGCTGAGTGGCCCGGGCGCGGCCTGAGGAGTCGCAGCAAAACGGTCTGCCAGCAAGGCATCGATACGAACGGCAAGGTCCTGCGCCGGCAAAACACCCCGACCCCGTGGCAACCACATCAGCACAAGCAACAGCAGCCGCAACAACGGCCCAGTCCAGACAATGCCACAGCATCCCAAAATTCCGAACTGGCCGGACGGGGACCTGGGACATCCGAGATGTGGCAAGGAATGCAGCAACCGCAGTCTCCAGACGCCTGAAACCCACACATCAAAGTTCCTGACCTTAGCCAAATCCGACGTCCGAAACAATCCCGCCCCCAGGAAACCGCATGGTGATTTTTTGCTACAGCGCGGTAAATTGAGCAGTACTCAGCCGAAAATCCGAAATCCCGGGCAAAACGATTTGCAATCCACCGCTGCCCTGATCCTGTTCACTCCACGTTCTGCTTTGACCCTTTGCGGCGTTTTTTAGCGGCGGCCGCAGGGTCCCAGTTCGGATTCGGACGCAGCATTTCTGCATCAACAGCGGTTCGCCACTCCGTCAGCTGCCCCAGCAGCTGATCGCAGATTGCCGACCGGTCGGCTGCAACGTTTGTCAGTTCCCCGGGGTCTGCCACCAGATCGAACAGTTCCAGCCCGGGGGGATCAAAGGTTTCGATCAGCTTCCAGCGACCACTGCGAATCACACTGCAGGGAACGCTCGACGGATGCTCGTTGTAGTGCGGATAGTGCCAGTGCAGTGCCGTTCTTGACAGTGATTGCCCCTGCTGATGAACACTCAGATCCACACCATCCTCATGCTGCTGCGGCTGCAGCGGCAAACCGGCAGCCGTCAGGCAGGTCGGATACAGATCCATACTGATGACTGGTTCATCAACGATTCGGCCCACAGTCTGCCGCGGCCAGCGGATGATCAACGGCACACGAATCCCACCTTCGTAATACGCCCCTTTGTTGGCTCGCAGTGGCAGATTACTGGTGGCTTTGTAGAAGCCACCGTTGTCGCTGGTCAGGATGATCAGAGTCCGATCCGAGACGCCTGTCCGCTGCAGAGTTTCCAGGACCCGACCCACGCTCTGATCCACACTTTCCACCATCGCAGCGTACTCGGGCAGACCCTGTCGATCTGCCGCCGGAATCTGCTGATAGTGGTCCATCAGTTCGGGCTTGCCCTGCAACGGCGTATGGACTCCGTAATGAGGAAAATACAGGAAGAATGGCTGCTCCCCAGCCCCCTCGATAAACCGCACGGCTTCATCCGTCAGTCGATCCGTCAGATACTCGCCGGGCCGACCGTCCGGCAGAACATTCCACACAGCACGCTGACCTGTCCCGGGAATCGACCAGTCACCCGCATAAGGGAAGAAGAAACTGCCGGGTGCACCATGCGCATTGCCCCCCACGTTGCGGTCAAATCCATGATGCTCAGGCAGCGAGAACGGCTCACTGCCAAGATGCCACTTGCCGATACTTGCCGTCTGATATCCGGCTGCTCGCAGAGCTTCCGCCAGAGTCTGCTCCTCAACAGGCAGCCCGCGCAGCATCCGCCCTTCGCGAAGACGGGATGCAGGATCCCAGCGTCCTGCCGGCAGCCAGTCAGTCAACAACAGTCTTGCCGGTGCCTTGCCGGTCAGGATTGCCGCACGAGTCGGAGAACAGACAGCACAGGCGGCGTAAGCCTGCGTGTACCGAATCCCTGTTGCTGCCAGTGCATCAATCTGCGGAGTGCGATAGTAGGTACTTCCCTGGCAACCCAGATCGCGATAGCCGAGGTCATCGATCAGAAACAGCACGATGTTTGGCCGGTCTGCCCCGGAGCGGGGGACCGGATCGACCGCCGCCGCTGAAAGCCGAACTGGAACAACCAGCAGCAGCAGCAGAACAGTCAATGCGGGCCCAGCCGCGGTAAATCGGCTTACAGTACGGTCTACCACCACGGATCGACTCATGGCCTGTTTTTCCTCTGCAACGCCCGCGGCGCTGGTTCACGTCCGAAGAAGTAGTCCGGATACCCCCATTGCAACTGCCGGCCGGCAGCCTTGTCGCTGACAGCCTGAACTTCTGCAGTCAGTCTCTGCAGCAGTGCCGGATCCAGCAGCGGATCACCTGTCTCCCTGCGCCACTGCAGCAATGCGTGTTGCAGTTCATGCAGCATGTCTGCATGCTGCGGCTCAGCAGAGAGATCCCGAAATTCGAACGGATCGGACTGCAGATCATACAGCTCAAACGCCGGTGGCTGACGCATCCTTGCGTAGGCGGCCTGCACTTCGGGAGCAGCTGCAGCGATTGCAGCATGCAGATCAAGACCACCGACGATCCTGCGACTGTTCGCCTCCTTCGCCAGCTTTTTGAACGTCACGTCGTAGTCGGGGTGGACTGTACCCGGCAGCAGATTCTCAATCAGCTTCCATCGTGCGGTACGCACTGCACGCTGAGGAAAGTAATTGGAGGCAGCAGCGTGCGTGTGATACTCACTGAACAGATACTGTCGCCACTCCGAATCACCTGCAGTGAACAGGGGCTGCAAAGGACGACCGGGCAAACCGGCAGGCAGGGTTACCCCGGCCACTGTCAGAATCGTAGGCAGCAGATCCACGGTTGAAACCAGTTCATCGCGAACCTGGGGCACGATTCTTCCCGGCCAGTGCAGGATCAGAGGGATTCGCAGACCGCCCTCGAAGCTGGTCCGCTTGCCTCGCAGCAGATCCGCGCCGTGATCCCCCATGCAGATCACCAGAGTATCCGCCGCACGACCGCTGCGTTCAAGTGCGACCAGTAACTCACCCACCAGATGGTCCAGTCGCAGCACGCAGTTGTAATAATCCGCCACGATCTCGCGCAGGGCCGGCGGATCGATGCCGAATTCCGGCAACCCCACGACATCAGAACCGGACAATGGTTCGGCCGGCAACCCGTCCACCTGCCGCAGAAACGGATCGTGAGCCTCGGGATAGTTCACCTGCAGCAGAAACGGTCGTTCAGGCTGCTCGCTGAAAAACTGTGCTGCGTGCTGCGCGTAGTCGGCCAGCGACCGCCGCTGAAAGTTGGCCACCGGGATGCGCGCGAAATCGTACGGGAATGCCGACTCCGGATTGACGTGCAGCTTGCCAAGAATGCCGGTACGATAACCGGCGGTTTTCAACAGCCCCGGAAGTGTCGGCTGATCAGCCCGGTACATCCGGAAGCCCCATGTTGCCAGCCCGATCTGTCCGTGCTGGTGCGGATACAGCCCCGTCAACAGGCTGGCGCGTGACTGACTGCAGCCGGCCTGAGTGACAAAGGCGCGATTCAGGCGCAGCCCGCCTTCGGCAAGGCGATCCAGTACCGGGGTCTTCGCGAATCGATCACCATAGCACCCCCACTGCGGACCATTATCCTCAGAAATGATCAGCAGAATGTTGGGCGGCCCTGCGGCAGACGACTGCCGGGGAACCAGAGCGCTCAGGCTGTCGTCCAGCGAAGCCCGTACCACCTGACAAAGCAGCAGACAGACAAACACTGCAGTTCGAAAAATCATACGGTGACATCCGGGAGATATTCAGCTGCACACGCCTGTTTTCAGCATACTCCCGGCTGTCCTTTTCTACAAGGACGCCATTTTCGATGTCAACCTGAGCCCCGCAGCCGCGCTACTGCACGACTTCCAAATCGCTCTGCCCACCGCAGAGCGTCACACCTGCTCGCTCGTTGGGCAATCCGACCTTGATCTGCTTCAATCCGGCGGTGCAATTCCGCAAGCAGCCTGTTCCATAGCCCACGAGGAGAGTGCCTGATGTCCAGCATCCGTTCTGCAGATCTCAGTCGTCGTCACTGGCTGTTTTCGACGCCGCTGCGCACGGCACTGGCATCCGCCGGTTTGTGTGGCGGGGCCAGTGGAGGAGCGATCACAGGTTTTCACAACGCGTCGCCTGAGGCAGCGACGAACGGTGGCATCAGACTGCAGGCGGGGGAACTGACCGCTGTGATTGGTGATAATTCAGGTACCGACACTCAGCGTCCCGGCTATAACGGAGTCTGGAGCCTGCAGCATGCGGCGGCCGATCGCAGCCTGTTTGTCCCGGGAATCTCCGGCCTGAATCTTGAACACATTGTGAATGGGACCACGCTGGATGATGACGCCGTATTCTTCGAGCCACGGCGGGCTGCGATGACTGTCAAACAGACCAGTGACCAGAGCTGTGAACTGCATCAGCCACCAACGCCACATACCGGGCTGGAAAGTCGCACACAGTTCGAGCTGCGTCCCGGTGGTATCCTTGATTTCCATTTTGAATGCTGGCCGCGTCAGAACAGGTTCCCGCACGGCTATCTGTCCATGTTCTGGGCCAGCTATATCAATGCGCCCGAAGATCGCTCGATGTATTTTCGCGGCGGCCCGGCGGGGCAAGCCGACGGTTGGAGTCAGCTATGCACTCAGTTTCACAACGATCAGAGCACAGTGCTGCACAGGGACGATCAATACACAGCGTTGTTTGACGCGGATAAGAGAACGGCGCTGTTCCGCAACTTCTCGCCACAGCGGATGAGTCAGCCCCTGTTTTACGGTCATTTCGATCAGTTGACGTGGCTGGTGATCTTCGATCGGACTGAGGGAATTCGTTTGACACATTCACCCAGCGGTGGGGGCTTCAATTCAGCTCGCCAAAGCCATAATCCTGCGTGGGATTTTCAATTCCTGATTCGTAATCCGGTCGTCAATCAACGTTATGCATTTTCAGTCCGAACCATGCTGTTGCCGCGGACAAGTCGCGACACACTGCTGCAGCTGGCCGCAGCGTGGCAGGCAGACCGCAAACGCTGATGACGAATAAAAAACGGCTCTGCCTGAAGTGATGCACGGTGTTGCTGTGCCATCTGAGTATTGGTGATTCTTGACCGCCAAAAGACACCATTGTCCGGTTGTCAGGGAAGTCCCCCCTCGGGAGGGCGAGGCTCCTGCCGCGCCGAAGTCAATCGTCACTGTTCAGTTTTCGTTGCTCGCCATCAACCGTAGCCCGGACATTCCTGCCCGGCCACCTGTTCCACACACAAAGGCGCGCCGCACGTTTGCCCGTCGCTCAGCCATTCCGTGAGCTGATCACCACTCAGCAAAGGGGATACTCCCCGTCGGCACCGAGTTGGTGCTCGGTGGCCCCGGGGAGCGTTCCCCCTCGGGAGGGCGAGGCTCCTGCCGCGCCGAAGTCAATTGCCACTGTTCAGTTTTCGTTGCTCGCCCACAACCGTAGCCCGGGCATTCCTGCCCGGCCACCTTTGCCACACACAAAGGCGCGCCGCACGTTTGCCCGTCGCTCAGCCATTCTGTGAGCTGATCACCGCTCAGCAAAGGGGATACTCCCCATCGTCACCGAGCTGGTGCTCGGTGGTCCGAGGGCAGGAAGCTGACGCGTGTTGTCATTGGCGTCTGAACGGTTGTGCTCTTCCCGTCATCGACGCAGTATCCCGCGAGTTTTCGCCAACCCTGTTAAACTGCAAGCTGCAGCTGCACACATAATTCTTACTTGATCCAAAAAACACGCTGTCGGTGACCGACAGCGTGTTTCAATCCTGTTTCAGGACAATGACGGCGACCGCCTTCAGCGTTTGGGGCCTGCCTTGCTTCCGGTTGTCAGATCAACAGTGTTTGACCACAGTGTTGTTGCCGTACCATTCACCGCACGAATTCGAAACCGCCATGTTCCGTTGGCCACGGTGACTGCAGTACTTGTCGCATCGACCGGCAGCATTGTCGACGGGTACCACGTGATTGAGTTCTTCGATTTCAATCCGTACTGCAGTTCAAATCCCGTTTCCACGTTGGAGTTGTCGAGCCAACTGAGATTCACAGTTGAGCCATTGACGGTTCCGACAAGATTTGACGGGGCGTTGAAGATCGGAGCCGGTGGTGGCGGGCTGCCTCCCGAATTGTACGCCAGCAGCACAGCCGCCTCGGCATCAATCAGACCGAAACCGAAGGAGTTATCACGACCAGTTGTTCCAAGGTCCAGACAGGTGGACTGCAGCACCCAGCGAGCTTCGTTGTTGCGACGACCATTGCCGTCCGCATCTTCGATCCCGGCCGCAAGGATCAGAGCCATAACACCCGTGGCATGAGGAGAGGCCATGGAGGTACCACTCATCGTCCCCCAGCCACCGCCATTCAGAGTTGAATAAATCGATGACCCGGGAGCAGCCACTTCCACAGTCGATCCCGTACTGGAAAAACTGGACAGCGTATCACTGCTGGTTGTGGAGCCGACGGCAATCACCGAATCGTAGTGCGCGGGGTAGCCGACAGTATCGGCCCCGGCTCCCGAGTTTCCGGCAGATGCCACAACCACCAGACCGGAAGCATAGGCGTTGTCGAAGGCCGCCTTGACTGTGGTCCCGGGATCCGTGCTGGAACCCAGACTGAGATTCACAACCTGCATGCCATTGGCCACGCACCAGTCGAGTCCGGAGATAATCGATGACCATGCTCCACTGCCCGAAGAACTGAGCACCTTGACTGCGTACAGATCGACCTCCGGAGCCACGCCGACCACGCCGGCACCGTCGATCAGTGCAGCGATGGTTCCAGAAACATGAGTTCCATGCCCCTGGTCGTCCCGCGGATCTGAGTCGTTATTGACGAAGTCGTAACCACCACGATAGTTGGCCCACAGATCCGGGTGAGTGTAATCCACTCCCGTATCCATCACCGCCACGCGAATTCCAGTGCCGCGAAGGGGAATCGGAGTAGCCCCGGCCCACGCACCAGAATGCACAACCGGAGCTTTCACACGGTTGACACCCCAGACGACATCATATTCACCATGAGCCTGCACCTGCCCATCCGCCTCGACCGCCGCAATTCCGCGAGCATTCTGCAGCCCCGCAAGTGCTGGAGCCGGTATTCTGGCAGCCATCGCCGGGACGATGCGAAACTGCTGAGTCACAGTGCCACCATGAGCAGAGACGAGATCCGCCTCAGCCTGCCCCGGAGCCTGATCGAAACGAATCAGCACTGGAATTCCGGGAGCATTGTCCGCGGCATTGACGTAAATGGCCTGCAAGGCCAGAGCGGCAGCCAGCAGCATCGGCCAGCGAAGAGAAATCATGGTGACAGATCCTTGTTCTGCGGTCTTTCTGAGTACTGAGTGATTCCGCGATCAGCGGGTCTGCTGGTAAAGGCCAGAAAACTCCAGCAGGACGCCAAAATCCTGCCGGAATTCAGAAACCGGGAAACACTGCCGTACAACCGACCCCGAAATACCCACCCGCCGGACTGCTCTGCCATGACCGCAGTTGCCAGTTCAGTCCGAAGGCTGCACAATGACCGTCAGATGATCCGGGACTCTCGGTCCCGCAGTTTCCTCGGCAGACGGCTGTCCCGTTGCCGCCTGATCGCTCCACCGGGTTCCGTCGATGCCCACGCTGTCAATCAAATCGAAACACTTTTTGCTGATGTCACTGCTGCTGGTATCCCTGTGCAGCACCCCAGCGTCCTTCGCCGTTGCGCAGGAAACATCCGCCGTCTGGTGGCGAACGCTGCCGGATGGATGTCGCCTGTACGTTGATTCGCCGCTGCCCGACCAGCGTGCTCGGACACTGGTGATCTATGCTGCTCCCAATGGCAACTCGATTGAACAGACGCTGGGTTGCCAGCCGGTCGATGCATCCGCATGGCGTTTCGACATTCAGCACGTCGCAGCCCAGATTCGCCGAGTGCGACAGCTGCGTCCGGAAGTCAGTCTGTCGCTGGCGGTACTGGAGGCACCGGGGCGCAGCTGGCCAGCATTTCTCGGACAGCAGCCGGCAGCGAGCCACCTCGTCATGCGACTTGTCAGCTACCTGCGCAGTCAGACCGAGGCTGCTGATGTCGTCATGTGCGGACACAGTGGTGGCGGGGCGTTTCTGCTGCGAACGATTGCCGCCGGAACAGTCCCTCAATGGATTCGGCGATTCGTGTTTCTGGATGCCAGCTATTCGTGGGACAGCAGCGTGCACGCCTCACCCATCAGGCAATGGCTGCAGGCTGACCCACGCAACTCTCTGCTGAGCCTCGCATACGACGATCGTCTGGTGGAATTGAATGGGCGTCGAGTCGTCAGTGATCACGGTGGTACGTGGCGGGCCACCGAACGGATGCAGGCGGCGTTTTCGGACAACTTCCCGTTTCAGGAACATGCCGAGGGCCCGTTTCGCCGACTGGCAGCACTGAACGGACAGATCCAGTTGCTGCTGCATACCAACCCGCAGAATACAATTCTGCATACGGCCCTGGTGGGTGATATGAACGGGCTGATCTGCTCGCTTGCTGCCGATCCCGGGCTGCCCGACACATGGCAGAAACTGCAGCAACCCCGTGACTACTCACACCTCATTTCGCAGCAACCTGTCCAGGTTCCCCTGCAGCCGGCAATCGCTGATTTGCCCGCCGACCTGTCCTGCCCGAGTCTGCCATTACCACCACGAGCTTTGCAGGCTCGCAGTGGCAGCCAGCTATTCGACAGCCTCTCGAGCTTATCTTATGCCGAGCGTGAACGAGTTCTGCTGCAGGAGATTCAGGCGGGCAATGTGCCCGAGAGACTGCGACAACTGACGCCCGTGCAGATTTCTGCTGTTTCCCCGCAAGGCTCAACACTCACAGCCATCCTTTTTGCAACTCAGGACTGCATCGCGGTTGGTAGTCCCACGGATTCGATTCGTGTGGCGTTGTCTGTGGGTACCGCAGACCTGCTGGCTCAGACTCTTCACTGTCAACTGCTCACCCCCTGCCTGTCGGACAACCTGCTGGATGCCGCAACCACAGTTCTGCAACCGCAGCCCCTGACGGAACAGCGGGAGTCGCTGGCAACACTGCGGCAACATGAAGACCTGATTCGCACACAGCTGCTGGCAGCAACCACTGATGAAAGGTTGTTGGCAGGCCTGAAAAAGGATTTGGTGATCAGTCGACGACTGCTGGAGAAACGAGGTCGCACCGCACTGTACGGCTGGCATGAAGCAGACGGTCTGCCAATTCAACCGCTGTACGTTGGCCACAGTGACAGCTATGTTGACTACAGCCACGGAGTGCGGCTGATTTACGAAAAGATCCTGTTGGATGGGCAGTGGAAATCCACCACAGAAGTCCTTGCGGACCCCGCGTTGTGGCCACTGCTCAGCCGAGAAGGACCGCTGGATCTGAGGGAAATTCGTCGTCGTTCGGGCTGGGGCCTTCCACAGTCAGGCAAATCGCCCTGAAACCACTGGTTTCCTGTTGACTTTCTGCAGACAAACGTCTTTATTCAGGGTGGCGATAGTGCCTCGCTGATTTTTCGAAGACTGCCAACGTGCTGCAACTGCTTTCCACACTGCTGCTGCTGATCTCCATTACGGCTCATGCCGTCATTGGATGCTGCCTGCATCATGGCCACTCACCCGAACCCCCGCAAACTGCCCATTTCCGCAAAAACCAGTTTGTCAGTCATTTCGCTGGACGGCACAGCGGTCGCTGCTGCGGTGGCGTTTCTCACAACAAAAACGCCACAGGCCACGCAGATAGTCGCTCAACGCAGATGCCACGGCCCAACGGCAGCCCACGCATTGCTGCTCGGCCCTGTCCCCCGAAAAACACCAGGGATTTTCAGAGTGACGAGACGTTTGTGCCCGGGCTAAAGCCCGGACGACAACATTTGTCCCTTGCGACAGCGCCACCCGTTGTTCCCGAGGCAGACCCATGCCACGGTTGTGGTACTGATCAGTGCCTCTATGTGGATACTCGCTCAGGGACCGATCAGCAGCAGGCACCGTCATTTTACAGTCCCACGGCAGTTCCATCCGTGTTGCCTGTTCTGACAGCCAATGCTGTGGTTCTGCATTTTTCCAGGCAAACATTGCCACTCATTACCCCGCTGGGTGCGCCTGCCTTGCGCGCCCGCCTCTGCAGCTGGACACTCTGATCCGTTGCTGCCGTCGTTGTCGTCCGCAGTGCGCTGATTGGCGCTGCCGACAATCGATGTTTCGGGACCTGAATCGTGCCTGAGTACGGATCAAAACCACCGTTGCAGGCAGCGCATGGGTCCAAACAGGATTGCTCGGAAAACCTGCTGACCTGAGCATCAAAACCGACAGTGACGGTGCCTGCCGTCGAACACTGCATGCTGTCTGCCGGCAACACGTCAGCCTGTGCCAACGGACGATGCAGGATCTGCGGAACAGCAATCGCACGTTCCCTGTTCTCTGTTCGCATAATGGCTGAATGCATTTCTTCTGCTGATTGGATCACTCATGAATACAGTCCAGCCCGGATCGCTGCGACGATCACTGACTTTGGGGTTCCTGCTGCTGTTATCTGCGCTGGGTATCAGCAGCATGGTGCTTCCCGATCTGCGTCAGCGGCTGATCACACAATTCACTGGTATGGTCGCAGACAAAGGTGCAGCTCCACCGCAGAGCACCGACAAGCACGACCATGGTGAGGCACCCCATGACGAGCCAGGCGGACCGATTGACTCTGTTGATCTGTCGGCAACCGCCATGAAGAATCTTGGCCTCGACTCGCAGACACTGCTGACGATCAGTCGTGCAACGTTTTTCCGATCCGTCACGATTCCCGCGGTGGTTGTGGAACGTCCGGGACGTACGAGGCTGCATATCTCGGCGCCACTCACCGGAGTCGTCACTCAGATCCACGTCCTTCCCGGTGAGGCCGTTGTCCCCGGGACCGTTCTGTTCGAGATTCGACTGACTCATGAAGAACTGGTCACAGCTCAGACTCAGTTTCTGCAAACCCTGGGTGAACTGGAAGTTGAGTCGCGCGAGATCACGCGACTGGAGGCGATTGCAGAGACAGGCGCGTTATCGGCTCGCACGCTGCTGGAGCGTCGTTATGCACGCGATCGGCTGCAGGCACTGCTGCGAGCACAGGCCGAGGCCCTGCGACTGCACGGTCTGACAGACGAGCAGGTTGACGGTATCGCCACCGAACGGCGCCTGCTGCGCAGCCTGCAAGTGGTCGCTCCATCACTGCAGGATCACTCACACGGTGCCCCCAAAACAATCGAAGATAGGCCCTCAGTCGACCAGCAGGTTCTGGTCCTTGAGCATCTGGAAGTGGATAAAGGCGAGGCGGTGGAAGCCGGAACGCCACTGGGCACACTGACCTGTCCCGAAGATCTGCTGATTGAAGGCCATGCATATGCCGAGGATCGGGCCTTACTCAGTCAGGCAGCGGACGCAGGCTGGTCGCCCGTTGCGATCTTCCCTGGTCGCAGCAATGAAGAACGTCTCAGCGGCCTGCAGATCCAGAGAATCGGCCTCGAGGTCGATCCGGTCACCCGCATCCTGCCGTTTTATCTGGAGCTGGCCAATCCACGAGTTCGGGATGAGTTGAATTCGTCCGGGCAGCGAATTGTTGAGTGGAAATATCTGCAGGGTGAGCGACTTGAACTGATGGTGCCCGCAGAGAAATGGTCAGACCAGATTGTCCTGCCTGCTGCCGCTGTCGTTCGCGATGGGACGGACTGGCTGGTGTTCCGACGTAATGGTCGTTTGTTCGAGCGAGTGGCAGTGCACGTGCTGCATGCAGACAGCCGTGACGTTGTTATCGCCGACGATGGATGTCTGTTTCCTGGTGATGTCGTGGCCGGCAGATCCGCGGCTCAATTGCTGATGGCACTGCGTGGCCAGACAGCCCCAGTCGATCCGCATGCTGGGCATAATCACTGAAAATGGTCTGCGTACTTCTGCCATTGGCTCCATCTCTGCCCTGCACCATCCGGTAACTTACTATGCTTGATGCACTGATTCGCTTTTCTCTGCAGCAGCGGATGCTGGTTGCCGCCGTGGCCTGCCTGCTGACAGCCGTGGGTGTCTGGCAGTCGATGCAGTTGCCCATCGATGTCTTTCCGGATCTGAATCGCCCGCGCGTGGTGATTCTGACGGAGGCTCCGGGTATGGCGCCTGAGGAGATTGAGACACTGATCACAGTGCCACTCGAAACCGCGATGAATGGTGCGGCTGGGGTAGAGCATGTCCGAAGTTCATCCGGGATCGGGATTTCCGTTGTCTACGTGGAGTTTGCGTGGGGTACCAGCGTGATGACTGACCGGCAGGTCGTGGCGGAACGCCTGCAGTCAATTCGGGATCAGTTGCCTCCCGGAATCACTCCACAACTGGCCCCGGCAGCGTCCATCATGGGCCAGATTCTGGTCCTGGCAATGTGGAATGACCGTCCTGATGTCACTCCGATGCAACTGCGAACTGCAGCCGACTGGATCCTGAGCCAGCGACTGAGAGCTATTCCGGGAGTCTCGCAGGTGATCGTGATGGGTGGCGAACGTCGGCAGTACCAGGTACTGGCTGATCCCGTGCGATTGCAGCGTTTCGGCGTGACACTGCAGCAGGTCGAAGCTGCCGCCGCTGCTGCGGGAGCCAGTGGAACTGGTGGTTATCTGGACAAGCAGAACGCCGAAGAAATGCTGGTGCGAGTTACAGGTCGAGTGCAATCGGCCGACGATCTTCGCAGCACAGTGGTCGCGATGCAGGGCAGTCGATCGGTAACCATCGGAGATGTTGCGGAGGTTCGGGAAGGTGCTCAGGTCAGGCGAGGCGACAGTGCAGCCTTTGTACGACAGTCAGCAGGGGATGGTGATTCAGCCTGGAGTGGCGGACCGGCGGTGATGCTGACGATTACAAAACAACCCGGGGCAGATACTCGCAAAGTCACCGAACTGGTGCTGCAGGCCACCCGACAACTGCAGAGCTCACTGCCGGCTGGCACTCGTGTGGAACCCGCCTATTCCCAGAAATCGTTTATTGACCGTGCAATTGGAAACGTGACGGACGCATTGCGTGATGGCGTAATCCTTGTGGTGGTCATTCTCTTCCTGTTTCTGATGAATCTGAGAATTACTTTTATCACGCTGACAGCCATCCCGCTGTCCGTGTTGATTACTGCTCTGATCTTTGCTGCCTGCGGAATCTCAATCAACACAATGACGCTTGGTGGACTCGCAGTGGCCATCGGGGAGCTGGTGGATGACGCCATCGTGGACGTTGAAAACATCTTCCGAAGACTTCGCGAGAATCGTCTGCAGTCAGTGCCTGCCCCAGTGCTGCAGGTTGTCTATTCCGCCAGCGTTGAAGTTCGCAGCTCGATTGTCTACAGCACGATGATCGTGGTGCTGGTCTTCGTGCCCCTGTTCGCTCTGGATGGCATGGAAGGCCGGATGTTTGCTCCGTTGGGAGCAGCCTACATTGTTTCAATCCTTGCATCTCTGCTGGTTTCGCTGACTATCACACCGGTTCTTTCTGTCTGGTTACTGGGATACGCTCGTCAGCTGGCAGAACATGAAAGTCGATTCCTGCTGCTGCTGAAGCGTCCGGCCGCCGCGGTAATCCGATTCAGTGTGCGACACCCCCTGCTGAATCTGGGTCTGACTGCGATCCTGACAGCGATCGCCGGCGTCGCTGCCGTTGGACTTGATCGCGACTTTCTGCCGCCCTTCAATGAAGGCACCGTGCAGTTGAATGTTCTGCTGCCACCGGGCACCTCACTCAGAACATCCGTCGAAATCAATCAGCGAGTTGAACAGGCGCTGCAGCGCAATTCCGACGTGATCAGTTTCAATCGGCGAACCGGGCGCGCTGAACTTGATGAACATGCTGAAGGGGTACACGCCAGCGAATATCTGCTGGAACTGGATCCGGAATCCACTCGTGACCGCGAATCACAGCTGGAAGAGATTCGGGCGGAACTCACTCAGATTCCCGGAATCGTCTTCGCCGTTGAACAGCCGATTTCCCACCTGATTTCTCATATGCTTTCCGGAGTCCGAGCGCAAATCGGAATTCGCATCTATGGCGATGATCTTGACCAGCTGCGTCGCGAATCCGAAAAAATGCAGCAGGTACTTGCGAGTATTCCCGGGGTCCGCGATCTGATGCTGGAACCTCAGGTCAGAGTACCTCAGTTGCAGATTCGACCAGATCGAGAGCAGCTGCGGCTGCACGGTCTGACCGCGACTCAGATCTCCGAATTCCTGCAGACCGCCCTGCAGGGACAGGTTGTTGCTCGAGTCCTCGAAGGACAGCGAACGCTCGACCTCGTCGTCCGGCTGCAGGATCAGCAACGGGATGATCCGCAGGCACTGCAGCGGCTGGCTGTGCAGCTTCCGGGTGGCGGTTCAGTGCCACTTTCCGCACTGGCGGAAATCAGCCGGGCTGACGGACCAAATGTTGTGAATCGTGACCAGGTACGGCGACGGGCACTGATTCAGTGCAATGTCGCAGGTCGAGGTCTGGTCCAGGTGGTGGCCGATATGCAGCGGGTACTGCAACCACTGATCCAGAGGTTGCCACAGGGGTACTCGATCGAGTTTGGCGGACAGTTTGAAAGCCAGCGGTCTGCAACCGCCAGAATGCTGGTACTCTCCCTCGTTTCTCTGATTGCCGTCTTCCTTCTGCTGTGCTCCATGTTTCGCTCGGTCAATTTGTCTCTGCAGGTGCTGGCTGCACTTCCGATGGCTTTTATCGGAGCGGTCGCGGCCCTCGTGGCCACCCAGCAGAATCTGACCGTTGCCGCCATGGTCGGATTTATCTCGCTTGGAGGTATCGCGTCACGCAACGGTATCCTGCTGCTGAACCATTATCTGCACCTCGTGAAACATGAAGGGGAGCAGTTTACGGAAGCCATGGTGGTGCGAGCCGGCCTTGAGCGTCTGGCACCAGTCCTGATGACGGCACTCACTGCTGGCATTGCTCTTGTCCCTCTGGTGCTGGCCGGACATCAGCCCGGTCGTGAGATTCTGTATCCGGTGGCCACTGTGATCCTGGGCGGTATCGCCAGTTCGACACTGTTGGATTTCTTCGTACACCCGGCCCTGTTCTGGACCTTCGGTCGCCATGCTGCCGAACGGGCTGCCAGAGAAAGTGCCAATACACAGGAGCTGCTGAAATGATGGCTGCTGCAACTTCCAGATGCTTCGCAAAGTTGATCGGGACACTGTTCGCTGTCTCTGTAATCCTCAGCCCGAGTGGCTGTGAGCACCAACAGGCTGCGCCTGCCACGGCTACGACGCCTGCAGCAGAGCACTCCGACCACGATCATTCCGGGCATGACCATGCCGCAGAAGGTCCGCATCACGGTTTACTGATGGAATTGGGGGCAGGAGAATTCCATGCGGAACTGGTTCGAGGACGTGACTGGGCAACCGTCTACATACTGGATGCAACAGCGACCACCGCCAGCCCTGTCGATCAGCTACAGATCCTGATCAATGTCACATCGAAAAATCAGGGAACTCAATTTGCGATGAAAGCATCACCTGAGAAAAGCGATCCTGCCAACTGGAGCTCCCGCTTTGTGTCAGCTGACCAGCAACTGGTGGAAGCCCTGAGCAGCAAAGACTGCAGTTGCCGGATCTCGTTACTGCACGTCGGAATTCCATACGGTGCTGTGATTCCGAACGAAAGTGAGCTTGCCCACAAACATTGAGCCTGCGGGAGGACACAGACGTCGATGGATGCCTCGACAGCATCCATGAACTCACAGCGGAATCAACTGCGACACAACAGCAGTAGAACGACACCCGTCGGTTTACCGGCTCGACGTAAAATGCTGTCCGCGGTGTTGCTGTGCCGCTGGAGTGTTGGTGATTCTTCACCACCGCAGGACACCCGGGTCAGTCATCAGTGGTCAGTGGTCAGTAGTCAGTGGTCAGCCAAAATGTAGCCTGGGCATTCCTGCCCGGCGACCTTTTGCCCACACAAAGTCGCCAGCGGTGCATGTTTGCCCGCCACTCGGCCATTCCGTGAGCTGATAACCACTCAGCAAAGACAACACTCGGCATCCTCACCGAGCTGGTGCTCGGTGCTCGCAGCATGAGCTTCAGCCCGTGTCGCCCATCGCGTTCAAGCCACCCCCTCCCTCCCCTGCACCAAGCCGTTCGCGTCAGCTGACAGGTGTTGTCGTTTGCGTCTGAAGGGTTGTGTTCTTCCTGGCACGGAAGCAGTATCCGGTGCATTTTTCGCCCACCCCATCAAACTGCAACCTGCAGCTGCGCACAGGATTTTTCGTTAATCCGTTTGACACCGACGGCTCGACTGGGACTACCACAAAAACTCTGTCCTCATTCGTGTCAATCGTGGTTTCAAACGCTTCCCGACAGTAGCCCACAAATATCTGTCAGCGACTGCTTCAGGTCCCAGCGGAAACCCTGTAAACTGCCAGGCTGACCGCCCGTTGGTGCTGGCTTTTCTGCCCAGCGGAGAAGCTCACCACCGAACACCTCACCCGGATGCTCACACAACTGCAGCGGTGATCCCCAAAAGCCATGACAGCTGAAGTCCGGCTGTTCGGTCCCTTGCACACAGCCCGGCAGGCGGAAGTTTTGAAGAATTGAATTAAATTGTCGTTCAACCTGTAGCAGTCAACAAACACCATCAGGGCTGGCCCGCAATCAAGGATTCCCGATATGTTGCCTCACAATCAAATCCTGATATTCCTGCTGTCAGCGGTTCTCTGTGGCCTTAGATCCGCCCCAACAACAGCAGATGAACCTGTCGCCACAGTTCCGACCACGACGCTGCGTTTTACCGATGCAGATCAGTCCATCAAATTCGTTCCCGGTGGCGGCGCTGCCTGTTGGGCTGACGTCAACACAGATGGCTGGGTCGACTTATGTGCCGGTGGTGTGGTCTGGCTCAACCAGCAGGGACAGCAGTTCACGAAGCACTTCGAGGGCGTTGGTGATGTCGTCGCAGACGATTTTGATAACGATGGCTTCACGGACCTGTTTTCGTATTCACAACTGAAGTTGTATCGAAATCAGGTCGGACGCGGATTCGAACCGTGGCCGCTGCCCGAATTGCCCCGAACCGTCAGTCTCGCTGCCTGCTGGTCTGATCAGAACGGAGATCGACTGCCGGATCTGTTTGTAGCGGGCTACGAAGACTGGGATGCGGGCATCACATGGCCATCGTTTTTTCTGCAGCAGCAGCCGAATCACACCTTCACCGTCACTCAGACGGATGCTCGCTATCGAGCCCGAGGTGTCACGGCCTGTGATTTTGACGAGGACGGGGACTCGGATCTGTATGTGTCGAACTATCGCCTGCAGCCCAACGTACTCTGGCGTTGTGAAGCCGGTCAGTTCACCGACGTTGCCGGCGAACTGGCAGCTCTCGCCACCTCCGCGGGATTCGATGGCGGGCATTCAATTGGGGCCGCATGGGCCGATTTCAATAACGATGGACACTTTGATCTGTTCGCCGGGAACTTCGCCCATGTCGATGGACGCGGCGATCAGCCGAAATCACGATTCCTGCAGGGGCAGCGAACTGAAAGCGGATGGAAGTTTGAGGACCGTGGACCCGCGGGAGTTTTTTACCAGGAGTCTTATGCGTCACCAGCTGCCGCTGATGTCGATGGCGATGGTCGCATGGATCTGTTCTTTACCACCGTCTACGAAACAGCCTCATTCAATGTCAAAAATCAGCCAACGCTGTTCCTGCAGACCGGCGAATGGCAATGGCAGGACCGGACCTCAGTGACCGGTCTGGAAGGCCTGCCGGCAACCTATCAGGCAGCATGGGCCGATTTTGATCAGGATGGCGATCCAGACCTTGTCACTGCGGGGAAGTTGTGGATCAATCAGCGTCCGAAAGGAAACAACTGGCTGTCAGTGATGCTGCGTGGCGATGGCACAGGGACCTCCACCAACGCCACAGGTGCACAGGTCCGCCTGCAGCGTGGCAGCCAGACACTGACCAGACACGTTGAGGCCGGCACGGGACAGGGCAATCAGAATGAAGCTGCGCTGCTGTTCGGACTGTCCGATCACCGCGGGCCGGTTACGCTGAACATCCTCTGGCCCGGCGGACGCCAGACCACGGTGGCGGTTCCCGCCATCAATCGCCGCATCGTCGTGACACCTGCAACCACCACGGCGAACACGACCGCAAACTGAACTGGCCTGTCATAATCATGGGATCAGCCGATGTTCTGAGTGCACAAGCGGCAATGCGTCAGCTTACAGCAGTGTGAGGGGATTTACCCGAGTCTGCAACGGCAAGCTGACGCGCTGGCCGTTCAACCGATGCGATTCGAATACGCTGCAAATCATCTCCACCGTCTGTCGCCCCTGCTCACCATCGCACAGCGGCTGACGGTTCTGCTGCAGCGATTGCAGCAGATCAAGTCCGGGCAGGACCTGAGTGGACAGCAACCGAGCCAGATCCGGCACCGACTCAGGTTGATTGATGCCGGCCGAGGACACCGGCTGCCATCTTTGCTCACTGCTGAAGTCCGGATCAAATGGACTGCCCAGCCTGACTGCCGCCAATTGATTCTGATCCGCGCGAAGATCAACGACCCCTTCCGTTCCAATGATCTGCAGTCCAAATGATGCCGGACGATCGACTGCAGTATCACGGCGTCGGGCGTGCTGCCGCGAGTCAAAGAAGAAAGGGTGACCTGACTGCATTTCAAAACGCGCATGCAGTTCATTTCCTGCCAGACGACCGATTCCTTCAGCTCCATCCTGCACGTCTGCCGCCGTCACAGGACGTCCATCCTGCAACAGCGTGGCGGTAACCGCTTGTGGAGCTCCACCAAAGAACGCAGCCAGATTCAGAACGTGCGATCCCAGTACCCACAGGTCAAGTGCGCCGCCCCGTGCATCTTCCTTGCCACGACCGCGATACTCCAGCACCCGACCGATCGCTCCATCAGCCACCAGTTTCTGCAGAACCGGAAGCACTGGATGAAACCGATTACGATGCGCAACTGCGATCCGCACTCCGGCTTTGGCAGCAGCCTCAAGCACCTCATCCGCTTCAGCTGGCGAACGCACAAATGGCTTTTCGATATAAATGCCGCGGACACCATGCTGAATGGCAGCCAGCAGCATGTCGCGATGCTGGTCCACGTGGCGCGGAGCAATTGCCACAACGGTCGGTCGTTGTTCTGCCAGCAGCTGATGATAGTCGCTGTAACCAGCTTCAGGTTTCAGCAGCCTGACAGCCGCTGCCAGCCCTTCCGGGTCAGCATCAGCCACACCACAAATCCGAGCCTCTGGTATCTGCTGCCACATGGTGTCAAGACCGTGGCCATAATTTCCTCGCCCGGTATGACCGATCACAGCCACACGCACCTGCTCTTCCACATTCAGCCCAGCAGCAAACAATCGTGCCTGAAATCCTGCGACACTGATTCCCGATGCCAGTACTGACCCTCCGGCCATACTCAAAAGCGTTCGGCGTTTCATGAAATGCCCTTCTTCAGATCACAGTACACTTACTTCGCTGGAGCTGGCACTTTGCGGAGCGATCGTCCGGCTAAAGCACCCGTTGGCTGACCATCAAAGACCGCAAACACACCATTGACGAGGACATATCGCAGACCCGCAGGAGCCTGATAGGGGTTGTCATAATCTGCCCGATCACGAAACTCTTCCGGTGAAAACACAACCACGTCGGCCGCCAGCCCATCCAGCAGTCGACCCCGATCACTGATCCCCAGAATAGCGGCCGGAAGTCCCGTTGCACTGCGAATGGCAGCCTCCAATGACAGCACGTTTTCGGCAATCGCATAACGTCCGATCTTGCGTGGGAATGTGCCAAACGAACGTGGATGAGGTTGTGAGCCGGTCGGAATCTTCGATCCTCCATCACTGGCTGTGGCGACCCAGTCACGTGGCATGGCCAACCGCAGATCCTCCTCGCTCATATTGAAGTTCACCACCGAGGCTCCGCCGTTTCGCTCAATCTCCAGCACAATATCGCAGACCTCGCGTCCCTCAGCCTGTGCCACTTCGTCCAGTGATTTGCCAATCCAGCTGCGATTGTGATTGCACGACGCCAGCTGGATTCGAGTGGCGGTTTCCAGCTTCTGCTGCACATCGCCGCGAATTCGCTGAGCCTGACCGGGGTCCTGCAATCGCTGAGCAAGGGCCTCACGACCTCCTTCGCGCGCCCATGCCGGCAGCAATGTGGCCTCCAGCGAGGTACTGGACGCTGTATACGGATATTGATCGGCCGTCACCTGCTGCCCCTCTGCTCGCGCCTTTTCAATCCGGCTGATGGCCAGTCGCAGTGTCCCCCACGACGGTCGACCACTGGCTTTGAAGTGCGACACATGCACAGGACATCCCGCTCCCTGCCCAATCTGCAGAGCCTCTTCAATGCTCTGCAACAGCTCTGTGCCCTCGCCACGAATATGACTGGCGTAAATACCAGCATGCCTGGCCACGACACCTGCAATACTGGTCAGTTCCGATGTGGGAGTAAACGTTCCGGGAATATAAATCAGCCCCGTGGACATGCCCCAGGCACCGTCCTGCATCGCTTTGTCCGCCAGCTGCAGCATCTGCTGCAGTTCTTCTGCCGTTGCCGCCCGATTCACCTTCCCCATGACCTCCGCACGCAGACTGCCATGCGGAATCAGATGAGCAACATTAGTCCCCGCCCCTGACTGGTCAATCTGCTGCAGAAAACCAGCGGTATCCACCGGACCAAAGCCGCAGTTACCGGTCACCATGGTGGTGCAGCCCTGCATCAGATAATTCACACTGGCCCGAGTATTGCGATCCAGCAATGGCTCGTCACTGTGGGTGTGCAGATCAATGAACCCCGGTGCGATCACCAGACCTCGGCAGTCAATTGTCTGATCCGCTTCGACCACAGCATCTGCCGACAAAAGCGTCAGTTTGCCCTGCCTGACTGCCACTGTACCGGGAGTTCCAGCACTGCCGTCACCGCGATGAATCAGGCCCTGCTGCAGCACCACATCGAATCGCTGCGAATTGTCGGAAACCTCGGTCTGCGCTGCCGCAGCACGGCTGACCACAGTCAGCAGGAAACAGACCAGCAGCACACTGCAGGAAGACCGGCAACGGCGATCGCGAGTCATCGGCATATTCGAGCAATCCAGTGAACTGCGGCCGCACCGAATGGTTTCAATTCCCTGTCGCCTCATGGCAAGCCCCCATGGAATCTGAAGATCTGTGTCCACTGCCTGCGTACCCTCGACAATCAATCCGCAGATTGCAAGTCATCCGGCAACCACGCCCCGCCCTGCCCTGCAGCCCAGGACCAGGCCATTTCGGCTGGTACCAGCAGTCGCCAGCGGTTATCTTCCGCAGATTCATCTGCCCACTCGCAACTGACTCCTGCCGAATGCCACATTCATGACTGATTCACGCCGGACGACTCGCCGCAAGGCACTCCTTGGAACCCTGACCGCTGCTGCTGTGATCCTGCCACGTGGTGTTCGCGCCACCGGTTTTCGTGAAGCAAATGACCGACCAGTGGCTGCCGCGATCGGGACCGGCAGTCGCTGGTGTCAGAAGGCCACCGGAATTGATGGTCCATGGGGATCGGCGCCGGACTTCCGACGATTCGCCGATTACGTTGCAGTCTGCGACGCCGACTCCGCACGTCGCGAACTGGCAGCGGGCCTTGTCAAAGAATGGACAGGCTCGGCACCCACACTGCATTCCGACTACCGTGCCATCCTCGATGACCCCCGCATCGAAATCGTGCATATCTCGACACCCGATCATTGGCACGCCAAAATGGCCGTTGAAGCCATGCTGGCCGGCAAGGACGTGTATCTTGAAAAACCAATGACGTTGACCATCCCCGAAGGCCGGTTGATCTGCGACGTCTGTCGCCGCACCGGGCGGATTGTACAAATCGGAACCCAGCAGCGCAGCGAACGACAGTTCATTGAAGCCGTTGCTCTGGCTCAATCCGGACGGCTGGGGCAGCTGAAAAAAGCCGTCTGCAGCATCGGAGGGGCACCGCAAAGCCCGGAGTTGCCGGTCGCGGCCGCTCCACACACACTCGACTGGAATCTCTGGCAGGGCCCCGCAGCAGAAAAGGAATTCCGCTACCTCGCCGGAGACAACGGCGAAACCCGCAGCTGGTCACGCTGCCATTACGAATTCCGCTGGTGGTATGAATATTCCGGAGGAAAACTGACCGACTGGGGTGCACACCATGTGGACATTGCCACATGGGCACTCGGCAAAACGGAAACCGGCCCCATTCGAGTCATTCCCGAACATGTGAGACACCCCGTCGAATTCCGTGACGGATTTCCAGTCGATCCGTCGCGATACAATACAGCCACTGAGTTTCTGATTCGGGCTCAGTTCGCAGATGGTGTTGAAATTGAAATCCGACACGATGGCGACAATGGAATCCTGCTGGAAGGCACCGCAGGACGTATCTTCGTCAACCGCGGACGCATCACCGGTCGCCCGCATGAAGAACTGCAGCAGAAACCACTTCCCTCAGGAACACTGGAAAAAACCTACGGTGATCGCCCACTGACAGACCACTTCACCAACTTCTTCGAAGCCGCACGAGATCGTCGACAACCCATCTCGGACGTGTTCAGCCACCACCGGGCCCTTTCCACCTGTCATCTGGCCGGAATCGCCGCCCGACTGGCACGACCACTTTCCTGGAATCCCGATACTGAACAGATTACGGACGATGCGCAAGCTGCAGCCCTGCTGTCTCGCGAGCCTCGGAAAGGCTTCGAAACACAACAGGGCTGAATACTGACAGCAATCTGAAGTCTGCAGCGAAACCTGAACTACTTGTTCAGCACCTTCGCAATCGTATCCTTCAGAACATTCGCACTCTGCACCAGTGCCGTCTTTTCCTTCGACCAGAGCTCGACCTCAATGTGACTTTTCACCCCGCTGCGACCCATCACCGTCGGAATGGAAAAGCACACGTCACGGACTCCGTACGCGCCATTCATCAGACTGCTGACCGGATGAATTCGATTATCATCCAGAGCAATACTGTGTACCACATCGGCAATGGAAACGCCCACTGCAAATCCAGCCCCACCCTTCTTCTTGATGACCTCGGCACCGCTGCCACGAGTCTTCTTTTCGACTTCCGCGATCAGGGTCGGCGTGACACCCGGGAACTTGTCCAGCGGCAGATTGGCAACCTGAGCCATCGACCAGATCGGTACCATGCTGTCCCCATGCTCCCCGAAGATCGAAACACTCACCTGCGTCGGCGGAACATTCAGACGCTGAGCCAGCATGCTTCGCAGACGCGTCGTGTCCAGAACTGTCCCCAGACCAATCACCTGCGATGCCGGCAACCCCAGCTCCTTCACCGCGAGGTATGTCAGAACATCGACCGGGTTCGAAACCACAAAAACAATGGCTTCCTTTTTCAGGCCATGCTTCCTGATGTCGGCCAGAATCGTTCGGAACAGCGCCACATTGCGATTGATCAGATCAAGACGGCTTTCGTCCGGCTTGCGTCGCAGACCGGCTGTGATCACCACCACGTCACTGTCCTTCACCGCTTCCGTGCCGGACGCTGAAATCCTCTGCGGGGCCATCAGAGAAGCTCCGTGCAGCAGGTCCAGAGCCTGCCCTTCACACAACTCCTGATTGACATCCACAAGCACAATGTCACTGACGATTTTGCCTGCCTGCAGAGCAAACCCTGCACAGGAACCCACCAGCCCGCCACCACCAATAATGCTGACCTTCATTGCCGCTCTTTCCTGTTTCCTGCACTCAACCGACGTAATCGCTGAATCTGAACCACGCGCCAACTCAGACGCAAACTGACCGGCAAACCCCGGAGATCATCCCTTGCCCAGAGCTGCCATGACCTGCTGAGTAATCATCCGCACCAGATCTTCACTCACATCGGCAGGCTTCTGCTCACACGGCTCACCGCACGGCTTCTGCAGATATCCAGGATAATCCGGAGCCGGCTCAAAGGCGCGCTGCACCGGAATGTTCTCTTTGTAACCTTCTCGAAAGGCACTGTTGCCGCAGAGATCACAGTTCTCGTTATGGAATCGCGGGTCGTCAAAGCCCCACTTCTTCTTCAGATCCAGCAACTCGCGACTTTTCTCTTCGCTCAGATACATCGGCTGGCCAATCTGCTTTGCCAGCAGCAGAATGCGGCAGTAAGCATCCAGAATCTCGGTCTTCCAGTAAGCGTCCTCAAGACTCTTACCGAACGACACGGTCCCATGATTCTTCAGAATAATCGTATTAGTCGCCTTCAGGAAAGGCACTACCGTGCTGGCAAACCGCTGATCACCCGGAGTTTCATAAGGGGCAATCGGAACCTCTCCCATGAAAACTTCCACTTCCGGCAGAATACACTGCGGAATCGGCTCACCGGCCACGGCAAAGGCTGTCGCATGCGGCGGATGACAGTGCACCACCGACTTGACGTCAGGACGATGCTTCATAATTGCCAGGTGCAGCAGCACTTCACTGGTGCGTTTCCGCTTACCCGCAATCTGGTTTCCGTCCATATCAACCGCACAGATATCGTCCGGCTTCATGAACCCCTTGCAGATCATGGTCGGAGTACAAAGGACTTCGTTCTCCCCGACACGGATACTGATGTTCCCATCGTTGGCCGCAGCAAAGCCCTTGTTGTAAACCCGTCGGCCGATCTCGCAGATCTCTTCCTTCAGCGCCCGGTCATTAATGCCGCTGTTCCACTTGTTAGCCATCTTACTGTACCCTGACTGATTGTTTGGGGAATTTGTTTCCGGCCCTGAAAGGCCCATCAGCTCACACTGACCTGATCCAGTAACGCCGCGTTGTAAGCGTCAATTGGTTTCGAATTCGGATAGAACGGAGTCGATGCTTCGGCACTCTCTGTTACTGCCATCAGACTGCCCGGCCCTGCACCCAGTTCGTCATACACAACAACCGGCTCCGTCCGCCCGGCTACTGCTCCCAGCAGCCCCGAATGCTTCAGTGGAACCGCCAGCTTCCACGTGGCTCCCTGCAGAGCAGGATCCCATTTCGCCAGCGTCACCCGACCAATGCACTCCATAATCCTCATTGTCCCGCTCCCTGCTCTGCTTCCCGCCAGCCGCTCGGACCTGTCCGAACCACCGACATCATTCGCAGTAATCGCAGCAGCTGCGACCAGCTCCAGCCTGTGCCATCCAGACACACAACCGTTGGCTGCATACGATCCATCAGCCGCGGCAGATCCACTCGATCCGAAACTGCCGCCGCTCGTACGTCAGACCGCCTGTTCAACAGGCAGGCTGCCACCGCCGGATCAGCTGTCACACAGACCAGCGGTCGAACACCATGCAGTTGCAGTACCCGGCCCACGGCCGCATCCTCACCTGATACCTGTTCAACACTCCAGCCCGCAGTGCCAGCGGCAGACTCCAGCACTGAAAACCGCTGCGACTGAATCACCAGACCGGCCCTGCCAGACTGCCCCTCGGCAGACGGCAGACGACTGGCCAGCCGCACTCCATGTCGACGCAGATAGTCCCGCCCCGATGGAGTCAGCACGGCGCCCCGCGGTAATGCCACCGTACGACCAGCAGCTCCCACCGCCGACAAGACAGCCTCAGTCACCACAAGACTGCTGAGACTGATCAAATCCGACTCAACAGCAACCGCCTGCTTAACCACTGCGTTACCAGCTGACTGCGGCGCAACCGGAGGTGCCGGAACCGGCTGCAGCTCACGCAGCACGCTCCGCACAATCTCCTCCACCTGTTCCACTGTCAGTTTCATTTCCCTGCTCTGTCTGTTGGCAACACCGATTTCAGGACTGTGTCTGAGCATCCAGGATGCCCTGCACCGAAAACCGAATCGGACTGTCCCTGCGTTTCGTCAACTGCTGGATGTACTTCGTATCACTGGTGAAAAACACCAGATCACCCTTCCGTGCCCCCAGCGGATCAATCGCCAGCTGAGGAAACTCGTCCTCCCGCAACTGCTGATCCAGCGGCTGCAGAACAATCAGCTTCCAGCCATTCAACGACGAATGCTTGACTGTCGCCGTTACATGCCCCAGAACTCTGGCGATCTGCATGCCACACCTCAGATGATTCGCAGGTCTTCCACCATGACACAGCGACGCTGGCGAGTAAACGTCAGCGGACTGGTCACGCCCTCACCCGTCGGCGTGGCAATGCTGAACGACAGATATCCCTCGCCGCCCAGTCCCAGCCCCGCCATGCACGGTCCGTTCTTCACAAACAGCGTCGTGTTCATCACCCGCGCCATCTTCGTGATCGTGTGCACGTCCCGCGAATGAATAATTGCCGTATGACCGAAGCCGTGTTCGTATTTTCTTGCCAGAGCAATCGCGTGATCCGTGCAGTTCGTTCTGACAAACGGCACAAACGGCATCATCTGCTCTTCCGTGACAAACGGATTGAACTCGTCCGTCTCTCCGTAAAGAATCTGAGTCTCTGCGGGAATCGTCAGACCGATCTGAGTAGCCAGCCACGAAGCGTCCCGGCCGATAAAGTCCCGATTCAGCTGATAATGCCCGCCCTGCTCCTTAGGCGGAGCAAAAGCTATGGCAGAAAAAGCCGCCGTCTGAGCCGCATTCAGGCGATACCCACCATTCCGCGAGACCGCATTCATCAGCTCGTCAAAAATCTCTCGAACCGCAAACACTTCCTTCTCACCAATGCAGAGCAGGTTATTGTCAAATGCCGCACCAGCAACAATCGACCGCGCTGCATTCTCCAGATCTGCCGTCGCATCCACAACCACCGGAGGATTTCCCGGACCTGCCACGATCGCACGCTTCGGACTGCGAAGAGCAGCTCGAGCAACAGCAGGGCCACCAGTCACCACCAGCAGCTTCACACCCCGATGATCAAACACCTGCTGAGCTGACTCAATTGTCGGATTGCCAACAATCGTGACCAGATTCTCCAGACCCGTCGCTGCATGAATCGCTTTGTTGAAACGCCGCACACCCTCGCTGGCAATTCGCGCCCCACTCGGGTGCGGATTGCAGACAATCGTGTTGCCGGCAGCCACCATGTTCACAAAGTTTCCAGCCAGCGTTGGCAGCGAATGCGTCACCGGAGTAATCGCGCCGATGACGCCAAACGGAGCGTATTCCGTCACAGTCAGACCATGACTGCCACTCACCGCGTCCGTTCGCAGAAACTCCACTCCCGGCACCGTGCGAATCGCCTTCAGCTTCGCAATCTTATGCTCCAGACGACCAATCTTCGTCTCCTCAAATTCCTGCCGGCCCAGTTCCTCCGCCTGCTCCTCACAGATCCGCTTCACGATGTCAATCGCTGTGCGACGCTGCTCCAGTGACGCTCGCGTCAGCTGCTCCAACCCCTGCTGAGCTGCTGCGACTGCGTCATCCACGTTGTCAAACACACCCCAGCGACTGGAAGCCACAGGCGCCGCCGCTGCACGCCCCGTCAGCTGCGACAAAACTTCCTGAACCACCTGCCGTATCGTCTGCTCTGTTGCCTGCACGTTCGCCGTACCTTTGTCCCGGCCGCCTCCACAGCCCACTGCCACTTCGCCAGTCCCTCAGCGAATCTGTTCCACCCCCAAAACTCACTCCACCGCCGGATACACCGTCTTCGAATGCACCTGCACCGTGTCCACTATCCCGATGATCGCCGCGTCAATCGGAAGTTCCTTTGTTCCCGGAGTAAACCGGGCACTGGAACCCTGCACACACAGCACAACATCACCCTCGCCGGCACCCACCGTATCCACAACCACAAACGACCGCCCTGTCGGCTTCAGACTCGACTGCTCCTGCTCGTCCACCCGCAGAGGCTCCACGAGCAGCAGCTTCTGTCCAACCAGCGTTTCCACCTTTTGAGTCGAAACGAGGCTGCCTGTAATCCTTGCGAGAAACATAATCAGGTCCCCGAAAACACACCTTCAGCACGCACCCCGACCAAACCTCAACGCGCTGCAATCGCCGCTGCCGTCTGCCGAGCCACCACAATCTCCTCGTTCGTCGGAACCGTCCAGATCTGAACCCGACTGCCGTCCTGATGCAGACTGGTCTCGCCCTTCACGCCCCGATTACGCTCAGCACACAGCTGCACTCCAGCCCACTCCATGCTGCGACACACATGCGTCCGAATCCGTTCACTGTTCTCACCAATCCCACCCGTGAACACAATCACATCCGCACCGCCCAGCAGTGCCATGTAAGCGCCCACATACGATCGAATCGATGCTTCAAACAAACGCAACGCCAGCTCCGCTCGCTCATGACCGCCAGCAGCCGCCTGCTCCAGATCCCGACAGTCCCCGCTCAGTCCGCTGATCCCCAGCAAACCACCCTTCGAAGACATTTCCGCAAGGACCTGCTCAAACGTCAGACCAGTCGCCTTCATCACCACCGGAATCGCGTAGGGATCAAAATCCCCCACCCGATTGTTGTTCGGCAGACCTCCCTGAGGACTCATGCCCATCGATGCCGCCACACTGGCCCCACCGCTGATCGCACACACCGAAGCACTGCCACCAAGATGACAGCTGATAACCTTCAGATCCGTACGCCCCAGCAGTTCAGCAATCCGACCGGCGATAAACCGATGACTGGCCCCATGAAATCCCCAGCGGCGAATTTCATGCTGCGTGTACCACTCCCACGGCACCGCATAAGCCCGATGCTCAAACGGAATCGTTTCGTGAAATCCGGTTTCCAGAGCCGCCACGAGCGGAATCTGAGGAAAGGCCTGCTGCAACTGCCGCATAGCACGCACATAAGGCGGGTTGTGCGCTGGAGCGATGTCAGACAGAGCTTCCATCTTCTGCAGCAGCGGCTCGTCCACGATCCGCACACCACTCAGACTGCCCGCAAACACCGCCTTGAATCCAATGCCACCGACTTCCTCCACAGATGCCAGACAACCATGCTCCGCATCCGTCAACTGCTGCAGACAGATACTGACAGCAGCCGCGTGATTCGGAACCACCTGACGCAGCTCGGAACGATGAGCACCGATCTCCGCGAAACAGGTACTGACAGCATCCGGCTGACCGATGCGGTCAATGCCGCCCCGCGCCAGCTGCGTCTCATGCTCCAGATCAAACAGCCGATACTTGAAACTGGTTGAACCCAGATTGGCGACCAGAACCTTCATCTCACCTGCTCCTTCAATGTTCGCAGTCGTGGCCTCATGCCACCGCCTGCAGTGGCTTCCTGCTCAGAAATCACCATCCCCGACATCACTGCAGCACATCGTATCCGCCCCGGAATCGGCCCAATCAGAAACCGCTCCGGGCGGAAACAACGCTGCCATTCATCACGCTCACAGTACCGATTCCAGCAGCGATGCTTCCGGACGCGGAATCAGATGAGCACAGACGAGCTCACCCGACTGCGAAGCGGCAGCCGCACCAGCATCCACCGCTGCACGCACTGAACCCACATCACCCTTAATGATCGTCGTGATGTAAGCAGCACCAATGTTCAGCTGCTTCACCAGAGTCACATTCGCAGCCTTCAGTGCCGCATCCGATGCATGCACAGCAGCAACCAGTCCCTTTGTTTCAATCATCCCAATGGCTTCGTTCATCGCTCGCACTTCCCCTGTATTCAGATCCTGAAAAGAGTCTTCCACCCCTGAGTCACCATCCGGCTGCAACCCGCAGCCCACAGGTCATCACTTCTTCGCCGCAGGTGCCGCAGCCTTCGACTTCGGCAGGATTGCCGCCACGTCCTCATGCGGACGCGGAATCACCTCTGCACTGATCACCTGACCCAGCCGCGATGCAGCCGCAGAACCGGCGTCCAGAGCCGCCTTCACAGCCGCAACGTCACCCGTGATGAAGGCCGTTACCAGCCCGCTGCCGATCTTGTCCCATGACACCAGCTGCACATTCGCAGCCTTCAGCATGGAATCAATCGCTTCCAGCATGCAGACGAAACCCTTCGTCTCAATCATCCCCAATGCTTCACCCGATCTTGCCATCTCAACTCTCTCCCGCCCAACTCCCCTTCCATCCACGAAAGGACGTCGGCACCAGAAAAACAACGATGATCCATCACCGTCAGCTTCAGAAAACCAGTGACATCAACACCCATAACCTGAAACAACACAACTCGGATCCATCCCAACTCAGTGACCACAGGCACACGGCTTCGGCTTCACCAGTTCCACCTGCACCGCACGCTCCAGATTCACCGCGTTCCCCTCATCTGTGTCCAGATGCACCTCCAGCTTGATGCCCTTACCAGCTCGCACCGCCAGATCCTCCAGCACCGTAGTGCACGAAGGTGATTCCACTCGCAAATGCACAAGATCACCGTCCCGCACACCGTAATACTCCAGATCCTCAGGCCCCATATGCACGTGCCGCATCGCCCGAATCACACCCTGCTGCAGTTCCACCACGCCATGTGGACCCATCAGGACACAACCCGGAGTCCCCTTGACGTCGCCACTGATCCGTACCGGCAGATCAATCCCCAGCGAAATTCCATCCGTAAAGGCCAGCTCCACCTGCGAATCCGGACGACACGGACCCAGCACACGCACGTTCGGCAGCATGCGACGACGAGGCCCCACAACGGCCACAGTTTCCTTCGCCGCAAAATACCCGTCCTGATAAAGGTCCTTCTCCGGAGTCAACTTCGCGCCCGGGCCAAACAGAATCTCCACATGCTCCTGAGTCAAATGCACGTGCCGCGCTGAAATGTTGACCACCAGCGGACGACGAGACGCAGCAGCTACCGCCGCCGGTGTCGGCTCCGTCACCGAACGCAGAATCGGAATCCCGGAATCCCGAACCGTCGACGGTGCCGAACGAGCCCCCAGATGACGCACCAGAACCTCACGCACCACACGCTCAACATCTGCCGGATTGACTGTCGCTGTCGACATGACTCACTTCCCCCCCCACACACACTCACAACACAAACTCACGCAATAACAAATCTTCAATTCACCCAATCAGCAGGTCGCAGATGAACGCCGCACCACCCGCTCTATACTCACCACGTCCAGACGTATGCCCGACTGCTCCATCCGCTGCACCCACTCGTCCGTAATCCCGTCATCCGTCACAATCTCATCCACCACATCAAGAGCACACAAATGAGACAAAGCACGCTGACCAAACTTGCTGCTGTCCGCAACCAAAGTCACCCGCTCCGCCGCCCGAATCATCTGCCGCTCCGTCTCCACCAACAGCTGGTTGCTGTTGAATAATCCGTCACTCGCGATCCCGCCCGTACTCATCACCAGACGCGCCGCATGGATCCGCTCAAGAGCCGCAACGGATAATTCACCCAACGCCACTCCCGTCCGCGGATACACATAGCCACCAATAAAAATCAGCTCGATCCCACGACAGTTCATCAGCAATGACGCTATCGGAAGCGAATTCGTTAACACCTGCAGCGAACGAACCTGCAAATGCCTCGCCACCTCCAACGTCGTCGTACCACCGTCCAGCAACACTGTCTCGCCGTCAGCAATCAACTCCGCCGTCCTGCGAGCAATCCGCTGCTTCTCAAGAGACGCCAAACCACGACGAACATCAAAATCCGTCTGAGTATCCCCAATGAAGGATGCGCCACCACGAGTCCGCTGGATCTGACCGGTCGTGTCAAGAAACTCCAAATCCCGTCGCACCGTTGATTCGCTGGCCCCCAACTCGCTGACCAATGACTGCAGCGTAATGAAGCCTCGCTCCTCAGCGATTTTCAGAATTCGAGCACGTCGTTCTTCCACAAGCATCATGTTTCCGCCATCTCAATTCACGATTTTGACAGATTATGACCGCTCTTGAATGAAAAGGCAACGTACGGAACGCCTGAAAGTGACGGAATCTGAATGAAATCTCCCCACTCCACTCTTTTTACTCAAGTCACGCAACCGCTCGACTCTAGCACATCCGCAGACTCGCGTTGCCGAATCTCAACAAATCCACATCACACCAACACAACACAACCCGCACAAACTCAAACACCCGCACAAACCCTACACTCCACATCCACTCAAAGAACACAAACTGTTCAAATGTTTACACGTCGTTGACTTTCAATCTTTCACAACCTAGACTGAACCCCATACGCAACAATTCGATCGTTCGAATTCGTTCACTGCGGCTACTCAACAGCACGGCATCTCTGTGACACACTGAAGACAGCGATACGCGGTCTCCAGTGATACGGTGAATCGGTATGACGCTGCACAACTTCACCGATTCCCCCGATCCACTCGCCTCCACCGCTCACGTTCCCATCGCAGAACGGCCACTGGTGGCGGACGACGACCGCACCATCATCAGTGCCCCAGACACTGCTCGCAGCGAAAATGCAGCACCGGCAGCACCCTCACCAGCCGAACACCTGCTCCACGCCCTGTTCCCCGCCAACGGCATTTCCACGGGGGAAGAAGCTGGAGTCCGGATTGCTCACTTTGAAATCCGCGAACGACTCGGAGCCGGCGGGATGGGGGCCGTCTTCCGCGCCCTCGACCTTGAACTCGCACGCGATGTCGCCCTGAAGATCCTGCACCCCGGTCCCTCGCGCGACCCCTCACTCGTCGCCCGCTTTCGCAATGAGGCGCGAGCCTGCGCACAACTGAACCACGACAATATCGCTCGAGTGTTCTTCGCCGGAACTCAGGGTGGCCTGTACTTCATCGCCTACGAATTCGCCAGCGGACGCACCATTCGCGACCTGATCATGGAACGTGGTCGCCTGTCGGTCGCCGAAGCAGTCAACTATGCAATTCAGGTGACCCTGGCTCTCAATCACATTTCCGCAGCTGGGATCGTGCATCGGGATATTAAACCATCCAATATTATGCTGACGGAATCCGGTCGCGTGAAGGTGGTGGACCTGGGACTGGCCCGTCGCGATATGGATGATTCCATCGGTGAAATCACGGTCGCCGGCACAACACTCGGAACATTCGATTATATCGCTCCTGAACAGGCTCGTGATCCCCGCAACGCCGATGTACGCAGCGATATCTACTCGCTCGGCTGCACCATCTATCATATGGTCACCGGCCAGCCTCCGTATCCCGAAGGAACCGCACTGCAGAAGCTGCTCGACCACCAGGGGAAAGCTCCGCCAGACCCGCGCCTGATCAACTCACGTGTCCCGGCCGAGCTGGCGGCCATCCTGCGTCGCATGATGGCCAACCTGCCGGAACAGCGGTACCAGGCAGCCTCACTGCTGCTCAGCGACCTGATGCAACTGGCCGTGCGGCTGGGTCTGCAGAGTGTTCCCGCCGAAGGCATTGTCTGGCGTCATCGGCAGGCCGCGAAAGCTGCCGGCTTCCCCGGAGCTGCAGCCCTGCTTGTCACAGTCCTGACCATCTGTGCCACAGCACTGATCATGCAGTACTTCTCGGGCAGCGCCAGGTTTCGACAAAACGCCGGCAACGCAACTGTGACTGCACTCGATCCCCGTGATTTCCGTCCCACAGCAGCCAATCCCGGAACGACTCCAGCAACGCCTGTCGTCGGCAGCACCGCAAACTCCACGGAATCCGGTACGGCAGCACCAGACACCGGGACCGCATCAGATCCGCCGCTGGCCACCGCGAATGTGACACCGCAACCAGCTGCCCCAACGGAACGAACCCCACGGCCCCCGCTGGCACTGCTGCCCGCCCCCGGAGTTCCGGCTCCCTTCATCATTCCGCTCGGCCTGCCCCCCGAACTCACGCTCGATACAGGCGCCCCAACGGCTGCCACCGCTGCCGATCCGCAGGGCCCCTTCATCCTGCAGCAGGCAGGTCGCAAATCACGGACCTTCCGCACGCTGAAGGCAGCCGTTGCCGATGCCAGCTCCGGCGATGTTATTCTGCTGCGTTACAACGGCTATCCGGATGACTTGCCTTCGCAACCCCCCATCCGCCTCGTTGACATGAATCTCATCGTGCGGGCGGCTGAGGGATATCGGCCCACGCTGGAATTTGACGGGGCCGCCGAAAACTCGCTTGAACCCGGGCAGATGTTCAGCCTCCTCAGTGGCGGAGCCCTGACCATTCGCGATATTGACCTGCGCATGATCGTGCGCGATGACCAGAATGTTGATCACTGGTCCCTGTTTCACCTCTCCGGGCTCAATCGACTGACTCTTGAAAATGTCTCGATCGAATGCACCAATCCGGCGCGGCGACCAGCGTCACTCTTCGAACTGTCTGCAGACTCCGGAACGACCGGAGACCTGCCGCAGGAAGAAACAGAGCTCTCACTGAATCGCGTTGTGTGTCGAGCCGAGGCGGATGCATTCCACATTGCCAGCCAGCCGCGTGGTCGCATCCGACTTGTCAGCTGCGGATTCTGGCTGGACGGACGGTTGATGGACATCCGCGGCGATGGCTCAATGCAGAACGCTCGCGGCCTGCTGGAAGTCTTCGCTGAACATCTGACCTGTCTGCATACAGGCCCCCTGATCCACGCCAGTGATATGGACCCGCAGCAGCCACTTTCGGCACAACGCCTGCTGCCACGAGTTTCGTTTCGCAGTGAAGCGTCCGTCTACGGCGCACTCTCGCCTGATGCTCCACTGCTGCGCTCCGACGGAAACTCATGGATCGAAGACCTTGAGTCACTGCTGACGTGGAATGGCTTCACCAATCTGTACGACAGCTACAGCATGTTCTGGATCATCGAAACGGCGAATCTGGATTTCGCCGGACGCCGACTGGATTTTCGTGGCTGGCAGGAACTGTGGCAGAAACGCACGGACGGCGAAGAAACGGCAGCCGGTGTCTCTGCCGGTGAAATCTGGCGATTCCCCATGAAGTCGGCCCACACTACTCCACAACTGGCCACCATTGTCCCTGCCCTGTTTGAACTGAATGCCGCCTTGTTTCTCACCGGCACAGGCGACACCTTTCCCAGAGCTCGCGACGGGATGATCCCCGGAGTCAACCCTCAGGAATTACCCGCATTTCCAAAATCCCGACCACAGACCGAACAGGTTGAACCGGTCGCCGCACCACCCGACATGCCCATGCCGCTGCTGATGCCAAACGGCCAGTAGTCCGGCAGGCAGGCCAAAAAAAACGCCATCAGCGGCCCTGCCCTCCGGATTCTCTCGCATTCCGGCACGTCGCGATGTATGCTTACCGGCACATTCTGCCGCTGTCGTTCGAAGCACAGGCTTCCGATTGCGACCATGATTTCCCTCCCACTGGACGTCCGCCCATGCCTTTCACTCCGCCGCAACGGTTGATCCTCCCGGCTTATCTGCTGACTTTGTGGTGCCTGATTCCCACCTGTGCTCTGGCTCAGCAGCCTGCAGCCACAGCCAACAGCGCCGACCGCAGCTTTGCCAGCCTTGAAGTCTATCCGACCCCTGTCGTGATCTCTTCGGTCCGTGACGCGCGACGCGTCCTCGTCACTGGGGTCACTACTGATGGCCAACGAATTGATGTCACAGCCAAATCCACTCTGTCCACACAGACACCTGTGTTTGCGATCGATGCGGATACCTATCTGAAGCCGTTGGCTGCTGGCGCTGGCGTCCTGAAGGTTGAGGCCGCCGGCCTGTCGGTTGAGGTGCCTGTGCAGGTCGCCTCGAACGATCCTGTCGCCGTGGAATTTGCACGCGAAGTCAACCCATTGCTCAGCAAATTCGGCTGCAACCAGGGGCTGTGTCATGGTTCCGCCAACGGCAAGAATGGATTCAAACTGTCGCTCCGCGGTTACGACTCATTCTACGACTACCGCGCTCTGGTCGACGATATTTCCGGACGTCGTTTCAATCGTTCACAGCCCGCCCAAAGCCTGATGCTGCTCAAGCCAACTCAGGGTGTACCGCATGAAGGCGGTTTTCTGTTCGACGAACAGTCTCGCATCTATCAAGTTCTTGAGCAGTGGATTGCTGAAGGCTGCAACTACAAGGCAGACTCAGCAAAGGTTGTGGGAATTGAAGTTTATCCACCGACCCCGCTGCTGCAGCTGCGTCATGATCAGCAGCAGTTGCTGGTGTTTGCCAGATATTCTGACGGCTCGACTCGCGATGTCACTCGTGATGCCGTTTTCGACACCAGCAACTTTGAAGTGGCCACTGTCTCAAAAACAGGGCTGATTACTGCGGTTCAGCGTGGCGAAGCCGCTGCGCTCGTGCGCTACGAAGGCAACTACGCTGCCGCCCCCATTTCGATCCTCGGTAACCGTGACGGCTACCAGTGGACTCCCCAGCCCGAGCAGAATTACATCGACGGGCTGGTCCACGCAAAACTGCAGCGAATGAAGATCCTGCCCTCAGAACTGGCCTCAGATGCCGAGTTCCTGCGTCGTGTTTCGCTTGACATCACAGGGGCTCCACCATCCATCGAAGAGATTCGAAGTTTCCTCGCGGACACCACAGAGACTCAGGCCAAACGCGCCGCCAAAATCGATCAGTTACTGGCCAGCTCCGGCTACGTCGAACACTGGACTCTCAAATGGAGCGATCTGCTGCTTAACCGCCGCAAGACGCTGACCGAACGCGGTGTCTGGTCATTTCGTAACTGGATTCGTCAGGCGGTAGCATCCAACCGCCCGTACCAGGAATTTGCAGCCGAATTGATTACTGCCAGCGGCAGTACCTTCGAGAACCCGGCTGCCAGCTATTACCGCATTGCTCGCGAACCCAAAATGGTCATGGAGAACATGACTCAGGTGTTCCTCGGCACCCGCTTCAACTGTAACCAGTGTCATGATCATCCGTTCGAACGCTGGACGCAGCGGCAGTACTACGAACTGGCAGCATGGCTGGCGGACGTGGGACGACGGCCACTGCCGGACGGTGATGAATTTATCTTCACGATGGGACAGGCCGTTCCAGTGGTCAATCCGGATACCAACCAGCCAGCGGCGCCGAAGTTTCCGTTTGAGCATGCCGGAGCAGTCGATGCTGCCGGCACTCGCCGCGAACAGCTGGCGCAGTGGTTGACCGCCAAAGAGAACCCGTACTTTGCCAAAAGTATTGTGAACCGTTACTGGAGCTACTTCTTCGGCCGGGGCATTATCGATCCGGTGGATGACATCCGAGCGGGAAACCCGGCCTCCAATCCAGAGCTGCTGGACGCGCTGACCAAAGACTTCGTTGAACACAATTATGACCTGAAGCGTCTGATTCGACTGATCTGCACTTCGGTCACCTACCAGCGCAGCCTCGCTGCCAACCAGTGGAACGAAGACGACTCCAGCAATTTCTCGCACGCTCTGCCGCGCCGGCTGGCCGCCGAGCAGTTGTATGATTCGATTATCCAGGCTGCCGGGGCTCCACGAGCACTTCCGGGCGTTCCAGCGGGGTTCCGGGCTGCCGAGTTACCTGACCCGCAGGTGGAAGTCGCGTTCCTGGACATGTTTGGCCGACCGCCTCGTGAATCACCCTGCGAATGTGAACGCACCAGTGATGTCAGCCTTGGGCAGACACTGAACATGGTGAATGGGGCCACGATTGGCGACTCGATCGCTCATCCGCAGGGCATCATCGCTCGTACGATGGCATCAGGCGCTTCTACCGAACAGCTGATAGAGACAATTTATCTGTCGGTGCTGTGTCGCCAGCCTGCCGCTGAAGAACTGCAGCAGGCGGTTGGCTATTTCGCCTCAGCAGGAACTCCGAAGGAGGCGGCCGAGGATCTGATGTGGGCACTGATTAACAGTCCGGGATTCCTGTTCAATCGCTGAGCCGTTTGCCGGACCGGTCAACAAAAAAAGGGGCCCTGAAGACTGTTCTTCAGGGCCCCGTCTGTTTTCCTGCTGACCGCTGTCCTGCAGCGATCTTCAGATCACCAGTTCTTCGGATTCATCACCCAGAACCAGTTGTTCTTTTCTTTGTTGAAGTTCAGCTGCCAGTATCCGTCATCCCACTCGAGGGAGACTTCACGCCATCCCATCGGAACCTGTGGGTACGGATAGAACGGTCCGATGTACGGCCAGGCACTGGCACTGTACTGGGTCGGATAGGACACAGCGGCCGAGTTCGGATAGGCGGCATAAGCCGGCCACGCGTAGTTCGGCAGATTCGGATTATTGAAGCTGGTCGGGGCATACCCACTGGCTGTCGGCGGAGCACCCGGGGCACCCATCATCATGGGAGCAGGTCCCATAGCGACCGGTGTCGGGGGAGCCATCATCTGCTGTGGCATGGCCATCTGCGGTGGGTTGGCCGGAGCTGAAACCCGAGCCACTGGCTGAGCAACCGTCAGACGATTGTTCATCTGACGCACACCAGGAACTGCAGCAGCGGCACGATGCAGAGCCTGACGCTCAGCGGCCGTTCCTACAGAACCTTCCAGAGTGCAGACGCCGTCCTTGAAGCGGACAGTCATCATCTCACAGTCAACGCCACAGCTCTGCACTGCCTGAGCAATCTGCTGAGCAGTTTCCTGATTCGACTTCTGTGCAGGAGCCGGAGCCGGAGCTTCGGCTGCAACCTGCTGAATCATTGATGGCTGCTTCGCTGTCGACTGCTCATGGGCTGCCTGAGCAATTGCAGGCTGACCGGCAGTCTGCGGAATGTACTTCAGGTTGTTTTCCACCCGCTCGATGCCCGGCACACTTCCGGCAGCTCGCTGTGCCAAAGAGCGCTGGCTGGGATCGCTGACCGAGCCACTCAGAATCGCGGCACCATCGCGGACTTCAATTTCAATCCCGGTGCCTCGAACCTGTGCTGTCTTCAGGGCTGCAGCGACTTCATTCGCCAGCTCCTGATTACGCCCCTTCTCAGCAGATCCCGAGAACGGCAGCACTGGCTTGAATTTTCCCCCCAGAAACCCGTCTGCACTGGCGACAGCCGGACTGGCTGCCAGAACGCCCAGCACGAGTAACCACTTACCGTACTTTCGCATGAAAGCTCTCCTCCGTGAGGTACCTTCCGTTTCGGACCGCGCTCGTTCTGCTGGGAAACCGTCCCGGTGGTTCACTGAATCTAAACGCTCGGTTCTGAACCCCTCCCGGTGAACGCCAGCACCGGAAGCCCTGATATGCTCAGTCCGCCTGCTACCCGCACAAATTCTGATCCTCAGAATCCATCCGCAGCAGCGCAACAGAAAGTCACACACCTTCCATCGGATCGGTCGTACCGTCTGGATAAGCAATTCTGTCTTTTTGGTTCCTGTCGGATGTTCCTGTGGTGCCAGGAAGTCCGAGTCTCAGGCCTTTCCTTGCGCAGCTTCTGCCGAAACAGGTCAGCTCAGACCACCGACTTCTCACTTCATCCGGGCTGGAAACACAGGAACGCCGCTGCCATACTGCCCTGAACAGCAGAATACGCAGCCCGTTCTGGAATCTGACGGAGCAAGTGGATGATTGACACTGAAGCTGGGTTCAGCAGGAATCAGAAACTGGCCGTGCTCGCAGCTGGCTTCGCTGCATGGATGTTTGCCGGTCTTGAAAATGCCCTGTTCGTACTGATTCATCGTCAGATGATGCTTTCTTTGCTGCCCGCTGGTTCCGGTGAGGCAGTGATTACGGAATGGTTCGCGTGGAATCAGGCGGCATTCATGCTGGGAGCCGCCGTCGGTGGGTGGCTCTTCGGGCTGATGGGGGATCGCATCGGGCGGACACGAGCTCTCGGTGCCAGCGTCCTCTGCTACTCGCTGCTCACACTGGCCGCATGCTGGATCACGCAGCCTCGGCTCATGTGCGGTCTCAGGTTTCTGGCCATGCTGGGATTTGGAGGTACCTGGCCCAATGCGGTATCGCTGGTCACGGAAGCGTGGCCCGGAGCATCACGGCCTTTGCTGGCCGGAGTCATGGGTACGGCAGCAAACTTCGGCTTTGTCCTGCTGGGAACAATCGCTCTGAAGTTTGAAGTCACGCCCGACTCGTGGCGCTGGACGCTGCTTGTCGGCGGAGCTCCCGCTATACTGGGGCTGCTGATCCTGTGGCTGGTCCCGGAATCGCGACGCTGGCTGACACAGCGGGCCAGCAGCGTTGCGGGTTCCACCAATGGTGCACCACTCCGAAGCTCTGTCACCGGCCAGCTCTTCAAACCACCACTGCTGTCACGCACGCTGATCGGAATCCTGCTGGGTGCAGTTCCAGTCATCGGAACGGCCGCCAACGCCAACTGGGTCGTGCCGTGGCGCGACCAGGTCGCCGCTCGGCAGGCCGAGCTGGCGGCCAGCGCTGCCCCTGCCGATGGCATCGCAACACCTGCGAAGAAGAAGACCGGACAGAACCCCCGCGACAAAGCTCGCACTATGATCAGCCGCTCCAGCGGCGCTATCTTCGGCAGCCTCCTCGGGGGCCTTATTGCGACGCTCGCCGGCCCACGCCTCTCCTACTTTCTCATCAGCCTCGCCACCTTCGCGGTCAGCTCGCTGCTGTTTGGCACCATGCAGCCGGATGATCCGTGGTTTGACTGGGCCGTATTCCTTCTGGGATTTTTCGGCGTCGCGTACTTCGGCTGGCTGCCACTGTTCTTACCAGAGTTGTTCCCGGTCAATGTCCGCGCCACCGGCAGCGGTATCTCCTTCAATTCAGGACGAATCGCTGCCGCTGCCGTCAGTATTTTTGTCGGGCTGCGCATGAGCTCCTTCGGAGGTGACTATTCGGCTATCGGACTCTGGACCGGGCTGATTTATGCGGTCGGAATGCTGGTCATCTGGCTGGCTCCGACAGACTCACGAAAGCCACAGACAGCCCCACAGAATTCGCAGACCTGAAACGCCTGCCCCCCAGTCACGGAATGCTCCGATGAAATATCGCCCACTCGGCAGCACCGGTCTTGAAGTGTCAGAGATCAGCTTCGGAGCAGGACCAGTAGCGGGACTGATGACCGGAACTGCCTTCGAGCAGCAGCTGCAGGTTCTGCAGACAGCATTCGACACCGGAATCAACTGGATCGACACAGCAGCCGGCTACGGCAACGGAGCGTCCGAACGAGCTCTCGGCAACGCACTGCAGCAGCTGGACTCCTGTCAGCACATCCAGATCGCAACCAAAGTCCGGATCCAGCGCAATTCTTCAGTCTCGATCTCTGAACAGATTCGCACCGGGATCACAGACTCACTGCAGCGACTGCAGCGACCGCACGTCACCCTGCTGCAGCTGCACAATGCCATCACCGATCAGCCGGATCAGGAACCGTTTTCGCTGACGCCGGAGGAAGTCCTTGGGCCCACCGGTGTGGCGGCTGCCTTTTCCGAGCTGCGCCGTGCAGGCCTGATCCGCTGCTGCGGACTGACAGGCACGGGCTCACCAACATCGCTGCGTCGAGTGCTGAACAGCGGACTCTTCGACACACTGCAGATCCCCTTCAACCGGCTCAATCCCAGTGCCGGCGTGCTCCTGCCACCCAATTCTGTGCCGACGGACTACGGCAATCTGCTGGCCGACTGCCAGCGCCTGCAGTTGGGTGCATTTGCTATCCGGGTGCTTGCCGGTGGAGCAATCGCGGGCAGATCACCCAGCGCGCACACGCTGACCACGCCATTCTTTCCGCTGTCTTTATATGAACAGGATCTGCGTCAGGCCCAAACATTGCCGGAAGCCACTCGGCCGGATAACGCTGTACCGCAGGCCATCCGGTTCGTCCTGAAACACCCGGCAGTCTGCTCTGCCATCATCGGATTTGCTGAGTCCAACGAAATCCGGCAGGCCTGCAGCGTCACCGACTGATCAGGGCGCAGCAGTCCGAGTCTTCGAAACCTCAGGACCGACCGCCTGATGCAGATCGATCAGCACCGAAGGTCGCTGGTACGCCTCTTCGCTGCCATGCGCGTAGGTGACCCACATTTTCAGATCCGTTGCATCGTAGACCACGTTAATCACGTTGCCCCCCTTGATCGGAATCTGATTGGCCAGCTTCACCAGCGACTCACCATTCAGCTTTCCGTGACCACTTTTCAGGGTCGGAAACGCGCCCCGCCCCTCGTCATTATAAACCACACAGCTCAGCACGTTCGGAGCGAACTCATCAGTGGCATCGTTATCCTTCCAGATCATCAAACGTCGATCTGCAGGCTCAGGTGAGTGCGCCCGCACCTTGACGGCTCGACGATCCGTACGACCATCACCGAATACAAAGTGATAACGCTTCGTCATCGGCTGCTGACGAAAAATCTCCAGCGCCTCGGTCAGCGAATCCGCGTCGTACAGCATGGTTCGAAAGAACGCCGTGAAATGCGGTGCATGCACGAAATAAGGAGCCTCCTTGCCAGACGCATCACCCATTTCTGACAGGGCGATCCCATGAAAATTCATGCCCGTGTGCGCCCCACTGAATCCCGCAAATGTCGGTACCACGTGTGGCGAACCCACATCCGGCACATAAATCACAATGGCGGCAAAATTGTGAGCACCAAGTTCCAGATTCCAGTCCAGATTTCGCGTCTGATACAGATGACCATCCTCCGTTGCCTCCCCCCACGCCGCGATACTGCTGCACGAATACGGCATCAGCAGCGGCACAGCATGCATCGCCTGCAGCGTTCGAAGCGGTAACCCCGTACCATCTGCAACCCCCGCCAGCTCCTGCTCAAGACGATCGTCAGAGTACGCCGAGGAACGACTCCAGACCTCCTGCAACTGCTCCTCTGTCAAACCCAGCTCTTTACAGATGGCCGGCAAAGCCGCCGGCAGAAAAGTGGTGATCTGCTGTTTGAGCGCTTGACCAAGCTGCCGCCCCATCTCATACGGCGTCCCCTTGACAACAACCAGCGGAATCTCGGCATCACCCTGCCGCACGATGCTCACCCGAGCCTCGCTCTGCACCGCCGGACGCGTAAAAAAATCAGCTGTCTCTGCGACGGCAGTCGCAGGCCCCTGCCCCGTCAGTGCCGCAGACTTGTCACCCGCGGATTCGTCAGCAACCGCACTCACAGCCACACACCCACAAACCAACAGCCATGACAAACTTCGCAACATGACAGGAAATCCACTACTGGGTGAGAAAAATTCTGACGCAGACAGTATTCCATTCAAGGCACATTCCGTCAAACTGCAGCCTGCCCTGCCACACCCGTTCAACCGGAAATGGAACCCGCCTCATGACATTGCTGCCACGCGTCTCACGCAGAACAGTCGCCTGCACTGCCCTTGCCACTGCTGCCGGATCCCGGACCGCCGCTGTCGCAAAAACTCAATACGAACCACCGCAGGTCGCAGCGGACTTCCAGATCACCAGACAACAGATTCACCAGTCCGTTATGGGCTGGTGCTTCAATCCCATGCCCACCAGCGAACTCATCGGACACTGCGTCAGCATCGGGCTCACCGGGATCGAGGGAATTGATCGGAAATTCTACCCCGAAGCCCGTCGCCGCGGGCTGCAGATCTCACTGGTCAGCAGCCATGGGTTTGCCACAGGACCAGTTGATCGCGGCAATCATGCAGAATGTGAAGCAAAACTGAAATCCGCAATCGATGCGGCCGTCCAGAACGAATGCTCCAGAGTCATCACATTCACCGGAATGACGGTCCGAGGCATGTCAGAAACAACGGCCGAGACCAACTGCCTCGAACTCTGGAAAAAAGTGCTCCCCTACGCCGAAGAACGCAACATCACACTGTGCCTCGAACATCTCAACTCCGTCGATAACTCACACCCGATGAAAGGACACCCGGGCTACTTCGGAGATGATGTCGAACGCTGTTTTGAACTTGTTCGCCGCATGGACTCCCCCGCATTCCGACTGCTGTTCGATATCTACCATGTGCAGATCATGAACGGCGATGTCATCCGCAGAATTGAAAAGAATCACGCCCTGATTGGGCATTACCACACTGCCGGAAATCCCGGTCGACGGGAACTGGATCTGCTGCAGGAGATCAACTATCCGGCGGTCATGGCGGCAATCCTGAAAACCGGTTACAACGGCTTCATAGCACATGAGTTTCTGCCAACCTGGCCCGATCCAGTGCTTGCCCTGCGACACGCCGCGTCGGTCTGTCAGCTCTGAAACACCAGAACTCCCGGATTCTCAGACTGCCGAATTCACGCCTTGTGCGAATTCCGCAGAACCTCCAGAATTCTAACCAATTCCGCTCCATCGCACCCCCCGGGGAACTCGTCCTGTGTCAGATATCTCCTCCGTTCTGATTCTGCACCCCTCAGACAACATTGTCGTCGCTCGTCGAGCCCTGCAGGCGGGGGATGTCATCACCACCAGCGACAGCCACCTGCTGGCCGCTGAACCCATTCCGCTGTTCCATAAAGTCGCTGTTCGCCCGATTCCCAAAGGCAGCACGATTCGCAAGTTCGGACAACCCATCGGATCGGCCGCCACAGACATCGCGGCCGGACAATGGGTCCACACGCACAATGTCAGCCTCGAACGCGAACGGGCGGGCTACGAATTCGGAACAGAACTGCAGCAGTTTCCTGCTCCCCTCCCCCGCACATTTCAGGGCTTTCGACGCCGTAATGGGGCCGCCGGAACTCGCAACTACATCGCAGTCATCAGCACAGTCAACTGCTCTGCAACCACGTCACGATACGTCGCTCAGGAACTGGCACGGACAGATCTCAGCCGCTACCCAAATATCGATGGCGTAATTCCCATCGTCCACAAAAGTGGCTGTGCATTTGCCTACAACAGCGACGACCATCTGCTGCTGAATCGTACGCTGGCCGGATTTGCCAGACATCCAAACATCGCTGCCTGCATCGTACTGGGACTTGGCTGCGAAACCGCTCAAGCCTCACACCTGCAGCAGACACAGGGACTGATCCAGCTGGGCGGCGCTTCGGCCGGTGGTCGCGATGACCTGCCAATGATCCTCAATATCCAGGAAGTCGGTGGCGTCCGCAGGACAGTTGACCGCGCGGTGGGTGTCCTCAGAGAATTGCTGCCGGCAGCCAATGACGTGAAACGGGAACCCATCCCGCTTTCAGAATTGATTCTTGGCCTGCAGTGTGGGGGCAGTGATGGGGCCAGTGGCATCACGGCCAATCCAGCACTCGGGTACGCCAGCGATCTGCTGGTCGCACATGGTGGGGGCTCAGTTCTGGCAGAAACCCCGGAAGTCTACGGGGCAGAACAACTACTGACACGTCGATCCGTCAGCCGCGAAGTCGGCGAAAAACTGCTGGAACGTATCCGCTGGTGGGAAGACTACGCACGGCGAAATAATGCATCTATCGATAACAATCCGTCCTATGGCAACAAGCAGGGTGGCCTGACAACCATCATCGAAAAATCCCTCGGAGCGGTCGCCAAAGGGGGGACGGCACCGCTGCGCGACGTCTACCAGTTCGCTGAAGCCATCACATCGAAAGGCTTCACTTTCATGGATACCCCCGGATATGACCCCATCTCTGTCACCGGGCTTGTCGCCGGTGGCTGCCAGCTCGTTGTCTTCACAACCGGACGCGGCAGCTGTTTTGGATGCAAGCCGGCACCAACCATCAAAGTGGCCACCAATTCCCCGCTGTTCAACCGCATGCAGGAGGATATGGATATCAATGCCGGCTCCATCATCGACGGCGAAACCCTCGAATCGGCCGGCTCCCGTATCTTCGAAAAAATCGTCGCCGTTGCCAGCGGCGAACAGACACTCAGCGAACAACAGGGAATCGGCGACGAAGAATTCTGCCCATGGATGCCCGGACCTGTCTTCTGATACCGAATCCAGGTTTCAGCGATTGGCTGCAGGAACCTGCACCGCATGAACCCACCACAACCGTGGCCCAACCTGCAGCTTGTCAACCTCCGTCAGATAACCGCGCAGGTCCCCGATCCGAAAGACCTGCAGGTTGCCCGATCCTTCACCGGCCAGCAACAGATATCGCCCGTCAGACGTCAGGTCAAAACAGCGAGGCACAGGCTCACACGGCACAATTTCCTTCGGTGACAACTGATCACCACCAGCGTTGATCTGAAAAATCGCCAGCGAATTCGCGCCCCTGTTCGAAACAATCAAATGCCGACCATCCGGATGCACTCGAACTTCGGCCGTCGCATTCTGACCACGAAAGTCATCAGGCAGCGTCGATGACGTCTGGCCCGGTACAAGACTGCTGCCACGCAGCGCATACACCGTCACCGAATTGCCCTGCTCGTTATCCACATAAGCAAACGGCAGACTGGGATGCCACGCAAGATGCCGAGGACCAGTCTGCTCAGGACACTGCAGATACGGTGGAATTCCGGGCAGTAGTCGCCCCACAAATTCCTCAAATCGAAACTGATAAATGCGATTCGGACCCGTATGAGGAACAAACACCAGACGATTCGTCGGATCAGGTACGATCGCATGAGCCTTTTCTGCTGTGGCGATCTCCTGCACCGCAGCGTCCGAAAGACGACCGTCCGCACCAACTCGATGCACCGAGATCTTCGCCGCCTCATAATACGCCGCGAACAGATACTGACCCGAACGATCAAGCGTAATCTGAGCAGGGTCAGCACCAGCCACAACATCACTGAGCAATGTCAGGGCACCCGTCGTCGAGTCAATCCGGAAACTGCAGAGTCGCCCGGTATCACGCATCGAGGCAAACAGATAACGACCATCGGCCGAAGAGGTCAATGCAGCCGGCTCACCCGGAGTCCCAAGGCTGGAGCTTTTCGCAACCTTGCCGGTCTGTGAGTCAAACGACAATACCTGGATCAAGCGAGCATCAGCAACGCTGCAGTACAGATAAACCGGCGGCCTTGCACTGCTCTCGTCAGCACCCAACAGCAAACTCGACAGGGCGCCAGACACGGTCCACAAACCTGCCAAAAGCTGCAACCAACGCAAAATCGCAGTGATAAAAAACCGAGAGACAAGACTCATACGTCACCCCTCCCCCGGCTTCTCACCACTCACGTCTTTGCCAGATACAATCTTTGAATGTCTTCCACCGTCACATGGATCGTTCGAGCAAACCCGGTATGAGTTCGCTCATAGGAAACCTTCGAAGCCAGCTGCGGCTGATCGTGAATCGACTGAGCCACCCAGCGGCGATCTTCGTCCGAAAGATTCCCTACAGACTTATCCCAAACCGTCCGGGTTTCCATCACCAGCGAATCAATACGCGGATCAAACTTATCCATCTGTAACACTCCGAACTGAAACAAAAAGAGTCCGACATGCGAACATGTCGGACTCCAGTATCCTAGCCTCCGCGAGGAAGAAATCCCAGCAGGAAGGGACTATTCCCGACCGGCAGCAGTCAGTCTTCGACGAGCAGTCTCGATCCGACGTGCCTTGCTGCGGTACTCTTCGTCAGACACCGCACGCTCGCCAAGCACATCCGTCAGTTGCTGCTGAGCCGTTCGACGGCTGATCTGACCACACTCCACAGCAGAATTCGTCAGTACCGAAACCACCGGGCCCTTCACCTGCACAAAGCCACCATCGATAAAATACGACTCGGACTCGCCAGATGCCCCCCTCAACAGCAACACACCCGCACCCAGTCGCCCTACCAGCGGTGCACGACCCGGATAAAACCCAGCACCACCGTCAAACAATGGCACCTGCAGGGAAGCCACCGGACGATCGAAAAGAGTCTTCTCTGGAGTTACCAGCACCAACCGAAGATCTGCCATAACCAGCTCCAGAACTCAGAGCACAAGCGAACCAATTGACATCAGAATCAGGCCTGAGCCTGCATACGCTTGTACTGCTCTTCCGCCTCTTCAATCGCTCCGACGTACATGAACGCACTTTCCGGAAGATGATCCCACTTGCCGTCGCAGATCTCTTCAAAGCTGCGAATCGTATCGGCCAGCGGAGTAATCTTGCCGGGCTTGCCTGTGAACACCTCAGCCACAAGGAACGGCTGAGACAGGAAGCGCTCGATACGACGAGCACGATGCACGACCAACTTGTCGTCCTCGCTCAACTCGTCAACACCCAGAATCGCGATGATGTCCTGCAGTTCACGGTAACGCTGCAGAGTCTGCTGCACGCGCCGAGCAGCATTGTAATGACGCTGACCCACATACTGAGGATCAAGAATTCGGCTGGATGACGCCAGCGGGTCAATCGCCGGGTAAATCCCCTTCTCCGAAATTCGACGCTCAAGGTAAATGAACGCGTCAAGGTGAGCAAACGCTGTCGCCGGAGCCGGGTCAGTCGGGTCGTCCGCAGGTACGTACACCGCCTGCACCGACGTAATAGCTCCGTTCTTCGTCGAAGTAATTCGCTCCTGCAATTCGCCCAATTCTGTACCCAGTGTCGGCTGGTAACCCACGGCAGACGGCATACGACCCAGCAGAGCCGATACCTCAGAACCCGCCTGCGAGAAACGGAAGATGTTGTCAACGAACAACAACGTGTCCGAACCCGTCGCGTCACGGAACCACTCTGCCATCGTCAAAGCAGACAAAGCCACGCGAAGACGTGCCCCCGGCGGTTCATTCATCTGGCCGAACACCATGCACGTCTGCTCAATCACCGAGCGACCCGTCTGGCCAATCTTCGTTTCCTGCATTTCCAGCCACAGGTCATTCCCCTCGCGAGTTCGCTCGCCCACACCAGCAAACACCGAGAATCCCCCGTGAGCACTGGCAATTCGAGCGATCAGCTCGGTCAGAATCACGGTCTTACCCAGACCAGCACCACCGAACAACCCCGCCTTACCACCGCGAACGAATGGTGTCAGCAGGTCCACCACTTTGATCCCCGTCTCGAAAACTTCCGTTTTCGAACTGAGACTTTCCAGTGCCGGCGGATGACGGTGAATCGGCCACCGCTCGGAGTGGTCCACATCGCCTCGACCGTCGATCGCGTCACCCAGCACGTTGAACACACGCCCCAGAGTTCCCTTGCCGACCGGAACCGACAGCGGACGACCTGTGTCCACCACGGTCATCCCACGTCGCATCCCGTCGGTACTGCCCAGTGCCACGCACCGCACTCGGCCACCACCAAGATGCTGCTGCACCTCACCGGTTACCTTCACACGCTTCCCCTTGACGTCCTCGTCAATGGTCAAGGCATTGTAAATCCCCGGCAGACTGTCCTCAGGAAACTGAGCGTCAAAAGTTGATCCGATCACCTGCGACACACGGCCGCTTTTGCTTGCTTCAATCATGGGTCGCTTGCCCCGTTGGGTCGATTTCTGTTACCAGTTTGATTCAAACTCTTCAGCTGACACTTCGCAGCACACCACCGGATTACAGACCAGCTTTCACCAGCCTTAACCAAGTGCCGCCGCCCCACCAATAATCTCCGCCAGCTCGGAAGTAATCCCGGCCTGACGAGCTCTGTTGTATTGCTGCTTCAGACTGCCGGCCATCTCGTCCGCATTCTCTGTCGCACCCTTCATCGCCACCATTCGTGCAATCTGCTCGCTGACAATGGCGTCCAGAAAACACTTGAACAATCTGGCACGGAAAGCTGCCGGCACAATCTCTGAAAGGATCTCTTCTGCAGACGGAAGAAACTCGTAATCCACTCGACCACTGCCCGCACCACCACCAGACCCCGCAAGGCTGGCAATCGGCAGGATCGTTTCCACCACAGCAGACTGCTTCGAAGACGACTCAAAACGAGTATACGCGACGTCGAGACGGTCGATGCGACCCGCGATGTAATCGTCTACATACCGAGTCGCAAGGACGTTCACTTCCGCAAACGTCGTCTTGTCCTCGAAGTGCATGTAAGACTGAGCCATCGCAATCTTCTGGAAGTTCAGGAACTTGATGCCACGCTTCCCGGATACCTCCAGAGATACGTCAACACCCCGCTCACGCAAGCCACGCAGATGAGCAATCGACTGCCGCAGGACACCAGCGTTGTAGCCACCACACAACCCACGGTTCGCAGTCAGGACCAACAGCACCGACCGCTTCTCCTCCGCATGCTTCTCCAGCAGCGGATGTGAAAAACGCAGGTCGGCCTGCCCCAGATCTCCGACGATCTCCGAAATCTTGCGAGTGTACTCGGCCGCCTCAGTGGCACGGTCCATCGCCTTCTTGAAGCGACTGGTCGCAATCAGCTCCATCGTGCGCGTAATCTTGCGGATATTGCGCACGGCCTTGAGCCGCTTTACCAGCAAACGTCTGTTCGCCATGAATCAGCCACACCGCAGAAAGGTTAACGAAACCCGCCACTGCACCGGAACACTACCATCAGGCGTTGGCTGCCTGACGTGCCACAAATGCTTCCAAAGCCTTCTTCAGCATCCCTTCGATCTCATCCGTCAAAGCCGCTTCCGCGACAAGCTTGTCACGCATGTCCGCGTGCTCCGTCCGAATGAACTCATGCAGCTCTTTCTCTGTCGCCTGCACCCGATTCACCGGAACCTTGTCGAAGTAGCCCTTCGTGCCCGCATAGATCGCTACCACCTGGTCCGCCACATGCAAAGGCACGTACTGCGGCTGCTTAAGCAGTTCCACCATGCGGTATCCACGATCCAGCTGCGCTTGAGTCGCCTTGTCCAGCTCCGTTCCCAACTGAGCAAAAGCTTCCAGCTCGCGGAAAGCCGCAAGGTCCAGTCGAAGACTGCCCGCAATCTTCTTCATGGCCTTCGTCTGAGCATTCCCGCCCACGCGACTGACCGAAATCCCCACGTTGATCGCAGGACGAATACCCTTCCAGAACAGGTCCGGCTCAAGGTAAATCTGCCCGTCCGTAATCGAAATCACATTCGTCGGAATGTAGGCCGAAACCTCACCTTCAAGCGTCTCAATGATCGGCAATGCCGTCATCGAACCACCACCCAGTTCCTTGTTCAGCTTCACAGCACGCTCAAGCAGACGGCTGTGACAGTAGAACACGTCACCCGGAAACGCCTCGCGCCCAGGAGGACGTCGCATCAACAGCGACAACTGACGGTAGGCCACAGCCTGCTTCGACAGGTCATCATACACCACCAGCGTATGCTTGCCCTGGTACATGAAGTGCTCTGCCATTGCAGCACCTGCGTAGGGAGCAATGTACTGCAGAGGAGCCGGGTCAGCACTGCTGGCCGCCACCACGATGGTATAGTCCAGGGCACCGTTCTGACGCAGAACTTCGACAACTCCGGCGATCGATGATGCACGCTGGCCGCAGGCTACGTACACACAGATGACTCCGGTGCCCTTCTGGTTCAGAATCGTGTCGATCGCAATCGCAGTCTTGCCGGTCTTGCGGTCGCCAATGATCAGCTCACGCTGGCCACGGCCGATCGGAGTCATGGCGTCAATCGCCTTGATCCCTGTCTGCAGCGGTTCCTTCACAGGCTGACGCTCAGCAACGCCGGCAGCCTGCCATTCCACCGGCCGCGATTCGCTGGTGATCACCGGACCCTTGCCGTCCAACGGCACGCCCAGCGGATCCACCATACGCCCCAACAACGCCTCGCCAACCGGCACAGACAACAGTTTGCCCGTGGAACGAACTTCGTCGCCTTCAGTGATCTTCAGGTAGTCCCCGAGAATCACGACGCCAACGCTGTTCTCTTCCAGATTGAACGCGAAGCCACGAGTACCGTTCGAGAATTCAACCATCTCGCCCGACATCGCAGTCGACAGGCCGGTGCAGCGAGCGATCCCGTCGCCCACCTCAATCACGCGACCAACTTCCGCCGTCTGAATCAGACCACGAAAGTCTTCAATCTCCTTCTGGATGACTGAAGCGATCTCGTCCGCTTTGAATTTCATTGAAAGCTTTCTCCACCAATCGTGCCCGCAGCGATTTCAAACGGGAACGCAGCGATGAATCAAAAACAGTATCACCAACCTGCAGCACCATTCCACCCAGCAGACCAGCATCCACAGACTCTTCAAGAATCGGGTCAAACCCAAATCGTCCCCGCAAAGACGTTCGAATCTCATCTCGAGATGTCTGAGTCAAGGCACGAGCCGAACGAACTCGGACTCGCTGCTTACCCGACTCAATCTCTGTGAGCCTGACCACGACCTCACGAATCACCGGCAGCATCGACAAACGCCCATGCCGTACCAGCACCTGCAGAAAATTCACGAAAAACTGACTGGATCGCGGTGCTACAACACGGTCCAGAATTCCCAGCTTCTCATCCCGACCCACACTGTCCGACATCAAAACTTCAGCAAACTCAGGCCACTTGCCCAGAACGTCATCCACAAAGGCGTGCAGTTCAACCTGACAGTCAGCAACACCGTGCTGACGAGCAGCACTGAGGAAAGACTGAGCATACAGAGTCGCCACAGCTCGCGCACCCGGATCTTCCAGCACGCTCTCAGGCCGACTTTTGATTCTCGTGTCAGACATGGACAGCTTTCAACCTTTGACCGACAGACTGAACTATCAACGAGCAATCGAAGCCAAAGCCTCAGAAACCAGACGCTCCTGATCCGAATCCTGCAGCGCCCGACCAAGGACATGCTCGGTTGCCAGAACAACCTGAGTGTTCAGCTGACTGAAGACATCAGCCAAAGCTGCGTCCTTCGCCTGCCGAATCTCGTCCTTCGTTCGCTGCCGCAGCAGGTCAACGTCACGCTGAGCCGCAGCAATCAGATCCTGACTGGTTCGCTCGGCGTCACGCCGAGCCTCCGCGATCATGGACTGGACATGCTGCTCAGCCTCTTTCAACTTTTTCTGGTAATCCGCCAGCATCGCTTCAGCCTTCTTCCGATTCTCTTCAGCCTCAACAATCGCACTGCGGATACCCGCCTCACGCTTGTCCAAACCTTCAATCATCGGCTTCCAGGCAAACTTGCCCAACACACCCAGAAACAGCAAAAAGACCACGAACGACCAAAGAGCGAGATCACCCTTGGGGTCCATCGGAACGCCCGTCTCATGACCGCCGCCATGTGCATCGTCAGCATGAGCCTCCGAGGCCGCACCTGTCTCAACCATTGCAGCAACAGCATTTGCCGGCGCACAACAGGCCAGAAACGCGACCGAAAGCAGGAACAACAAACCTGCAGGACGAAACTTACCAGCAATCAGACCCGCGGACATCATTGCTACTACCCCGGACACAGGTGACATCTCCTGGTGCCTGTCGACACCACACGAAGCCCAACGACGAAACACAATGCGAAGCCACTGACAGAAGTTATTGATTGAACCAATCGACTTCCCTGAAAATCTGTTGCAGGCAGAGCCAGCCACAGTCATCGCCAGTTCGCACTGCACTGCGACGTTTGTTGTTGAGAACCCCTGAGACGCCTTGCGACAACCAGACTTCCCCAACACACTGTTCGCGACCGACGGCTCACCGAACCCTGAACGCCGAAGCAACGCGTCGGCCATAGAGATTTCGTTTCACCGCCGAACGTCGCATCATCACTTAATCATACAAACGATCAGACCAATCACAGCGGCACCTTCAATCATCGCGGCCACGATCACCATCGCACCACGGATGTCACCGGCGACTTCCGGCTGACGAGCCATGCTCTCAAATGCTGCGGCTGACAGGCGAGAAATGCCCAGACCAGCACCGATTACAACCAACCCTGCACCAAAGGTCGCTGTCAGGTTGATCAGCGGCTGACCGGCAGCGGCGGCTGCGGCGGCGGCACCTTCCTGAGCCATTGCCGGCACAGTCAGAGCCAGAAATGCACAAGCAAACATCATCGCATACTTCAGAATCTGAGCCACAACACACTCCTCTTTGTCAGAAACGACCCACGTCTGCAAACCACCTGCCCACATCGGCCGACAGGCTACAACTTCAAGAATGACACACCACACACACCGCACCAGCAATTTCAGTCAGCAACCGAAATCTTAGTGTTTGTGCACGGCACCTGAGATAAAGATCGTTGCCAGGAACGAAAACACATAAGCCTGCAACACCGCAACAAGCAGCTCCAGCAAGCCCACGCCAATCTGCCCCAGCACACTGCCAACCGTCACTACGCCCCACAGGGCTATGTGCCCCTTCGACGCCGTGCCGATAAAACCCAGAATCACGCCCAGTGCGGTATGACCGCCCATGATGTTACCAAAAAGTCGCAGAGCAAGAATCGTGTGCTTGATCACGAAACCCATCAACTCGATCGGAAACATCAAAGCTGACATCGCCACATTTCCGAATCCGGTCATCCCCGTATTCGGGATCAGATTCGCAAAAAATCCGCCCACACCCATCGCCTGCACACCAAACACGAAACTGGCAAGAAAGGCAGTCAGAGCCAAAGCACCGGTTACGTTGATGTTACCAGTTGCCGAACCCAGCGACGGCACTGCACCCAGCAGATTGCAGAACAACACGTAAAAGAAACAACTCCAGACGAACGGCAGATACCTGTCCGCAGCATGCGCGCCGGTTGCCACGGCATGATGACCGTGAGCACCGTGGCCATGAGCACCGTGAGAACCGTGTTCATCGTGGCCGTGGTCGTCATGGTCGTGCGAATGATCGCCGATTGTGGGACGCACCACCTGGTCACGAATGACCAGAGCAAAAGCTTCCCAGAAGTTCCAGAATCGCCCTTTGGCCGGCTGACCAGAGCGAATTCGAGTTGCGAGGCCGCGGAAAATTACCAGACACAGAACAAGAACAACAACCTGCAGAACCATGAACTTGGTCACGAACAGACCGGGGTGCGCTGCACTGCCAGCAAATGGCTGAGGCAGCAACACTTTGCCCACAAGAGCACCGTTCACCTGTTCCAGGGTTGCATCCTGGCTGAGATGCAGAACGTGCTTGACGTGCCACGGGACATTGCCAATGGCGTCATAGGTGTGCCGTGAGGTCAGAAACTGCGGCACTTCAAAGTAGCCGAAATCGCGAACGTGATGAAAATGATCTTCAGCACTCATCTTGCGATCGATTCCACCAAAATCTGTGAACCGGAACACACCGGACACCAGGTTTCACGCCAAAACAGCCACATACGACACGTTCATGATACTGTCAGCACCGATGCAGGGCACGCTGAGGCTGAGCCACCGTCGAGTAAACCGCAGATTAGCATAGTTATCCCAGGTGGCCCCAGGAAATTCCAGTCAATCGACAGTTACAGGCAAAGGCGGAAAGGAAATCCCGAATTCGAGAGGCAACAGGCCGGGTAAATTCTCACTCAATAGCCAAAATCTGCCGGACCCGTTCAGTCATTGGAATGCAAGCCAGACCGACAGTTGGTTCAGTCCGCGTAGTCTGCCACGCTCCTCAATTCATCCTGCGGCGAATCCGGCGGCTGAAATCCCACGACTCCCACGCCAAACTTACAAGGTAAAAACCCATCAACCATCCATAAAACAGCTGAATTCCCACGTCCGGCCAGCGGAATTTCACCGCCAGCACGGCAACCAGCAGCACCGACACACGCAACCCCATCTGGACCAGCATGGACTTCAGCGGGTCCCTGAAAATCGGCAATCCGCAGAGCGCCAGATTGACAAATCCGGGAATTGCCACAATCAGCAGAGCCGTCGTCATCCAGCGAACTCCCAGCTGCGGATTCAGCCAGCCCGCAGGCCACCACCCCAGAACCCACAAACCGAGGCTGAGCAACAGCAGATTGAAGGCGGATGCAAGAATCGCAGGAGGTCTCCTGTTTGCGGTGTCTGATGTATTCAACAAACTAACCCCTTCCGCCTCGAAACACTCCATGCCTCAGCCCACCCCCGTGCCTGCGGCTTACGAGCCCTCGGTATCAAACGTGGTTCGTTGCGGAGAATCAACCGGAGACGCGGGATTTCCAGTGTTCATTGGGGCGTTTCTGCTTCGAACTGCCCGCTCTCGCGCGGACTGCAGTTCCAGTCGTCGCAGCACCTGCCGTACAGCCGCCACTGCCGAAATCGCACCCAACACACCACCACAGGCCGTCAGTAACGGCAGATAACCCCAGCGTTTATCCAGCCAGTAGCCACCATAAATCAGCAGGCCTGCTGTCAGTGATGCACTCAGCAGTTCATGAGCCGTCCTGTAGGCCTCTCCCACCGACCGGGATCTCTCCCGGCTGCGACGATCACGCTCAGACTGCTGACGCGACACTGACAGCTTCCTTACCCCGCCCCTGACGACGATCAGTTCTGGACTTCAGTCTGGAGCTCACCAATCAATGGTTGAGCCGTTGACGCACTGGCGATTCGAATTCGACTGCTCTGAACGCCACCCCGACCGCAGCGCACCTGCAACAGGAACTCAGCGGAATCACCCGCCGCAATTTCAGGCAGAGAGCGGAAGACCAGCACGCCATTCTCCGCGATGTAGTCAGCCGGCCCTTCGACGTCGATCAGCGTGAATCCGGCCGGCAGCTCACATGACATGCCCACCGATCGAGCCGCTTCGGATCCTGCATTTCGGATCAGGATTCGCAGTGTTGTCTGCTGACCATTCCGCAGCGTTGTGCCGACTGTTGCGTTCAGGGTTGCCAGTTCAAGCTTCAGGTCTGCGCTGCCCTCAACCTGCGTCACCTCTTCAGTCGCTGCGATTTCACCGAAATCCGTTTGAGCACTGACGCGGTGCTCTGAACGACCGCTGCGGCCGGCTTTCAGAATCGCCGTAAAGCCTGTTGTCTCACCCGCATTGACAGTTCCAACAAACCACTCGACTGCACGGTCAGCGGGCACGAAACGCCCGCCACGGTCTGCCGACAGGAATTCAAACCCCGCTGGCAGCAGATACCTCGCCCGCACATTCGCCGCCGGCACCAGACCGGTATTCTCGAGCTGCACAACGTAAGTGCCACTCTGACCGGAAATCTCCTGATCCGGAACCTGCATCGCCAGCTGCAGTTCGGGCTCCGCAACCTCCACGGTAGCGGTCGTCTCAGCCAGGAGATCGCCCGTTCCTGCGGCTTTAAGCTCAATCTGCTGACCACCGCCCGCAATCGCGGTCAGGGACAGTCTTGCGCGGCGAGCCTCTCCGGGATTCAATGTGCCGATGTCGATGGTCACCACAGCCCCCGACTTATGCTCCAGACCTTCTGGCAAACTGGCCACAAGCACAACATCCTCGGCCCGACCTGTGCCGGGGTTGCTGACATCCACCGTCACTGAAGTCTGCTGCCCAAGTTCCGAATCCTCGGGAGCCGTGACTTGAATTGCCAGCTTCGGCTCGGTGATATTCAGGCGGCAGGTGGCGGCGGCACTCAGCGACACCGAAGCTTCCAGTTGTTGCTCACCAGCAGACCGCGCACGAATCTGCATCGCAATCTCGCGGGATTCACCGGCACGCAGGTTTCCCAGTTCCCACCGCATCTCGGTCGCAGAGGCATCGACAGCAGGCGGATTGGTTCCGAGAATCTCGACACCGGCAGGAATCAGGACATCTGCCACAGCTCCGAACAAAGTGGCTGTTCCCGGATTGCTGATCACAAGTTTCACGGGACATTCGGTGCCAGGAGTCGTCTCGGTGGGGTACACCCATTCCAGATTTGCTGCCGGTCGCTGGGGTCCCATGGCCTCTGAGGCCCCCCTCGTGGCCGTGGCCGTGGCTGGCAACGGCGGAACACTGCGGTTTGGCTGTGGTGCGGCCACCGGGTGGTCAGCGACTGAAGCCTGCTGGCGAGTCTTCTTCTGAAGCACGACGGGCGATTTCTTCAGCGTGGGTACGGGGGTCGGAGTGGCGTCAAGGGACTTCAGAAAGTCACCATCGTCTTCACTCTCGGGAGCAAACCCGGTCAGTTCAATCGGACGACGACTGGTGGCTGAGTTGTCGGGCGACTGCTCCAGCACTCGAGTCATGACTGCCGGGCGAATCTTTTCACGCAATGGAATCTGCTGGACCTGCGATGCGTCACTGGCAACGGACCGTGCGTCTTCTGCAGCTTTGTCGGCAGTTGTGTCAGCCGTGGTGGCGGTGCCGTCCGACTTAGCAGAAGTTCCGGAGAATGTTGCAAGTCGGGACGCGGGTTGGCGTTTCTGCACCGGACGAACTGTCTGGTGACGCATGCGATCAGAACTCCCTGACTGTTGGGCTGCGACCGAGTCGCTGACAAGTAAGCCGGCAAGGGCCGCCAGCACGTACAGTTTTTTCAAAGTCATGCTCAGTCTCCTGTCAGATCCAGTCCCACTCGGCCCGCCCGTAAACTCGCGCCCTCTGCCCCGCATCGGCCGGTTGCAGAATCTCGCGAATACCAGGAGCGCAATTTCCCCGCACCAGACTTCAGATCGAATTTTCCAGTCGCACAGCTTAAGCGGAACCAGGCATCTGGGAGGTTTAAGCGGAACTTCACGGTCACACCGACCTTAACGATTCCGACAGTTACCCCGCAAAGAAGCATTTGCTGCCGATCCACCACCTCGGCAGATTGAGCCCACGGGTGCCGGGCGGGGCCGGGCGGTTCAAGCGGGGACACACCGCATTGGGCGGTTCAAGCAGTCGGAGGGACACAGCATATTCTTTAGAGTGGGGGACACAGCATATTCAGTTGGCATCAGTTGGCGTACCTTGGGACCACCTGTTGGGGCCATCCAATGGGGGGCCAAGCGGGGACAGGGGCCAAGCGGGGGCCAAGCGGGGACACACTACTTTCTGGGCCAAGCGGGGACACACCACTTTCTGGGCCAAGCGGGGACACACCACTTTCTGGGCCAAGCGGGGACACACCACTTTCTGAGCCCGTACCGGAGGGCCATCTGCGACGGGGGGGGGCATCGCATAACCGGGCAACCCCTGATGTGGCCGTCCCCCGGGGCCATCCTTTGTTCACTAATTTGTTCACTTAGTAAGCAAGCAGTTGGAGCAGTTGGAGCAGTTGGGGACACACCACTCTTGAGCCCGTCCCAGCGGGCCGTCGGCAGACGGTCGGCAGACGGTCGGCAGACCGCGGGACACGGCAGGTCCGAGCGCCATCACATGGGGCCATCCTCCGGGGCCATCCTATGTTCACCTGTTTGTTCACTCAATCAACGCGGTGGCGTCTCTCAACGCGGGGGGGGGGGCCAAGCGGGGACACACCACGTTTGTGAACCCGTACCGGAGGGCCATCTGCGACGGGGGAGCATAGCACTAGCGGGCAACGCCAGATGTGGCCATCCCCCGGGGCCATCCTTTGTTCACTGAATTGTTCACTTAGCCCGCAAGCAACTGCAGCAATTGGGGAACCTAGGGCACACGGGGACACACCCAGTCAGTTGGGAGGCCAAGCGGGGGGCCAAGCGGGGACACACCACTTTGTGAGCCCGTCCCGGCGGGCCATCTGCGACGGAGGGGGGGAGCATCGCATCACCGGGCAACGCCAGATGTGGCCATCCCCCGGGCCATCCTTTGTTCACCGATTTGTTCACTTAGCCCACAAGTAACTGCAGCAGTTGGGGAACCTGGATCACACGGGGACACACCACAATCGAGCGATGCCAGATGGGGCCATCCTCCGGGGCCATCCTTTGTTCACCTGTTTGTTCACTCAATCGACAAGATGGCGTCTCTCAACGCGGGGGGCCAAGCGGGGACACACCACTTTGTGAGCCCGTACCGGAGGGCCATCTGCGACGGGGGAGCATAGCACTAGCGGGCAACGCCAGATGTGGCCATCCCCCGGGGCCATCCTTTGTTCACTGAATTGTTCACTTAGCCCGCAAGCAACTGCAGCAATTGGGGAACCTTGAGCATACGGGGACACACCCAGTCAGGTGGGCGTTCAGGGGGCCGTCTTGCAATTGCGTCCAGCGTGGACACACCAATGGGGGACACAGCACAATCGGGCGCTACCTGGTGGGGCCATCCTCCGGGGCCATCCTTTGTTCACCTGTTTGTTCACTCAATCGACAAGATGGCGTCTCTCGACGCGGGGACACATCACTTGGACTGCCCTGGTGGACTGCCCTGGGGACACTCCGATTCAGCAGGAGCGTTCAAGGAGCCGCCACGAAATGGCGTAAAGCCGCGCCAGGAGCAGTTGGGGACACACCACTCTTGAGTCCGTCCCAGCGGGCCGTCGGCAGACTGGGGGACACAGCACAATGACACTTTGCGGAGTGTGACCAAGCCCCGGGGCCATCCAATGTTCAGACCTCTGCTCATGTCCCCAAAAACAAACACCGCGGCAAACTCAGTACAACCAGCCCCACCACAAAGCACCGCGATACCTCGGACCGAGCCAGTCCCTGGATCAGCGTCGCAGCAGAATCATCAAATCGCGCCGGCCTGTCTGTCTGAGGGTCGCCGCGTCGTGTGTCCCCAGCAAATGTGTCCCCAGCAAATGTGCACCACTGACCACTGAAAACCGCTTTTCGTGTCCTGCCTGGGCAGAAACATCGCCAACACTCGAACGCCACAAGAACACCGGACACTTCATTTTACGTAGAGTCTGGTTTTGCAGCGGAGTGCCCACCCTCCCAGCATCACGCATACTCCACCAGCAAACGCACTCCTCAAACAGAATCGGGTCCGTTGCAGAGCACTTGCATTCGGTGTGCAGCCACTGTGTAATCCGGGTTTGCAGATTTCCCGGCAACGCTGGGTTGTCTGGTGGTCAATCACGTGCTCTCGTGCTGCTCTCCAACATTCGATTCACTCCCCCACGGTCCATCGCACACCCACCCTGCTTCATGTGTTTGATTCCCGTGGTCGCAGGGGGCTGAGTGCCCGCCAGTTACTGCCGGTGTTCCATCCTTACAGCTTTGTTACCATGCAATCACTCGAACGCTCCGATCGTTCTGTCCCTCTGCACCGCCGGTCTCTGCTGGCGGAGTGCGGTGGAGGACTCGGACTCACGGCTCTGGTTGACCTGCTGGCTGCCGACGAGTCCTCACTGTCCCCCCCGAAACCGGGACTGCATCATCCGGCCAAAGTTCGTCGCGTGATCCAGCTGTTCATGACGGGCGGAGCCAGCCCGATGGACCTGTTTGACTACAAGCCTGAGCTTGAACGTCTGCACGGTCAGATGATTGGGCCTAAGGAGAAACCGGAGGGGTTTACTGCTCCTGCCGGCGCGGTGATGAAAAGCCCATTCCGGTTTGCTCAGCATGGCGAGACGGGTCGATGGGTCAGTGAGCTGTTCCCGCATCAGGCGAAGGTGATCGACGAGCCGGCGTTTCTGATGGCAATGACTGGTCGAACCAACGTGCACGGTCCGGCCAGTTATCTTGCGTGTACCGGTTTCACGCTGCCTGGTTTTCCCTGCTTTGGCGCGTGGGTCTCCTACGGGCTCGGCAGTCTGTCTCGCAACCTGCCATCATTCATCGTACTGCCGGATCCTCGAGGCCTGCCGTACAATCAGAAGGGGAACTTCAGTGCCGGATTTCTGCCGTCCAATCATCAGGGCACGATCGTCGACGCATCGGTCAGTCCACCGATCCCCGACCTGCAGGCCGAGGCGCGATTTGGCTTTGCTCAGGGAGCTGCCGACAAAGCGACCTTTGACGCCCTGCAGCAGCTCAATCGGCGGCATGCAGCGCAGCGTGAAAGTGACAGCCGATTTGCGGCTCGCATTGCCGCAGCGGAACTTGCAGCAGCCATGCAGTTGAGTGCTCCGGAGGCCTTTGATCTGACAGCAGAATCTGCATCGATGCAGCAGGCCTATGGAATGGATCGTCAGGAAACGCGGGATTTCGGCCAGCGTTGTCTGCTGGCTCGTCGGCTGATTGAACGGGGCACCCGCTTCGTACAGGTCTGGAGCGGTCCGCAGGGAGCGGTGAACAACTGGGATAATCACGGCAACATCCAGACTGAGCTGCCCCCGATGGCTCTCAGCGTGGATCAACCGATCGCAGCGCTGCTGACCGATCTCAAACAGCGTGGCCTGTTCGAGGACACGCTGCTGATCTGGACAACAGAATTCGGGCGCACTCCCTTCGCCCAGGGTTCACTCGGACGAGACCACAACAGTGGCACTTTCGTCACGTGGCTGGCGGGTGCCGGCATTCGCAAGGGCACAAATTTCGGACGCAGTGACGATCTGGCGTGGCAGACGGCAGAAGATCGCACATGGGGTTACGACCTGCATGCAACGATCCTGCACCTGATGGGAATTGATCACCGGCAGCTGACGTTCCGTAATTCAGGGATTGACCGTCGCCTGACGGACGTCCATGGTCGTGTGATCCATGAAATCCTTACGGGCTGATTCATCCGTTGACGTCAGCTGTCCAGTAATTCATCCGAATTGGCCATGAATCCCGTCTCATCCTGCCCCTCGGCTTCCGGCTTCATGGCATCAAACGCCACGCGATGCCCGGGCAGCCACAGAGGCTCAACCTGCTTTCGCTGAAACATACCGGCGATGTGTTCATGACATGTGAAGAACAGCACCTGCTGGCCTTCTCGAGCGACCTCAATCAGACAATCGGCAGCTGCCTCAGTTCGCTCCTGATCGAAATTGACGAACAGGTCATCCATAATCAGCGGCAGTTCGATACCTCGTCGCGCGAACTCGCGGACCAGCGCAAAACGAATCGCAAGGAACAGCTGCTCGCGAGTCCCTCCGCTGAGCTGTTCCACACGAAACGTCTGACCGAATTCGTCATCGATGCACAGGTAATCTTCGCCCAGGGGCGCCCAGATTCGATGGTAGCGACCGGCCGTCATGCGGTGCATGTAGCCGGAGGCCGCCACCAGTGTGCCCGAGATGTTTTCCTGCTCGAATTTCTTCCGCATCTGCAGCACAGCATCATGCTCAAACTGCAGCGCCAACCATTCTTCCACCGCTCGATAAATGTCAGTCGCCAGTCGGGAACGACGGAAGAATTCGGCATGCGAGTCACGGCGTGATTCAAGCAGCCGTATTTCCTGTCGCAGGCTGCCCAGTTCTTCATGTCGTTTTCGCAATCCCTGTTCAACATCCTGCACCTCAGCCTGCAGTAACTGCAGGCGTTCACGTGTCCGCTGCGCATCAAATCGCAGCAAATCTTCCTCCACAATGGCCAGTTCAGTCTCCTGACGACCGGCTTCCAGCAGATCGTCAGCAGCGACCTTCAGATCTTTTTCGGAACGCAGCCTGCGCTGCTGCGTTTCCTGCTGCTTCTGGATTTCCTCGCGAGTGGCGACACCGGCGCGAGCCAGCACTGCACCACGTCGCAGCTCCGCCGCCTCTGCCTGATGCTGAGCATGCTGAGAATCCCGCTGCTTCGACTCCGATTCCGTCAGCATTCGCTCACGTTCTGCACGATCGCGATCGTGAGTCTTCAATTGCTGTTGCCAGTTGGCCAGCACTTCAAGCGGACGCGAATAATCGTACTTCGTGGGGCCCTTCAGCCGCCCCCCCAACTGTTCAACTCGCTGCCGCATCGAGTCGAACATTCGTCGCAAGCCCTCGACCTCGGGGGCTGAATTGCGCCACTGTGCCGCCAGCTCGCGGACATCCTGCAGCCGATGCCACCACTCAAAGGCCTCTTCCGTCTGCAGTGTTTCCTGCATGCCCGTGGCTGACAACAGCCGACACCATTCCTGCCGCACCAGCGTCAGGTCCTGTTGCGCAGCACGAAAACGATCTCGCAGAGCCTTCAAACGCAGTCGTCGGGCGGCGGCACGGAACTGCCGGCGCTGCAGCACTTCCAGTTCTGCGATCCGCGCGGAACAGTCACCAATCCGATCCACCATCTCGGCCGTCGAGGAACGCCATTCCCCCTCAGCCACATCCTCACGACCGCCATCGGCCACCGCCATCCGCTGAATCCGCTCCTGAATCAGACGCAACTGCCGATCCGCCTGCCGCGCCTCGTCTGCCAGATCCTCCAGCCGAACTCCCGTGGTGGCATCGAAGTGATTTCGCAATCCATTGCGGACTGCCCACCACAACATGCCGGCCAGCGCAATTGCGGCAGCAGCCAGTGCCCCGCCCAGCGAACGTCGAGCATCGCCGCCCACAGCGTAGGTCGCTACACCAAACAGACTCAATGCCACGCCGAACCAGCCCATCAGTGAAATCGCCTGATCCACCCACGCCGGTATCGACTCCTCCACATCAACACGATCCAGCACCCGTCGCACCGTCTGAATCTTCAGTGCCAGCTGCTCTTCCTGCAACCGCAATCGACCGAGGTTCTCCAGTTCCTTCAGTCGAGCCTGCTCACGATCAATCGCCTCATCGACTGGCACCCCCAGTTCATCCAGCAGCTTGTTCAGTTCGAGGACTTCCCGTCCACTGCGGCGGCCCATGCTGCGAGTCCAGCGACGGAGCTTACCACGGCGCTGCAGTGCGTCCTGGTATCGGCGTGCCATGACCAGCAACCGATGGTGCGCAGCCGGACTGGTATCCACTGCACTCAGACGCTCAAGTGTCCAGCCTTCTCCCAGCTGCGTCAGCTGATGTCCAAGCTCTCGTTTGAGTTCCCCGGCACGCTCTTCTGCAGCTCGAATCGACTCGTCAATCTGACGCAGCCAGTCCGCCTGATCCACCAGACTCTGCAGCACATGCCGCTCACGCTCAAATGCCGCATCGAGCTGCAGACGGTCGGCCTGAGTCTTCAGTGATGCGGCTTCCGCAGCCAGCCGATCGCGGCGCGCAGTGGCCTCTGTCGCATCCTTATCCGCAGTCGTCAGCAGACGCAGCGATTCCGCCGGATCCACCGTCGTCAGAGGCAGCTTCGCCAGCTCATCCTTCAACTCCCGGATCCGATTCCATGGCTTGTGACAGCGCTGCAAGTGCTGCAAACCTCGCTGCTCATTCTTTAATGCTGCCTCGCGGTTCTGCAGCTCTTCAAGTTCCGACTGCAATTCCGCACGACGACGTGTCAGTCGTGTATGCTGATCGCGAAGTGCGCCGGTCTGCGGACGCACCGAGGCGATCTTTGCATACTGCTCAAACAGCTCCGGCAGCTGGCCGCCCGCCTGATCCACCGCAAACAAAGCGTCACCACGACGACGCAGATCAGACAGTGCACTCAGAATCTGCCGCCCCTGCGGCCCCAGAGACAAACCGTAGATGTACTGAGCAACCTGGCCGGTCCCCAGAGTCGAGAGCTGATTCAGCTCCCGCACACCAACAGCAAAGACGTCCGCATAAACGTCCTCAGAGGTCTCCGAGAGAATACCGCTGAGGGCGACATCGCGATCCTGCCCATCAGGACCACCAGACAGACGCAGTCGACCGCGACCACTCAGTTCAGCGCGGCGAAAAATCCGCCACGTGCGTCCACCATGCTCACAACGCAACGCACCACGCCACGGCTGACTGGGATCCGGACGATGCCACGCCGGCTCAGTCTCCAGCGGCTCGTAACCGTACAATGTCGAACGAATGAACCGCATCAACGTTGTTTTGCCCGCTTCATTCGGGCCATAAATCACATTCAGCCCACGCGGATCCAGACGCAGCAGAAGACTGCGCCAGATGCGAAATCGATCAATATCAATCTCGGTCAGCCTCATGCTGCACTCCCCTCCCGGAAATACTCAGTCCCGCTCACGCTCATCATCCGGTTCCGACTCTTCAGATTCTGCCTCACCCGCAGCTTCCCGTTCCGCATCCAGATCCTCAGCAGTCACTTCCGTCGGCCCCGGAGAATAATCCGCAGAATCATTCTCCGGATCCTCCGCCTCCTCCGCTGCCTGCAGGTCGAATCGAGGCTCGAACCACGCAGCACCGTCTTCGCGTATGCGAGCCAGAATCTGCTCAGGATCCAACGCAGAAAGCACAGCCAGCAACCGCTGTTTCCACGCTGTTGAAAGTTCACGATCCGACTCGATCACCCGAGTTAATTCAGCATCACCCAGCATCGCCGGTCGCGACACGTGCTGCTGATACTGATCAGGTAAGCCACCCGCCGGATTTCCGGCCGGCCACGAATCCGGCAGATACCGCACATCATGCAGCAACTGCAAAGCCCGCCCGGTTGCCTGCAGCTGGTCCAGCTCAAGCGACAGCAATGTGTCAAACTCGCATTCCCGCAGCATCCGCAGAACAGGCAGCGAACCTCGCAGAATCCACTGTACCGACCAGATTCGATCGGCCGCACCACACCGCTCCTCAAGCAGACGACTGCGCATCTGCTGCAGCAGAGTTGATGTGTCCGTGTGAGCCCCGACGTGCAGCTCAATCTGCTTCCAGTCGATGCAGCTGGTATCCAGCGGCGAAATCGTCACCTCACCCTGGTCCGAAACCTGCACCAGCGAACAGACGCCGGATGCTGATTCCAGTTGTGTGCGTGGCTGCGTTGTGCCGGGACAATGCACTACTCCCTGATCACGCCATAATGTCACACGGTCTGACTCGCCCAGCAACGCCAGAAAATTCAGCTGGCCGTCCCGCAGGACTTCGTCCGCAAACGAGAGAAAACCACGATCGAGACCACCCGCTGCAGCCTCACCTGTCTCAGACCTGTTGTGCAGACGTCGCATCGTCTGTTCCGGCAGGCGAGCCGGACGCTGCCCCTGCTCGACTTCCACTGAACGCCAGACCGACACATGCGTAGCATGAGGATCCGCTGGAGGCTGCACCTCTGTGACCTTTTCTCCGCTGCTGGGATTGACCGCAAGATCCAGCAGAACATCATCCGTCGCTGAAGCCGCGAGGGCCGCCATCCGCTGCGCCTCTTCGTAGCGAGATCGCGAGACAACGCCGATCCGAAACGGCTGCAGCTGCTGGCCACCACGAGCAATCACCTGAATTCCGAAGTCGTCCGCCGCACCAATCCATAAGGCCGATGACACCAGCGTCATCGGGAGTTCAGTATCCGCGTCGACCAGACTTTCAGGTTCAGGATTGGAACTGTAACAGATCGTTACGTTGTCAGGCAGATCCGGGACCAGCCGCCACGCTTCCGCCGGATCACTGTCACCCGGCAGCACAAACACATGAATACCAACGTCATGAAGTTGCTGAAAACACCGCTGAATCGCCAGCCGTGCACGCAGACTGCGGTCAGCCTCGATAAAGACATTCCCGGACAGCAACAGAAAATCCACATCGTGACGGATACAGTGCTGAATCACTTCGTCAAATGCCACTAATGTCGCATCTTCCAGAGCCATCCGCATGGCATCGTCAGGAAATTCGGCCAGACTGACGCTGACCGGAACATCCAGACGCAGATTGGCAGCCTGAATGAATCGCTGCGATCGAAAAGCCATCGCACAGAATCCCTTCTGAACACGCCTTCCGGAAAAAACTGCAGACCGGCAGCACCAGGCACACGAATACCGGCCCGCAAACACCAGACAACGCAGCTATGGTAAACTGCCTGCCTACGGGAACTCTAATAAAACAGAGATTCTGGGGAAAGTCTTCCAGCCACCGTCGGCGGCAATTTGCAGCAGGCAATATATCAGATTGGGATTGAGGCTCTGATTCCAGACTGCACTGCACACCAATCAGGCACCCCAGCGACTGGAATCCCAGCTCACACCTCGGATTCCCACAGAACGGAATCGCCACGTTCAGCGAAATTTTTCTCGCGTTTTTCTCAAACGCACACACGCTGCCGAACCGCCCACGGCCAGCATGGCACAGCCATTGCTCCCGCACAGCTAAAATACGCACGGCCAAACTGTATTCGCAGTCAGGTACATCGTGCAGACGAAATGCCGGACAAACCCGCAGCCGAAATAACGGGAATCATTACTGACAAGCCTGGAGTCTGAGAACATGGGAAAACTGGGAAGACGTCGTGCGTTCACTCTGATCGAACTGCTGGTGGTCATAGCGATCATCGCAATCCTCGTCGCACTTCTGCTGCCAGCGGTCCAGCAGGCCCGTGAAGCCGCCCGCCGCACGCAGTGCAAGAACAACCTGAAACAAATTGGGCTGGGCCTGCACAACTACCTCTCAACCCACTCAAAATTTCCCCCCGGACGACTGCTGCCGGACCTGACGATCGGCGGTGTCCCACAGGCCAGCTACACCAGCTACTCCAGCAACGCCACCAACATCTGGACCGGTAACCGCTCAGTCCACATCTTCATCCTGCCATTTATGGAACAGGCCAACATCTACAACCTGATCAATTTCAACGGACCGAATTCGACCCGCATGACCACCTCGGGGACACCCAGCAACCCGAATTACACGGCCTACGCTCAGGCCGCCGGGCTGTTCCTCTGCCCCTCCGATGCAAACACCGGCGTGGTCATCTCAGAAAACAACTACGTGTACAACTTCGGCGGCAGTACCCCCTATCAGGGTGCCGCGAATGCTGCTGCCCAGACCAGTAACTCGGCCACAGGCACCTTCGGTGGTCGAGTTCTTTCGTGCCTTGGCAATGGCGCATTCACCGCCGGTTCCCTCGCCGATCGCGACTTCACGGACGGCATGTCCAACACAGCGATGTTTGCCGAACGCACCAAGGGTTCAGCGCGAGCCGCGGCCAGCTCACCGCCAACCCCCGCCGACATCATCACATCACCCAACCGGCAGAACGTGATGCTCGACCCGAACATCATGTACAACGACTGCCTGAATGCTCCCAAAGTGGCCAGCAGCTTCAACTTCACAACTTTTGGACGCTGGGCTCAGGGCAGTGACTATTCCAACGGCTGGCCCTTTGCGGCCTACTCAGGCACGATGTATAACCACGTCGCCACGCCCAACTGGCGCGGTCAGGACTGCGGCAACTGGAGCGCCATTGCCGACACTCCCGGCGAACATGCAATCATCTCAGCCCGCAGCATGCACACAGGTGGTGTGAACGTGATGCTGGCTGACGGCAGCGTACGATTCGCCAGCGACAGCATTGACCTCAACGTCTGGCGCAGTGTCGGTACTCGCGACACCGGCGAAGCGATTGGGGAGTGGTGAACAATGACAGACAGCCCACAGTGCTTCTTAGTCAGGACAAACGGTAGCCCGAACATTCCTGTTCGGCCCCATCCTTTAAAAGACACGGGGAATTGCGAGGTTGCCGAGAAATTTGTGCGTGGGATAAGGCCCAGACAACGACTTTTGTCCCTCGCGTCAAAACGGACCAGCGGCTGGCTGCCTTTCAGCAGACTGCTGCTGGCCTTCGCACCTGTGCTGCTGTTGAATCTCGCAGGTTGCGGTGACAGCGGGGCTTCAGCCTCAAGCATTGCCGCAACGGAAGGCAGCTATGAAGCCGGTCTGGCCGCCTTTCAGCAGGGTGATGCAGCCGCGGCTGAGGCTCAATTGACAGCGGCGATCACCGCTGGATCACTGCAGCCGGATCTTGCGGAAGCGGCCCTGCGTCTGCGGGCCCGGGCACGGACGGCTCAGGGCAGGACATCCGAAGCCGAAGCCGATCTGCAGGAACTTAAGGCCGGAGCGGCCGAGATGGATCAGTACTGGCTGGCAGTGGCCGAACTGGAACTGAAAAAGGGCAACACCGCGGCAGCAAAAGACGCAGTCAAGCAGGCCCGAAGTACAAATTCAAAGCTGCAACTGCCGAAAGAACTTGAACAGCTGCGGTAACGGTCTCAGGTACCGATCTGCTCTCTGCCCACGGCCGGCTGATGGTCGCTGGAAGCCGCAGGAGCAGATCAGTAGCCGGCTCGCGCCACGGGTGACAGGATCCAGATTTCGTCATAATCCACGGGCTGCTCGGCCCGATAACCCTCGTGCCGCACCAGTTCCAGAATCGCCAGAAAGATCCCCACGATCCGCGACTGATTCTTTTCACCACTGAAGAACGAACTGAACGCGACTCGCCCTTCCTGAGCAATCCGGCCGCGAATCTGCTCCTGAAACACCGACATCGGGGTCTCATCCATCCGTACAGCAATGGTTTTCTGCAGATCAGGGATCTGCACGATGCGCGCAAGGGCACTGACCAGGTCCCAGATTTCGACTTCGCGAATCCGGTCCTCAGAGGCATCGCGAGCGACAGCCGGGCGATGTCGACTGAGTCGCGGATACCGTTCCATCCACTCAGCGGCATGATCTTCCAGCAGTTTCGCAGCCTCCTTGTACCGCCGGAACTGCATCAGGCGCCGCACCAGATCATTGTCCGAATCCTCGACCACCTCGTCCGGCTGATCAGCATCAGCCTCAGCCGGCAGCACCTCGCGACTTTTGATTTCCAGAAGTGTACTGCCGACGACGGCAAAGTCCCCCAGCACTTCGAAATCCGGCGTCCCAGACCGGTCAAACCACGATTCAAATTCCTGGGCGATGCGGGACACGGAAATGCCACAGATGTCCACTTCCTGCCGCCGTACAAGATACAGCAGCAGTTCCACGGGCCCGGCAAACAGGCCTGTCTCCACCCGATATTCCGCCAGCATCATGTCAGGTCAGCCGCTACTTGAGATTCAGACGTGATCGAACTTCAGAAAAAGGGACCCCGCAGTCGAAAATATTGGAAAGAATCGGCGAGGGCCCCGTTGTAACTGGACTCATTCCACCTCTCAACCGGAAGATTTGGCAATCCGGGCAAAGTTTGTCGCCGGTTTTCGCATCACCAGCGAAATAGACCGCTTCCCCTGAAGGATCCTGCCTGACATGGCAATTGAATTTGAGTGTCCGCAGTGTGCCGCTGTGATGCGAGTTCCGGATGCCTATGCGGGCAAGCAGGGGCGCTGCCCGCAGTGCGAAACGCGACTGCTGGTGCCCGTCGTTGCCCGCCCGGGACAGGCCGCGGACACCTCTGAAAACAATGCATCCGGCACTGCTGTGCAGCAGCCGGCACACGCCCCCGGAAGCGAAACAGCCAAAAGCGGTGCGGCCATTGCAGCTTTTGCTGGTATTCCTGCTGTCACAGCAGAAAAACCTCAGCCCGGACGCACACCGCGACGCCATCGATCCCGTCGCAGGCCGTCCCGAGCTCTGGTGATCGGGATCCCCGTGATCGGATTTCTGCTGTTGCTGGGGATCATTGCGTGGAGCCTGACCAATCAGCTGCCCGAGCTGAACGGGAACCTCGCAGGCAGCATGCTGGCCGAAAAATCCCTGCCCCGCGTCATCATCCCGTGGTCAGACACCGGCCTCGGTCCTGCCGATCGTCGAACCCTGCAGGATATCCTTGCGGAAAACGCCGAAACGCTCTCCAGTGAACTGGTCAACTGCCGACTGATCGGAACGGATGCCGGCATCGCCGTACAGTGGACAGCCACGGCCAGTGCTGCATGGTGTCGGATCGATGCAGTCTCTGACGAAGTGAAGCCATTATCACTGTGGCTGAAGAAGGAACGTCCGCGACTGAATGCGCTGCGACGAACAGAATTACTGGACGCTCTGAGCCGGTACTGTCGCGATAAGCTCAGACAGGCCAGTGGTGAAGAACTGGCGATAGATGCCGGTCAGACTCGCGACGCAGTGGCTTTGAATTCCGGAGTCGACGCGCTGGGATTCAGCCTGGCAGCCAGAGTCGGAAACAAAGCCGTGCGACCAGCCATGGAAAATGAAAAAGGACAGCTGTTTATCTGCGTGCCGGCAACGACCCAGACTGTGGCACTGGCCGGCCGCAACAGCAGCACAGGGATTCTGTTTCCGGGGCATTACACGGTCATGATCGCTCCGGCACCGACGACCGAGCCGACCATTGAGGAGCAGCCTGAAGGGGCCTCTGACACGGATCCTGACAGCAGCATGGAAAAATCCGGCGCCGCCCCGGATGCCGCCCCGGCCGCTGCCGTGGAAGACAAGTTCGGCGAGACGATGAAGATGCTGTCGGCAGAGAAAATGCCGGGGGAAGGCACATCAGAGATGATGACACCGCAGCCGAAGTAAGCCCGCTGTGGGATCAGTTCAGTCAGAATTCACCGACGACCTGCCCATCACTCCGCGCTCCCAGACGCTGCCACGTGGCGAGGTCAATATTGCTGGTGATGGAACGCACCGAACCGTCCATCAGCAGAGCATTGACCATGCCGGAGTGATAACTGCGTGAAGTGATTACACCCATGGTTGGCAGCGTCGCACTGTTGCCCTCGCGACTGCTGCCAAAGTCGGCATCGACAGCCTGGCCGTTGATGCTGAGCGGAACAACAGTGTTGGGACCGAAGACGGTCGTAAACCCGGCATGCAGGGCTCGCCCACACACCCATTCCGTATGACCGGAGGCGGCAAAGGCCCCGCCGGTCACGAGACTGGCAACAGCCTGCGGATTGACAGGTGGAGCAGGTGGCAGAACGGCATCCTGAATGCGCGGCTGATAGGCTTTGACTTCCGCCAGCCCAAGCGTATTGCTGAGACCGTCCGTGAAATCGCGATCACGAATGCGACCGTTCGGAGCAAATGCGCCGCCGCCATCCTGCTGGCCCAGCGGATTGAAAATCAGATACAGCCCCATGTTCATGACATAGTTCAACGGGTGATGTTCCGGCTGGCCAGCAGCATTCAGCCGCACTTTGTCATTGATCTCACTGGGACAAAGCAACACGGAAATTCGCTGAGTGGCGATGCCGTTGGGAGGAAAATTGGAACGATTTCCGGCGTCGTGATAGCCGAGGCTGAAGTCAATCTTTGAATACTCGTTGCCCCCTTCAATAAATGGCAAAAGCATCGCCTGAGCACTCCATGGCTGCCGAATCCGATCACGATCCACGATCGTGGATGGGGGGAACTGCATGTGCGTACCGGCGTAGTTGTGCAGGGCCAGGCCCAGTTGTTTGAGATTATTGCGGCATTGAGTTCTGCGAGCGGCCTCGCGAGCCTGCTGGACTGCCGGCAACAGCAGAGAAACCAGAATCGCGATGATGGCAATCACCACCAACAGCTCGATCAAAGTAAAACCGCGGCGGGTTGTCCTGTCACCCGCAGTCGGCAATGAATCGGACTGATGAACGCGAAACAAACTGACAGACGACATGGGCGAGTCACCTTATTCTGGCGCACAAAAGCAGCAAAGATCGCAGATTGCAGTCTTACGACGACTGACACAAAGCGTGATTGGCCACCAAATCTTCCCGACTGGTAGCAGCAGCACGCAGAACACCAGGAACCATCTTTCCAAAACAAAACCTTATGTTGCAACTGAGACTCATTCTCAACAATCATACCGACCAACCGGGGGCCTTCAATCAAAACTCGTTCGAATTCCCGACTTTTGCTGGGCTGGGGAGTCTCAACTTGTGTCGCACAACCCACTCACGCAACACCCTGAAACTTGCGCCCAAAGCAACTTGGGCTATGACAGGCCCCAAACATATCCATATGTTCACATGCCATAACTCACCAACGGACACATGAAACCGGTTCTGAACGAGTGAAATCCGGGCCTGAGCTGCGGTTCGTCTATTGGGGATCTGGCGGGAACTCGCGGCCGGCATTGTCTGTCCGAATTTTCCGCTCCGAATCCAACCGTCCCGTCCCTGGTCTGGCAGGTTGGATTGGTTCCTGATAAGCTTTTGCCCTGAAAGACTGGCAACGGCCTGAAGGGGACGCTGGACGGTATCCCGCCTTTGCCCATGTACACGGAGGTTCAGCTGTGCGTGACAAGTTTCTGTCGTTCTCATTACCGCTGGTAGGTGCAGAAGAGATCGACGAAGTGGTCGAGGCATTGAAGTCCGGCTGGCTGACTGCTGGTCCAAGGACTCGCCAGTTCGAGCAGGAATTTCGTACGGCGTTCAGCTGCCCTGGTGCTCTGGCCCTGAATTCCTGTACGGCCGGACTGCACGTCGCGCTCAAGGTACTGAACATTGGCCCGGGCGATGAAGTGATTTCGACGCCGATGACATTCGCTGCGTCGGTGAACGTCATCGAGCACGTGGGTGCCCGGCCTGTACTTGTTGACGTGGAGCCGGACACACTGAATCTGCAACCGGATGCAGTTGCTGCAGCTGTGACTCCAGCCACGAAAGCCATCATCGCAGTTCATTATGCCGGTCATCCGGTGGAGCTGAATTCGCTGCGTGCGATCGCTGACGAGTTTCGCCTGGAACTGATCGAGGACGCTGCGCATGCGGTTGGTGCTCGATATGAAGGAACTCCAATTGGCGCTGGCACGAACTTCACAGCCTTCAGCTTCTACGCCACCAAGAACCTGACGACGGGAGAAGGCGGAATGCTGACCGGCAGTCAGGAGCTGCTGGATCGGGCTCGGGTGGTCAGCCTGCACGGTATGAATCGGGAAGCATGGAGTCGCTATGCAGCGGGGGGCAAATGGGCCTATGACATTGTGGAGCCTGGCTTCAAGTACAACATGACAGACCTGCAGGCAGCGCTGGGCCTGCAGCAATTGCGGCGATTCGATCGGATGCAGGCGCGACGTCGTGAAATTGTGATGCAGTACAACGAAGCGTTCTCACGCCATGCCGCATTCCTGACACCATCCAGTCGCAGTCATGTGGAAAATGCGTGGCATCTGTATGTGCTGCGATTGCGAGCCGGCGAACTGACGATCGATCGCAATCAGTTCATTGACGAGATGACTGCTCGCAATATTGGCACATCGGTCCATTTCATTCCGATTCACATGCATTCGTACTATCGCGATCGCTATGGCTACCATCCGGACGACTTTCCGGTGGCCCACACCGCGTTCCGCTCGATGCTGAGCCTGCCATTGTCACCATCCATGTCCGATCAGGATGTGGCAGATGTGATTGATGCAGTGCTGGACATCCGCGACAAGCATGCCCGTCGACGAATGGCTGCCTGATGAAACCGAGGTTTCTGATTCTGCTGCTGCTGCTGTCCGCTGTCGTGGCGGTCACGGGCTGGCGTATGCGGAATCCGCCGCGGGGACAGACAGTGGATATCTCTCGGCTGATCCGCGGTACGGCTCCTGATTTCCAGCTGCTTGACCAGAATAATCGCCCGGTTCGACTGCAGGGCTACCTGAACCGCTTTCAAGTGCTGGTGGCATTTTTTGATGGTCAAACCGGACCGGATGCGGATCCGATCATGCAGTCACTGAAACAATTCAGCGGTGCCCTGCGCAGAAACAATATTCGAATCCTGGCCGTTTCAACGCCCCTCAATCCACAGCTGAAACCTCAGACCCTGTCCTACCCGTTTCCGGTCCTGCGAGACACCATTGCCGGAACTCCCGAATCGTGCTGTTTCCGCTGGGGCGTCTGTCAACAGCCACCGACTGCAGGCAAAGCTGCTCAGATCACTCCGGCCCTGTTCCTGATCAGTCAGGACGGTCTGATCGAACTGAACGGGCAGTTTCCGCGGCCTGTCGCTGATCCCCTGCCAGCCATTACAAAACTGGTTCAGGGTGACTGAACGTCAGCCGTCAGCGCTGGTGCGATCAGTGACGGATCATCGAGGTTTCCGCCGGATATCAGCAGCACAACACGGCGCCCCCGAAAGATGTCCGCGTGCTGCTGCAGCACTGCCAGTGGCACCGCCCCTGACGGTTCACTGATCAGCCGCCCATGCGCCGCCAGATGTCCGGTTGCAGCTACAATCTGCTGCTCGTCCGCACACAGAATCTCGTTGACCAGTCCGCGAATGATCGGGAACGTCAGCGTCCCAAGGGGCGTTCTGAGGCCATCCGCGATGGAGTCCGTCCGGAGCGCCGGTTCAATTCGGCCGGACTGCAGACTTCGGCGAGCATCATCGGCCCACGCGGGCTCTGCCCCGAAGACGCGCACGTCCGGACGCAACGCTCGAACCGCCAGCAGAGTTCCCGCCAGCAACCCACCACCTCCGACCGGCACAATCAGATCCTGAACCTCGGGTGCCTGCTGCAGAATCTCCAGAGCCGCCGTACCCTGTCCGGCAATCACGCGAACATCATTGAACGGATGAATCAGGACCGCACCGGTCCGCTGCTGCACCTCGATTGCAGCCGCTTCCCGTGCGGCCGCCGTTGGCTCGCAGAGAATGGGCTGAATCCCCAGCTGTCGCACAGCCTGCAGCTTGACCCCGGCAGAATTCCGAGGCATCACGATGTGCGCAGCAATGCCCCGCTGCAGTGCAGCACGCCCCAATGCCGCAGCATGATTGCCCGAAGAATGCGTCACCACACCGCAGGTCGCCTGCTGCTCACTGAGACTCATCACGGCGTTCGTTGCGCCCCGCGCTTTGAAGGCCGAGCCAAATTGCAGGTTTTCACACTTCAGACTCAGTTGCAGGTCGGCACACCCCGGAATCCCGCAGACCGGCAGCACCGGAGTCCTGCGAAGCAAGCCCGCAGTCCGCTCGGCAGCCTGCTGCACGTCCGCAAATGTGACCGCGTATTCTGCTGTTTCCATCGCTATGCTGTCCAGACCTTAAGAAGGTTTCTGCACGCGCGCTGCCGCCTCTGCCCTGCATCGCTGCAACTCAAACTGAAGATCACGAGGCAGCCCCTGCCGCCGCTCAAGAAGTCTCTGCAGGGAATCCCGCACCCTGCGACGACGATCAAGCTGCCAGACACCCAGCAGGATCCCTGGCATGACGCTGATCAGAGTCAGACCAATCAGGGTCCACGGACGCAGCAGAAGTTGCACAACAATCAACGCGTCTGCATACCACGCCAGACCCGCAACGACGGCGATCAGCAGACACAGGATCCAGACTGTACCAATCGAGGCAACCAGCGCAAACAGCGTGACAGCCACAGATCCACAGACCGCTGCACGCCCGGACTGCGACACACCTTCAACTGCCGATACCTGCCATGGATCGTCATGCAGCAGATCCGCCATGGGGCCAGCTTATTCAAGATCGAATTTTGGCGCCGCAAAATCGTCCGCCGCAGAGGCAGCAGGCCTGGGTGCCGGGCGAGATCGTTCGGCAGGGGCAGTGTCATGCATGTCCACCGTCATGCTGCGCTCGGCCTCACGAGTCACTGCACGGAATTCTTCCTGGAAGCCAGACAAACCCTTCTTCAGTTCGGCCATGCTTTTGCCCATGTTGCGCGCAACACTGGGCAGGTTCTTCCCGAACAACAGCAAGGCAATGATGCCCACAATCAGCATCTCTGCTGTGCCGACGCCTGGTAGCCCGAGCATACAAAGGGTCCCCGCAGGGCAGTTTTCAATCGAAGGAAAGAGACGTCCGAATGCCCTGCCAGCGGAAAACTGAGCATCCGCGAACAGGGCTTCGAAAAACAGTAGTCAGCCTTACTGCAGACGATCGGCCGAACCTTCGCCTTCACCGTCACGCATCCCCTTCTTGAACTCTTTCAGACTGGTACCAAGGGAACGCATCGTCGAAGGCAATCGACTGCCAAATAACACCAGACAAATCACCAGAATAATGGCCAGCTCACCCATACCAGGCGTCCAGGCCAGCACGGACGACGAAACCAGTTGCAGAATGCTTGAGGCCATGTCAGTCACCCACCAGGTCAGTTTTCAGGAAATTCAACGTCCGTATTCTACCTTTGAATACCGCAGATGTCACAGACAGTCAGGGAAAATCATGGGGGCAAAGACGGATTCTGTCGACGGGACCGGAAAATCATGTTCGACTGAGTGGTTTCCAGCAGGAAACAGGAAAATCCATCAAAAATGCGGCAACTAAGGCCCGCAGATCAGGATTATCCCCACCAATCCAACCTCAGATCCGCCCCGCACTACTTCTCCTCAAGAATCCGCGGGACCAGGAAATACTGACCATCTGTTCTGCACGCGTTCGACAACGCGTCCTCCCGACTCAATGATGCGCCCGCCACATCCTCGCGAAAAACATTCTGCAACGGAACCGGGTGATACAGCGGCTGCACACCCTGCAACTGCGCCTCATCCAGCAGCCGGACGTAATCCAGCACCGCCCCCAGACGCTGCTGATACTCAGCCACCTCAGATGGCTGCAGCGATAATCTTGCCAATCGCGCGACCTTCTCAACGTCTGCCTGTTCCATCAGTCTGCCCCGTACTCCTGCACCGCCCGACAACTCGTTTACATCCCCAAACACCCACTCAGCAACAGTGACTGCCGCAGCGGTCTGCCGCGTATCCTAAGTTCCCGGACTGCCCTGACAAGCCTTGCGATAAGACAAGCCCCGGAATCACTCCTCAGCAACCGGTTCCGGTAATGACACTCGCCACACCGCCTGCCAGCGTCCCTCGCTGCCAACGAGGACAGATTTCCCATCTCGTTCAAAACAGACCGATTCCCCCTGCTTCCGCAGCGGTAATGTCAGAATGTCGGGCGACCGACCGACAGCTTCCACCCAGCCTTCACCGGAACGCCGCCGATACAACAGGCCGCTTACCGGGTTCACCAGCACCAGCGACTGTCCATCCACCGAAATATCCATGCCCGTGGCATACGGGATCGACATCGTCGCCAGTTCCCGCAGCTGCCCCCGCTGCTCACGCGTCTGTAACTCCAGTGGCAGCCCATACAATGCGGCCTTTCCCGCCGCCCGCTTGCTGACCAGCAGAATCATGCGACTGGTCACGTCGACCGCCACACTTTCACAGTCCCGCGGCCCTTCGGGATACGTCAGTTCAATCTCCGCACGCACCTCGCCCCGCCAGTCACGTTTCTGAGCCGCCGATACCGACTCGCCAGCACCCGGTTCCACGACCAGCAGCAGCCGACATGCTCGCCGCTCCCGACCCCGGTCCGCCGCATTGTCTCCCACATCGGCAATCAACAACCAGCTCTCTCCGTCCAGCTCAAAAGTACAGACATCTTCCCAGTCCACCGGTGCCGCAGTGTCGACAGTCAGAGTCCCACAGGTCCTGCCGGCAGCATCCACCAGAAACAGCCGAGGGCCATCCCCGGAATCATTATGAGTCCAGAAGCAACCGGCATGACGACGACTGATCGCCAGCCCACTGGACTCAGTAATGCTCCAGTCCTGCACCATGCACAGCCGCTGCGCTGCCACACTGCCCACAGCAGGCGGTTCGTCCGTCAGGCCATAGACAAAGGCCGCAGAAAAGCCACCAAAGCCGGTTCCCAGCAGCAGGCACGAGCCGACCAGTATCAGCAGACTGCACATGACCACAGCTCCGGCAAATCGACTTCGCAAAGGCTCCCTTTCAGGATCGTCAGACAGCTGCATTCAGCAGCGTCATCGTATGTGCCAGAATCTCAGACGCGACGTCGTCAATCGTCCGCAGTCGACCGTCCGCGTCCAGACCATGCACCGTACACCAGTCCTCACGCCCGGATGACAGCGTCAGATAACAACGCCGGACTCGCTCCAGATACGGCAGATCAGACTCCTGCAGGTCCGCCTCACGCTCGGTATAGTCCCGCTGACCCTTTCGCGATACCAGCTCGCGACTCATCTGACTGGACATATCAATCAACACCGTCAGGTCAGGACGCGGTAACTGGAAAACTCCGAACTCCACCCGCTCAATCCACTCAATCAGCGATTGACGCTCAGCTCCCGCCAGCCGCGATGCCTGATGGGCCAGATTCGAACCGACAAAACGGTCCAGCACCACCACATCATTCTGCTGCATCAGTTCCAGCAGCAGTCCGCGAGATTCAAAACGATCGCCGGCATACAGCACCGCTGCCAGCTGCGGATGAACCTCAGCCAGCGACCCAAAACGACCATTCAGAAAATCACCGATCGCCGCACCGAAACTGGTTGCCGAATACCGCGGAAACTGCAGCACCGCCGCTTTCAGACCACGACTGACCAGCGCTTCCTTCAGTCGACTGGCCTGAGTCCCCTTGCCGGCACCATCAATCCCCTCAATTGCGATCAGCCGCGTCATAACCGCACTCCCGTGAATCCCGCAGTTCCCAGCGAAACCAACGGCAATTCCGACACATCGCAGCCCGACAGGCCCGAACCACAGCACGAATCCGCCTCTGTCACCCCATCGTCCGCCACGTCATCGCTGCCAGCCTCTGCCGCAGCCGAAATCTGCACGCGCCCGGATTCTTCGGAACGCAGCGGGTCAAGTCGACTGGCCAGCACCCCCGTGCGATCAGCCGACACCGCCCGACAGCGAACAAAATTTCCCAGATCCGCCAGCGTACCCGGGAATTCCACCGGCATGTACCAGCGGTCCGTTCCTCGCAACCAGCCCTCGCCACGCTCCGCCGGACGCTCAGCCAGTACCTGCAGATCGGCCTCGTGCTGCCCTGCCCCGGACTGCACAGCAGGCCGCGAATCCGCGACTCGCTCCAGATAGTACTGCTCGGCCAACCCACGCTCCAGATCCCCCAGCACCTGCACGCGACGACGGATCTCCTGAGGCGAAATCTGGCCGTCCATGGTGGCTGCCGGAGTTCCATCGCGGCGACTGAAAGGAAACACATGCACCTTCATGAACCGAGCCACTCGACACGTCTCAAGCGTCTCTTCAAACTCACGCTCCGTCTCACCCGGAAATCCGACGATCACATCCGTACTGAAGGCTGTCTGCGGCCCCAGCAGATCGCGCATCTGCTGCAGACGCTCAAGGAACCGCTGCACTCGATATCGCCGACGCATCCGAGTCAGAACCGAATCACTGCCACTCTGCAGTGCCGGATGAAACTGCGGACACAAATGCTGACAGTCACCACAGGCCCGAATAAACTCTTCGTTCACCTCCACCGCTTCAATACTGCTCAAACGCATCCGCCAATCACCCGGAATGCGATCCAGGCGACGCAGCAGATGCCACAACCGCTCAGGGCGGCTGCCAGCCGACAGATTGTTCGTATCCACCCCGAAGTGACCCATGTGAATCCCGCTCAGCACGATCTCGCGGTAACCATGGTCAATCAAAGCCCGCACCTCATCCTCAATCACCTGAGGATCCCGACTGCGCAGACCCGGACGAACCGTCGGGATAATGCAGTACGAACATTTCAGAATGCAGCCATCCTGAATCTTCACGAAGGCCCGCTGACGGCCCTCAAAATCCGTAATCCCAGCCGGCAGCTCTGACACGCCAAAACGCGACAGCACGTCAGGCAACTCGCGTTTGTCCTGCACGACCTCAATCACGTTCGGCAGTGCTGCCACTGCGGCGGCATCGCGAGTTGCGTAGCAGCCCATCACGATCGTCTTTGTCCCCGGATTCTGCCGCCCCAGCTGCCGAATCACCTGCCGCGATTTGGAATCGCCGGTGTTGGTGACCGTGCACGTGTTCACAACACACAGGTCCGCAGCCTCGCCCTCCGCCGCTTCCCGATAACCACTCTGCAGCAGTGCCTCACGCACCAACTGAGTCTCATACTGGTTGACTTTGCAGCCCAGAGTCACCAGGCGGCAGGTTCGGTCGGTATTCATGGACAACGGAATCAGAATGAACGGAAAAAGGGCCGAGTCGGCAGGGTCGAAGCTTCAGATCCTACTCAGAGAATTCGCGACAGTCGAATGAAAGACGGGGAATTCGGGCGAGTCTCGAGATGCGAGACGAAAAAATGGCCGATCTGACCAGCCAACTCCTCAATTCACCCCCCGCAGTGCCTCCGCCGTCGCACTGCCACACACCTGCAGCAGATCCGATGGCAACCCACTGAACACCAGCTCGCCACCGCCAGCCGCCGCATCCGGCCCCAGGTCCAGCACCCAGTCCGCCCCCCGCAAAACCTCCAGATTGTGCTCAATCACCACCACCGAATGCCCGTGCTGACACAACACTCGCAGATGCCGCATCAGCATCGACACGTCCGTCGGATGCATGCCACTCGTCGGTTCGTCCAGCACAAACAACGTCCGCGGACCCGCCACACCCGTTAATTCCGTCGCCAGTCGCGCACGCTGATTCTCGCCACCCGAAAACGTACTGGTCGGCTGACCCAGCTGCAGATAACCCAACCCCACCTCACACCACGTACTCAACGCCGTACGCAACTGCGACAACTCAGAAAAAAACTCACAAGCCTCGTCCACACGCATCCTCAGAATGTCCGACACCGACTTTCCTCGATACCGAATCGATGCTGCCAGCGGACCAAACCGCGAGCCCTGGCAGGCTGGACACACCGTGGCGGCCAGCGGGAAAAATGGCGTCCGCAGACTCCGAGTCCCCAGTCCCTGACATTCCGCACAACGTCCGCTGCCCGCGTTGAAACTGAAGAACTGAGCCCCCAGTCCGCGCGCCCGCGATTCACGAGTCTTCGCATATAACCGACGTATCTCTGTCCAGATCGAACCCAAAGTCGCCGGACAGGATCGCGTTGATCGCCCCGGTGGTGACTGATCAATCGAGACCAGTCGCTGCAGCTGCTGCCAGCCTGTAATCCCACCACAGCTCACTCGCTCCGCCAACCTCCGCTGCTGCTCCTCAGACACACCCTCAACTCCCAGGACTCCGCTGAGACAGGGAACCAGTGTCCCACGAATCAACGAACTCTTCCCCGACCCACTGACACCAGTCACCACTGTCAGACATCCCAATGGCAACTCGGTCGTCACACCCCGCAGATTATTCAGACTGGCCCGCTCAATTCGCAACCAGCCGGCCGCCCCGGGACGGAATGATTCCGCCGGACTTGCCACAGCCGTCTGCTCCCGTCGCAATCGCAGAAAACGACCGGTCGGTGTCTCTGCGGTGCTGCGACAGGTCGCCGGTGCCCCCGCAAACAACAGCCGGCCACCGTCGCGGCCAGCCCCCGGCCCCAGATCCAGCAGCCAGTCCGCCGCCAGCATCACCTCCGGATCATGCTCCACCACAATCACCGTGCCACCCTGATCCCGCAGCTTCCGCAACGCAGTCAGCAGCCGCTGCGTATCGCGAGGATGCAGTCCGGCTGTCGGCTCATCCAGAACATATTGAGCCCCATGCACTCCCGCTGACAGACTGGACGCCAGCCGCGCTCGCTGATACTCACCCCCCGATAATGTCCCGGCCGGCCGATCCAGCGTCAGATAGCCCACTCCGATTTCCTGCAGACACTGCAGCCGAGATAACAGCTCGGGTAACGTACGCTCGGCCACCAGCACCGCTTCACGAGGCTGTGTGCCCGCAGCCTGCAGCTGCTGCTGCCAGCCCCGCACCACCTCCGTCGCCTCCACCACCGACAGACGACAGAACTGGGGCAGTGTCAGCCCCAGAAACTGGATTCCCCGCGACACCGGATTCAATCGCTCACCACTGCAGCTCGGACACACCGGAGCCTGCGAGAGACTGGCCGCAGACTCCTCCGCCACCGAAATTCGCCCCAGACCTCGACACTCCGGACACGCACCACGAACCGACAAATGACTCAGACTGGCGGGTTCCGGAGTCGGAAAGCTGAGACTGCAGTCCGGACAGACAAATCGAGTACTATAAAAGGTCTCGCGCCACTCACCCGCCACCTCGCAGCTGATCAGACACGTCCCCGCACTCTCGCGACACGCGAGGTCCACCGACTCCCGCAGCCGACCCAGAACTCCCTCCTTCACCACGATCCGGTCAACCACCGCATCAATACTGTGAATCTTCCCTGGCGACAGCGGGCCAGCCTCAGCGACATCCACCAGCACCCCATCAATCCGCGCTCGCACAAATCCGTTGCGGACAATTCGCTCCAGCACATCCGCATGACCGCCGCGACGTTCGCGGACCATCGGCGCAAGGACCATCAGGCGAGTCCGCTCGGGCAATTCCAGCACCTGAGCCACAATCTGATCGACAGATTGCTGTCGCACTGGACGAGCACATGCGGTGCAGTGCACAGTCCCCGCCCGCGCGTACAGCAGACGCAGATAGTCATGCAGATCCGTGATCACCGCCAGAGTACTGCGCACAGGTGCCGTCGAGACTCGCTGATCCACACAGATGGCTGGCGCCAGTCCCGAGATTTCGTCCACATCGGCACGTGGCAGTTGCTGCAGCAAACCGCGAGTCCGAATCGAGACACATTCCAGATACCGCCGCTGGCTCTCCGCAAACAAGGTGTCAAAAACCAGCGAACTCTTGCCCGATCCGCTGACACCCGTCACCACCGTCAACCGTCCCAGGGGCAGGTCTGCGTCCACGTTCTGCAGATTGTGAGTCCTTGCACCACGAATCCGCAGCCAGCGAACTGCCGGTCCAGCCGACACTTCCAACTCAGCAACTGATGATGCTTCCGACATGACCGCCAAATCCTGCTGATACTGACGCAGCCGTCAGGCGGATTGTGCCGGGGGCCGAGGATGCGGACTGTAGCGAATTCCTCCCAGACGGGCGAGGCTGCCCATGATGTGATCCGTCACCTCCGCCAACAGCTCCGGACTGGTCCGTTTCCCCTGCCACGCTGACAGATCCAGAGGCTGTCCATAAATCAGTCGCACTCGCGAACGTCGAAAGAACACCCAGACCATCGACGGCGACCGTGGAGCATTCTCGATAAAGATCGGGATCACCGGTACTGCCGCCTTCAATGCCAGCCACGCGATCCCCGTATCACCCACCAGCAGCTGCTCACTCGGAGTCTCCTCATTCAATCGCCCCTCCGGAAACAAACCCAGCAATCGCCCCTGTTTCAGCCGCTCCAGAGCGCTGCGAACCGACTGCATGTCCCGCCCGTTACGATCCACCGGAATACATTCCATCGCACGACAGACCCAGTTCACAAAGCCCGGCAGCTCGAAATACTCGCGCGCTGTCAGATAACCAATCACACGCAGATGCGGACGACGAAAATTCACGAAATGCCGAGTCCAGATCAGCACCGGGTCCACCGGACTGGTGTGGTTCGCCACAATAATCGCCGGACCGCGCTCCGGGATACTGCACTCACCAACCTGCTGCACACTGACAAAACACAGACGATGCACGCGAGCAATCTGGTAGCAGATCCACGCCGGCCAGCCTGCCCGACCAACACGCACTCGCCACCATGCAATAGCCAGCAGAAACACCGCCGCCAGCACCACTATCACCAGAAGTTCCGTCAATGAGTCACTCATGCTGCTGACCCCGTTGCTGACAGCTGACTCCGCTGCTTGTGCAGCCCACTGAACCCCTGTCTCTAATATCTTCCGGCTTCGCCGTCAATTCCGCCGTGAGAATCCAGGTCTGGCAGGATCTGCCGCAGGAATTCCAACCTTCGCCCCCACCCCGCTGAAGTCGCTCCGGACTGCCCTCATTTCTGTAGACGAGTCCGCACAGGTTTGCTAACCTCCCGCACAGCCGGCGCGGTCCGCCATGCCGGAACAGGACAGGATGTCCTGTGTTCTCTCCTGCCCAAAGCGTGTCTGCAGCAGGGATCGCTGCACATGGGCTGACAACAGCTCATCAGGATTCGTCCAGGGCAGGCCTGCAATTTTCGGTGTGACAGGTTCTTATCGGCACGGAGGCCGGTATGGCAGTAAAACGATCAGCTCAACAGAATCCGGCCGAAGGCAACGACGACCGTCCACGCCTCGAAGCGTCACGCACCCAGATTCGCTGGCTCATCCGCCGCGATATGGATGATGTTCTGGCGATCGAACGGGCCAGTTTTCAGTTTCCCTGGACTGAAGAAGAATTCCTGTGCTGCCTGCGCCAACGCAACTGCATCGGAACCGTGGCCGAACTCGATCACCGCATCGTCGGATTCATCATCTACGAACTGCACAAATCACTGCTGCGGATTCTGAATTTTGCCGTCGCTCCGGATGTCCGCAGAAATGGCATCGGAAAACAGATGGTGCAGCGACTGATCGATAAGCTGTCCCAACAGCGACGGAACGAAATTGTGCTGGAAGTTCGCGAGACCAACGTGCCGGCCCAGCTGTTCTTTGCGTCCAGTGGCTTCCGCGCTGTCACCGTGCTCCGCGGCCACTACAACGATACCAGCGAAGACGCCTACTACATGCGGTACTGCCTGCATCAGGATGCCGCCGAACTGTACGTTCCACGCAATCGAATCGCAGACGTCGACGCAGCCTGACAGTCAGAACGCACAGAATGAATTCTCAACCGCCACTCCTGCTGGCGGTTTTTTCATGCGCCCGCTGCGGGAAAACACAGACCTCACACGCCAGGCCGACATCGTGATCAGACCGGCGAGCTGCGAAGTACCTCACCCGCCAAAAGAGGCGCTTCACCCTCCCCCCGGGACCACCGAACACCACCTCGGTCACGCCCAGCAACACCACCCAAACGCTGACGCAAACGGCTCGCGAGCGAGGCCGGGGCGCGGCGGGACTCTCGGCTCGGCAGCAGCCTCGCCCTCCCAACGGGAGCACAACACAACCCGGGACCACCGAGCACCAGCTCGGTCGCGCACAGCAGCAACACCCGTACGCTGACGCAAACGGCTCGCCAGCGCGGCCGGGCAGCGGCGGGCCGTTCAGCTCGGCAGGAGCCCCGCCCTCCCAACGAGAGCACAACACAACCCGGGACCACCGAGCACCAGCTCGGTCACGCACAGCAGCAACACCCGTACGCTGACGCAAACGGCTCGCCAGCGCGGCCGGGGCGCGGCGGGACGCTCGGCTCGGCAGGAGCCTCGCCCTCCTGAAGCGAACTTCCCCCTAGCCGATGAACTCGGGCACCACAAGTTTCGGAATGATGCCACTCTCGTATCCACGACGCAGCAACAACCGCACGGCTTCACGTCCTCGAGGACCAAAGTCCACCGTCCAGTCGTTGACATACATTCCCACAAAACGGTCCGTCTTCGCATGATCCAGATCACGACCGTACTTCATCGCGTGCTGCAACGCCGCCTCACGGTGCGCCAGACCATACTGAATGCTCTGCTTCAACAATGCCGTGACTTCCAGCATGGCCTGCGGGCCAAGATCCCGGCGGATAGCGTTTCCCCCCAGAGGCAAGGGCAATCCGCCAGTTTCGTCGTACCACCAGCGACCAAGATCCACAATCAGCTTCAAACCCTGATTTGAATATGTCAACTGGCCTTCATGAATGATCAGTCCCGCATCGTACTCGCCAGCAGCCACCAGATTCAGAATCTCATCAAACGGCTCAACCTGATACTCAAAAGTATCACCCAGCAGCAGTTTCAGCGACAGAAACGCGCTCGTCAGTGTTCCGGGGACCGCGATCCTGCGACCGCGCAGATCGGAAATCTGCAGATTTTCGCGAGCAACCACCATGGGACCGTAGTTGTCCCCCATGCTGGCACCACAGGCACACAATGCGTACAGGTCATCAATAAAGGCGAAACCATGAATACTGACTGCCGTCAGCTCAAGTTCACCTGCGAAGGCACGACGATTCAGCGTCTCAATGTCCTGCAGCTCGTGCACAAACTGGTACCGCCCGGTGTCGATTGCGTCGTTGGCCAGCGCGTGAAACATAAAGGCATCATCCGGGTCAGGACTATGGCCAACACGGATCAATTGTTTTTCAGCATTCATTCCAGCAGTTTCCCGGGTCGACGAGGACAAGCTTTGAAGCGATAGCCCGGATTTTAGCCGGGTCCGGCAGACAGTCGAGCGAGCCAGGGAAGGGAGTTGCCGGTTTTCCTTACCGCTCCAATTCCACATTCCGCCGCCCTCGCAGAGAACCGCTCGAACGTGACCGAATTAACCACTTCCCCATTCGCGACCCGATTCCTGGTCAAAGATCTCGATCTTCCCAGGCGTCGGAATTTCTTCTATCGTCCGCAGATCGACTCATGACCAGGGCAGGTCGTGACTGCAGAAACAGACCGAAGGATCGAAGGTTATGCGCCTCTCAACCGTCCGGAACCGTGGTGTATTACTGAGTGGATTGTGCATTTTGGCAGGTTGCGGAGGTGGATCAGACGCACCCGTGACCGCAGCAGCAGGTGCGGCCACAGAATCAACCGCCCCGGCAACCACCAGCACAACCGAGGCAGCCTCTGTAACGACCGTCTCCGGGAATTCCACGGACGCCGGCTCCGCAATCCGACCGGCCACTCTCAGCCGAAAAAATGGCAGTGAAACAGCCGCCGGGAAGTCTGCGAAGGGCAGCCCCGACTCGTCGGCGACCGCTGCTGCTGGCGCATCTGCCGCCCCTGCCGATGAAGCCACCGCCACACTCCGCGAAATCCAGAAGCTGCGAGTCTCGCCCGTCCCGAATAATCTCGACGAAGCCAAAACTGTCCGCCGCGACCGTAATGAACGCATCATCGAGATGGCCACGCGAGTCATCCGACTGACCATGAACGACGAGGCTAAGAAGCCTCAGTTCCAGGCCGCCATCAGCCAGCTGCTGGAAGCCCGCTTTCAGATGGCCCTCTCCGGCGATGATGCAGACGTCGACATCTTCTGCTCTGATGTCCAGGCCCTTAGTGAACGTGATCCGAAGTCCGCAGCAGCCGCTGAAGGCGTGTACTACATGGCACGCTTTGCCCATACGCGTGCCGGGCTGGTCGGAGCAACACAACCGGTGTGGTTTGAAACACTGTCACGCTGGGCTCGGGAATTCGCTGATCGCTTCCCGGAACAGCAGAATCGAGCGGCCTCACTGCTGTTCGGAGCCGCCCGCAGCTGTGAACTGCACGCTGACGCCACCGCCGATCCCGAACTGAGACAGCGGCTTCTGACGGAAAGTCGGCTGTGCTATGTCACACTCTCAGAAAAACTGTCCTCCACAGATCAGGGACAGGAAGCCGCGGCCTCCCTGCGGCGACTGTCCGTCGTTGGGAAAAAACTGACGCAGTTCTCCGGCCCCACGATTGACGGTGGACAACTCTCCGCAGATGACTTCCGCGGCAAAGCGACACTGATTTACTTCTGGGACTCTGAAAACGAACTCTTCTCACAGCAGTTCCTGCCAGCAATCAATGCGGCCGTGCAATCTGTGACGGGCGAACGGCTGCGAGTCGTCGGAGTGGCGATGGATGACGAAGAGGATCGGCTGAATCGATTCCTCGACATGCACACCGTCCCCGGGCAGCAGGTCTTCTTCCCGGATGCCGAACAACGCTCATGGAACAGCCCCATCGTCACGTGGTGGGGACTGGCCCGCTGCCCCTCCATGTGGCTTGTCGACGGCACCGGCAAAGTCGTCTCGACCAGTGTGTCACCCAAAACACTCACCGCCGAAGTGCAGAAACTGGTTCGCTGACATCGGCACAGGCAGTGCCGGAGAATGGCTGCGAAAGGTGGGAGAAATCGTACCGAACATCGTAATCTCCGAGCCAGCCCCTTCATCAAAGCCTGTAGCGCCCGTGGATGTGGCCGAATGTCCATGAACCGCCGCAAGGTACACGGAAACAGGTTCCCACTCCGATCGTGGAATCTCGGCCCCGTCCTGCCGCGCCATACGTGCCACCGTCGCACGCCATTCCGCTGCTGTTCGGGATTTCTGCAGGGATTTCTCTGCGTCATGACACTGCACACATCGTTTTTGAAACAGTCCGCGTCCAGTGTCGATTAATCGCTGGTCTCCGGCTCCCTGAGTCCCAGCCCTCACCGCACTCTGCGGCGCTGGTTCCGAAACCGCTGACTGCTGACTGGCCGATTCGACTGGCCTGAGCCCACTGTGCAGCGACGGACGCGTTGCGGACATAGCCATTGACGCAATGCCGGGGGGACGCGCAGACAAACCCGCCCCTCGGCCAGCATTTTCCTGCCCGTTACACAGCACAGGGAGGAACAACAAACTGGCGGCCGTCAGGCCAACCTGCCAGAACAGTGTTTTCAGATGCATGAGCATAAACCAGAATCTCTCCACAGTTGGAAAACCCCCACCAAATCGGCCTTCGCAGGTATATTCCCGCGACCGATCGCGCAGGAATCCCGCTGCAATGTGTCTAAGCTGGACCTCACATAAAGGGTTCAATACGTCTTCACGGATCGGCTGAAAACTGCAGTCCGGGGCTTCGTTGCACAGGTTTTCTGCCATTTGCACTGAGCGATAACCCGTTTTCATCCGCTGAGTCGCCGGAATTCCCGCGACCGCAGACGGATTTGAACCCGCTGCCTTGTTCGCCTATGATCGTGAGTACTTCGGATTGCAGTCCGGGCGGGTTGTCACGCTGCATCCCACTGTCCTGAGGAGTTTTTTTGTGACCACCAGAACTCAATATCGCCTGTTTGTTCATCGCTGCGTGCAGCAACTGTTGACTGTGCTGTTGGTCATCAGTACTGCGGGCAGCCAGTTGTTCGCCGACGAACCATCGCCGCGCGAACAGGCGTTCTCACAGAAAATGCAGAATTGTGTCCTCGTCGGCACATTCACCGTCGATGGCCAGACTGAAGGCGATCCGCTGAAACCCGAGCGATATGAGATTGAAAGTGCCGTCAAGGCTGCAGGAGACCTGTGGGTGTTCACCGTTCGGATTAAATACGGGAAACTGGATACCAAACTTCCCGTCACGGTGCCACTTCTGTGGGCCGGAGAAACACCCATGGTGTCACTGACTGACGCGTCAATCCCAGGCCTCGGGGAAGGCTTTTCCGCCCGAGTTCTGTTTCATGACGACCGCTATGCCGGCACGTGGCAGCATGGCAAAGTCGGAGGACACATGTTCGGACGAATTGAAAAAGCCAAACCCAGGGCTGCATCAGACGAATCGGCTCAGCCTGCTGCACCTGACAAGTCCAAATCCGCTCAATAGGCTCAGGGACCAGCGTTCCTGTGCTGTAAGCTTTCCCAAACCGGAGTTAATACTGATGAAACTGATCTGTTCCATGGCCCTCGCAATGCTGTTGTCTGCCACCTGCGTCCTGCAGGCTGCCGACGAATCAACCAAAAAAGGTGCGGCAGAGAAAGCCGAAGAAACAACAACAGTCAAACTGCGTGATCTGTCCCTGACCATGCCCAAATCGTGGGCCTTGTCCGATCAGCAGAGTTCCATGAGACTGGCGACCTATTTCGTTCCGGCAGTCGCCGGGGACAAGGACAAGGGCGAACTGGCAATCTCGACATTTGCCGGTGGCGGTGGCGGGATCGCCCCTAACCTGCAGCGCTGGATTTCGCAGTTTGATGCGGCCGGTCGCAAGGCCGTCGTAAAGAAAGGCAAAGCTGGCGCCAACGAATACTACGTAGCCGACATTTCCGGGACCTATCAGAAATCTGTCGGCCCGCCGATTCTGCGGAAGACCGAGCCAGCCCCGGGATACCGCATGCTGGGAGTCATCGTGGTGCTGCCCACCGAGGAAGTCTACTTCCTGAAACTGACTGGACCGGACGCCACCGTGAAGGCTCAGGCGGAAATCCTGCGAAAGTCCTTCGGCGGCAAAAGCGAAGGCGAAGAGGATTTCGAACTCTGAGGCCCTGCTGGCAGAACAGGAACTTCCATGCACATTACCCTGAATGGTGCGCCGCGGGATGTCCCTGAGGCCTGGACAATCGCAGACCTGCTGCAGGATCTGCAGATTGAAAGTCGGTATTGTGCTGTCGAACGAAACCGCCATGTCGTCCCCAGAGAAACGCACAGCCACGTCCAGTTGCAGGCTGGTGACGAGGTCGAAATCGTGACTCTGGTGGGCGGTGGGTGAGTGTCCACGGTGTTTGTGGGAAAGCAGGATTCGATGAGTTCAGAGTTGGCAGACAAGCCCCTGGTCGTAGGCAGTCATACACTGAAGTCCCGATTGATCACCGGGACTGGCAAGTATGCGACGCTGGAACTGATGCAGCAGTGTCTGGAGGCCAGCGCCAGCGATGTCGTCACTGTCGCCGTGCGCCGTGAACGCCTTGTTGATGCATCCGGCCGGAATATTCTGGACTTCATCGATCTGAGCCGAATCACAATCCTGCCCAACACAGCAGGCTGTTTCAATGTGGAAGATGCTGTGCGGGTTGCCCGGCTGGGGCGAGAGATCCTGCGGGGACTGGAGAATCCCGGCGCTGACTGGGTCAAGCTCGAAGTTCTGGCCGACACTCGAACACTGTTACCCGATCCCGTGGCCACCGTGCTGGCCTGTGAGCAGCTGGTTGCAGATGGGTTTCAGGTGCTGTGCTACACATCGGACGACCCGATCACGGCGCGTCGCCTGAAGCAGGCAGGAGCCACCTCGGTGATGCCGGCCGGCAGCCCGATCGGCAGTGGCCAGGGGATTCTGAACCCCAACAACATCCGAATCTGCCTTGAATACCTCAAGGAAAATGATCCGGATTACCCGGTCATTGTCGATGCAGGTGTCGGGACAGCCAGTGACGTTGCTGCCGCGATGGAACTGGGCTGTGATGGCGTACTGCTCAATACAGCCATTGCCAGTGCTCGTGACCCACTTAGAATGGCTCATGCGATGCGGATGGCCTGCCACGCAGGACGCGATGCCCTGCTGGCCGGACGGATCCCGAAGAAATTGTACGCCACCGCGTCCAGCCCCACTGAAGGCGTTATCAGCCGGGCTCTCGGCAATTGATCCCGGCCAGTACCAGAACGCCAGAAAGCACAGGCCCATGAGCGAGCCACTACCAGCGGCGGTCCAAACGCCAGCAGCCATTGTCCGAAAGCCAGTCACTGGTCGGACCGTGGTCGTGCTGATGTTTGTCCTTGGAATTCTGGCAACTGCCTTCCTCTACACCTACTGGACACTGCATCTGATCCCCTTCATGCCTCTGCAGGAGGCCATTGTCCGGGAATTCCCGGGCTCGGCACCACGAGTCAACGGGGGGCAGCGCAAGATGCACAAACGGACTCCTGTCGTGCTGCGAGTCGCCATCAAGTCCGAAACAGATCCCACTTCCGAAGACCCCGCCGATGTGCAGGCCATGCTGCACCTCAGACAGCGAGTCGAAGCGATGACTCGCGAACTGCAACCGTTACCGGGAATCGAAGAACTGGAAGTACACGTCTACAAACTGCTCAAGGAAGATCAGATTCGCAAACGAGCATGGCATATTCAGATGCAGCCAGGTGCGGACTGGGAACAAATGAGTGATAGTGGGGCTGAGTCGACTGTGCAGAAGCCACGACCGGCTGCCACAGCCGGACCCACCCCATGATCTCAACAATCGAACTGATGGCCGTCATCAGCGGGGCTGTCTTCGGAGTCCTCGCAGCACGTCGCAAGGGACTTGACCTCGTAGGAGTCGTCTCGGTCGCGATGATGACCGCCTTCGGCGGTGGCAGCCTGCGGGATCTGCTGCTGGACCGACACCCCCTGTTCTGGATTGAACACTCGCGATACCCCGTGATCGTCTTCAGCGTTGCCTGCGGTCTGTCCCTGCTACCAAGGATCCCCGAACGTGCTGTCAGGCTGCTCGACCTCACCGATGCCCTTGGTCTGGGACTGTTCAGCATCGTCGGCACTCAGCTGGCACTTGATCAGGGGGTGCCCCCGTTCGTAGCTGTGCTTCTCGGAGTCATCACAGGATCCTTTGGTGGAGTGATTGCCGACATCGTCTGCAACGAAGTTCCCGGCCTGTTTCGGCCCGACACCCCGCTGTATGCCACCTGCGCCTTCGCTGGTGGCTGGGGACTGATCGCACTGCAGCAGCTGGCCGTCAGCGAATCGGTCGCCTTTCCAGCCGCCACCTTTGTCGTTGTCGCAATGCGACTGGCAGCCCTGAAATTCCGCATCGTTCTCCGTTCAACCGACAACCCCCACGGACAAACACACAACCCGTAACCCTCCTCGTCAACACACACACTCCCGACAAAAATCCGTAACCTCCGCTTCAGCCCGCGAAACCGCATCGCATTACGGCTGAAAACGCCATGGTCTTTGTAGGTGGGTCCGGGCAGGAATGCCCGGTCTACGCGTTTCCCCCAACCCCCAACCCCCAAAGATCCGGCCCCCATCCCGTCCGCACCCGGTGGAAAGCCTGCAAGACGGGGCAAAATCGGCTGTCGTTAACGATTTTTCGAGGGATTCCACCTTTACCGGTCGGATTGATTTGAGCGACGGGTATGAGTTTTCCGATCGGAAAGACAGGAGAGGTTGCGCTGATTCTCCGTGAGGCTTGCCATGATGTCGTGGGTGTTCACTCAATCCCTGCCGGCGAAATTTCTGCGACGACGCAGGCCGTCCTCGCTGAATGCTGCAGAGTTTCTGGAAGCCCGTCTGTGTGCCGGCAGCCTGAATGCACTGCCGAACCTGCTGCCCGAACACTTCGAAGAAACCGACGAACAAGCGTCTGCCACAACCAGTGCACGCCCCACAGACAACTCAAGCGTCCAGCGTATCGCCTTCGACTTCCGCGACACTCCGCAGACCACGAATGTGATCACTGAAAAACAGCAGCAGATCGCCACACAGGCTCTGCAGGCGTGGGAACAGGCATCAGCCGGCCGATTTTTGTTTTATCGAGACACAACCAGTCCGCTCTCGTCCATCGTAAACATCGGAATCGGGTCCCTCGATTCCTTCGGCACATCATCGGCCCCGGGGGGGTTGCTGGGGTTTGGCGGCAGTAGTCTCACAAACAGCTCGGACAATCATTCCGTACACGGGCTCGTCTGGCTGGATTCTGCCGAGAACTGGTCAGAGACAGGCTCCTCTTCCACAGGCCCCGATCTGTTCACTGCATTCGCACATGAAACGGGTCACGTCCTTGGGCTGGCAGATTCCCACAGTGGCCTGATGAACGGCAGTTACTCGGGCCCTGTCGGTCTGGCTGACTTTCCGGATATCGCAGCAGGCAGCAGCAGCGGAAACGCCGCCATCAGCAATGGTGTCACTGTGGCAACCACCGTGACGGGCAACGTCTCGAATCAATCCCCGGCAACGACCGGCACGGTGGTATCCCCGGTTCCTGCCGGCATCGGTACCACCGGTTTTGCCCTGCACGGGCTGGGTGACCCGCAACTGACCGCTGCTGAAGTCGGCATTCTGCTGGACCGCGCTTCAGCAGCCACCCCAAGCAATGATGCCATCATCGCCGTTGTCGATCGTGAAGGGACAATCCTTGGCGTTCGCACCGAAAGCAATGTCTCGGCACCCGATAACCAGATACTGGCCTTTATGATTGACGGAGCCGTGGCCAAAGCTCGTACCGCTGCCATGTTTTCCAACGGAGATCCGGTTGCTGGAACAGTCGGGCCGCTGACTTCACGCACCATTCGATTTCTCAGTCAGACCACCATCACACAGCGTGAAGTGGAAGCCAATCCAAACTCACTCGATCCTGCCGTGAAAGGGCCTGGCTTTGTGGCCCCGATCGGAGTCGGTGGACATTTTCCACCGGAAATCCTGCACACGCCGCCAGTCGACCTGTTTGCCATCGAACACACCAATCGAGACAGCCTGATCCATGCCGGTCTGAATGGACAGCGAGAAAACGGTGGTGGCGATGACCTGCTGCTTTCAGCCCGCTTTGATGCGACTTTCGCTGCCGGCAAAGACGTGCCCGCTCCTGAATCCTGGGGCTTTGCGTCAGGACTGGCACCCACTCAGCAGTCCCGTGGCATTGCCACGCTGCCCGGCGGTATCCCATTGTTCCGTGACACCAACAGTGACTCGGTGGGCGATACGCTGATCGGGGGTATCGGAGTCTTCTTTCCGGGCCCGGAGGGCTTCGCCACCTGGGAACAGGGATTCACAGCCGGGCAATCCGAAGTGACTCGCACGAACGCCCCGAGGGTCCTCGAGGCTGAAGTCATCGCGCTGGCTGCCGCAGGAGGCAGTCGCACGGCTGTCAACTTCGGTACAGGGGCTCCGGGCGCACAAATCGGCACCATCGACGGTGTATCGGCCATTCCCGATATCGATCTGCCCTTCGACCACATCACGCTCGTCGGAATCGATCTGGAAATCGTCGGACCCACTCCGGGAATTGAAGGAGTCCGTCAGACGGTCGCACTTGCACAGGCCCTCGGGACAGGTACCGTCAATGGGATCAATCAACCAGTTGCACCTGGTGGCATTCAGCTGTTGCCCGGCAGTGCTGTGCCGTCCGGCTGGCTGGTGACACCCAAAGACGGAGTCGGGATCAGTGCTGCAGAAGTCCAGCAGATCATCGACAATGGGATTCTTGCTGCCGACAAAACGCGTGCTGCGATTCGTGTGCCCGCCGGTTCACGCACCAGAATGGTCCTCGCAGTCACCGACACACTGGGTGAAGTCGTCGGACTGTATCGCATGCCGGACGCCACGTTCTTCTCCATCGACGTCGCCGTTGCCAAAGCACGCAATACGTCCTACTACGCCGGCTCAAATCTGCAGCCAGCAGATACCGTTGATGGCGTGCCGGCACAGACGGCTTTTACCAATCGCACTTTCCGCTTCCTCGCCGAACCGCGTTATCCCGCCGGTGTCGAAGGCTCCGATCCTCCGTCCTTCTCAACCCTGAATCAGGCGAAGAATCCCGAAATCAACCCACGCACCGCGGAAAACAATGGACCACCAGTGCCCGCAGCAGCCATGAATGACACCGTGCTGGGTTTCGATGCCTTCAACCCGGGTCGCAATTTTCAGGATGCCGCCACCAGCCTCCTGCACCAGAATGGAATTGTCTTCTTCCCGGGCAGTACGCCACTGTACCGCAATGGACAGCTGATCGGAGGTCTTGGCGTCAGTGGAGATGGTGTCGATCAGGACGACGTCGTCACCTTCCTGGCAGCACAAAACTTTCTGCCACGACAAAACGGAATCACCAGCGCCGACGACGTCGCTGTCGATGGTGTGCGACTGCCATTCATCAAATTCAACCGCGTCCCTTTCGGCTGAGCACAAGAGCGATCAATCCATGCAGCCCACTTTCCGATCATCTCTGCTGTGGTCTCTGCTGGTCACACTGCTGTTACCCGTCACTGCCAGTGCCGGTACGGAAAACCCCCGCAGAAAATCGGGCCGCGCCACGCTGCCTGCCACCGAAAACCCGGCCGCTCGTGCCGGCTACCCCCGACGCGTTGCACCATGGGCCACCACCTGGCCCGGCAGTCGCACCCGCGGACACTACGTTGGCGGCGGAGCACCCCTGTTCGGATTCCCCGCCACCACGTTCCGCGGCGAAGGACGCCGCAGCAGCGAAGGCACCTTCGGCGTCGACTACATGCCATGGTACTCCCACTACAACCTGCACTGGTATCACGGAAACAACCAGCAGGGTGGCGAAGGTCAGTATGAAGCAGACCACCGTGTCAATCCGCTGGATGATTTCCTCGGGTTCGGCCCCCGACGCCGCGCCTTCCCGCGTGGCCACTGACTGCCTCACTGCCAGCCACACTCACGCCCGCCGCATCGCCCCCAGCTCCTGCTGCAGACGCACAAACAGACGGTCCACCTCCAGCGCAGTCTCCGAGTCCAGCGTCCAGCCATACGGCTGCCGACGCGCTGCCGAAACAAACACACCACGCTTCACCAGCAGATACTTTTCAATCGCCAGAAAACCGTCCAGACCCGCCTGCAGCTGCAGCGCCACCAGTCCACAAATCGGGTACCACAGCCGATACGCCAGATCATCCTCACCTGACTGCAGCGCCCGCCACAATGCCGCAATACCGTCCAATAAATCCATCCCCGGCATCGTCCCCGTCACCCCACGACGAAAACTGTCCACCAGATGAATACCACCCGAACCCTCAAAAATCTGAGCTCGCCCGCCCGCAGCATCACGCAGCGCTGACAGACACGGACCAATCGGAGATGCCTCCGGCTTGAACACGATCTTCTCACCACCATACAGATCCAGCAGATTCAGACTGACCTGCAGCGGAATCGACTGGCCCACATAACCCGATGCATCCTGCACAATCACAGGCAACCCGGTCCCGTCGGCGATCGCCCGAAAATAGCCCGTCATCGAATCCGTACTCAATCGCGATGTCAACGGTGGCACCGCCATCACAGCATCGCAGCCGGCCCGCTCCGCCGCCACTGCGTACTCCACTGCCTGCTTCGAACTCTCAGCACCAACCGCCGCAAACACGGCACCTCGACCAGCCGAAAACTCCGCCATCAGCTCCGTCAGTCGCAGACGCTCGGAATACGTCAGTCGAAACGTCTCTGATACCATCCCTGACCCCAGCCCGTCAGCACCCATGGAGTATGCCCAGTCAATCTCTCGACGCAGCACCGGCACGTCTATCTCATCACTGTCCGTAAACGGCGTGTGCACAATCGGCAGAACCCCCTGCAGTCGACGTGGCATAATCTGTCTCCCTCTGCCCTCTTGCCCGATCTCTCAGAACGCTGTGTCCAGGCCTTCCGCATGGCCCCGCAATGTCGTCAAAACCTCGTCAGTGCTGGATGGGTCCACCGCTCGGCAGGAATCCGTCAACAGCGAAGCCAGATCCGCAAGATCTCGCCGCCACTCCACAGGATCCAGCAATGGCGGTTCAATTTCAGCAAATTCTCCCAGCAGCAGAATCATCCGCAGGCAGTGCCGAAACACGACCCCCTCCTGACGCGTCAGATCCCGCGCTCGCACAAATCGATCGAAATTCCCCCCAAAACGCAGCAGATCCCCGATGCACCAGACACTCCGCTGATAGACATCGGCAACCCCCGGAAACTCATGCTGAAACAACAGCCGCATCCGATCACCCAGCGGCAGCGGATACACTCGACGTCGCTCCACTTCATCAAAGTAACCCGTCAGATCCTGCGGCGTCAGCAATCCCCGCGATAACAGCCGCGGATTCAAAAACTCCGACGCCAGCGGACCCGCCGGCATCGCATCCGGCAAAGGGACCCGCACCATCACCGCCACAGACGATGGCATGTCCAGCACACTCTCCAGCAACTGCAGTCGCTCTTCATGACTGGCCAGATGCATATGCTCAGCCAGAAACAGACCATACAGCGGATTGATACTGCGAAAACAGTTGATCAGCGGCAGCAGCGGAGTCGCAATCGCCAGACGCGGCTGATACTCATCCCACACCGGGGCCGCAACAGCCTCACGCTTCACTGGCCGCGCCGCCTTCGGACCGCCACGACTGCCCGCCTTGCCACTGCTGCGAGCCTCCTGAATCAATCGCCCCAGCAAACCTCCACCCGACTCCTCCGGTACTGACTCCTCTGGCGCCGGCTCTGCCATGACCGCCTCTCCAGCAACCTCCGCAACCGGCAGACCCCCGGAGTCAGGTGCAGACTCAGACTCCCCCGAAAAAATTCCTTCACCGAATTCCGCAGCAGAGGCCACCAACTCACTCTCCACTGTCGCTTCCGCCAGCCGCAGAGACTCTGCCTCAGACAACGGGGGCAGCGCTGCAGACAGCCACCGAGATTCCGCACTGCCCGCTCGCGACTCAATCGCCCGCAGCAACTCCAGCGCAGCCCGCTCTGCTGCCTTCGATCGAAACACGACGTCCGCGTCAGCAGCAGATGCCGCAACCACAGCCGCTCGACGTGGCGGCGGTGGCTCCAGAGTCAGAAAACCTCCGGCCTCCAGAGTCATCAGCATCCGCGTCACCTCCCGCATCGACTCCTCTTTGCCCACCGGATCCAGTAACCGCTGTCGCACCGCATCCTGCACCGTCTGCACAGTCCCCGTCTTCCGGATCAGCCACGCCAGCAGACGCCACGGAAAACGCCCACGACTCGCCAGACTTCCCGGCGGTGCCTCACGCAGCAGCTGCAGCTGACGCTCAGACCAGTACTGCATCCCCTCACGCCGCTTCGGCATCTTCTTCTTCAGATTCTTTTTCGCCCGAATCAGCATCGGATCCTTCGTGTCCTCAGGAATCTGATCGTACTTCTCCTGCCACTTGAATAACCGCACATCGTCTTCATGAGCCACAGCAAAGACATAACCCCGATCGTCAAACTGAGGACGACCAGCCCGCCCGAACATCTGATGCGCTGAACTGGCATCAATCAGCTTCATCGCTCGCGGTGGCCCCTTCAATAAGGATGTCATCACCACAGAACGCGCAGGCAGATTGATTCCCGCCGCCAGTGTCTCAGTGCAAATGCACAGACTTAACAGCTTCTTCTGAAATAAGGACTCCACCACCCGGCGATATCGCGGCAAAAGCCCCGCATGATGCAGACCAATCCCCCGCAGCAACAACTGACGCAGCTTACCGCCCGCACCCACCGACCAGTCGTGCAGCTCCAGCTCCTCCAGAATCGCCCGCTGCTGACCCGCCGCCAGCAGATCCCGACCACGCATCTGCTCAGCCACACTCCAGCACTCATTCCGGTTAAAACAGAACACCAGCGCCGGAGTATACCGGGACGTTTCATCGCCCGCCGTCATCTGCTGCAGATGATCCGGCAGAAACTCGTCCGTCACCCAGCGAAAGTCCAGCGGAACTCGACGCTCCTGACTCTGCAGCAGACGCAGACGACGACCATGATCCCGAGCCAGCCAGACCACAAAGTCCGTCGCATTCCCCACCGTCGCACTGATCAACAGCAAACGACAGTGCTGCGGCAGCAGCCCCAGCGTCAGCTCCCACACTATCCCCCGCTCCGGATCGTTGAAACTGTGAAACTCATCCATCACCACCGCGGAAACGTCTTCAAACGTGTCCTCCTGCGGATCCAGCAGACGATTCAACAGAATCTCTGCCACCACTACCAGAATCTGAGCCTTCACATTCTCTCGACGATTGCCCGTCACCAGACCAATGCTGTCCTCGGAAAAACCCCAACGCACTGCCGACTCACGCAACTCACGATACTTCTGCTCGGAAAGCGCGATCAGGGGCGTCGTGTAATAGGCACGCCGACCAGTCATCAAGGCATGATAAAGCGCTGTTTCTGCAATCACCGTCTTGCCCGTGCCCGTAGGAGCACACACAAGAATGCCGTCCTCCGCCTCAAACCAGCTGAAAATCGCCTGCTCCTGAAACGGATACGGCGGCCACGGCAGCTGCTCCAGATACCGCAAAGCGATGTCTTCATTCGTCAAAGGCTGCTCTGCCATCACTGAAATCCACAGAAAATCACGGTCCCGGACACCCTCAACAGCCTCCAACACCCAACATACCACGACTCCCCGCTTCGGAACATCACAACCCCGGGAAAATCTCCGCTCTCACATAACCCCTACAACCCCTACCGCCTCAGCCCCGCGCACATCTCACACCCTCCCGCGAGACACCCGCGAATTCCCCCCCTTCACCGATTGATTCCCGGACCTCCAACCGCTAAGAATGACCCCCAGCAGGCTCCACGCCCCGCAAATCACTCAGATCACCAAATCAGGTCCGCCAGACAAAAGCCCGTTACCCATGGCCGCCAGCGAAATTCGCTCTGTCACCGCAACCGCTATTCCACTGCTGCTCGATGACATCGACACCGATCGCATCATCCCCGCACGCTTTCTCCGCTGTGTCACATTCGACGGACTCGGCGAACATGCCTTCGAAGATGATCGACTCCAGGATCCAGGCCACCCCTTCGATCAACCTCGGTTTCAGGGTGCCGGGATTCTGCTGGCAGGTCGCAATTTCGGCTGCGGTTCTTCCCGCGAACACGCCCCCCAGTCACTGATGCGCTGGGGCATCCGCGCGATCATCGCTGAATCCTTCGCCGAAATCTTCTTCGGGAACTGCAACTCACTCGGAATCCCCGCCGTCAAAGCCAGTCGCTCTGATATCGAAAAACTTGCAGCCGTCATCGAACAGGACCCCACCGCACAACTCACCGTGGACCTCACCAGCCTCACCGCTTCTGTCGGCTCACTCAGTATCCCCGTGGCACTGGCCGACAGTGCCCGAGATGCCCTCGTCACCGGACAGTGGGACTACCTCGGCCGCCTGCTCAGTGCTGCCGATCAGGTCACTCACCACGCACAATCCATCCCCTACATCGCCGGATTCAAAGCCTGAATACCCCCACAATCTGAAACAGCCGCCACCACGGCAGCCCTGCTCTAAGGAATCAACCACCCATGTTCCTCACCGCACTGCTGCTGGGCCTGCTGACGCCCCTCGCCGATCCCCCAGATCGTATCGTCTTACTCGGTGATTCCATCACCAAAGGTGTCCGCGCAGGTGTCACGGCCGAACAGACATTCGGGGCCCTGCTGCAGCAGGATCTCAGAACCGCTGGACTGAATGTCGAAGTCCTCAATCAGGGCATCGGCGGGGAACGCACCGATCAGGCCCTGAAACGTCTGCCACAGGACATCCTCCCACTCCGCCCCGCGATCGTCGTTGTCATGTACGGCACAAATGACAGCTACGTCGATATCGGACAATCCCAGACCCGCATTTCCGCTCAACAGTTCGAAGACAACCTGCAGGCCATCATTCAGTCACTCCGCAGCCAGCAGATCAAAGTCGTCCTGATGACCGAACCCCGCTGGGGAAAAACAGCCAACCCCAACGGCGCCGCAGAACACCCCAATGTGAAACTCGAACAATTTCTCGAACGCACTCGCTCCGTCGCCCGCCAACAACAGCTGCCACTCGTCGACCACTTCCAGCACTGGACCATCGCCGAACAACAGGGAACCGATCTCGGCACCTGGACCACCGACCAGTGCCACCCCAATCCCGCCGGCCATCGAGAGCTTGCAGATCAACTCACACCCGTGATTCAGAAACTGCTGCAGCCCCGGTGATTACGGTACCACGTGCACCATCATCAGATCGTGAGTCTCCCCCAGCCACGCAGCATGACCCACCAGGATCACCCGGCTGCCGGACTCCAGCACCCCATGCCGACGCCCCCACGCAATCACATGCTTCAACAGCGAATCCGGGGCCTGAGCCACAGCACGGTTCAGCTGCGGAGTCACTCCCCAGTACAGACACATCCGACGTGACACTTCTTCGCGATCCGTAAACGCCACAATCGGCACCTTCCCCCGCATTCGCGATAATGCCAAAGCAGTCCGACCCGTGACCGTCGCCACCACAATCAGATCGGCCTTCAGAAAATCGGCAGCCGCTACGGCCCCGCGAGTCACTGCTTCGGTGATCGGACGCGCACGACGCGATTCCTGCTCAGATGCCTCCTGCGGCTGCTGCGGCTGCACCAGCACCTCTGCCTCACGCGCAATCTTCTCCATCATCCGCACACACTGCACAGGATGCTGACCAATCGCCGTCTCTCCCGACAGCATCACCGCATCCGTGCCATCCAGCACCGCATTCGCCACATCAGTCACCTCGGCACGCGTCGGCAACTCGTTCGATTGCATGCTGTCCAGCATCTGAGTCGCAGTGATCACCGGAATCCGCAGCTGATTGCATCGCCGAATAATCTGCTTCTGCAGCACCGGAACACGACTGATCTCAGCCTCCACACCCAGATCACCCCGCGCCACCATCACCGCATCCGCCACCGCCAGAATCTGATCCAGATCGTCAATCGCCTCCGTCTTCTCAATCTTTGCCACCACCAGCGGCACAACCCGAGGCTTCAGTCTCTGAATTAATGACTGCAACTGCACAATGTCGTCCGCTCGACGCACGAAACTCAGACCAATGAAATCCAGCTGCTGCTGCAGAGCCCACTCCAGATCCTGCCGATCCTTCTCCGTTACACTGGGAGTACTCAGGGCCACGCCCGGAAGATTCACTCCCTGACGACTGCGAATTCGCCCCGCCTGCACCACCTGACACTGTACCCAGGACGCCGACACATCCTTCTCAACCACCTGCATCGCCACCGTTCCATCCGCCAGCAGGATTCGATCGCCGACACGCACGTCATCGATCAACGGCTCGTAAGTACACGTCAGATCAGTCGAACTCGCCGATTCCGTGCCACGGATAAACCGAAACAACGCGCCCTCAGCACACCACGTCTCGCCACCCGCCAACTCCCCCAGACGAATCTTCGGACCCGACAGATCACCCAGCAGACCAATCGGCCGATCCAGCTCGGCCGATACCTGCCGAATCTTCCGCACCAGCTCAGCCAGCCAAGCATGACTGCCGTGCGCAAAATTCAGCCGAAACACATCCACACCCTCAAGCACCAGCTGCCGCAAAACCTCCAGCGATTCACTGGCCGGCCCAAGGGTCGCCACAATGCGAGTCTTGACAAGCTTCATCAGTCGGCGATCACTCGGCTCCGCAACCATCTCTGCCCCTCACGTCAGTTACGGACGACGTATCGTCGCCACTACAGATGAATCGGAATAAAACGCTGCTGCTCACCAGGACCCGGAACCTCCGCAGGATCCACCCACGAAATCGCACGGCCCTCACGCACACACAACTGCAGCTGCTCGCGAAATCTGCGAGTCAACAGAAACAGCAGATCTCGCTCACTGGAAGCCTCACCCGAGATGCCAGCCAGATTCGCCACCCGACCACTGACCCGGCCCGTCTGCGAATCACGCACCAGAATCACCAGACAATTATAGACCGGCACGGACCCCGGCCCACCACCGCAGGAAGAGTCCGGTAACTGATTCAATGGACTGGCCACGGCACAAACTTCAAAAAAATAATCCACAACACCACGGAATCACCCCACGAACAACAACACCCGCACCGCATTATGCGATGCCCCCCGCTTCTCGGCAATCTCGTTCCTGCAAACGACACCCGCAACCGCAAAACCCCAGCCTCACACCACCATCCCCGGGACCACCGAGCACCAACTCGGTAACCACAACACCACACACCCCCAACCTCGTCTAGCCATCCCCGGGACCACCGAGCACCAGCTCGGTAACACAACCCCTCACACCCCCAACCTCGTCACAACACCATCCCCGGGACCACCGAGCACCAGCTCGGTACCAAAACACCACACGCCCCCACCCTCGTCACACCACCCATCCCCGGGACCACCGAGCACCAGCTCGGTACCACAACACCACACACCCCCAACCTCGTCACACCACCATCCCCGGG
>CAIOKE010000118.1 GCA_903858815.1 uncultured Planctomycetaceae bacterium | reverse complement strand
GTCTCACCGACGCGCCGCGCCATGATCCTGTACACCAGCGGAACCACCAGCCGCCCCAAAGGCGTGGTCACAACGCACGCCTGCATTCAGGCGCAGATCGAATCTCTGGTGCAGGCGTGGGCGTGGCAGGCGTCGGACCGAATTCCCCTGTTTCTGCCACTGCATCACATTCACGGAATCATCATTGTCGTCTCGTGCGCCCTCTACAGCGGTGCGCAGATCGAGCCGTTTGAGGGATTTGAGCAGCAGCGGATCCTGCAGCGTCTGCAGGAAGATGCTTTCACGCTGTTTATGGCTGTGCCGACCATCTACGTGCGTCTGATTCGCTGCATTGAGGAGCTGCCGGATGAGGACGCCACTGCAGTGTGTGCGGCATTCAGTCGCCTGCGTTTGATGGTCTCGGGTTCCGCCGCTCTGCCGGCAACCGTCCATGAACGCTGGCAATCGCTGACCGGACAGACTCTGCTGGAACGTTATGGCATGACGGAGATCGGCATGGCTTTGTCCAACCCGCTGCGGGGTGAACGTCGGGCAGGCTCAGTCGGTTGTGCATTACCCGGCGTGGTTGCCTGCCTCGTGGACGAGCAGGGGCAGGAAATCACAGCGGAACAGGTCCCGGGTGAGATTCGGATCCGCGGTGCCGGCGTCTTTCAGGAATACTGGCAGCGTCCGGATGCCACGGCAGCTGTGTTCCACCACGGTTGGTTCTGCACGGGCGATGTGGCTGTGATCGAACGTGGCTACTTTCGAATTCTGGGACGTCAGTCTGTCGATATCATCAAGAGTGGCGGATACAAACTTTCAGCTCTCGAGATTGAAGCGGTCCTGCTGGAGCATCCTGAGATTCGTGAATGTGCTGTGGTCGGATTACCGGATGAGACGTGGGGCGAGGCGGTTGCTGTGGCTGCCGTGCTGCATTCACGTCCGGGGCTGGATCTGCCGGCACTGAAAGACTGGTGTCGTGAACGTCTGTCGTATTACAAACTGCCCAAACATCTGCTGATCTGTGATGCATTGCCACGCAACGCCATGGGCAAGGTGGTGAAGCCGGATGTACGGCAACTGTTCAATTCCTCAGCAGCACAGGTTCCCTCATGAAAAGTCCATCCGAACGACGGCCTTGCCGTACCACTGGCGTTGCCGCTGCACCGCATTGCAGTCGGCGGAATGTACTGGCAGCCTCGGCGGCCGCAACCGCAGCGTTCTGCGGCTTTTCGGCAGGATCGTCGTTGCGTGGATCGTCCGCGGCGGCAGCTGCAGCGGACGATCTGACCGCCGTGCCGCAGACGGCGGCCGAACTGTGGGCCCGGTTTGATCCGCGTCAGGATCCATTGCAGACTGAGCTGATCCGGGAATGGCAGGCGGACGGCCTGATCCTGCGACATGTCCGTTTTCTGGTAGGCCATTTCCGCGGTACAGCGGCGCGGCTGACGGCCATTTATGGTTTCCCGGCACGCACATCTTCCCGGCAACTGCCGGGCGTGCTGCACATTCACGGTGGCGGTCAGCGTGGATCACTCAGTGAAGTCCGATTTCTGGCCGGACGCGGTTATGCCGGACTCAGCATCAGCTGGGGTGGCAGCAGTACCGGGCAGCCTCCGATCAATCCTGTCGAAGGCGCCATGGAGGGCGATCCGGCGACAGACTGGGGGCTTGTCAATCCGACTCAGCTGAATATCCCGGGTTACGCCACAATTCAGCCCGGACCACTGCAGTTCAGAACCGACATTGCAGATCCGCGGAATAACAACTGGTATCTGTTGACTGTGGGCTGTCAGCGGGCACTGACATTTCTTGAGCAGCAACCGGAAGTTGATCCGGAGCGGCTGGGAATCCACGGCTATTCCATGGGTGGCAATCTGACAATGTACACGGCGGCAGCGGATCGGCGAGTCCGAGTGGCGGTGCCGGCGGTTGGTGGTGCCGGTTGGCGCTGGCAGCTGCCGGAATTCGCCGAGGGACAGGGACGCCCGCAGGATGTTGTCACAGGTGATCTTGACCTGTTTCGCAGGACACTCAGTTTTGAAAGCGTGGCCCCGCTGATTCACTGTCCTCTGCTGCATCGCAGTGCCACCAACGATTTTCATGGCTGGATGGATAACGTGAATCGCACGAACGCACTGATCCCGGATCAGCCTGTGCGCTGCAGCTGGACCATCCACATGAATCATAGGCTGGCAGAATCGACCGAGGTGGCATTACCCCTGTTTCTGGATCAGCATCTGCGGAACGGACCGGCAATCCCGGAACCCCCTGCCGCTGCACTGCGACTTTCGGCTGGCGCTCAGCCCATCCTGCAGGTGACGCTGGCGCAACACCCGTGGACCGTGGATCGCTGTGAAATATTTTACAGTGTCGACCCCGATCCGCGTGCCAGATTCTGGCGCAGTACTCGGATTACCGACCAGACGGCACACACAGAAACTGCCACCGCAGCAGAATCCCGTTACGACGCGGTACTGCCACTGGAAACGCTGGAACGTCCGCTGTTCGCCTTTGCCAATGTGTTCTATCGCCTGCCCGAACCGGTTGACCTGTCTGAACTTCCCGGTCATCGGGAACCGGTCACACAGCTTTGCCTCAGCAGTCAGCTGCTGACAGCAACGGCAGACGACCTGCAGCGTGCCGGAGCTGTGGCAACTCTGCAGCACAGCCCGCTGATCGACGATTTTTCTGATGGTCTGCGTGACTGGTATCAGCTGAATGCGGCCCATCCGACACTGGTACAGACATGGACTAGAAAGCTGACAGATCCGCTGTATCAGGGCAGGGCAGGGGCTCGATTAAGACTCAGCCTGCAGCTGGAACACTCAAATCACCTGACATTCGTGATTGTCCGGAACGAGTGGCGGAATTACCGTGGGCCGCGTACGACGTGGATCTGCGAGCGGGACATTGTGGGAAGTGCCGCTGTGCAGAACATTGAGTTTTCGATGGCCGATTTTCTGGCTGCTGATGGTTCGGCCGACTCACTGCCGGACTGGACCAGCCTTGATCAGTTCGGAATCTGTGCCCATTTTTCCGAGCGTCGCGGCAGAACTGATGCACGCCCATGGCAGGGACCGGCGGTCCGCCTGAAACGACTGGAGTGGTGCTGAAATGGATCAGGACAGCGTGCACGATCTGGAAGCTCTGCTGGAAGCGGGGCTGCGCAGCGTTCTGCAGGGACGATCAGCTCAGCCTTTGCCATGGAAGGTGGATCAGCAAACCCTTCATCTGATGGCCAAGGCTGCCGGAGCCGTCTACGAAGCGGCCTGTGATGCTGTGCAGCGTCGGCCAGCAGGTCCGCCGCGTCGTCGAACGGCAGCGAAGAAACGTCCTTCACAGAGTCGGCCTGGTGGCCGCTGACAACAGAAAAAAGGCAGTACCAGCAGTCGCCCCCCTCAGGCTTCTGCCAGTCTGCCCTTTTACTGTCTCTCTTCCCGAACTGATGTTCAGCGTCAACTGGCAGCGTCATGCATTCAGTTGCTGTCTGTCTGGTAAAGGCCTGCAGAACGACGCGGTCCGCCAGATTTTTCCATTTTTCCAGGCCTTTGGTGCCGAGCTGCAGAAACCAGCAGCTACAGCAGCTCAAGATACGCACGGATATCCGCTTTATCCTGATCCGTCATTCCGAAGCCCGGAATTCCCACGACAGTCTCCACAAAGTTGAAGTACTGCTGATAGTGATTCAGCAATTCATCAAGGTTTTTCGCGCCGTTATTGTGGAAATACGGTGCCGTCTGACGAGCATTCCAGAGGGTCGGGATTTTGAAGGCATTGGCATCAGTAATCTGCCCTGTAATCAGGGCACGTCCGGGGTCCGTGGAAGTCATGGTACTGATCGTGCCGTCGGCTGCCTTGAACTCAAAGGTCCTCGGTGTCCCTCCGCCAAGCTGAAACTCCGACACGAACGCACTGAAGAATCGCGTGCCCACCGGGATGCCAAAAATGGCATTGGCTCCTGCTGAAGTCGCGTTCAGCATCGGCCCACTGTGGCAATGCACACAGCGTCCTTTGATGGGATTTCCGTTGACCGGGTTGTCATCCGTAAAGAACAATCGGCCTCGTTTTTGCTGCAGTGTGCTGCCTTTGGGCAGTTCCGGAGCAACTCCGGTATCAATCCATCGTCGCAGGGCCGGAACGGTCACTTTACTTTGTTCCCATGCCGCAACTGCGTTCAGATCATCGTCTGTCGGCAGCTTTGTGATCTGCGAATGCCCCATCCACGCATCCAGAGCCTGCAGCTGCAGACTGGGAGCACGGCCGTCCGACATGATGACCGGATCCAGTGCGGACGAATTGAAAACTGTTGGAACACCTCGCGGCAACACGGCCACGCGTGAACCGGATCCGGCTATCGACACATTTTCATGCAGCGGAACCTCGACAAGGAACGTGGCGTTCTGCCGCACTCGCTCGAATGTGTTGCCTCCCATGACATCAGCTGCATCATGCTGGAACAGCACGTCATGGGAAGGCAACAGATTCACCTGTTCAATGGACAACGCCCCGGTCGCTTTTGTGTGGCACGTCTGACAGGTGCGTCCATTACCTCGAAATGTCGCTCCGGCGAACAACTTTGCACCCCGTTCCACCAGATCATCACCTTGAACTTCGACGGATAACACCGTATACAGGACAGCAAATGACAGGTTCAGCCAGAAGCCATTTGTTGCGCGCATGAGGAACCCCTTGTGCTGCGAATGCAGCGGCAGACAGGAAAGGACAATAGACTGCCCAGACCGCGCAGGCAGGCGGACGCGACGAATCAGCAGATCAGACGGTGCCGCATCTGTTGAACAGCAGGGCGATACTGTCTGAAGGTCGGATTCCAGCAGACCACCGCCACTGAAGTCGCTTTGATAATGCCGACTTCATCTGACTCAGCGTTCCCACACCGCCGGAACAACGGCGGCCTCGTCCCCATACGTCTGCGAAACAACAAAGCCACTGGCCTGCGATGTATAAAAGATGCGGCCGTTGGAAACCACCGCGCCCAGACATTCACGGCTGTCAATCGCCGGGCCGGTCGAAACCAGTCGACTGTCCTGAGACAGATCGATCATGTCCATATTTGCCCCCAGAATGTAAGGCTCGGACATTGTGAATCGACAGCACGCATAGTTGTGCCCGACACCACCGACCACCTTCCCGGACTCTCGCTCAAACACATTACCCCGTCCGCGCAGCGCATTCGAAAAAATGAACGTGGGGCCTACAGTGACAACATTCAGGGCCGACGTCACCGGATCAGACTTCCATACCAGTGAACCATCTGCCGCATCCAGACACCAGACAAACCGATCGAGAGTCTCTTCCGACGCTCGATTGAAACCACCGATGTACAGTCGACCGTCTCGACCTGTCAAAGTACACTTGGATGTGACGTAGTAATCTGTCGTCAGCCACTGCACCTGACCAGTCCGGGGATCCAGACAGGCGGTCAGTCCATTATTCTTTTCCGGCAGACCACGACGCGCACGCTGGCTGGCCGAATATCCGAAAAACACTGAATAAAACAGCTTACCGTCCAGCAGACACAGACCACAGTCATTGCCTCCACGACCGTAGTCCCAGAAGTCTTTCTGCCAGACCAGCTTGCCAGTCTCCAGATCCCAGGCCCAGATTGTGGGCTGATGATCCTTCGGATAGTACGGATTGTCATTCGAATAAATGAAACTCATCACTTCAGCACCATCCGGTGACTGTGCCGGCTCGCCCCGAAAAATGTACGGCTTCTCGGTGCCCTGGTGCGAATACCGCCCGGACCCCGACGCATAGATGGCAAGATTTCCCGAGACGACGGGCGGAAACTGACGACTCCAGCTGGGCGATCCCGTAAAAGGTGCCTCCCACTGCATCCGTCCCGTCGCGGCATCCAGACATCGCACCAGCGAACGACGAATGCCAGCCTGCGGAATCAGCAGTTTCTCGCGAATGTACAGCGGTGAC
>CAIOKE010000117.1 GCA_903858815.1 uncultured Planctomycetaceae bacterium | reverse complement strand
TCGCGGTCAACCATTTCCAGCTTCCTCTGAGTCCCCGCGCGGTGGTAGGCAATCGGCTCGATCGAACCATGCAGCAGATTATTGCGAATCAATGCTGCCATCACCCCCTGACGACCATACCGCACACCCTCCGGGTTCACCGCTCGGCCCCAGCCCAACTCCGTACCGACAGTGATCTTTCCCAGTCGCTCAGCCTCAGATGGCAACAATCCCGGCGTCTGGTTCTGATAAATCATCAGCGAAGGCGTTCCGAACCACCGTGCAGTCTCTTCGATGCGAGCACCCAGTTCGGGGTCATCAATCGGATGGTAGTTTGCGCAAATTGAGAACCGAGCCACATCGCCGCCGGAATGCAGATCCAGCACGATGTGAACGCGCGGCCAGATCCATGTCCGCACAAAGTCGGCGATTCTGTGAGTGATTCCGGCCAGAGCAGGGTTGCGGCCAGCACCGTCAACAAAGGCCCGGTTCAGATTCACACCGTCGTCCAGACGGCTCTCTCGAGTCCCGGCGAGGAAGGCGGCCGGGTTGAGTACCGGGATCAGAATAATCCGGCCACGCACGTCAGCCAGACGAATCTCCCGCACGAGATGCTTCAGTGCCATCGGGCCTTCATATTCGTTGCCATGATTCGAACCGAAGGATACCAGACCCTGGCCGTCCCGAGCTTCCGGGCCGACAAAAACAGTCAGCGGCAGCAGATGATCGCCCCAAATACTGTCGTGCTCCAAAGCCACCCAGTAGTCACGGCGGCCCGGCGAGTCCAAATCAAGGCGTTCAGGTCTGACAATAATCCGCGTCATTTCCGAGGTCTCTTCGAGGGTTAAGGTCTGTATTGACGTCCATCACGTGCCGACGGATTGTCGCAGGTCGCCGACAGGATGCAACACCCACACACAACGCTGCTGAAATCATAATTCCCGTGAATCCGTCTGTTGCCCTGCGGGCATTTCGCCAAACAGCTCCGACGCTTGCATCAACAGCAGCCGGCCTTCAGTTTCACGGCCCGATTCGCAGATTCTTTCATCGAGCAATTCTGCAACAGCCAAACCCCTGCAACGCAGATTTTCATCAAGCAACCCGCGAGAACTCAGCACAGCCGCCAAATCAAGAGCCAAACTCCAGCCAGCCACCGCCTCTTCCAGACGCCCCTCTTCCATAAGTGCTCCCACGTCGTACAGCCTCGCCAGCAACAGCACCTGCGGGTGCTGCTCCTTGACAATCTGCACACTATCCCTGTCCCCTAATAACTCACGCGAATAAAATTCGAGTTTCCGCGTTAACGAATCTGCAATACGTTCAACCTCAGCGGCACTCGCGCTCGCACCACTTCGCTTCACCCCCTGCAGAGCGTTATCAGTTCTGATGAGTTCCTGAACCAAACCCTCCCGTAGCTGCCTGATATCCAACACTGATTCACCTGCCACCGCAGCTGTCAGATTCGTCGCCGGCAACGTGGCCGCTGGCCGACCTCCACTTTTCACCAATCCCAGCAAAACCCCTGCCAGAAATACTGGAGCCGACCGAATCACCACACGAGCACTGCGCCGAATCCTGCTCCGCCCAAACGTCATACCCATCCTCCGCCAGCACCAACCTCTCGACCGCCTCCCGAGGAACATATCCAGTTCATCCGCCAGAATGGCCGCACTCGGAAAACGCCGCTGAGGATCCTTCTGCAGACATCGCAGACAAATCTCATTCAGCCTCCCCGGTATCGTTGGAAATAACTTCCGCGGCGGCACGGGGTCGCAGCGACAGATCTGACCACATAGCTCCAAATCATTGCTACCCCGAAATGGCGGAAAACCTGTCAGCATTTCGTACAATATCGCTCCAATCGCATAAACATCCGTGGCGGCACTCAATCGACCCGCCTCACCGGACAGCTGTTCCGGCGCCATCCATGCCAGCGTTCCTATCGGCCGACGCGTTAACTCCGCAGATACTCCCCGCCGATACATGCTGCTGCACAAACCAAAATCAGACACTTTCGGAATCCATGGACGGTCTTCAACTGCTTCCAGACTCCCGTCCACATCCGCCGACCCTTTGAACAAAAGGATGTTCTCAGGCTTCAGGTCCAGATGCAATACCCCCGCCTCATGTGCAGCATGCACTGCCATCGCCACCGTTTGCAGCAGCTGAGCCGTCTGGCGGTGTGTAAAAGCACGCCGCCGTAATGACCGACGCAGCGATCCACCAGAAGCCAACTCGAACACTAAATATGGAGGTTCATTGTCGAGGTCGAATTCCTGTAGCCCGACGATATTCGGATGCTTCAGTCGCGACAGCAATCGTGCCTCCGCGGACATCCCAGCCACGTATTCTGCAGAACGACGATCGGCATTCAAAATCTTCACCGCCACCAGCCGGCCAGTAAGATCGTCGAGCGCCAAATAGGCACTCCCCATGCCCCCTCGCCCCAGCAACGAAAGCAGACGCTTCGAACCCACCCGGCGGCCAATCGCTGAGCCTAAACCAAGTTCACCTGATGCTCCGGGGACATTCGCAACACGCTCTTCACCAACCTCCGCGCCAGATTCCACAACTTCACCAACACGTTCACCCAGTTTCCCTACGGTTGACCAGCAGGCTTCACACTGATCAAGGTGCGCAATCCACTCCCGATCTGCATCCGGCCGCTCCACCCCCGCCAAAATCTCACGCCAACGCTGCTTCGAAGGACAACCCTCAACCATCGCTCCCACCGTGTCCTTCTGCCAGCTCCAGCTCCTCACGCAACATTCGCCGTAGTCGACTATTCGCCAGATGCACACCCGATCGGCTCATTCCCAAAACTCGTGCCACATTCTCTGCATCCTGCCCCGCCAGCGTCGAAAGCTCGAACACACGCCATGACTGCTCACTTACACGCCGCTGTACCCGCCGAAATGCTATCGCCAACAACTCCTGATGTTCTATTCGCAACGCATCAGATGACAGCTGTTCGTGGAATACTGAACCACGCGATTCCACACCTTCCACCAGCGTCCCACCGTAGCCTTCCACACCCAGCGACTGCAATACCGGACGCCGCGAACGATGACGCAACAGCATCAGCCATGTTGTTCGAGCGACCGTTCGGATCCAGCTGCGAAAACTGAACGGACCAGCATGGCGGTAAGTCTGAATGTGCATGTACACACGCAACAGAGTCTCCTGAGTCAAATCCTCGGCGTCTGACTCATTCGCACCCCAGCGACGGCACCATCGTCCGATCCATGCACCATATCGCTCACACAATTCCCCCCAAACTTCGGACTGCGGATCTTCCTCAGCCAACTGCCGCAAAAAACTGCTTCGTGTCAACGATTGCCCTGACATACCTCCTGCCCCCCAATTCGCCACATTCAATGTGACAGATCAATACCCGCAGAAATTTGCAGCAGCATACCGCAAAGACTGACGAAGGCGATAAATTATGCATTTAATGCAGTGCTGAGCCAGCATCCTGAAGGTGGCTCCCGTGTCGTCTCCCGGAATAAATCCATTGCATAAATTGCTTTTAACTTGTTTCTAATATGGTTTGTGCAGGGAAGTAGTTGCAGTACTTACAAACCGGATAACATTTGTTTTCGCATACTGGTAAATGTCTGTGGCAACAATGGCCCGTATTGAAACCACTGATGCATATAAGTCCGCCACCTCGATCATTCCCGCCAGCTAATACAGTCAATTCCTGGAAAAATCACAAAAACATGAATAATTCCGTCAAGCGGAATTCGCCAGTACCCAAAAACTACTGGGCATTTTAAC
>CAIOKE010000116.1 GCA_903858815.1 uncultured Planctomycetaceae bacterium | reverse complement strand
CTGGTCAGTCGTTCGCGGAACCAGATGTAGTCACCGGCATCGTCACCCAGTGTTACTCCTGCGGTATTGTAGAAGACCGGGTGCGCAGAGTTGCCGTACTTGAAGTACGGGCGTTTACCGACGGTGTTGCTGGTTCCGGTGATGCTGACGGCATAGGGTTGCGCGTAGGTGTCGATCCAGTCCACCGTGATGCTAGCATCCAGCGAAACGGGCCCGGTGGACGCCGCTGTGTTATCCTGCAGCCCCAGTGTCGCAACCTCGATCATGGGGGCTGTGGACGTCGTGCTGATGGCACCACTGCCAGAGATCAGCAGGAAGTTGTTCCAGTCACCATCGATCGGCCCCTGCAGTGTGATGGTGCCGTTGGCGGCTTTGGTGTTGATAATGAAGTTGTTGTTGGCCGTCTGTGGGGGTGAGATGAAATTGATCGAGTTTTCGATCAGCACATCAGCGCCGGCAGCGGTTGTGGTAATGAAGTCGCGAGTCTGTGGCGTCATGTACATATCGGCGGCGGACGCTTCGTAGACAAGGATTGCCGGATCGGCGGACCGGTTTGCTCGCAGAGTCACGTCGTTTGATGCCACGATGCGTCCCGGGTCCAGCATGGTGATGACGCCGGTGGCGGCACCCGGTGCGGTTGCCGTTGCAAACAGATTGACGATACCGGGCGCTGAGGCGGCCACAGTTGCATCCACAATCGTGGTAACCAGAGCATTCACAACGATATTCGTGGTGCTGATGTCAACTCCGGTCGCCGAGGTGGTGTTGACAGTGCCGTTAAGCGTGGTGGTGCCGGTGCCCGTGGTCTGCAGAAGTGTCTGGGCAGTGACGTTTGGCAGAGCGGTATTACGAGTGTTCAGAATCTGCAGTGCTCCCAGTCTTCGTGATCCACCAACGACCCCGGTGAAGATGATATCACCGAGATTACCGGAGTTCAGGACCAGGTTTTCGGCTCCGGCGCCGGTTGCTCCATCGACGACATTACCAAAGGTTATTGTAGCGCCGTTGAGGTAGAGTGGGTCATCAGCGTTTGTCGTGTCGACGGTTGCATTGTTGGTTCGAATATTGACCGGTGTATTGTGGTCCCCCAGAATGACTGATGATCCCTGTGTTCGGATTTCTCCCGAGAGCTCCACAGTTGATGGGATTGTGACACTGAGGGGAGCAAGGAACAGCAGTCTGTCGGTTGGGGCTTCGCCGAAGATTGCCTTATCCGTATTCAGGAAAGTGGCAGACCCGATTACGGTACCGTCACCGGCAAGTTGTAGTGTGTATGGACCGGAGGAGGCCAGTAATGAGTTTGTGATCAGGGCTCCTTTAAAGAGTACGGTTGTGCCGGCGTGGCTGTTATTGATTACTGTGCTGGTCTGTGCGTGGATGGTATCAGAATCGGAAGTTCCAAAGACAGCACCATTTGCGTTCGCAACGGTGAGAGTTCCGAGGGCTGTGTTTTTTCCAATCGATCCCGTCACGTTGATGCTGCCGGCGGGACCACTGTTCAGTGTCAGTGACTGCGCATTCACGGTTGTGCCTTCAATATCACCGGTAATCTGAATGCTGTTTCCGGGAGTACTGGAACTGAAGGTGATACTGCTTGTGAGAGTGATGGTTCCGGAAAGGCTGATCGCATCAGAGGAAGTGGTGATGTTGCCTCCTATTGAAAGACCACCTGCGGCAGCGATGGAAACGGGTCCGGCGGCGTTAATACTGGCGCTGTTATTGAGTGTCAGCGATCCATCGGGTGAGGCACCTGTGAGGGAGATAGTTACGGGGCCGGATCCAGTCGTGGTGATGCCGGTTGCTACCTGCAGATTGGTGCCATTGATCACAACACCGTCGGACGAGTTGGTGTTGAGCATTCCCATCAGTGTGGTGGTGCCAGTCCCGGAGCTCTGCAGCAGTTTGCTTACATTGACAGAGCCAGAGAATGTGACATCGTGGGCGCTGACGATCTGCATTGTTGCCGGGCGGCTCACATTTCCGATTGCCTGATCGAAAAGCAGGTTTCCGGTGTCGGCGACGAGGGTCAGATCATGTGATCCGTTAACGACACTCTGGAAGCGGATGGTACCTCCAGTGCTGTTGACAGACACAGCGTCGGTGAGAGTCACGGGCGAATTAAGGGAAACATTGTCATTTGACGTTGTGATTTCACCAGTGGTCTGAATTCCACCGGCAGCGGTGAGGCTGACTGCGCCGTCCGCAAAGATATCCGCCGTGTCGGTGATACTGAGGATCGACGAGGAGGAGATGAGTGTGACGGTTCCGAGGTTCGTGCTTCCCGGCCCTGAAACAGGAGAAGTTCTGATGTTCTGGTTGACCGAAAGGGTCGACTGAGCCGTAATTGATACAACACTGCCCTCGGTGATTCCGTTGACGGTACTGATGCCGGACATTGCCGACACTCCGGACGAACTGCTGATCGAGCCAATTGTCAGATCATCGAGGTCGCTGAACTGGATCGACCCGGCGGTGCTGGCCGCGAGTGTGTCAACATCATTCAGGCTGCTGTTCAGGACGAAGGTGCCTGCGCTGTTACCATTGCTGATCAGTCGCAGACTTGACGCAAGCAGCGCGCCGGTTGAGGATTGGGTAGCGCCCTGCTGCTGGTTAAGGTCCAGCGTTATGGTCTGACCACTTGTTAGTGCCTGAATGGTACCGTTAAGGGTCATACCTCCATCAGCGTCCGTGTCGTTCAGGCCTGAGCGGAAGATGATTTCTCCGGTGTTTGCGATCACGCTTGCTCCGGATGAGACGAGTATCCCGTCACCTGCCTCAAAAACGAGGTTTCCGCTGGTGGCGGTGACTGTGACCCCCGGATTCACTGTGATACTGTCGTAGTTGGCCTGTGCCGATTCAGTTGCCTGTACAAGGAGTGCCGTCTGAGTTGTGCTGACCGCAAAAACGATGGGGCTGGTTGCGGTAAGTGTGGTGGTGCCGCTGTTTGTCGAGCTGGTGAGCCCATCGACGGACGCGATTCGCAGGCCACCGGTGTTCCTGATACTGACGTCACCGGTTGTATTCTGAAACGCCAGGACAGAGACAGCGGTTTCAAGGGGATCCGTTGCGGTACCGATTCCGCCTGCTGCTCGCAGGGCATACGAACTGCCTGTTCCGCCAACGAGATTGGGGTTCAGGTCGGATCCGTCAAGAATGCTGCCCGATGTGCTGGTGATTGTGATTGTGCCGGTGGTGGTCTGAATGCTGGCCAGAGTGATATTTCCGGGTGCGGAGATGACCACATTTCCCGCACCGGCATCGATAATGACTGAATCATCCATCAGAATGCTGGCATTTCCAGTGGCCGCGGCGGTGATGGTAATTGTTCCACCACTGGAACTGATCCCAGTGCCACCGACTCTCAGGTCACCAGCAGCCGTCACGGTCACATTTGCTTGAGTGCCGGTACCGGAATTGTTGACTTCAAGACTTTGCACTGACGTCTGCAATACTCCCAGAATACCGACTGTTGAGAGGGTGAACTTCCCATTTGCAATGTTAATCACGGCATTGCGAATGTCAGTGATTCCGCTTGCTGCAACGGAGAAGTTGACGGTATCGAACTGCATTGACGATGCTGATGCGGTGACGAGGGCAGTCGTTGCGGCCAAGTCCACCAGTGCAACATTTTCGACACTTGCATCGAATTCCAGATGTTGCGAGCCGACGGTGATTGTCTGTTGGCCAGGCGTGATTGTCAGACCGCTGTAATCATTCTCAAGGCGCAGCGTGTCGGAGCCATCACTTCCGTGGACGAACAGTCGTCCGGAATTGCCCCCACCGGTCCAGTTGACTGAATCATCGCCGGAGCCAGCGAAGATGACTGTGTCTGCTGTCGTCGTATACACCACCAGAGTTAATGGCACTGCACCTGACGCAGCGAGGTTCAGGGTGAGCGTATCGACATTTGTTTCATTCTGAGACAGTTGATATTTCCAGAGACCGTCATTGTAGAACAGTGTGCCTGTTGCTGCTGTCCCGTTGACGGTCAGAGTGGCTCCGTCTGAGACAGGGGATCCCTGACTGTCGGTAAGTTGAGGCAGCCAGACAGTCTGTCCACTGATGTTTCTGCGGACAACCGGGGTTTCACGGGATGGATTCCAGGAATTGGCAGCGTCCCCAACGAAGATCTGATCATCTCCACCTCCGGCGAAGATGATGTTCTGTCCATTGCTGGTTGTTATAGTGTCGCTGCCATCATCAGAGGCCTCGACGATGCTGAAAATATTATCAGAGGAACCGTCACTTCGTACTGCGTCCTTGAGGTCATCGTCTCCGTAGACAATATTGTTTCCGTTTCCGGCGTCGAGAATGTCGTTGCCTGCACCACCACCGATGTCGTCGTCGTCTGACTCTCCGTAAATCAGATCATTTCCATCACCGCCTCTAAGAATATCGCTTCCGCTGCCACCCCAAAGGCTGTTTCCGGTGCCGGAAGCCGCGCTGGAGTAGGCATAGATCACATCGTCGCCAGCGCCGGCATGCACAGTGACATCTGCCCCAATATCAGCGTCGACCAGCAGATAATCATCTCCGGTACCAGCGTCGAGGACAACGATGTGGCGGACATCAGCACGATTGACGGTCGTCGTGTATCCAAATGCGGTGATATACAGCAGTGATGGATCGTCGGCACCGTCATTCTCCGGATCATACGTGAGAACACTGAAAGACTCGTTCTCTTCGGCGGCAAACGCAGTTCCGCGTTCTGCTGCTCGGCTGCCCATATTCAGGTACAGAACACCGTCCTCGAGGGCGTACAGACTGGGAGTTGCCACTTCAGCGGTAGAGATCGTCATTGACCAGCTGACACTGCCCTTGATGACAATCCCGAGGATCTTGACCCGGAGTGAGGCCGACGCTTTGACCTCGCTGGTGTTCATTGAGAAGCTGACGTTCGCGGAAAGATCAGCCAGAGTTCTGCGGTACCTGACACCAGCGATCTTCACGCTGGCAGAGACGTCGCCTTTCAGTTGAGCACTGGCAGTAATTGAGCCGCCATAGTTTCCTCCGATACTGAGTGTCATCGTTGCGGACATTGACAGCGGACCAAACTTAATGCTCCAGTCCGCCGAACCTGATATCAGCCACGAATCTTCCTTTATGTAGCCTGAAATCCCGACGGTGATGATGTTGAAGAAGTTCAGGTCGATATTGTTGATCACGATCTGGAAGTGACCGTTCTCAACGCCGAGTTGAATATTTCCGGTGACGCTGAAACCGTACATCTGCATCGACGCACCGATCAGCACCTGATAGGTGTTCGCCGGGATCGTCAGCGTGGTTGTCGTACCACCGTCTGAAATACTGAACTGGCGTGGGGTGTTCCCACTGTTGATCTGCAGTATGAAGGTTCCATCAATTCTCAGTGGTCGACTGATCGTCTGGACCCCGAGGCTGATGCATCCTGCGAAGACACCGTCAGCAAAACGAGCGTCACCTGAAACTGTGAAACTTCCGAAATTGCCAAGTCCAAGTCGAGTCGCGAAATGGAAGGTGCAGTTGGTGGACGTCTGGGAGTCAGATTCGAAACTTGTCTCACCACGCAGCGTGAAGATTCCGCCGAACGTGAAGTATCCGCCAAGTTTAACAAGTGTTTTCCCGGCTGGAATCGTCGTTTGAACCAGGGTTGTGTTTACCGTTCCTGTTGTCTGATTGATTGAATAGCTGTCGATAATCGCGTTATTACTACTGGTGTTCATCTGTACAATGATTGTTCCGCCAATGTGCAGTCCGCTGGCAGACTTGCCGAGGCTGATGTCGGCCAGCAGCATACCTGCGACGCCGTTGGTGCTTGCATTGAGTGAGCCAAAGGCCTTCACGTAGCCAAAAGGGCCAAGATTGATATTGATACCGATGAAAGCGCGGAAAGTGCTGCCCTGGGCTGAAACACGCAGATCGGCTGCAGCAAACTGGAAGCCGTTCAGGGAGATGTCACCGTGCGCCTCAATGACTGCGTATGGCTCGCCGGTTGAACTTTCCGCGTCAATTGCGCGTGAGATCAGAAAGTACCGAGCATTGGTGAGGGTCCCGCTGGCAAATCGATCCGCATCGGTCGCAAGGTGAGCGTTATCATTGGAAAGAAACGCCACGGCCTCTGAGATCTCGAGGACACCGTTCCCGTTAGTGTCCAGCACGGTGACCAGATAGCCGACGTCAATCGCAAGTTGGCGAGACGTCGTGGCGGAATAGAGTCCGGTGAACGAAGCTTTCCCACTGAGCTGTTCCAGTTCAGAGACCTGGATTGCTCCGTCACCGTTTGTATCGAAGAGATCCAGCTGTTCGGTGTGCAGTCGGAGTAGAAGTTCGTCTTTGAGGGGGCTGGTCGAGTTGGTGACAAAGTCGACAATTCGCTGAGGCAGAACGACTGTCTGATCCTGTTCGGTGGAGTTGAGTCGAATGCCCGAACTGCTGTTGTAGGAGATGCCGATCCCGGAAAGATTTGTCGAACTGCGCATTTCGGCAGCCACACCGGACGAGTTGACGATAATGACCGCGAGTGCGTCGAGAGTGATTGACGGTGCGGCGGCGGAGATATCCGGACCAAGTTTCACGATGGCGGTTGCGAACAGCTTAAACTCACTGGCGTCGGCTTCAAGGTAGAAGACCCCGGCCAGTTGGGCGAGAGAGGTGCTGCCGGCGCTGATTGTGACCGTTCCTGCGATTTCAACCTCGACCAGCAGTTCCCTGAAGGTGAGCAAAATGGGTTGGGAGGGATCGCCGGTGTTCACAGCGAAGCCATTGTCAATGACATTGTCGCCATTGGAGTCATACTCGTCGGGGCGTGACGAATAGTCGCTCGTCATGAAGGTTCGAGCTTCTGAAGTGGAAAGGACGCCGTCGTGATTGACATCCAGAGCGTTGAGGATGGCGGAAAAAGAGACGGCCTGAGTTCCGGATTGCTGAGCAGTGAAGAGAGTTCCGAATGCAGCACTTCCGTGCAGCTTTCTCAGTTCAGATACGGTGACCGTGCCATCGGCGTTCAGGTCAAACAGAGATTTTCCACCGAATGAATCTGGAAAATTTATGGCACTGACGGAGTTAAGGCTGAGACCTGCATTCAGGCTGAGATGCATAGTGGCATTCACCTGCAGGAATGGAAGCCCGACGGTCTCAAAGCTGTCCAGATCAAACTGCATGGCCAGAAAACCGGCAGGGTCATCGAAGGTTGTGTCAAGACCAATGAACAGACCCACATTCAGGTTATTCAGAGCGAATCCCTTTGCCGCATTGCTGGTTTCTCCGGTAAGGGGTTTACCATCGGCTCCGCGGTTGAGAATACCGTCTGCATTTCCATCAATAAACCATGGGCCATTCCAGCCCATAAAGCCGTAGACGGAAGATGCACCGACAGTCATGGTTCTGAGAGTTCGATGAGTGGGGGCCCCCGAAGTTGAGGCCGTGTTGACAATTTCAACCTGTTTGGTTGGTCCAAGTTCAAATGCAAAGTTTCCGGTCAGCGTCACCATGCCAAGCACATCAAGATTGATGTAGCCAGCTGCCTTTGCAAGGATTGATTCCATATCGAACCAGACGGGCGCGGCTCCGGTGGACACCTCGAATCCCGTCGGGTCGATTTTTCCGTCATTATCGAGATCGTGGGCGGCCACTAATGTGGCTGCATCTGAGGTGTTGCCGAAGATCTGTTCGGCCTCTGCGAGGTCGATCATCCCATCGTGATTGACGTCAAGTATGGTCAGCAGCCAGGCATAGTCAGCGGGTGTGCTGTCGCTGAGTGCTGTGCCACTGAGGGTTCCAAGCTGTGCATTGTGTGTGTGATTGAGTGTCGCAAGGTCGCCCCGAGTCAGTGCATTGTCTGCGTTTTCGTCGAAGAGTGTCTTTTCCTCGCCTGCAAATGCCGGTGTGTCTGCGTAGTTGATCACCGGGAACAGGGGGAAGCCATAAAATACGGGTGCTGACCAGTTGAACTCAACGCTCAGCCTGCGAGCTTCAACAGTCAGGTCGGGCACGCCGGCCATTGAGATTTCGCCGGCGCTGCCTTTCAGAGAGAAATACTTGACTCCAAGTGCAGCTTCAAGGGGGTTCGTGGGTGTCATCAGGGCCATGGCAAGGTCAAAGTCATCAACCACCAGTCCGATGGCATGCTCGTGAGTCTGGCCAGTGGCCGTTTGCGAAAGGGTTGTCCCGGAGTTTGAACTGGAGAGCAACTGTAAACCCGCGACGTTGGTGCCGGAACGGCCATTGATAAATTCAATAGTGAAGCCAAACTGGCGTCCTCCGGTCACCCTGATGTCATCCGGTGACAGGTCCAGTGATGAGAGTGACTCAGCGAGTTTAATTCGGAGTGTGGCGTCCGAGTCACTTTCAGTCATGACCAACTGTGACGAAAGGGTGCTGTACCCGAGTGTCAGCGTTTCATCGCTCTCACTGACGCGCAGCTTGTATCTTGTGTTCCTGCGGCGTGGCCCACCAACACCGACGAATCCAGTCAGGTCGGAAGCGCCAATTGTCAGAAACTCGACTTCAGTTGTGTCTGCTCCCGTCGCCGGAATGCTGTTTCCAGCCGGCAGAGTAATCCCAAGCACATCGAGGCCGGCTGCCAGAAGACCGGCTGCTGGTCCATCGGAGACGTGTACCGTTTCGGCACCACTCTTACGAAGAGCAAGACTGCCTGACAGATAAATAAAATCAGCGACAGCGATTGTGACGTTGCCAAGCGAGGCTTCAATGATTTCCTGCTGAAAGTCGAGGTAGACCGGCCTGCTGTATGTGCCGGTCTCGACCGCGTAGCCCACTTGTCCCGGGCTGTCCCCGGGGAAGCTCTGCGGAAAGTCGATCGTCGCGTTTCGCAGAATTGTCGCTCCGGCGATTAGTGGCTTTCCCGTATTGATCTGCACTTCGACATTTTCGACGGTCAGTGTCAGAACATTTGCACCACCATCTGTGAACCCAGCCTCGCCAATCGTCATACGCGCAGCTGTGAATTCCGGGAGCGACTGGCTGAGCGTTGGCTTAAAGATCCCGACAGCAAGGTTGAAGTTGTCCACAAATAACCCGATTGCGTCCTGACTGCTCAGTGGGCGTGTCCAGTCCAGGCCTCCAGTCGGTGGCTGGCCAATAAACGCTCGGGCGTTGCTGACACCGACCGTTGTGACTTCCGTCTCAATTCCTCCAAGACTACTGAAATTGTCTCCAAGTGTAATACCAGCGATCTGATCCAACCGTTCCAGAACGGGTGCGAGACGACCCTCAATCCCTGACTTCAACCCTTCAAGTCTTGTGCGTATGAGCACCACCTGTGGCTGCAAAGCAGCAATGATGGCGTTCGTGATCTGCTCAACCTCGCGACCGAGATTGTCAGTCATGGTCTGCAGAGCATCGGAGACACCAGCAACCAGTGGTCCGATCGCTTCACCCAGCGCCTGCTGCAGCATTTCCTCGAAGGCTGATTTCAGGGTCCGCTCAAGAGGATCGATAAATACGGATTGGACCATACCGCGAAGTGGCTGATCCGGTGCAACGTCCAGAAAGGTGTCTTCAAGTGAGTCGAGGACGGGTTGCAGCAGGGTGTCGGAGAGGCTGCTTGTGACAAAATCCAGTGCGTTGGCGGACAGGCCCTGCACGGCCACCTGAAGCTCTTCAACCGTATCACCGACACGTTCAAGCATTTTTTCAGCAATCTGACCAACGAGGGATTCGATCCGATCCTGAATGCTGGTAACGATGGATTCAAACGCTGAGTCGATCTGTGTATTGACGCTGGCAAGCGAAGTTGAAAACGAGGAAATTGCGGATCGGAGGGACTGCAGAGTGCTGGTGCCCATCAAGGCGGCAACAGACGCTGGAACTCCGGAGTTCACCTTCACCGTGGTTCGATTACCGATATCGATTGCCACGTTGCCATTCACGTACATGAACTGGCTGATATTCAGCAGCACGTTGTCTGCTGAGACGCGTATACGGCGACGGGATTCTCGCAGGAAGTCCCGGGTTGCTCCGGTGCTGAGTCCATAGCCGAACTCCAGAATTCCATCACCGTCTGTGTCTGCGGCGGAAGCCAGCGAGTGATATGCTGGACTCAGGAACTTCGTGATCTCAGCCAGTTGCAGCTGTCCATCCGGGGTACTGCTGGTGCCATTACCAGTGTCGAGTGCAGCGAGCAGTTGGGTGTAACTGACCGGTGTGGAGTTGGCTGTCTGTGACGTGTACAGAACATAACTACCGCTGGAGAAGGCAGTTTGCCCCGATCGCAGTCTGAGCTCTTCAACGGTAACGATCCCGTTGCCGTTGACGTCGAAGACGCTGTTCTGTGACCATTGAGGGTTGAATGTCGCGTCGAAGTTGATGACGGGGGATCCCGCAGTGGCTCCTCCACCGGAGGCAACATTCATCCTGACTGAGATCGAAGATGCTTCGAGGTTGAAGGCATTGAATCCGACAAAACCGAAAAATCCAGAGCTGGCGTTCAGGGCTGTGTAGCGAGTCTTGTCAGACGTCACGGTTGGCCTGAGAACTGTCAGAGCGACATCGGTGTTTTCAAGGCTGACCCCCATGGCGTCGTCATTCAGAAGCTGTCCCGTCGCGTCAAGCCAATAGGGGCCATTAGTTCCAGCGAAGACGGTGACATTGCTGGCACCAAGACTGAATCCACTGACCTCCTTCAGCGAGCCGTTGCTCATAGTCACTGTCTGGGGGGCAGCTTTGGTGAATGCCAGCCCACCCTGAATAAACACATTGGATTCGATCTGCAGTTGGGCGTTGCTGACTTCAGCAAGCAGTCGCGCCTGATTGTAGTCGAAAGTCAGGGAGCCAGCTCCGGTATCTGCGGTATAGTGGCCCCCATCCAGTCGCGTGAAGTCAACAACTGTTGTATCGCTGGCGTCGGATGGGTTGGAGACATCGTTGTATTCAATCTGCAGATCTGAAGCCGACAGTTTCACACTATCGATACCAACGAGTCCGATACGACTTGCCGTGGCTTTGAGGGCTTTGTATTTGGGCCCGGTTCCACCACCTGTGGCACGGGACATCAGCATCAGTGCGAAGTTGGCGTTTTCAATTGCCAGTCCGACGGCGTCAGGGTTCAGGGTATCGGTGTTGTCGATGATACCATCACTGTTTGTGTCTTCGAAATAAGGGCCACTTCCGACGAACAGATTAACGTTACCTGCGCCAAAGACCATGGTGTTGACGGCAACGGTCGAATGCAGCGAATTGTTGAGAGTTACCGACATCTGCTGTCGGGTTACCGAAAATCCTCCGGAAACATGAACGTAATCAGAGATCCGAAGCATCGCGTGTTCGATGGCAACGCGTTCAAGGGCAGAAGTGTAATTGAAGGTCACAAATGACGTGGGCGATGTGGTGACCTGTAGTGCTCCATCGCGAGCGTTTGGAGTTGTCTCGTAGCTTCTGGCGAAATTGACGGCGCCGCCATCGGCAGCCGTATTGCCCCTGTTAAGTTCAACTCGATAGCCCCCTGCCTGCAGGTTAAACGAAGAGTCTGAAGAAAGATCGATCAGGCCAGGCATACTGAGTTCTGAAAGTGTGGCTCGAACCGCATAGTAGCGAGCCGGATTGGTGGCCGCCGTCGGCGTGAAGCAGGCAACGGCAAGGCTTCCATCTGAAATCAGCAGTCCAGCGGCATTCGGGTTTGGGGTGTCGTCGTCAGTGATGGTGCCATCATTATTGCTGTCTCGAAAGTACGGACCATCGCCAAAAAATGCGCTGACATTCTGGAAGCCAAAGGTGGTCAGTCTGACTGCCGTTGAGGTGTGGGTGGTGTTTTTCGAGACCGTAATGGTTTCGGGTGTAGTTGATTGTGAGAAGGCGAAGCCACCATGCAGCTGCAATGCCCCGGCGATGTTCAGTGTTGCGGTGCCGGTTAATACGCGGCTTTCCTGTCCAAAGATAATTTGCAGGTTGCCGGCACCATATTCAGCATTTGCAGACTGGATCACACTCTGATCGGCGGCTGGCGTGTTCAACTGGATATTCAGATTACCGGTTGAGATGGCAAAGTCGCTGAACCCGACCATACCGCCAAGAGCGGCCGAGGCGCGCAGGGCTTTCCAGACTCGCGCCTGCCCTCCGGTTTCGGTCATCGTTACGTAAAGAAAATCAACGCCGGTCAGATCGAAGCCCTGCCGCGCGGGGTTGACGGCGGTATCGTTGGGAAGATGATAGTTACTTCCGACAAATACTGTCGCGTTCGTCACGCTCAGAATCTTCACGGTTACGTGGATCTGGGTACTTGATCCCGCGATGCGAACCGTGTCGTTAGTGCTTGTGTAGGTGAATGTTCCCTCGGTGTGGAAGAAGTCGGCAATGACTAGTTCCACAACTGCAGACATCGACACCAGATCCCGATCATAGTCAATACGGATTGTTACAGGCTCATGCAGGACGTCATCAAGCCTGCCGGTATCGATGTCGAGGAATCCGTCGTGGAGTCCGTCCGAGCCGTCAAAAGTACTGCGGAAGTCAACAATTGTCGCATTTGCGACACCATTCAATGAGCCGTATCCTTTGTTGAGGCTGACAACTACGTCGCTGGCTCCTATTGTTCCGACGTTGCTGCCTGTCCCGACCGTGCCCCCGAGAGTTTTCAATCCCAGCCAGCTGCGAGTGTCTGCTGTTGCTGCTGTCTGTGGGGTGTACCAGGCGATCGCCATCGTGACATCAGACAGCCGTGCTGTCTGGCCGTTGGCCTGAATCGTTGCGGTCCCATAGACGCCGACCTCCAGCGCATTTGAGCTCAGTTCGGAGTATTCATTCAATGTATTTCGAAGCTGTATCTGCTGGGTGAACATCCGGATGGCAACCGATCCGTCGATGACGACGGTGTCATTCAGGATAGCCAGATGCATCATTCCGGATACCTCTGTCAGTTCACCGCGGACTCCGTCATAGCTCAGAGTGATGGATGTTTCCGGGCCGGTGGCGACCTCTACTGCATGGGCTGCGTAGTCGACGACCAGTGTTTTTGAGCTGGGGGGCACGGCCGGCTGATTGAATCCGGTGACCGTCTGTGTGAGTTGAGCGGGCGTTACGTCTGAAGTTGCACTGCCTGTCACAGCGTCAACGTCTGTACCTGCAAGGTTTCCACCAAACTGAATCTGAAGCTCTGTGCCGCTCCAGTAAACCACCGTTACCGTTGAGTCTGTCGCCGCGGCGATGGCGTTGTTCAATGCTGTCTGCACTGCAGCCTTTCCGGCTGCCGTGGAGATCGCTGCTGTGGTGTATGTGGTTCCATGAATCGGGATAGAGAGCGTGAAGTTGCTGGAATTTCCTGCTGTAGGAACTCGTACTCGCTGCGTTTCGCCCAGCGACTCAATGCCGGGTGTTTTTGTTCCTGTGTCGATTGTCGCATGCTGCAGTGCGGGAAAACTGGCTGTGATCTGTGGAACATTGCTGCGAGCCTGAGTTCCAGAGAACGTGACGAGGTATCGAGGCGCCTGAGGCGAAGAGGTCTCGTCCCATGCGACCGATAAGCCCGTTGGGTCCAGGTTTGTCAGGCTGCGCAGAGCTGACTGGATTGATGCGGCCTGTACGGCTGGGGCGGTTGCATAATCGATATTTGTTGTCGTCTGTCCGTTGTACGTCAGCGTGAACACACCAGACGGTGCTGGAGCATCGGCCTGCGGCAGGACTCGGACAGCGGCCAGATCAGTGGCCGCAAGTTCACCGCCGAAGGTGAGATCAAGTTTCAGTTGGCCATCAGTGGTGTCTGCAGAAACCGTCACCGATCCGTTGACCGAGGCCAGCGCGGTATTGAGTCCTGCCTCGATTTCGGGGGCGGTTGCCGTGAATGACAGTGGATTCGTTTGATAGACGGAATTGCCGACGGGGATGGACAGGCGAAAAGTTCCGGTTTCTGTACCAGTGTTCATCACAATTCGCTGAATTTCTGCAGTGGCCGGTTTTCCGGTGATCAACGCTGAGGTACTGATGCTGGCATTGATCAGGCTACTGCCGTCTGCTGTCACTGTGGATGCCGGCGATGAGGCAAGTGTCCCGGTTAGTCCGATTCGAAACCGTGGTTTCTGAGGTGAGGATGTGGTATCCCATGTGACTTCAATGTTCCCATTGCAAATGTTTGAAAGTCGCTGCAATTCAAGTTGGATCAGGTTTGCCTGGACGGTTGCGCCGTTAACGAGGTTGATCGGTCGCGTTGTTTCTCCACCGTAGGTCAGCGTGAAGGCCCCTCCTGCCGTTGGTGTGGCAGTATTTGTGCTGACGGTCACTGGATCGAGGTTTTTTCCGCCGAGGCTGCCACCGAAGGTGATCGTGAGTTCAGATGAACCGGCGACACCGGTTCGTGAGACCACGGCTGAGCCGGCGCTGCCAAGGGCGGTATTCACCGCATCCTGAATCGATGCTGCAGGGGCGTCAAAGGCCAGTGCGGAGGTCTGAAAGGTCTGCCCATTCCCCGCGACGCTGATTGTAAAGGTCCCGCTGGCGGTCCCGGTCTCAAGTGCGATTTTCTGCACTTCGTTTACGCTTGTGCTGGAGCCGGAAACATTTGCGAGGCTGAGGCTTGCTCCATTGGTCAGACCACTACCATTCCCGCCGATATCCTCGACACTGATCGTTCCGGATGTCAAAAGGAATCGTGGCGATGTCAGTTCGTTGACGGATGTCTCGTCGTAGGTGACTGCGATGTTTCCGAGACCAATGGACGTAAGTGTCTGGAGAGCCTGTTGAATGAGAGACGCCTGTGCAGATGGCGTGCCACTGAGGTTAATCGGATTTGACGTCTGGCCATTGTAGCTGAGTGTGAAAGTTCCTCCGGCAACTGGCGTTGCGACGTCCGTTTGAATTTTCAGGAGAGGCAGGTCTTTACCGGCCAGAGACCCGGCGAAGGCCACATCGAATGTGCTGGCCCCGTTTGTTCCCGGCCGAACGACCGAGGCTGTGCCTGCCGAACCGAGGGCTGAATTCAGTGCGGACTGGATACTGCTGGCGGTCGCATTGAAGCTAAGATCGGACGTCGTGTAATTGCGACCATTGATCGCGAGGGACAGGCGGAATGTGCCGCTGGCCGAGCCGTTATTGATCGTGACTGTCTGCTGTTCATTGATGACTGCTGTTCCGGGAGTCACCGTGCGGGTCTGTACCGAGGCATAAGTCAGTCCGTTTCCAGACGCCGTGATCTGGGAAACGTTCACTCCCGCAAGGTTTCCGATGAAGGCGACCGTGAATCGCGGAGCTGCTGTAACCGATGCTGTATCATAGGTAACGTCGACGTTCCCATTGCCAATCGTTGTGAGGCTGCTGAGTGCCGTTTTGATGGCGACTGCCTGCTGATCGTTATTTGAGATCAGAGGAATTGCCGCAGTAGTGAGTCCACCGCAGGTCAATGTGAAAGTCCCGCCGGCTGCAGATGGGTCGGCAGAGGTCTGAACCAGCAGGGGTTCAATGTTTCGGGCCGCGAGGCTTCCAGTGAATGTGATATTCAGAATGAACTGACTGGTGTGGTCCGTTCGTTCTACAACGACTGTACCTGGTGACAGCAGTGTGTTCAGAGCAGTCTGGATGGCCGACGCTGAGGCAGCCAGCGACAGGTTTTCGGTCCATCGAGTTGTTCCCTCGACTGGCAGCCCGAGGCGGAAGTTTCCGGTCGCTGTGCCGTGCTGCACCGTGACCCGCTGCACTTCATTGGTGCCACCTGCTGAACTACCAAAAGCATATTCGACGGAGGAATCGGCCAGAACTGTCCCATTGAAGCCCGGAATCTGGACTTTGAAGCGGGGTTGACTGATGGTGGAAGTCTGGACAAATTTGACTGCGACTTCGGTTTTGCGGGTGACATACTGCAGACCCTCACGCAGTTTTCGGCCGATATTTGTGGGATCACTGGTTGACCAGTTGACCGTTTTTGTGCGACCGCCACTGCTCAGGGTGTAACTGCCGCCTGTGGTGCCATTGTAGAACTGGAAATAAACGATGCTGCTGGTGCCGCCTTTACCCTGGGTGACCTCCTCGACTGATGTGGCAATGACTGCCGCAGGTGGGCTTTGCTTTTGAATCAGGATTTGTTGGATTTCTGAAGCGGCTGGAACGCCCCGTGACAATTCTGCCGCAGAAGTTGTGACCGAGGGAGTGGTCTGTGTCGGCTTATTGATTGTCAGAGTTCGAATGAGGGACGTGCTGGTATATCCGTCGGTTGTTTCCGTGACGATCGCAGACACGGAGGGTGTGGCGACAACCGGTTTGTTGATGACCAGTTCCTGAACGTGACTGGTTCCGGGTGCACCGTTTGACAACTGCGTGACTGTGCTGGTGATGGTTGGTGCGGGGGGCTGCGAGGAGTTAATCGTAATGGTCTGGACCTCGCTCATACCCAGGCGGGCTGCGGTCATCTGCGAGACGGTGACAGACCCCGGTGACTGGTCGGGTGATTCGACTGTGAGTCCATTGATATTCTGTTTTGCGAGCGATCCTGTGAATTCGATGATGAAGCCCTGTTGACGCGATCCCGTAACCAATACGTTGCCAGTTCCGATACCGGGCAGACCAGCCAGAGCCGTTGTGATTTTTGTGCGTACAGCAGTATCACTGTCGGCGCGTGAAATGGTTGCTGCGGCCGAAACCGGGGAAGCACTGGCTGGCTGATAAGTGAATGTCAGGGCTCCTGTGGTATCGTTTGCAACCTGCAGTTGGTACTGCGTGTTGGCTGACGAAGCCGGCACACCGGACTCTTCAGCAAGCACACCTCTGTTAATGGCAACGGCAAGGTTGGTTCCTTCGACCTGAAAGGCGGTTCCTCCGACGAATCGTGCCAGTCCGGCTGTCGCCTGAAGCGTGGTCCATTTCCGGCTGGGTGTCTTAAGATCGGTTATCAGTGCAAGTCCGAACTCAGCATCCCCCAATTCAAAGCCGAGGGCATTACTGTTGGCAGGGGGGCCATTGAGTCCTGCAAAGGCTGTGATGTCGGAACCACCCAGCGTGAGCAGTTCTGCGGCGACGGTAGTGGCATCGGAGAGTGTGACGGTCTCCCGGCGTTTATCGACGGCAAAACTGCCGGAGACGCTGAAGAAGTCAAACAGGCCGACATTCAGGCTGCCGGCAGCACGGAGGACCGGTCCGAGGGCACTATCGACATCGAGCACCAGCGAGGTGCTTCCTCCAGTTGCTAACTCCAGTGGTGCCGCACTGTAATTGACAAGCGTCGCGTCGACGGCCGGTCTGTTGATAAGCAGGCTCAGCTTTTTGGACGACAACGTGACTCCGGTCAGGCCGGTCAGTGATGCTGTTCCGACGCTGGCCTGCAGCGTTGTCCATTTCCGTGAGTTATTCTGGCTGTCCGTTGCCATTGCGAGTGCAAACTGAGTATCACTCAACAGAATTCCAACAGGAGATTCCGAGTCGTAATTGACGCCCGCGAATGCATTGATGCCACTTCCGGCAACCGTCAGCAGAGCCGTTGTAACAGTGGATTCATCTGACAGAGTCAAGGTTTCTGAAGACTTCGTAACAGCGAGGCTGCCTGTGACATGGAAGAAGTCGCTGACTCCGAGTGTCAGCGTCCCGGCGGCTTCGAGTACCGGCCCACGTGCACCATCAAAGTCGAGTGTTACTCCTGTGTCCACGGTGACACCGTCAAGTGTGTCGGTGCCTGTTCTGACGAACAGCATTTTGCGAGCGAAATCGAGGACCTGACCTTGTGAATCCGGCTGATTTATGGAAAGCGTCAGGTCGTTGGCGGACAGCGTGACATTTGGTATTCCCACGATTTCCACACTGCCAGCCGTTGCTGAGAGCGCTGTCCACTGGCGATCTGGCTCGGCTCTGGAAGTTGCCAGCACAAGTCCGAATTCGACATTGGACAGCGCAAGTCCTGCTCGGTCACTGCTGTTACCGTTCACGCCTGCGAACGCATCGACATTCCTGCCGCCGATTGTCAGCAGATTTACGTCCTGCACAGTGTGGTCATTATCTGCAAGGACAAATTGATCGCTGGATTTCTGCACAGCGAAGGAACCGGCGAGTCTGACAAAGCCGAACAGGTCAACGTCCAGCGTTCCTGCGGCCTGGAGAACAGGACCATCTGCAGCGGCATAGTCGAGCGTGATTGCGGTGCCTGGTATTGCCAGTGGGGTTGCGTCAAAGTTCACTAAGTGACCATTTGCGGCTGCTCGACTGATGTCAACGGACAGATCAGTGGCCGAAATTGTTACTCCAGCACTCCCGACAGCCGCGATGTTTCCTGCGGTCGCTTTCAGTGCGGTCCACTGCTGCTTGTTATCGGTCTGCGACGTGGCGACGGCGATGCCGAGATCGACATTTCCAAGTGCCAGTCCCATTGCATGTTCCTGCCCTCCATTCACGCCGACAAATGCCGCGATATCTGCAGCACCAATTGTCAGCAGGTCGACGGGTGTAGCAGAATTCTCTGTGCCGACAGCCAGTTCTGCGACCGACTTTCGAATGGTGAAGCTTCCCTCTGTTTGAAGGAACTGCGAGACGGAAAGGTTCAGTGTTCCTGATACTTCCAGGAGTTTCTCAGACAGGTCCAGTACAATCGGTGAGTCGCTGCCTGTGGGTATTATCAGATTCGTGCCTGAGAAGTCCGCGACTGCAGCTGCTGGTACTCCATGCAGTGTGCCACCAGCCTGGTTCAGTGAGACGGCAAGGTCGGTGCCAGTTGCAGTGAGTTCTGAAAAGCCCACAAGTTCGGCGATTTCTGCAGTGGCGTACGCCGTCGTCCACGTGCGTTGATCCTGACCATCGAGGTCATTGGTGGGGGAAGCGAACATCACGCCAAATGCTGCTCCGGTGACGGAAATGCCGAGCGCGTTGTCGGTGCCTGCGTGTGTACCGGCGAAGACATTGAGATCGTGGCCTCCCAGTTTCAGCATGTCGACAGAAACAGGAGTTTCGCTGCCGCTGACGAACAGGTTCTGAGTCGACTTCTCAATCGAGATGCTGCCGGAGAGGCTGAGGAAATCCTGGATTGTGAATTCGGCGGTGGCGGCTGCGCTTTGCTGGTTTGCGCTCAGCTCAGGAATCACGACGGTGATACCATCGACAGTGACTGTCCGCTGATCGATCGCAGTCCCGGCTGTATTCTGAGCAACGGTGGCTATACCATTGATTTCTCCCAGACCATCGCCAGCCAGAACGAAGTTGCCGGATGCGTAAAGCTGGCGAGTGCCGTTGGCGTTCAGCAGCACAGCCGCGGTGCCACTGGAGACTCCGGCGTAAAAGCCGGATCCGGCCTGCAGTTCAGCTGTGACCTGTGATGCGACGGCCTCGATATCCTGTCCGACTCGCTGAAACGCTGTGTTGCCGCCGAAATGCAGAAAGTCGCCCACTTCGACGTTTAATCCGTGCGCTGACAGCACCATCAGGTCCGTAGCAGCGGGAAGATCTGTGAATGTGTAGCTGACTGGGCCAACCCCGATCGTTTCATCAGTATATTCAGTGCCTGTCGTGTTATACCGCAGCACTGCCGATTCGGCTGATGCGGACGCAAAGTCCCCGCCGGAAAGTGTAAAGTCGCCCTGTACCTCGAGCGCCATGGAATCTGAGTCTGTCAGAACGAGTCCGAGGCTGGCGTTAGTGACGCCTGCCGAGAAGATGCCTGCGCGCATGCTGGCCGTCAGGTCGGTCGCAACTGCAGACACATTGTCGCCCGATACGTCAAACGCAAAGTCGCCCTGCAGCGCAGCAAAACCGTTGACGTCAAATTCAAGATTCTCACCGGCAAACTGTCTGGCATTGGCCGGTACATCAATGGAGATTGATACGCCGTCAACCGTGACCTGACGCTGCAGGTCCGTTGAGAGGGTGCTGCGTTCGGCGAACAGTGTCCCGGAGAGAGAAAATCCAGTTACCCCGGTCAACGCCGCAGTTCCGGTTGCTTCAAGTGCGTAAGTGTTTGTGTTTGTCACGACCAGCCCAAAGCTGGCATCTGTGATCTCAACCCCAGCCGTGTTCTGATCCAGTGTGACATGAATATCGGTACCAACGACTCGCGTTTCGTTACTGCTCTGGGCAAATGCCAGAGTACCCGAAAAGTTGGCGAATCCCGGCAGGGAAACACTGCCTGTGCAGCTGAAACTGCTGTTGGTCTCGTCGAAGTAACTACTGAGAAACCTGCCAAAAGCATCGCGTTGAGATTCAGGAGGCGCAAAACGCAGACCACTCGGGATGGCTTTCACCTCAAGGCAGAGGCCGTCATCGACGACAGTGATGTCGAAATAGCGATCATTGTCTGGGAATGAATACAGGCCGAAGGCAGTGGAGAATCGGCCTGAGACTGTGGCTGTCGAAGGGAGAGTGAGGAACTGGAATGAGGTGCCGACTTCGGGGACGTAGTTATTGACAAGCCGAACATCGAGCAGGCCGTCAAGACTGACTGGAAGTGAACCCGTCACGTTGATCTGGTCATATCCATCGATGTTGTTTCCTCCGGGTGGATTTCCAGGAACTGCACCGCCAATCTCAATTTCCACGGAGTCATTAGCGGTCAGTTGAAGACTGCCGTAATTCAGAACCTCGGTGAGATTGCTGGTCAGCATGAACCGCTGTTCCAGCGATTGCGAGAACAAGGCAAAATCTGCAGTTGTTCTGAATCTGCCGCGTTCGGCCGAGGAGCGACTGCGAGTTCTGCGTGCGTGCACTGACCGATCGTTAAAGTCCAGCCGCAGGCGGTTCCAGAGTTGACGCAGACTCATAGCAGACTGACCTCAATCGAAGAGCAGAGGGAATGGCTACAGGGGGAATCTGAGCCGAGGTACGGATCATGCTGTTGGACGAGGTGTTGTAGGTCACCAGACTGGACCGCAATTGACAGGCTTTTGCAGAGACGACTGAAAAGTGATGGGGCCCTCGCTCTGGATCATGAACCGTGTACTGTCTTTCGAAAGGTGGCAGAAGTCATCCGCGGCAAGGGTAAAAAGGGCAAAATAGGGTGTTTGGGTATTGTGGTGTTTTCCCCCATATTCTTTGGGGGTTGATGTGCAGTTACGTAATTTATGCGGAGTTTTGAAACTCGAGCCGTTGGGGGAGAAACTGGCCGTCGGCAGTTCTGGTTCTCAGGTTTCATGCAGACTCTCCCGTTACTGGGAAAGACACCGCGATGGTTGCGAACCTTCGGAGGAAAACATCTTGCAGGTGAGGGTGTGTCAATTCGGGTTGGAAGCGTGTGAATTGGCGAGCGAGCGAGTTTCCAGTGGCCGAATTTCGCAGTGCATGAGAATGCTGCTTGGCGCCCGTCTATGGTGAATTGCGGGTAAACCCTGAGTCGGGACTGCGGGGCTACTGTTGAGTCAGGGTGTGGCGGGCATGGCGTTCACCGAACTGGTGCTCGGTGGTCGAGGGAGCGGGCGATCGTAGCTTGGGCTTTAGCCCGAGAAGTTCTTTCAATGTCGCCCCAACCGTAGCCCGGGCATTCCTGCCCGGCAGCCCTTCAGCCCATTCATCACTTCTCTGCGTCTCACGCTTACCAGCTCCGGCCTTTCCGTGTTTGATTTTTAGGGAGCAAGAACGAGTACCTCGAGATCCTCACTGAGCTGGTGCTCGGTGGTCCGAGGAGACGGGCAACCGTGGTCTGGGCTCTAGCCCGGGCGCGCACTGCACGCGCCCCCTTGAAATTCTCGGTGGTCTTTAAGGATGGGGCCGAGCAGGAATGCTCGGGCTACGGTTGTGACCGCGGGGGCGTTACCGAGCTGGTGCTCGGTGGTCCCGGGAGGGGGCCACTGTAGCTTGGGCTTCAGCCCGAGGAGTGTCCAGCGTCGCCCCAACCGTAGCCCGGGCATTCCTGCCCGGACGCCCTTCAGCCCATTCATCACTTCTCTGCG
>CAIOKE010000115.1 GCA_903858815.1 uncultured Planctomycetaceae bacterium | reverse complement strand
TGGCCGTCCGGACCACGGAATTGAGGCCATTCGTCGTCGGCAGCGGCGAAGGCTGGGAGGGCGGAGATCAGCAGTAATGCAACGAGGCGTGTTGCACAAAACAGGAGAGATTGCATGGAAGACCTTAATTAAAAATCACCAATCACTTCGCCGCCGGCAATCGTCGCCAGACCTTCCAGCAGCTTTTCGTCTACTTCTGTTGTGACGAACCTCACTGAACCATCCACGAAAGCGAAATGCATTCCACCGGTGTGTGGTGAACCAAACCCGTCTGGGCCGTTGATGTAGGGGGACTGACTGAAGCCGCGAATGGTGTCGCGACCGCCGGCAAACATGGAGACATTTGGAGCAGAAGCATCACCAAACATGATCGTGTTCGAGCTGCCATCGGTGATGTCACGGAAGGCCACTTTTCGGTCATACCCGAAGACTCCGGCCCTCGGATCCGTTTTGGGCAACTCAGCGGCGTTCGGGCCAATTCCTGCGACACCGATGTAGTCGCCGGATGAAGGATTTTGCCGAACACCTGTCTGACTGGGGTTGACGAAAACTGAGAGTCTTGCCTGCAGTGCAGCGGAATTGGCCTGAGAGTTCCAGGGTTGTTTGGTATCAAGAGTCGAGTACACGGTGGCTTCTTCGAGGTATGGCAGAAGCGAAGCAGCCCAGCTGAGGCGTTCATTGGGTTTGAGTGTCTCGCTGGCGACGGTACCAGACGGAAAACTATTGAACACGTCGTGATGGTTATGGACTGCAATAGCCAGCTGTTTCAGGTTGTTTTTGGACTGTGTCCTGCGAGCAGCCTCGCGGGCCTGCTGCACGGCAGGCAGCAGCAGCGCCACCAGTACCGGGACGGTGAAGCTGGCGTTGACGTCGCCAAGTGGTGTTGAAGGGACGGATTGGCGAGTGGTCCATGCAAATCCGTCGGCTGTGGGGCCACTGACTGTGACGTTAGGGAACAGGTGCTCGGTGACCATCTCTGCAGCGGGCAGATCTGTGATTTCGAAGGGCAATTCCACGGCATCACCAAGGTTTGGGAGCACCTGGTTTTCGAGGAGCATCATTCCGGTTGGGGCGACCTGGAGCATGCCTTCGTAGAAGGGCCGTGGGTCAGAGACAGTCAGACCAGAGAACGAGGTCGGCAATTCTGACAGCGCCTGCATGACATTGCTGCCGGGCTTCCATGCGGACAGCTTGCCGGATTCTCGTTGAGCGAAGGTTTGAGCAGGACCTGGGGCAGCAGCGAAGGTGAGCCACTTGTCTGTGACAAGGATTGTGGGGACGACGGGTATGCCCAGCTCGTCGGGCAGTTTGATGGAATAGTAATCGCGGCCATCGCGGGTGGTTTTTGTGACTTCGGTATTCTGTGCCGCGAGTGGAGCAGCAGTCAGCGTTTGAATCTGCTGGAGCAGACGATCGACTGCTGCTCTGTCACGAACGCTGACGGCAAGGACCGGGGCAACAGCGCCGGGGACGGGCAGCGGAAGTGGTTCGAACCAGCCGCACCAGACATCACCAAGTCCGGCCAGAAGATCCTTGCGTGGGTCGCCGCCGAGTACACCGGTGGCGGCCTGCAGAGCGAATTGAAGCTGTG
>CAIOKE010000114.1 GCA_903858815.1 uncultured Planctomycetaceae bacterium | reverse complement strand
AGGTCCCTGAAACACGCGGCTCGGCGGGAGCCTCGCCCTCCCAGGCTGCAGCACGGCGCACCCGTTGCAGAAGACACCCCTGCGGGAGGGCGAAGCTCCTGCTGAGCCGAACATTCCCGTCAGGTCCCTGAAACACGCGGCTCGGCGGGAGCCTCGCTGTCCCAGGCTTCGCGGCTCGGCGGGAGCCTCGCCCTCCCAGGCTTCACGGCTCGGCGGGAGCCTCGCCCTCAGCTTCGCGGCGCCGTTTTTACGGGCGTCAAACTCGTCACAACCGCTACACCGAATACAAGCGAAACGACCCGCAGCAAAAACCGCTACCAGCACCCGGAAACTCCGCTTCCAGCAGCAGGCAGTGCTAGACTTGCCTTTGATCGGTGGTTTCCGCCCCCCCGGCACCTCCGCGATAATTCCCAGACAGCCCCGGAAACACAGCCATGCCACGCATCCTGCAGCGGTTCCTGAATGACGATGGCGGACTCGTAGTCTCCGCTGAAATCGTCCTCATCACCACTGTCCTTGTCATTGGTGCCATCAGTGGCCTGTCAGCACTGTCCAATGCCATCAACAGCGAACTGAATTCTGTTGCTGCAGCCTGCTACAATTCGTACCAGAGTGGTGGCCCCTACGCGCCAGGCGATGAACCTGACTACGGCAACCCGGACGGCGGAAATCCGAACTACGGCAATAATCCGTACCAGGATAATCAGCTGGCTGGCTACGACTCTATGAACTCCGATGAACAGCTTTGAAACCAGCGTGTCATCACACAGCTCAGACCCGGCTGACTCAACCTGTCAGCGTGCATAGGTCGCTTTCAGCACGCCAAACACCACGGCTCCCGCAACCACTCCGATCGCAATCTGTGGCACTCCCACAGCGCCATTGTTCAGGAACCAGAACAGCCCGACCGTGCCGATAATCGACCAGCAGCTGGCAATGGCCGAGATCATCAGGCGATCGCGTTTCTGATCATCAGTCAGCGGTGTTGACTTGCTGCCCGTCTGTTTCGCAGCAGGTTTTGCAGCCGCTTTTTCCGACTTTGCAGCCTTCGAATCCCTGCCCGCTGCCGGTTTTGCAGTCGCCTCTTCAGCGGCCTCTTCACGCATGCCCGGTGCGTAATATTTTGCAATTGCCTGATTGATCGCCCGCGGTACCGCCAGCACAGCCCGCATCGGCACCCCACAGCGGATCCGAATCTCTTCCTCCAGCTCATGTGACGGTTCGTCTGAGCAGGCCACGAGGATACAACCGCGGTCTTCAAACAACGGCAGACAGGCGTGTCGCTTCACCAGCCGGCGAGGAATCCGGTCCAGCACCGAGTCGTCCGGCAGCAGCTCTTCAAGGTCTGCATACGACAGCCGCAGTTCCGCAGCCAGCGCCCGACAGGCATCCGGTGGCTCAACCAGTTTCATCTGAATCACCGCGTCCCGATGCGACAGCCCACGCGCCTCGGCAAAGTGCTCAATCTCAGACACCTGCCCGCGTTTGATCAGACTGCGAGCAACGAGGTACTGCAGGACAGTGCGAGTTTCACTTTCGTCGACCGCCGGAGCCTCACGACCCAGACTACGGTCATACTCCACCTTCCCATCCGGATCCGTCAGGCACAACATCGCCTTGGCCAGTTCATTCAGCAGCTCCTGCGAACGCAGCAGATACTGCCCCGTGGCATACTTCCTGACGTGCGCATTCAGCTTGCGATAGTTGGCCCGCACCTTTTCAGCGTCATCTTCAAACATCACAAGACGCAGCAGGGTGTAGTGATTCGGCGGACGCACATCGGCGGGAATCCCCAGCCACTCTTTGTAGACATCAATTTCCGACATGACTCAAGACTCCTGAAACCACTGCTGCTACAGCCCCTGCTGCACCCCTCTTTAACACGCCCCGGCAGGCAAGGCAAGGGGCCGGACCCCGTCAAAATGGAAATCGACTGTCGATTTCCGCCGCTGCCAGCTCACACAGAAATCCGGACAGTCGCTCCACCATCACGTCCATCAGACGGACACCCTTGTCGGCCGTCGCCGCATGCGGATTCCCCGAACCTGTGTTGGTCGTCAGCAGATGCCACGGTCGAGTAATCGAGATCCAGCCGCGATCCACCTGCTGAAAACGCGTTGCCGCTGCAACACCGTCGTCGGCAGCCAGAGTCCCGTCCGAATTCAATGCCACCAGATGCCCGAAATATGCCAGAGCTAAAGAGGTTTCCACCTCACCCGCATGGTCGTCTGACTGCTCAAAAATCGAGCCCTTCACATCGGCTGTCAAACCTTTAAACCAGTCACAGAGAAACAACTGCACCCCGGTCTTTCCATGCAGCTCACGCAGCAATGGCTTGAACTCGTTCCCACCGTGACTGTTCAGAATCAACAGCTTGCGAATCCCATGCCCCTCCAGAGACTCGATCAGGTCACGAATCAATAACCCCAGCGTCGTGGGATTCACGTTCATCGACAATCGACAGCGATTCTGATTGGTCTCTGTTCCGTAAGGAATCGCCGGCAGCATCACCACCTTCGCACCACGCTGCCACGCCACACCACAGGCACGACTGGCAATCGCCTCGGCTTCCAGCGTGTCTGTCCCATACGGCAGGTGCAGATTGTGAGGCTCAGTGGCACCCATCGGCAGCACTGCCACTTCGTAAGCACAGGACTTCACCTGAGCATAATTGGTTTCAGCCAGAATCCACGGTCGCATCATTCATCCTCATCGCTCGGCCCGACAAACATCACAGAACACTGTAACTGATCAGCAGGACACGGCACCCAGCCCCAACCCCAGCACCGCACACCGCACCTGCTGGATCAGCCGCGGCAGATACACCTGCTGGGAGACCAGCGGCTCATCCGGACAGAATTCCGTCAGACTGCAGGACAACTCAGAAAAATCCTGCAGGCTGATGGCCCAGCCCTCGACCGCGGCCCAGCCAAAAACAACCTCCGCATCGGCACCGCTTCGACGTACGGCAATCCACCGAGTGTACTCGTCGGAAAAATCAAACGGCAGAAAAATCTGCTGACCATCAGACAGTTCCTGCAGCAGCACCAGCCACCCGGACAGCAGCTGACGCAGACCGGCCCGCACCGTCTCCGCACTCGGCTCGATCCCCGTTGCCGAATCCGTCAGACCAAGGTAATAACATTCCCCAACCCGGGATTCCGAACCGAGGGCCACCGCGATCTGATTGTGAGGATTTGCTTCGACCGTTAGCTTCCACATCTTGCTGCTCTGACTTCCGCCTGCATCGAAGCAGACCAAACCCACACAAAGACAGTCAACCTGACAGGACACTGATATGGTACGAGTTTTGTGCACTGCGTTAAATGGAGAATCCGGCCCGCATTTCGGAATGCTGCAGGAAGCCGGCCATGAATGCTGCGTCGTTGATCGCAGACTGAATCTCTGGGACCCGACGGTGCTGATCAGTGCCGTGAAGGATTTCGACGCCGTCATCGCCGGTTCCGAACCGTGGCCAGCTGACGTGATTGCGGCTGTCCCGCGAGTCCGAGTGCTGGCCCGCGCCGGTGTCGGATTTGATGCCATTCACCTGCCCACCTGCGATGAACGCAAAGTCGTTGTCGCCACCACTCCCGGCTGCAACCACCACTCCGTCGCAGAACACGCCATCGCCATGCTGATGGCCGTCGGACGAGGCTTCCCGGCACTCGATCAGGAAGTCCGTCGCGGAGAATGGAACCGCAACCCACAGCCACGTATCTGGGGTCGCACCCTCGGACTCGTCGGACTTGGACGCATCGGACAGGCGACCGCAATTCGAGCCATCGGACTGGGAATGCAGGTCATCGCGTATGACCCCTTCCCACCCGTCGCCTTCGCTGCACAACACGGCATTCCACTCGTACCGCTCGAACAGCTGATCACCGACTCAGACTTCATCTCACTCCATCTGCCCGCGTCTGCTCAGACTCGGCACATGATCAACGATGATTCCATCGCGCGCATGAAACAGGGAGTTGTGATCATCAATACGGCTCGCGGTCCACTGATTGACGAAGCCGCACTGATCCGAGGACTGCAGTCCGGAAAAGTCCGCGGCGCAGGACTTGATGTCTTCGAAACAGAACCACTGCCACTCTCCAGCCCGCTCATCGGCATGTCCAATGTGATGCTGGCAGGACACGTGGCCGGCCTTGATAATGAATCTCATGATGCCACGTGGGCACTGGCCGCAGACATCATCCTCAGACTGCAGCGCGGCGAATGGCCAGCCGAGTGCATCCAGAATCTTAAAGGCACCACCAGCTGGTCATGGTAAGTCGACGATGGTGGGAGCAGTCCTGCAAGCTGCTCCCGGCATTCCTCATTCTGCACCAACAGCGTACTGCGACGGCACGCGCCGCAGGTCCTGATCCGGCAGAATAAACACACCATCCACAACCTCGTGCTCTGACTGCAATACCTCCGGCTGTCGGCAGCCCGCCAGCACTCGCACCGCAAAGATCTCCTGCACTCCCTCGTCAAACTTCACCCACCCCAGCACAGCGCCAGTGGTGACATCTACTGCCGCCACTCCACACACGCGCTCACGACCACTCTCGGTGATTGGAATCCCGCTGAATAACGCCGATTCCCGAACCTGTGACAGCCCCACAAACGCGACCTCGCCGCAGAAATCAAGGCCTCGAGTAAACCCGGGCAGGCCAGCGACCGACTCATAACGACCACTCGATGCGTCCACCAGCCCCAGCGTCCCGGAACCAGACTCCAGCAGCCACAAACGGTCTCGATACCAGCGCGGCGAATGCGGCATCGACAGACCACTGCAGATCACTTCCCCCGCTGCCGTATCCAGCAGCACACCACCGTCCTTCTTCCCGGGACGCCAGCCCCCCGCTGTGTCAGTTCGTCCCAGTGCCGTGACATATCGAATGGCACCGTCACGCAACCCCAGACCATTCAGATGACAACGGTCTTCAGGAGCCAGTGCAGAAATGAACGACGGCTGCCAGCGCGGCTCAAAACTGTACACGGAGCTGCGCACTGCGAGACAGGAAAACAGGGTATTCACAAACCACAGCTCGTCTCCCACCCACTCCATCTCATGAATCTGAATATTCCCGGTCACATGCGACAACCGCTCCACCCAGCAACGATCACAGGCCGCAGCAGCACCGGCAAATCTCCCCGCCGCAGCGTTCACATGAAATTCCACAACACTGTTCCGCGTCCCGACTGCCAGCTGCGGACCGCGCAGAGCCAGCCCCATCGGCTTGGGAAAACTGCAGAAATGAGTATTCAGCTGGCCCGCCTGAGAACGCAGCAGCACCAGCTTTCCGGCCTGATACGTGGTGACCGCCAGCGAAATCTCCAGCTGCTGCAGCAATGCCGGAAACGAGGCTGTATGCACACTGCCCAACTGCCCGGATTCCCGCTCCCCATGCACCATGCCGACGCCCCCAGACAATCAACCAGTCCCCGGATACCACCACCGAACGGCACAACCGGCGAACTACCCCCACAACATCTGCCTCAAATCCCAAAACGCAACACGCACACTCGCCGCTCATCACCACAGGCTTCAAAATCAGGGCCTCGTACCCTCGATTGTTGTTTTTTTCAGCACAGCCCGATTATCTGGTCAAATCGTCAAATTCAGTCCGGTCCAGCAGAGACTCCTGGACTGTTAATCCGAATCCAACTGTTCCTGTTGCGACCACGTACCGCAAACGGCAGACTTGGCTCTGCGGGTCTTCCCTCATTCGCGCAACCCTTCTGCGTTACCCCCGCTCTCCTGCCGGACTCCGCCAGAACGCGGTCTGTGCCCGTTCTGCCGAAGCCTGCGGCAGGTCGCTCGGTCTCCTCGATACCACCGTCTTTCAAAGTATCTATCAGCACTTTTCACCCTGAATCACCTGTCAAAATGGTCTGTCGGCCGTGTCGCTGCCGGAACTCTCCGGATCTCAGCATGACACGGCGGCGGAAAGGCATCGCATGTCCATCTTCAGTCTGCGCACCCTGTTTGCTGAATTGACTCAGTCTCTGCCGAATAGCCGTCAGAAATTCGGTCCGCAACGCCGTCGCCGCCGCCTGACACAAGCCGCACAACCCGATGCCGTACAGTCCCTTGAATCACGAATCCTGCCCGCCACGATCACCGTCACGTCGCTGGACGATGGCATGCTGGCCAACGGGTTCGTAACGCTTCGTGAAGCCATTCAGGCAGCCAATACAAACAAGTCGGTTGATGGGTCGGTCGCCGGCAGCGCCGGGGAAGACACGATCGTCTTCTCGCCCAGCCTCGATACATCCAACGGGCTGATCGCCAGCCTCTCCATGTCGGGTGAACAGTTCACAATTTCTGAATCACTGAAGATCATTGGAAACGGCTCACTCAAAACGGTCATCGACGCCAGCAGCAGCTCTCGCGTTTTCTTTGTCAGCGGTGGCAACCTCACCCTGGAGAAAATGACTCTGCAGAACGGCAACCTCGGGACTGACTCCGGCGAAACAGATCTCCGCAATTCCGGCGCCGCTGTGCTCATCGCCTCTGGTGGCAGCCTCACAATCAACGACTGTCGCATTCAGGAAAATTCCACCGCCGGTGCCTTTTCATCCGGCGGGGCCATCGCGTCAGTGTCCGGCCCCGTCACGATCACCGGCAGCCTGTTCCGCAATAACTCCACAACCGGCAGTTCGGCCAAAGGTGGCGCGGTGTTTTCCGGCAGTGGCGCGGTGCAGATCAGCAACAGCATCTTTGCCCAGAACTCCACCGGTGGCGCTTCCTCCGGTGGCGGCGCTGTCGCTGTCAATACCGCCTCTCTGACCATCACCGATTCACTGTTCAACGAAAACTCCACCGTGTTCTCGGATTCCCCGGGCGGCGCGCTGCATTCCAGCTCCGGCAGCATCTCGGCCACCGCAACCCAGTTCCGTGGCAATACCACCGCCAGTTCGGACTCCAGCGGCGGGGCCATCTTCTCACAGAATGGCTCGGTACTGCTGGATCTGTCATGGCTGCAGGACAATCAGACTCAGGGCGACAATTCCCCCGGCTCGGCAATCGCCACTGCACTGGCTGCCGTCACGCTGCGTCGCTCGACCCTTGCCGAAAACTTCTCCTCAGGCACCTTCTCTGGCGGGGCCCTCACAACCCAGTCCGGTACCATCATCATTTCACAATCCACGTTCTCCGGAAATGCCACGCTGGGGACCGGCTCCACAGGGGCTGCCATTCACGCAGAAGGTGGCCAGATCACCATCAGCCAAAGTACACTGACTCGCAATAATGCCGGTCAGAATGCCCAGACCGCAATCTCCGGCGGTGCCATCTTCGCCACAGGCACCAGCCTGACCATCGAAAACTCAATCGTCGCAGACAATCTGGCTCCAGCAAACGGCAAGGATATTTCCTTCACCGCAGCCACCGGAAAAACTCTCACCGTGAAGTCCAGCCTGATCGGTCGCAGCGACGGAACCACACTCGTACCCACCACCGGTAATACTCCCGATAATCTCGGAAACCTGATTGGTGGAACAACGGATGCCGCTGCGATCAATCCACAACTGACACCTCTGCTGCAGTTTGGTGGCCCGGTTCCCGTGCACCTGCTGCTGCCCGCCAGTCCGGCTGTCGATCGCGGCAGCAACACGCTCGCGATCGATCGCTCAAACAGCAGTCAGGTACTGACAACTGACCAGCGCGGAATTTCACTGCTCAAGCGCACCGTTGGCAGCAGTGTCGATATGGGGTCCACCGAACTGTTCAGTCTGACCACGCCACTGGTTGTCACCGTGGCCACAGACGAAAACGACGGTAACGTCTCACCAGCAGATCTGTCACTGCGCGAAGCCGTTATCCTTGCCAATGGCAGTGCCGGCACTGATACCATCACCTTTGCACCGGCCATCAACGGCACAGAAATTGACCTCACACTGGGCCAGATCACTGTATCTGATTCGCTCATCCTGAATGGAAACGGGGCAACGCTGACCATCGTTGACGCTCAGCTCGCCTCCCGAATCCTCGATATCACACAATCGGCCGCCACTGTCGCCATTAATGGCATGACACTGAAGAACGGACGCACAACCGGAAACGCACACCTGTTCAATGACACTCGCTTCCAGGGCGCCGGAATCCGCTCAATGGCCACTGGCAGCCTGACTGTTGCCAACAGCACACTGACTGGAAATACCACCAGCGGCAGTTACTCAGGCGGTGCCGCCATCGCCGCCCAGAATGGCAAACTGGTGATTACCAGCAGCTCCCTTACCGCAAACACCACGAATGGTGGTGAAAGCGATGGCGGTGCCATCAATATCAAACTGGCCAATCTGGAAATCTCAGACAGCACCATCACCGGAAACTCCACGAAAGGTAACTGGAGCTACGGCGGTGCCATCTACGCCGAAGGCGCTGTACTTGCCGTCACCCGCAGCACTCTCTCAGGGAATCAGACCACAGGTGCCGGAGCTGTCGGCGGCGCCCTCGCTTTCTACGATTCCAAAGGCGGCGGACAGCTGCTGATCAGTCGCAGCACAGTCTCCGGAAACAGCACCACCGGACGCTGGTCCCACGGTGGTGGCATCTATTCCAGCTTCGCAAAGGTGGTCCTGTCACAAACCACACTTTCCGGCAATTCCACCAATGGTACTGAAGCTGAAGGCGGGGGACTGTTCATCTCCGGGTTTTCCAGCGAACCGAATGCAGGCACCCAGACCATCATCAGTCAGAGTACCGTGACTCTGAACAAGTCCGTGAAAAGCAGTGCTGGCGGAATCCGTGGCGGAAATGAAATCGTCCTCCGCAACAGTATTGTCGCCGGTAATACCGATAACGCTGTGGCCTCAGACCTTCTGCCATCTCAGTTCGGCATGCAGACTGCCTTCAGCCTGATCGGTCGCAGTGAAGGTACCGGCCTGACCCCGTCCGCCACACCCGATGCCGCTGGTAATCGAATCGGTGGCATCACGGCCGCCACAGCAATCAACCCCAAACTGGGGCCGCTGCAGATCAATGGTGGCACAACCATGACCCACGCACTGCAGTCCGGCAGTCCGGCCATCGACAGCGGCAGCCTCGCACTGGCGGTTGACGAAACCGTCACTGAAAAACCGGCCCTGCAGAATGATCAGCGAGGTGGCCGATTCATGCGAGTTCTTGACGGTGATCATGTGGGTACGCCGCCCGCCGTCGTTGACCTCGGTGCCGCAGAATTCAATGGCATCCGACTGACCTTCCCCGCACCCAACGCCTTCACCCTGAAACCCACCTTCCAGTGGAACGCAATCGCCGGAGCTGTGAAATACCAGGTGCAGATCAATAATGTTTCCACAGGCGTTGCCAAATTCCGCGAAGCCACTGTGACCGGAACCTCCTACACTCCTTCCGCAGAAATGGCCCTCGGCGAATTCAACATCTGGATCCGCCCCGTGTTCGCCAATGACGTCGCAGGGAACTGGAGCAGTGTGCAGACCGCATTTCTGCTGCCCGCTGTCACATGGACCGATATGCCCAGAACTCAGCTGATCTCCAGACCAACGCTTACATGGAACAACCTGAAAGGGGCCGTCAAATACGATATCTGGGGTGACAACTTCTCTGCCGGAATCAAGCAGGCGTTCCGTGTCACAGTCAACGCTGTTACCGGCACAACCACCAGCTGGACACCACCTACTGACCTCGACATGGGAAAACACCGGTTCTGGCTGCGCGGAATCGATGCCAAAGGCAATCCCGGAAAATGGTCGCTGCTGTATGAAGCCCTCGTCGTCACACAGGTCAAACCCACTGGACCAGCCGCATCCACCTTCGACGCAACACCAACGTTTAACTGGAATACCGTTCCCGGTGCTGCCAGTTATCAATTCTTCCTGCGCAATGCGGCCACCAACGCCATGGTCATCGATGGGCAGGCCGTCGCTGTCAACAGCTTTACCCCAGCCAACAACATCGCAGCCGGAAACTACAAGTGGTGGGTCCTTGCCGTAAGCTCTGCCCAGGCCGGCAGTATTCGCAGCGGCGGTGCCGAACAACGCAGCCTGAATATCGGTGGACAACCAACCATCACCTCGCCCGTCAACGCAGCCACCACCGGCACAAAACCCACGATTTCCTGGCAGGCTGTGGACGGGGCCGTTTCCTACATCGTTTTCATGAACCGCGATGCAACGCCCGCACAAAATGTCCTGAACGTGACCGGTATTACCACCACCAGCTTCACTCCCTCAACCGCCATCGCGGCAGGGGACTACAGGCTGTGGCTGCGAGCTGTTGATGGTTCTGGAAACCTGTCCATCTGGAGCACAGAAGTCAAGTTCAAAATCGCTGCAGCTGCCCCGTTGATGGCTCCTGCTGCAGACCTGCTGGTCACCATCCCGACACAACTGCTGCCCCAGCCACTGCAGCCACTGAACAGCAATGTCGAACAGCCCCTGCCTGAAGGAAATTCAGCCCCCCACAGATCACTGGACCGCATTGTCGCTGCCGTCCCAGGACCTGCGGACGACATTCCGCTGCCTGCACAGCCGGAAACCGCTGCCGCAGTATCCGAGGCCGCACACCTGCAGCTGCTGGATCAGATCATGGAACACTGGCAACTGGTGTAACACCAAACCGCACAGCACCATCCACCAGTACCGATTTCACAACCGCCGGCAGTGTCTGGCCGTCGAACGGAGTATTCCTGCTGCGCGAAGCAAAGGCTGACGCACGCACCGTCCACTCAGCCTGCGGATCGATGATCGTAATATCCGCAGCCTGCCCCGGACTCAGTGTGCCATAGGGCAGACCCAGCACGTCAGCAGGACCCTTTGTCAGCCTTGCAATCAACTGCAGCCACGTCAGATGCCCCGGACGAATCAGAGCCTGGACACAGATGCTGAGCGCGGTCTCCAGTCCACAGATTCCAAAGGGCGCCTGATCCAGTTCCACCTGCTTCTTTTCCTGTGCACGCGGCTGATGATCGGCAGAAATGGCACTGATCGTGCCGTCTCGTAAGCCGGCAATCAAAGCATCTACATGCTCACGCGAACGCAGCGGCGGCAGACACTTATACAGCGGATCAAATCGCTCCATCACATCGTCCGTCAGCAACAGATGATGCGGACTCACATCACAGGAAACACCCAGACCAGCGGCCCGCGCCTGACGGATCCGTGCCACCGAATCCCTCGTGCTGACACACATCAGATGCACTCGACCACCCGTCAACTCAGCCAGAGCAATGTCGCGACCGGTCATGATGTCCTGAGCCGCTGCCGGGATTCCTCGCAGACCCAGTCGCGTGGACTGAAACCCTTCGTGCATCACCCCCTGATCAGCCAGCTCCGGTACCATCGCGAAATGCAGCACCGGACGGCGAAACATCCGAGTATATTCCAGGGCACGACGCATCACTTCGGAATTTGCCACCGGGTGCTTCGCATCGGAAAATCCTGCAGCACCGCCCTGCACCAGCTGACCAATCTCGGCCAGCTCCTCACCCCGCTGCTGCTTCGTCACAGCACCCAGCGGAAAAACTCGACACTGCTTCGCTCGATCCGCCTGCAGCCGCACAAACTCGGCCGCAGATCGATTGTCCACGACCGGACTGGAATCCGACTGAGCCGCGATGGTGGTAAACCCACCAGCCAGCGCCGCGGCTGTCCCCGTCAGCACACACTCGTCTTCCTCAAAACCCGGCTCACGCAGCGAAACATGCAGGTCCACAAACCCGGGACACACCAGCAATCCGGAAGCCTCAAGGATCGGTACCCGTGGCCCCGCCTCCGCGAGCACAGTCCCCGGCGGAACAATGGCCGCAATTCGCCCACCACGGACCCAGACATCCGCCAGCTCGTCACGCTCAGAAGCCGGATCCAGCACCCGACCACCCCGAATCAGGACGTCACTCACAACGCACCTCCCGTTCCCGCACGTCGCTCACGAGCCAGCAGGGACAGACACGCCATGCGTATCAGCAGACCGTTTGATACCTGATCGAGAATTACGGAGTTGGGACCATCTGCAACATCCGGTGTCAATTCCACACCTCGATTGATCGGTCCCGGCGCCAGCACCAGCAGGTCCTTACGCGCCCGACGAATTCGCTCGGCATTCATCCCGAATAACTCAGCATACTCGGCAATCGACGGAAAAAATGCACCCCGCTGTCGCTCAAACTGCACCCGCAGCAGATTCACACAATCCACCTCCGGCAGAATCTCATCAAGATTCCACGCCACCTCCACGCCCAGCTGCCGAATCTCGGTCGGGACCAGAGTCGAAGGACCACAGACAATCACTCGAGCACCCAGAGTCACCAGCCCATGGATATTCGAACGCGCAACACGACTGTGACGAATATCACCCACCAGAGCCACAGTCAGACCGGCAATCCGCCCCCGGTGCCGACGAATCGTGTAGATGTCCAGCAAACCCTGAGTCGGATGCTCATGAGTCCCGTCACCGGCATTCAGAACACCCGCTCGCAGATGACGCGAAAGCAGATGCGGGGCCCCCGGAGTCTTATGGCGACACACCACCATGTCGACACCCATCGCCTCAATCGTCAACGCCGTGTCGATGAACGTCTCACCCTTCGACAGACTGCTGGAACTGGCAGAAAAATCCACCGTGTCCGCACCCAGACGCCGAGCAGCAAGGCTGAAGCTGGTGCGAGTCCTTGTGGAGTTTTCAAAAAACAGGTTGGCGACCACCAGACCCTTCAGGAGACTGAGACGCTCTGATCCACCCGCCGTCGCTTGCTCCAGCTGCTCTGCCAGATCCAGCACCGTCGTCAGCTGAGCAGCCGACAGTCGCTCAAGCCCCAGCAGATGCCGCTCACCCCACGGACCGCTGAGAGGAAGTTCCGATAGTTGCATCGCCCCCGGCCCGCTCCTTTCACAACACCCGTTTCCGCCCATCCATCGCACCGGCAGAACACCAGCAGTCAGCACTCACTCTGCCGCCGCGTCAATTCACCGATCCCCAGCCTTGCAAGCTGCAGCATAGCCTGTAACTGAGTTTCATCAAACGGCTGACCCTCTGCCGTTCCCTGAACCTCAATAAAACGACCCCGACCCGTCATCACCACGTTCATGTCCACCTCAGCCGTACTGTCCTCGGAATAATCCAGATCCAGCACCGGCGTACCAGACACAACACCCACACTGATCGCCGCAACGGAATCCAGCAGAATCGGCTGACCGCCCACTCCCAGACCACCCGCAAACACCGCTGAAATGGCGTCAGCCAGAGCAATATAACCACCCGTGATGCTGGTCGTGCGAGTTCCCCCGTCCGCCTGCAGCACATCACAGTCCACAGTAATCGTGTAGTCACCCAGAGCCGCAAAATCCACCACCGCCCGCAGACTGCGACCAATCAGTCGCTGAATCTCTGTCGTACGACCATCCACCTTGCTGCGCTCACGCTGCTTACGCGGACTGGTACTGCCAGGCAACATCGAATACTCACCCGTCACCCAGCCCTGAATGGCAACCGCCGGATCACGAGGACGACGCCACGGAGGAACTCCCTTCTCAACACTGGCCGTGCACAACACCATCGTGCGGCCAGCTTCAATCAACACACTGGCCTGAGCCGTCCGGAGAAAACCCCGCTGGATCTTCAGCGGCCTGAGCTGGTCCGCCGCCCGACCATCATGACGCTGCATTTTCAGACCCGATCTCTGAAACACACGACTGACCTGCCAACACCAGATTCGCGATGTGGAATAACACCGGAGTCAACAGGATGTCGCCAGCCAGTGTTCCCCGAGCAAACGGCAGACCGTTCACCAGACACTGCCAGTAGCCCGACAGCGTCTGCGGATACAGATACTGCCCGTTCAAAGGCAGACACCACGCACCCGTGTTGCTGATCAGAAAGAACACCACCCCCGAAACCACACCGGCTGACACAGCCCGCAGTGCCGTTTGAGGACGCATCCAGAACCCAGCCAGCATCACCACCAGATACGCGCCGTAATCAAACGCCATCGATCCGTAAAAGCCATAGCCAGTGCGGTAATGCAGCGCTGCATCAGAAACCAGACGAGTCACCAGGACAGCCACCACAGCCAGCCATAACGGGCGCACACGAGCCCCACAGAAGACGGCCAGAGCCCCCAACAGGGAAAGGTTCTCAAGCGGTAATGGAAGCAACCGCAACAGAACACTGAGAACAGCCGCCACAAAAACAAAAATCGCCATCAGTCGTTTCCTCCGGTCGCACCCCGCCGCAGTCGGTCGTTCAGAGCAACCCCCAGTCCAGAATCCAGAAACTGTCTGGCGATAATAACGTCCAGACCGGCAGAGTCGAGATCACGGAGGGCCGCAAAAAAACCTGCAGCACAAATTTCGGGATTTCCTTCTCGGCACAGCCGGAAAATTCGGTCAAAACCGGGAATTTCTGATTCCGGACCCCATGTCAGCAGACCCGTCCGCAGACCAGGGCAGGGCTCCGCCAACGCCGTCGTTGAAATCAGTCGCAATGGCGTTCGCGGAGCATAGTGGCGACTCAGCATTCCCGGAGCCGGCTGAGCCGCGTCGTCACAACTGGTGTCCGGTCGCGCCACCTCCACGTGACCCAGCAACTCCCGCAAACGCTCAGGACTCACACCGCCCGGTCGCAACAAGACCGGAACATCACCCATCAACGACACCACCGTCGACTCCACACCCACACAACTGGGTCCACCGTCCAGCACATAATCCACACGATCACCCAGACCAGCCACAACATGCTCAGCCGTCGTCGGACTGATGCCCCCAAAAGGATTGGCACTGGGCGCCGCAAGGACACAACCAGATTCACGCAGCAACCGACGAGCCATTGGATGGGAGGGAACTCGCACTCCCACACCCGGCAGTCCCGCAGTGACCAGGTCCGGAACACACTCAGCCTTCGGCAGCACCAGAGTCAACGGACCAGGCCAGCAGGTACTCGCCAGACGCAATGCTACCTCCGGGACCCGACACACCACCCGCGATAATTCCGACACATCCCACAGATGCACAATCAATGGATCAAAGGTCGGACGGCCCTTGGCCGAAAAAATTCGCGCCACAGCGTCGACATTCAAAGCGTCCGCTGCGAGGCCATAGACAGTCTCAGTCGGCATCCCCACGAGGCCACCCGACCGCAGTATGCCAACAGCCAGCGACAGATCCGTTCCGATCATTGCCAATCCCCGCGGTCGAATCCCGCATGGCAGAGCCCGCCGGGCTGCCACCCTCGCAGTCAGTCCACAAACACTGCGATACAGCTGACATTGTCCCGCGAACCAGCACTTAATGCCGCCGCGACCAGATCCTCACAGACCTGCTGTGGATCCACCGCCGATTTCAACAGCCGAGCAATGTCGGCGTCCTTCAGCCCATCATTCAGACCGTCACTGCACAACAGAAATCGATCGCCAGTTCGCGGCTGGATTTCCACGACCGCCGCGCCGGATGCACCGTCACGACAGCCCAGATACTTGTAAAGAACGTTCTTGTAACGATGCGTTCGAGCCTCTTCCGGGCTGATTGTTCCCGAATCCAGCAGGGCCTGAGTAATCGAGTGGTCGGTCGTCAGCTGACGCAGAGCATTGCCCCGCAACTCGTAACAACGACTGTCACCAACCCCCACCGCATAGAACACATTGGCAACCTGCAGCAGCATCACCACCGTGGTGCCCATACTGCGAGCCGAAGGGTCCACTTCACTGAGAGCGATGATCTCTGTGTTCGCACTGGCAATCGCACGATCCACAGCATCACGAACGACAGCCGCAGAGGCACTCTGAAAATCCAGACGCTGAGACAGATAGCGAGGAATCAGTTCGACAGCCAGGGCACTGGCCTTCTCACCCGCACTTTGTCCACCCATGCCGTCTGCAACAATAAACAACCGCTGCTGCGTATCCAGATAGCAGCTGTCTTCGTTGTTCTCACGGAAATTGCCGGTCACGCTGAGGTGACCCGTGCGAATGGCGGGCATGAATCCTGTCGTATCACTGGAAGCTGATATCACACGCAGTCGTGACAGCAACCTGCCACATCTGTAAAAATTGTCCACCGAAATTCACAAAAAGGCAACTCCAGGGGCTGTTCCAGCCGGGAAAAGTCGGGATTCCGGAGTTTTCACAGGACCTGACCGCCGCCGCAAACCGTCTCCACCACATTCGACAACCCCAGCGTCGTCGCCGAAATCAATAACTCACCAGCCTCAAACCCCGCCGCCGCACCCAACATCCGACCCTGACCCTCCACCAGCCGAAATACACGCTCCTTACCCGGAGGAAACTGCGTCGCATAACATCGAATCGAACGCAGCTTCCGCTCCAGTGTCGACGAGATGTCCGACACAAAACCACCACCACCCGTCGGCACATTCAAAGTCTGCAGACCCAGCGGATACCACAGCTGCTTCTGGATCCGATGCACAGGCAAACCATCAAAATACTCGTCCCACTTCGATAACCGACTGTAAAATACCGCCGCATCCGTGATCAACATCGCCTGCCAGTGATCCGGTGATGCCATCGGCGTTCGATCCGCGATCCCCAGCACCAGCCGCGGTCGCCAACGACGAAACACCTTCGCCAACTCAACCCGCGCTTCAAAACTGTCAAACAATCGACGATTCGGCAACGCCAAAGTCTCACGAAACTGAATCCCCAGCTCCGCTGCCGCTGCCCGCGACTCCGCCAGACGCACCTCCGGACCCGGACTCAATGGCGTCGGCTCACCGTCCGTCAGATCCACAATCCCCACACGATATCCCTGCTCCACCATCCTCGCCAGAGTTCCGCCGCAGCCAATCTCGACGTCGTCCGGATGCGCACCCACCGCAATCACATCCAGTACGTCCGACATACCAGAACTCCCACTTCACGCCACATGCCGCGATATCGTCCGCTCATCACACCAGTCACCAGACTCGCAACTTCACGGCAACAATCTACAACGATGTCGTACTCACAGGATCCCACTTCGCCGAATTCTGATCCACCGGTACCACAAATAACTCCACTCGGCGATTCCGCTGACGAGCCGTGTCCGTTGCCGAACGCTCCAGCGGATGAAACTCACTGTACCCCATCGCTGCCACACGCTCCGGCTGCACACCCAAACGCATCAACTCAAGAATCACCGCGTCCGCACGGTCCGTCGACAAATGCCAGTTCGTCGGATGCTTCAACGCTGTCTCGGGACGCACAATCAGCTGATCGTCCGTATGCCCCACCACCAGCACCTTCATGCCCTTCGCCGCACCACCCGTCAGACTCGAAGCAAACTCCTTCAGAACCGGACCAGCCTCCGGACGTACCACGTCACTCCCCAGATCAAACAATATGTCACTGCGAAACTTGTTCAGACCCGTCGCCGGATCATATTGAAATCCATCCGCCGACAGACCCGCACCCAGCTGATCCTGCACCGAATCGCCAAACGTCTGAGCCACTCGATCCGACAATAAACCCTCACGCTCCGATGCCAGATTATTCAATCGCTCGCCCATCGTCCCCAGCTGCGACTGCGTCTCGGCCAGCTGATTCAACAACGCCTGATTCTCAGACGTTAACCCCCGAGCCATCTGCTCCAGTTGCTGATTCTGCACATGCAGATCCCGAGCCTGACGCTGAGCTGCCGTTAACTCGTCACCACCCTTGTGCAGACAGCAACCCGATGACAGCAATGCCGCCAACAACACATTCAGCACACAGAATTGGTTCCAGCTGAAGCACATACCCGTCTTCCTGACTTGCCAGGACCGAAATGACTGCAGGAAAAAATCCCCCGCGCCACATGACTTCGGTCAGACCGGCCTTCAGAGTACCCCCACCCCGTTTTTACGGTGAAGACACCTTTACAGCTTTTTGAACCAATCCAGTCAACACCCTCCCCCCACAAATCAACTCCCAACACACTTCAGCAGTTTCTGCCACTGCTCCAGCAGTTTCTGCCGCTTTACGCCAAACAAGCAAGCGCACACGTGTTCACATAAAGCAACAGCCGCACTGCACGATCACCGCTCACACCCGGGAAACACGCTGCGACCAACCCACTCGAGGTCGCCGCCAGCAACACGCACAGACAACCGCTGCATCAGCCGTCGCGCCGCACCTGATCCACCGTCCCCGCCACCTGTCCCGGCACAACCACGGACTTCTCAGCACGCAACTTGCGCAGCCGAGTAAACAGGGTGGCAAATCGATCCTCGCCCGACTCCTCTGCAGCAACCGGCTCACCCTGTGGATCCCCGGTGAACACCGTCGGCCCGGTCATTGATCGCGGTACGGATGGCGCAGCGGACGTCGGCCAGCTGCCTCCAAAAATGTCCCGGCGATTTTCAACCGAACGAGCGGGTGACACAGTCCTCGCTGCTTCGTCCGCAACCTGCGGTGGCTCGGAAACCCCTGCCGTGTCGTCAGCAGCCAGCTCGGCCGGAAAATCCCCCGAATCCATCACTTCGGATTCCACAGGCTGCGTTTCCACAACCGGCAACTCAGCACGCCGACGTTCGCTCAGCAAACGCAGAATCTCATCGTCATCAGCAGACTGGATTTCAATCGCCATACTGCGAGGCACAGAGGTGATGGGATTGGGCGCCCACCCCTCCAGCGGCAGCATCGATTCTGCCGAAAGTCCGGCTTCCGACAACCCAGCTCCATGAGTCTCCACGTCCATATCCATCCACGTATACCGAGCAGGTACCGGTACCCATGTGGAAAAGTCCGCGGGCTCGACGCCCGTCTCTGCAACACCTTCGAATGGCTGCGTTACTTCTGGACTCAGCGAAACCGGGCTGTCCGTTTCCGACTCAACTGCAGCCTCAGATTCAGCGACCGCCCCAAACTCCACGCTGTCGAGTGCCACGTTGGCCGTCTGAGCAGCGGTCGCTGGCAGCTCACCAAATTCGACCACCGCCGCCAGTGGACGTTCTGCCGACAGATGCGTCACGGTTCCATAGACCGCGGGACGCTCCACAGTCGGCTCGACAGCCGCCGCTTCGCCCGCACCCCACTCATGACCCGCCTCAGTGACATCAGCGGACAACGCGGAATTCAGGCGACAGGCCAGATGCTGCAACCGTTTCAGAGCCAGCGTCACACAATTCAGATCGGCCGGCTTCTGCAACTGTTCAGCCGCAATCGCCAGTGTTTCATCCGCCAGCAGACTAAGCGATCTTGGCAGACCGTCACAGGCATCCACCAGCCGATTGACCGCGTCTTCGGTAAAGCACTCCGCCAGCCGACCACCAGCAGCTTCCAGCTGTCGCTGCAGATACTCCACACTCTCCCTGACCGTCAGCGACTGCAGCACTTCGTGACACCGAATGCGATGAGCAAACCCGGAATACTCGGATCGCGTCAGATCCATTTCGAAGGACACCGGAGCAGTCGCCAGCACTCGCACCAGCGCCCGACCGTTCCACTCCTCCTCACTGATCGCTCGCAACTCATTCAAAACCGACAGCGGTGCCAGATGCACATCATCCAGCAGCAGAATCACAGGGCCCCAGAAATCCATGCTCTTCCGCAGACACTCCACGGTATTCCACTGAGTGCACGAAGGCAGGCTTTGCTCCGACCCAGCCGCACTGCCCGCATGACGCACCGCACTGTGCATCAGCAACTGCAGCAGCGTCGCTGAACTGTCCAGAGCCGCCCCCGACACCAGAACCGTCCGACCCTCATTCTGCAACTCGTGCTGCAGATACTTCAACAGCGCAGTCCGCCCCGTACCCTGCACCGCAGTCACCAGCCCCAGACCCAGACTGGAACGCACACTCCGCAGCAGACGCGGCAAAATCCCCCCGATGGACTCCGACCGGATAAACAGCCGAGCCGGATCGAAGCTCTGAAATGGCGTCCGGTGAAATCCAAAGTGCGATTCGTACATACGATTCCGTTCACTGTCTGAGCCAGCTCCGGCACTTTTTGCCGCTCAATCCTGGTCCTGCGCCTCTCTCCATCGACACGACACAGCCGGAATCTTGAGCACAACCGTTACCAGCAGAACACCTTCCCGATTTTCCCTGACTCCACCCGCGAATTCAGCCTCAGTTTCCGTCTGCACCCGACATCAGACGCTGTACCGCCATCGCCGGAATTGCCAAAGATGATTCACGAGCACGACGAGCAATCGTCAGGCCAATCGGCAGACCCCGCCAGTCCAGCAGCAGCGATGGACAGACCTGCGGCTCTACCGGAATGTCATGCTGGATCATTCCCATAAATCCCGTCCGTCGCTCACTGACCCGACCCGCACGACCATCCAGAAACTCGGATCGCTCAAACTGCTCCCCGGGATTCCACCCGGCTCGCAAACCCACACTCTGTAATTCAGCCCCCCGCTGCAACTCCAGCCTGAACCGATCACCAGGCTGCAAACGATCCAGCAGACGCCCAAACTGCTCCCGCGTTCCGATCTGCTCATTCCCCACCCGAACCAGAATGTCGCCACCGAACAAGCGGCCCGCAGCCGGACCGTTGGGAGTTGTCTGCTGCACTCGCAACCGACGCCCTGCTGACGTCTCCAGCTCCTCCAGATCAACCCCCAGCACCGCACGCACCCGAGGCTCGTTCCAGCCAACACGCGAAATCACTCCCGCTGAACTCAGCTGCATCCCTGTCCCGAAATCCCCCGGACTCAGACTCTGCACCCGCTCAAAAATGACGGCCGGATCGTCACGCCAGCGAATCGGCTGCAACCCCGCAACTTCGCCCGCCTCAGCCAGCTCAAAAATCGCCAGATCAAGAACCTCTGACTGCCGCTGTAACCGCAACTCACGCAATAATCCTGCCTGCAGTACACCATACCGCTGTTCAACTTCTACAGCACTCAGCCTTACCGCCAGCTGCGTTCCCGACACGACCACCCCGATCAGCTTCTTCCCGTCACTGCCAGCCGCCGCAGACAACACTCTGATCTCCGGCAATGACGCACTGAGACCACGCAGGTCTTGCTGCGACAAACCGCCAGTCGCACCACCGGGATCAATCGGTGCGGCATTCTCCACTGCAGCCAGCTCAGCCTGCAATCCGGCCCGCTGCAGCAGACGCCACAACACTTCCACACTGGTATGCATGTTCGACTCCAGACCCGCCCCGATCTGCCGATGCAAGCCCACCAGAGAACCCGCGCCGCTCACCAGCGGACCACCGGAATCACCGACCGTCAGCTGACACGTTGTTCTTACCACCCCTCCCGCTGCCCTTCGCACCTCCCCCGCTCGCACAACTGCCGGACTGCCAATCACCTCCCGAGCCGGAAAACCACAGGCAAAAACAGACTCACCAGCTGGCAGCTGACCGATCGCTGCCACCACTGGCAGAACTATCACATCGGCTGCATCCTGCAGTCGCAGCAAAGCCGTATCGCCAGCAACGTCCCGCACCACTTCAACCGCTGTGAACTGACGACCATCCCACAATCGCACACGCAACCGACCGGCGTCCTCATGCACACCATGCGCCGCTGTCGCAATCAAACCAGCCTCAGAAATCAGCACTCCCGAACAGCGATCCGCCCCCGACTCAATCAGCACAGTCGCCCGCTGCAGCCGCTGCAAACCGGCAGATGAAAGTTGCCCGATCACCACCTGCGACAACACAACCCACACACAAACAGTCGTCAGCAAAGCACGCCACTCACACAGGCGTGAATCGACCGCACCCTGAGACGGCACAGATTCGGCCCGTGCCGCATGCGGCTGTATCCCCCTCAGCGACCCCCTCAGCGACCCCATAAGCCACCCCAGCGAAACCATGACAACTGCTGACCGGATCACTCAGCCTGCAGAGTCAGTGTCACACGCCGCACATCCATCACGGATTTGCCGCGAATCTCCAATGCACGCAACTCCAGCTGCTGCGGACCCGCCTGCAGCTCCACGGAACCCAGCACCAACGGACGAAACTCCTTCATCTGCGACTCACCATGAGGACGAGGCAGGGTATCCTGATTGGTATACAGCGGAGGATCCCAACCCGGCCCCACCTGCCCCTGCAGACGACCAGCACCACAGGAAAGCTGCACCACAGAACCCACGTCCGAGTCTGGGCAGGTGTAGTCAATCACCACTTCGTAACGCCCTGCCGTATGCACATCCACATTCCAAACCATGCTGTCATCCACCGAAGTCCAGTTCACAAAATACGAACAGTTCGGTGCTGCACTGCTGCGTTTGATCCCACCCCGCGGCTGGCCATCACGGGCCGGCAGCATCGTGATCGGAAATTCACGATACCCCACAGTGAATGGTCGCGGATCCACCATCCCGGCCGCCTTCCGCAGCAGACCAGTATCTGACGGCAGCACCGCAGCACGCCACTCCCGCACTTCCCGCTGCAACCGCTCAGCAATCTCAGCATGCGCTGCATTCACCGGAGTCGTCTGGGCGGGATCCGCCTGCATGTCGTATAACTTCCCACCGTCATCCAGACGATACTGCTGCGTCCGAGCAGAAACACGTCCACCCCAGACACTGAAGATCGTCCGGTCAGACCACTCCACTGCCTGCCCCGAAAACAAGGGCGACAGATCACGACCATCCAGCGGCAGATCACCGGTTCGCGGAATCCCCGCCAGTGATGTCAGCGTTGGTAACAGATCGATCGCACCGGAAATCTGCGGTACGACCAACCCCTGAGGCAACCCGGCAGGCCAGCTGAGATAACACACACTGCGCAAACCACCCTCATCCACCGTCCCCTTCTGCCCCTTCATCCCGCCGTTCCAGCGCGGCGTGTTGGGACCATTGTCCGAAAAATACAGCACGATGGTATTCTCACGCACACCACACTCCTGCAGCGTCTGCAGAATTCGCCCGACACTGCGATCCTGATGCTCCAGCATCGCGAGGACACAGCGAGTCTCCTCCAGCTTTTCCCGCTCCGCATTCACACCACGCTGACGGATCTCACGATCACGATAACGCTGCCAGTCCGCTGCCGGAACACTCCATGGTGAATGCGGAGTCGTGAACGGAATGAAACAGAAAAACGGCTGCCGCTGATGCTGATGCTGACGAATAAAGGCGTCGGCCCGATCAGTACACACATCCACGATATAGCCACTGGTACGGATCATCCGCCCGTCATCCTCCAGCGGCGCATCAAAATACTCACCCCAGTGACCGGCAGTATGACCAAAATAACGGTCAAATCCCCGAGCTCGTGGATGGTAGGGCCACTGGCTGCCGTTATGCCACTTGCCAAATGCACCCGTCGCATAGCCGGCCGCATGAAATGCCTGCGCTATCGTACGCTCAGTCAGATCCAGACGCTCCTCACCCAGACTGACACCACGCACCCCACCCCGCGAATGATAACGCCCCGTCAGAAACTCGGCCCGCGTCGGAGCACACACCGGACAGACAAAAAACCGATCCAGTGACACTCCCTGACGGGCGATCGAATCGATCGCCGGAGTACTGACAGTCAGATTTCCCGAATGACCGTAATCTCCCCAGCCCGCATCGTCCGCCAGAAACACAACCACATTCGGACGCGCTGGTCGAGCCGACTGAGCACTTACAGATGCCGGCCACCAGGCAGCCAGCACCGCAGACAGCAACACCAGCAGCAAAGTGACAAAACGCAATCGCAGGTAGGTCATAACAAATCAACCCATGAAGAAAATCTGGCCGGAATCTGACGATCCATCATAACCACCGCCGCAACCTCAGGAAAACACACCAAGGAGAAAAGACCGGCAGGGGAACCACCTCCCATCCAACAGCAAGACTCCCACCCAGCAGAACACGCCTCTGAAAACCACAAAAACACAGGATTCATAGGACTCATAGGACCCATAAAACATCCAGGCCCCTCTGGCGTTCTATGCCCGCCCCCGCAGGACCGCTGTGGATTCTGCCAACACTGCCTGTGGCACCAGGCATGATGAATCAAGGAACAAATCCCTCCACAGCGAACTGACCGGAAAGCAGACGCGGCAAGCAGCAGATCGCGGGTGCGACGGAGCAACACACCCAGCGATACCATCTCAATGATTTCTCTGCTCCTGCGAAACGGCTCAGCTACGGCGACTAGTTCGTTCGCGTACAACTACCGCTCCGCCCCAGGACCTTCCGGATCCTTCAGCGATTTTTTCTCCTCCGTTGCCAGCCGCCGTTCCACCCTCTTCAAATCCTCCGCCGCCGGCAGCGACTCGGGCCGGATACCTCGCTCCAGCAATGTGTCGCGGACCGCCTCGTTGTTTGTCACGTGCTCTCGCGAGATCGCAGATTCGCTGCCCATGCTATGCTGCCGGGCATTGAAGATCGTGATCTCAGTGGCAAAGTCCTTCGCCTTCAGAATGATTGTCGGAGCAAAGTCGGCCAATGGCCGACTGTCGGGCACCTTCCATTGTGCCTTCATCGCCTGAGTCGATCTCCCAAACAGCGCCTGATCCCCCTTGCTGCGAATCAACGCGAAATCATTATTGCCTCCGGTTTGCTCGAAAATCACATCCGAGAGTTCCTTCTCGGTGGCGCTCAGCTTTTTGCGAGCCGAGACGCGTTCGGTCTCCAACAGCCGCTGTTCAATCAGTTCGGCACGGCGAGTCTGGAACGCAAAATAGGTCTGCGCAAAAGCAATCTCCTGCTTTCTGGAATCGCCGTTCTGGGCAATCAGGTAGCAGGCGTATCGGGAGAGCATGATGTCTGGAATCTCTTTCTCCGCCCCCTTTGGCATCTGGATCGTTTTGTTGACGTCAACAAAATGATCCGCCGCCACATGCCCAGACACGTCGCATGCCGTTCTTGCCTTCGAAATCGCCGTGTTACAAAAGTTGCGCCATTCGCTGTAACCCAGCAGTTGCTGAAGATCTCGCGCGAGCCAATACTCAACGCCACCTTCGGTTTGCTGCGCATGCCCCTCGAATGTTGCAGTCAACATCTGAATCGTTTCGGTTTTCATACTCCGGAATCTCCGCTTCGTTGCTTGCAATGGTCTGCTTTAACTCCCGCGACCCGGCGTTCAGCCCTTCCAGTTCCTCGTTCAGCGTGTGAAATTACATCCTGAAATCCTCGTTGCTCAACCCCTCGCCCAGCGTGACACCCACAGAACGGCCTGGGTTCAGCGACCAGGCCTGCGCTGCGATCTCAGCCAATGTCGCCGCCCTGCACAGCCCGGACACGTCGGCGTACTTCGGCTTCCTGCCGAAAACTTCCTTCAGCTTCACTTCCGTCTTCTCGCCACCCACAGTCAGTTCGCCCGGATTATGACTCCTCACACAAATCTGTGGGCAGAATTCGCCAGTTGAAAACTCTGTTCTGGTTCAGCTAGCGGGGGTTCACACCTGCCAGTAACTGCGGTCCAGAGTGCGGTAGTTGATCGCTTCACTCAAGTGCGCCACCTGGATCTGCTCACTGTCTGCAAGATCAGCAATCGTGCGTCCGATCCGCAGAATCTTGTCATGAGCCCTGGCGGATAACCCCATATCCTCCATCGCATTCTTCATCAGCTGTTCAGCGTCTGAAGGAAGACGGCAGTGCCGTCGAATCTGCGGCGGTCGCATCTTTCCATTCACTCGCACGTTTTCACCACGAAACCGCAGCTGCTGCCGTCGGCGAGCACAAACAACCTGTTCGCGCATCTCAGCACTGGAAGTCCCGGCCGTCTGATCCGACAGTTCTCGAAATGGCACCGGCGGAATCTCGATGTGAATATCAATCCGGTCCAGCAAGGGCCCGCTGATGCGTCCAAGATAGCGTTCGATCTGCTGCGGAGTACAGCAGCAGGCCCGTCGAGGATCACCACGAAATCCGCAGGGGCACGGATTCATCGCCGCTACCAGCATCACATTGGCAGGGAATGTCACACTGCCCAGAGCCCGCGAGATCGTGACCGTCTGATCCTCCAGCGGCTGACGCAGTACCTCCAGGGTCCGACGATTGAATTCCGGCAGCTCGTCAAGGAACAGAATCCCGTTGTGTGCCAGACTGATCTCACCCGGCTGCGGAATGCTGCCACCACCCACCAGCCCGGCTTCGCTGATGGTGTGATGAGGTGATCGAAATGGTCGACGCAGCAGCAACGGCTGACCAGCCTCCAGCTGCGCTACAGCACTGTAGACTCGCGTCGTTTCCAGGCTTTCTTCCGCCTCAAGTTCAGGCAGAATCGTGCACAGTCGCTGTGAAAGCAGAGTCTTTCCGGTTCCCGGCGAACCCAGCATCAGGATGTGATGACAGCCAGCCGCTGCCACAGTTGCCGCCCGCTTGCCCATCTCCTGACCTTTAACATCCACATAGTCGATGTCATACCGGCCGTAGTCGTCCCGTGCCGTCTGCCAGCTGAATACGACCGGTTCAAGCGCCAGGTCACCCGTCAGAAAACCAACCGCCTCGGCCAGCGTCCCGACGGAAATCACATCAATCCCTTCCACAACAGCAGCTTCACGAGCATTTGCGGCGGGCACCACAATGTGACTGCGCCCCGCGTCACGAGCAGACAGCGCCATCGACAGAACACCCCGCACCGGACGCACGGAACCATCCAGCGCCAGCTCACCCACATACACCACATTACGCCCCGGCATTTCCGTAATCTGCCCGTCCGAGGCCAGCAACCCCAGAGCAATCGGCAGGTCCAGCGACGCCGCATCCTTCGGCAGATCAGCCGGGGACAGATTAATGACCACGCGATCGACAGGTCGAGCATAGCCGCTGTTGACCAGAGCCCGCTCAACTCGCGTGGTGCTTTCACGAACCGCCGCTTCAGCCAGACCCACCAGCACCGTGCGCGGCAGGGCACTGGGCGAAATATCCACTTCCACTTCCACAGCTTTTGCTTCAATCCCGAACAATGTGCAGGTGGAAAACCGAGACAGCATGACGAAACACCCTTATGGGGGATACACGGCAATCTACGCCTGGAACGTTTCCCCCAATATACACCGGCTGCAACGGGAACTTGCAATCCTTTCACACTAGCTCACCAGGGGAATATCTTATACCGCCTGTGTGCAGCCGGAAAATTCGGCAGGGCCCGAGTAACAAGCACTGCGCAGCAGGTCATGACCGCCGCATCAAATGATGCATTCCCGCAACATGACTCAGCCGACTCTACACCAGAATCTCTGATAACACTCGACCCTGCGGCACAACCTCATGAGGACGGCCCAGCGAGTCATAGATCTGAGTTGTCGAGCGAATTCCCAGCAATCGATAGATCGTGGCGATCACGTCACCCGGGCTGACCGGTGACTCCACCGGCACCGCCCCCGTCCGATCACTGGCTCCGAATACTGTACCGGGCCGAATTCCGGCACCCGCCAGCAGGACCGTGTAACAGCTGTTCCAGTGATCCCGGCCGGCATTCGCATTGATCCGCGGAGTTCTGCCGAAATCACCCAGTACGCACACCAGCGTTCGCTGCAGCAGACCACGCTCCTGCAGATCCTGAAGCAGACTGGCACAGGCCGCATCAAACTGAGGCAGCAGCGTGTTCTTCAGCTTATTGAAGTTGTCCCCATGAGTATCCCAGGTGGCATTGGCATCCGGAGCCCACGACAGAGTCACAAATCGTGTGCCAGCTTCCACCAGCCGCCGCGCCAGCAGAGTACTCTGACCGTAAATATTACGGCCATACCGAGCCCGAATTTCTGGTGACTCCAGACCCAGATTAAACGCTCGCTGAGCCGCATCACCAGTCAGCAGCTCGAATGCCCGCGCCTGAAAATCGTCGATCGCTGTGAGTGCCGGTTCCTTCGTACGCAGTCCCCGCCCAAGACCTGACAACAGCTGCGTCCGCTCACTCATGCGCTGCGGAGTCACTGAACCTGGCAGTGCCAGATTGTCAACATGGAAACCGTCAGCATCAGGATTGTTCAGCACCCAGAAAGGATCAAAGGTCGGCCCCATGAAGCCCGCCAGAAAACCGGGCTGTAACGGACCACCAGCCCCCTCTTTCGTCTTGTACGGCAGGCTGATGTATGGCAGCGTTCGATTGTCCGCAGGCCGCAGCTTCGCCAGCACAGATCCCGGTGAAGGGTTGTCAGTCGGACGTGCCCCACCACCCTGTTCACCACGATCATGGCCCGTCAGAGCAGCATAGACGGCAGCTGCATGCGAATTGTTCACGCTGTGATGCATCGATCGTATCAGCGACGCATGGTGCAGCTGCTGCGCTAATCGAGGCAGATGTTCGGATAACGACACTCCCGGAATGGTGCTGGCAATCGGAGCAAACTCGCCACGAATCTCAAGCGGTGCTTCCGGCTTCAGATCCCACATGTCCAGATGACTGGGACCACCATTCAGAAACAGTACAATGCAGTGGTCAGCCTGCGCCGTCAGCGGCTGAGTCACATCGTCGGCGGCAAAGACTGAACGACCTGCACCAACCGCTGCTGCTGTCCCGATCCGCAGCAGCTGGCGACGCGCAATCGGCAGCACGGCAGGATGAAAACCAGTTGATGACATCCAGATACCTCCCACTGCCACTCAGTTTTCTGACACAATCCTGTGTTATACTGTGCAACCCCGGCCTTTGGGCAGCGATTTTCTCTGCCAGACCCTGAAAATCCGGCCGGCACGCGGCCGACCACAAGTAGAATTGTGACAACCGGCTTCCCCTCGAGATCCTCGGAGATTTCCCCCATGTCCAGCCTGCCCGGGTCCCTGCAGAACCTGCTCACCAATCCACTCTCGGTCTGGATCGGCTCCCGCGGCTGTGCAGGGCAGGGCAGTCCACTGACTGTGCGTTCCCCCATCGATGGCCAGATCCTGGCATCCTTCCATGCGGCTGCTCCCGCAGATGCCGATCCCGTCATCGCCGCAGCAACCACTGCCTTCCATCAGTGGAAACTGGTGCCAGCTCCCGTTCGCGGCGAACTGGTCCGACGCTTTGGACAGCTGCTCCGCATTCACCAGCAGGACCTCGCTCAGCTCGTCACACTCGAATGCGGAAAGATTCTCCCGGAAGCACTCGGGGAAGTGCAGGAGATGATCGATATCTGCGACTTCGCCACCGGTCTCAGTCGACAGCTGCACGGTCTGACCATCGCTTCAGAACGACCGCAGCATCGCATGCTTGAACAGTGGCATCCCCTCGGACCAGTCGCCGTGATTTCTGCCTTCAATTTTCCGGTTGCTGTCTGGGCGTGGAATGCCGCACTGGCGCTCGTCTGCGGAAATACTCTGGTCTGGAAGCCCTCCGAACAGACTCCGCTGACCGCCATTGCCTGCCAGCAACTGCTGCTGCTGGCCGCGGCTGACATGCCGCAGGTCCCTGCCGCAGTCAGCACAGTTCTCGCCGGTGGTGCCGACGTCGGAGACGCCCTTGCTCGAGATCGTCGGATTCCACTGGTCTCCGCCACCGGCAGCACTGCCATGGGTCGCAGTGTGGCTCGACTGGTCGCCGATCGGCTGGGACGCAGCCTGCTGGAACTGGGTGGCAACAATGCCTGTATTGTGGCCCCCTCAGCCAGCCTCGAACTGGCACTGCGTGCAATCACCTTTTCAGCCTTCGGCACCTGTGGCCAGCGCTGCACATCCCTGCGACGGCTGCTGATCCACGAATCAGTGTATGATCTGCTGCTGCCGCGACTGCTGGCTGCCGCACAGTCCCTGCCCGTCGGCAATCCCCTGCAGCCCGGTATCCTCATGGGACCTCTGATTTCTGAACCGGCTCTGCGCCGTATGCAGGCAGCGCTCAATGAAGCTCAGCACGTCGGAGGTGTCGTAAGCGGTGGTAATATCCCTGCTGCGGACGTGCCCCCCGGAGGCTGCTACGTGCGCCCAGCCATCGTGCAGATGCCGCAGCACGCCGACATCATGTATCAGGAAACCTTTGCACCAATCCTGTATGTTCTCAGGTACCGTCAGCTGGAAGACGCCATTCAGCTGAATAACTGCGTCAGCCAGGGATTGTCTTCGTGCCTGTTCACCAATGACCTGCGCGAAGCCGAACTGTTCCTGTCAGCTGCCGGCAGCGACTGCGGAATCGCCAACGTGAATATCGGTCCCAGCGGGGCCGAAATCGGCGGTGCATTCGGCGGCGAAAAAGATACCGGTGGAGGTCGTGAATCCGGTTCCGACAGCTGGAAAAACTACATGCGACGAGCCACCAACACGATCAATTACGGCAATACGCTGCCACTGGCTCAGGGTATCCGATTCGAGTAACTGCTGCGGACACGGCCCCCCTCGAGTGACACCCCCGATACCACATTCCTGTGGCCCGCACACGCAGTACACGGATCCTGCCGGATTATTGGACCGACAGCGGCATCCTGATCATTGCGATTGTTTCGCAGCACAGGTCGTTCCTCAGCCTGCCAGCCTCGTGGTGCATTCACGACCACCACCACGACCGGTGTGATATGAATTCACAGATCGCCTGCCACGCTCCCGAACTATGCCAGAATCCCCTCGACCACCTGACCATGGACGTCCGTCAGCCGAAAGTCCCGACCACTGTATCGATACGTTAACTGCTCGTGATCCAGCCCCAGCAGATGCAGTACCGTCGCATGCAGATCGTGAACATGCACACGATTCTCCACCGCAAACATCCCCAACTCGTCGCTGGCACCATACATCAAACCACCCCGCACTCCGCCACCAGCCAGTACCGTGGTGAAGGCCGAATGATGATGATCGCGACCATGCTTTCCCTTGTCGTTCGGCTGAGCATACGGAGTGCGGCCGAATTCCCCCGTCCAGATCACCAGCGTGTCCTCCAGCAGACCCCGCTGCTTCAGATCCGTCAGCAGAGCAGCCGTGGCCCGATCACTGTCCGCACACAACTTCCGATGCTGATCATCATTGCTGGAATGAGTATCCCATGGCTGATTCCCACCCGGCGTCAGATAATAGGAAGTCACAAATCGCACACCTCGCTCCGACAGCCGCCGCGCCAGCAGACACTGACGACCAAACAGCGAGTCACCGTACAGCTCACGAGTTGCCGGGGACTCCTGACCAATATCAAAGGCCTCGGACGCTTCCAGCTGCATCGAAAACGCCGTTTCCATCGCCTGAATCTGAGCCTCCAGACCCGCATCCTGCTGCCGCTGCTCAGCATGCAGACGATTCAGACCCGCCAGCAGATCCAGCTGCCGACGCTGCTGAGAACGCTCCAGCGATGGATGCTTCAGATTCGTCACCAGCTTGTCCACCGCCATATCCTGAGTATTGACGGCCATGCCCTGATAAGCGCCAGGCAGAAAGGAATTCGACCACAGATGCGGCCCCACAACCGGACGCCTGGGACCCAGCACCACATAACCCGGCAGGTTCTGATTCTCTGTCCCCAGTCCGTAAGTCACCCACGACCCGATACTCGGACGAGTCGGCTGCTGCACACCGGAGTGCATTATGATCAGACCTGGCTCGTGATTCGGCACATCCGTGTGCATCGAACGAATCACACACAGATCGTCCGCACACTTCGACAGCTGCGGAAACAACTCGCTCATCACGACGCCCGATTCACCAGAGGGCCGAAAACGAAATGGTGAGGGAACATAACCGGCCTTCGCTCTCCGCGTCGCCTGTTCCGAAGGCTTCTGACCCTCATGCTTCGCCAGTGCCGGCTTCGGATCAAACGTGTCCACATGACTGGGACCGCCATTCATAAACAGCAGAATCACTCGCTTCGCACGCGGCACCAGATGCGGCTGCAGTAATCGCTGTCCAGTCGGACCTTCAGCCGCCTGCAGCTGAGCACACAGCCCCGCCAGACCCACGGTGCCAAATCCCAGACTGGCACGGCTTAACCAGTGCCGACGACTTATCAGCGACAGATTCATATGACTGCTGTTCACAAAAAGTCACCTTCACAAAGTTCAGTCCACATACTGCAGCTCGTTCGATGCCAGCAGGACGTGAGCATACTGACGCCATCGCGTCGCTGCATCGGCCTGCTGCAGAAATTCTTCCGCCAGCTGCACCTCAACCGGTGTCGCCGCACGACCAAACACATTCTGATACGCCCAGTCAATCCGCTGACCCACAGCAGCAGCATCCTCCGATGGAATCGCCTGCCGTAAACGAGCCTCAAACGCCTCCGCCTGAGACTGCATGAACGGACTGTTCAGGACAAACAGCTTCTGCAGCGGAGTAATCGTCTCCGCACGCTTCTCTGATGTCACATTCGGATCCGGAAAATCATACATCGCCAGAAATCGATTCAGATCCAGACGACTGATGCGACTGTAAACCGTACGACGTGTCTCTGCAGCATCGGACGGATCAATTGAAGGCCCGCCAACCGTGCTGGCATCCAGACGCCCCGTCACCGCCAGCAGCGAATCCCGCCAGCCCTCCGCTCCCAGACGCCGCCGCGGCATCCGCGCCAGCCAGAGATTCTCGGGGTCCTGAGCCACTGCTGAAGCTTCCCCCTGACTGCTGCGACGATACGTCGCGGACAGCACTATCTCACGATGCAGCCACTTCAGTGACCACCCGTTCTGCATGAAACGAACCGCCAGATCATCCAGCAGCTCAGGGTGCGTCGGACGATCACCCAATAACCCGAAATTACTGGCCGTACCCACCAGTCCACGCCCGAAATACGCAGCCCAGATCCGATTCACAATCACTCGAGCCGTCAACGGATTGCCGGGATCCACGATCGCTTCCGCCAGCTGCTTCCGACCACTGCCCTCGGTAAAGGGCTGCGGAGCAGACGTCAGAATCGGAAGAAACCTGCGAGGTGCCAGCGGACCTCGGTTCTGCACATCACCACGCACAAACACATGCAGATCCTTCGCCACGCCCTCACGAACAATATGCAGACTCTCGTGCGGCTTTACGCCCTTCTTCTTCCCGTCCTTCCCGTCCTTCCCATCCTTCCCGTCCTTCCCGTCCTGCTCCGCTGCTTCTGCAGACAACGGACGATTGAACATCTCAGTACTGGCAAAGATACCCGCCAGTCCGTAATAGTCCTCCGTACGAATCGGGTCGTACTTATGGTCATGACACCGCGCACAGGCAACCGTCAGACCCAGCAGACCGCGACTGACCACGTCCACTCGATCCTCCCACTCCTCCGCCATCACAAACAACTGACCACGGTCATAATACTTGGGACCCAGACCCAGAAATCCCAGCGCCGCCAGATTTGCAGACTCACTGCCCTCGTACAGATCCGCAGCCAGCTGCAGACGAATGAACTGTGCATAACTGAGATCCTGATTGAGCGATCGAATCACCCAGTCACGGAAATACCACGCATTCGGATATGTCAGCGAGGCGTCCTCACCCACGATATGCGCCTGATCCTCAGCATAACGAGCCACATCCAGCCATAGCCGCGCCCAACGCTCACCATAAGCCGGTGAAGCCAGAAACTGCTCCACTAACTCACGCCACGCTGACTCAGAAGGATCATTGACAAATGCAGCAATCTGCTGCGGCGTCGGAGGCAGTCCGGTCAGATCCAGCGACAGACGACGAACCAGCGTCCGCGGATCAGCCGCTGCCGCTGCTGTCAGCTGCTGCTCATGCAGCTTCGCCGCAATCAATGCATCCAGCTTGTTCGCAGATCGCTCAGCCGGCGCCGCAGACTCGCGAGGAATCTGAAAGGCCCAGTGATTCCTGGCGGATTCCGGATCAACTGCCGCTGCCGTCACAACGGCTGTCTCCGTCCGCGGATCCGGAGCACCCATCCGCAGCCACATCGCAAAATCCTCAATCACCGCGTCTGATAAACGCCCCTGCGGAGGCATCTCAAGCTGCTCGTAACGCAACGCCTGCAACAACAGACTGGCTGCCGGATCGCTCGCCGAAATCGCCGGACCGCTGTCGCCTCCTCGCACCAGACCCTCACGAGAATCCAGACGCAATCCACCCTGCAAAACCTTCGACTCAGCACTGTGACAACGATAACAGTGAGTCACCAGGACCGGTCGAATACGCGACTCGAAAAACTGCATCTGCTCAGACCCGGCACCTGACTCATCCACGGCCCACACACAGACCGGTAAAGTCACGAACAGAATACTGAAAAAACCTGACAGCAAGCGAAGCATCAGCAGGTTCCGGATTCTTCTGAAGGCGGGATGAAAACACAGGCGAGACTGCCAGTCTAACACCCACAACTTCGTCATGCACGTGAAAAACAGCAGACACGATACAGTTGAACACATCAGAAGAACCTGCGTGAACCCCTGCCAAAGCCGTCATTTTCCCCCAGCTTTTTCCCCCATTTTTCTCGGAAAACAGCGTTTCCACCCATGACCTTCACCGGAATGCAGGTAGGCTGCAGGATCTGGGCACCCATTTTTCTGCCCAACTGGACTCCTGCACGGCTTCGTTGCTGATCAGCAATCGGGGGATGGAATGAGACTCTGGTCGACTGCTCTGGTTTTGATGTGCTGCTCATGCGTCTCTCCATTCCTGCGGGCCGCCGATGAAACGTCGCAGCCCCGGCAGACTCTGCAGCCGGAACCGGCCTCCACCTGGGCCCTGACCGGCGCCACAGTCTGGGTGACTGCAGAAAAATCCATTGAGAACGCGGTTGTGCTGATCACCGATGGTAAGCTCACCGCCGTGGGCGCCGGGATCACCATTCCCGAACATGCTCAGCGCATTGATCTGACCGGACGCACCATCTATCCAGGCTTCATTGACGCCTACCACGAACAGGCCGTCTCCAGCGATCGACTGACCGGAACAGCACGCTACTGGAATGGTCAGGTCACTCCTCAGTTGTCGGTCGCCGATCAGCCCGCTACTCCGGAAGACACTGCCGCCCTGCGGCGTCAGGGCTTTGTCGCACGACTGCTGGCCCCGGACGCGGGGGTCATTCGTGGTCGCAGTGCAGTGCTGTCCACATCCGGTGGCGACCCGGCTCAGACCGTGCTGGCACGGGACGTCGCACAACATGTCCTGCTGACACTTTCAAGACGCTCACGGTCATCCGGTTACCCCGGCAGTCCGATGGGTGCCGTGGCGCTGGCACGGCAGGCGATCCTTGACGCTCAATGGTATCGTGACGCTCAGGCTGCCATCGCTGCCGACCCAACATTGCCACTGCCCGAAGTCAACGATGCGCTGGTTGCACTGCAACCCGTGCTCAATGGCGCCATGCCCATTTTTGTGACCACATCCAACGAACAGTTCGTGCAGCGAGCTGATCAGTTTGCCGCTGAATTCGGCCTGTCACTGGTCGTCGTCGGAAGTGGTCGCGAGTATCGCCGTCTGCAGGAAATTGCCCAGCTGCGTCGGCCCATCATTCTGCCACTCGCCTTCCCCCGGCCACCCTCGGTCACCACTCCGGAAGCGGCAGATAACGTCACACTGGAAGATCTGCTGCACTGGGATCTGGCCCCGGAAAACCCGGCGCGTGTGGATGCCGCCGGCATCCGCTTCGCCTTCACCACCAACCGCCTCAACTCCAGCTCAGATTTTCTGAAATCACTGCGCAAAGCCGTGTCTCGCGGTCTTTCAAAAACCTCCGCACTGAAAGCACTCACGCACAACGCAGCCGACCTTCTCGGCATCAGCAGCCAGCTCGGCTCACTGGAACCAGGCAAACTGGCGTCCATGGTGATTACCGACGGTGACCTGTTCGCAGAGCAGACAAAGATCACCGAAACATGGATTGCCGGTCAGCGATTCCAGCACGAGACACCACCAGCTCGACAGTCCACCGGGGCGTGGGAACTGGCCCTGTCAGCCTCCGGCAACCTGCCACAGAAACTGTACCTTGAAGTCAGTGAAAGTTCCGGTCGGCTGAAAGGACGTGTTTCTCGCACTCCCATTCCAGCAGCAGAACCTCGCAAAGGTCGCCGTTACGACGACAAACCAGCCGATCCAGCCTCCCCCGCTGCACCAGCGGATCCAGCCGCTCCAGCCGCTCCAGCCGCGCCGACCGACGCCGCTGCGCCGGGCACTCCTGCTGACACAGCGGCTCCGGCAACCGCACCTGCGACAAACCCTGATCCGGCGGCTCCCGCGGCACCCACTGCCGATCCTGCTGCTCAGCCCCAGACTGCTGGAACAGCTCAGCCGGAAAAAGCCCCAAAGGAAGTGGTCGATCTGAAGACCGTACGCCTTGAGAACACTCGGCTGTCTGCCGTGTTCCCGGCCGCCGACTGGGGCCTTGAAGGGACTGTTCGCTTCTCGCTGGCACTTACCGAAACCGATCCTGCTCTGCGCGATCGACCGGCGGCCATCGGCACACTGATCTGGCCTGATGGCAGTTCTTCCATCGTCACCGCCACTCGTATCAACCCCACACCTGCAGCCGCCGCCGAAGGTAAGCCGGACGACGCAGCCAAACCGACCGCGGACAACAAACCGGTTGAAGACAGCAAAACAGTCGCAGCGAAATCTGCAGCGACAGCGGCTTCCTTCGAGGTCAACTACCCGCTGGGATCCTTCGGCCGAACAACTCTGCCAGCGGCCACCGGTCCCACCGCCTTTATCCACGCTTCCATCTGGACCTGCGGACCAGCCGGCATTCTGGAAGATGCTGTGATGCTGATCGACAACGGCCGCATCGTCGCAGTCGGGAAGGACATTCCCATTCCCGCCGACGCACAGATTGTTGACCTGCGCGGAATGCATCTGACGCCCGGAATCATTGACTGTCATTCACACTTTGCCACCGATGGTGGTGTCAACGAAGGCACTCAGGCAGTCACCAGTGAAGTCCGAGTCGGTGACTTTGTGGATGCCAACGACATCACCATTTATCGGCAGCTGGCTGGGGGCGTCACAGCGGCCAATATCCTGCACGGTTCGGCCAATCCCATCGGTGGCCAGAATCAGGTCGTCAAGCTTCGCTGGGGCATGACGGGCGACGGGTTGAAATTCGCAGAAGCTCCTGCGGGCATCAAATTCGCACTGGGTGAAAACGTCAAACAGAGCAATCGGACCGAAGGTGGTGGACGCTACCCCAATACTCGCATGGGTGTTGAACAGGTCTTCCGCGATGCCTTTGAAGCCGCTCGCGATTATCAGAACCGTCATGACACCTACGGCAGGAATCGTCGTGGCCTGCCACCTCGGCGTGACCTTGAACTGGAAGCACTTGCAGAAGTCGTTTACGGCAAACGCTGGATTCACTGTCACAGCTATCGCCAGGACGAAATTCTTGCACTCCTTGAAATCCTGCAGGAATACAAAATCCGGATTGGTACGCTGCAGCATATTCTGGAGGGCTACAAAGTGGCGGACGAACTGGCTCGCCACGGCGCCATGGCCTCAGCGTTCTCGGACTGGTGGGCTTACAAGTTTGAAGTCTACGACGCCATTCCCTATGCCGGTGCGCTGATGCACAACCAGGGAGTTGTCGTGTCCTTCAATTCTGATGATGGCGAACTGGCAAGACATCTCAACCAGGAAGCCGCCAAGGCTGTCAAGTACGGCGGAATTCCCCGCGAGGAAGCTCTTAAGTTCGTCACGCTGAACCCGGCAAAGCAGCTGCGAATCGATCATCTCACGGGTTCACTGGAAGCTGGAAAGCACGCTGACTTTGTGGTCTGGAATGGTGATCCGCTCTCCAACTTCACTCGCTGCGAACAGACATGGGTGGACGGTCGTCGCTACTTTTCGCGGGATGAGGATCAGCAGATGCGTCAGGAAGCCACTCGTCGTCGCAACGTGCTGATTCAGAAGGTCCTCGCTTCCGGCGAAGAAGCTCGCGACTCATCTCAGGCAAACGATGACCCGACTGCCCTCTGGCCCCGTTTTGATGAATACTGTGCCCACTTCCGCCACCAGGCAGCGCTGCAGCAGCAGCGTGACCGGCAGCAGCAGGACGTACAGCAGCAACAGCAGTCCGCTCAGTAACTCAAAGTCGACTGACTGCCTTCCGGGTCTTCTCGTTTTCTCAGATTCAACTGCACAAACGGATGTGTTCCATGGTGCGATTCTCTGTTCGACTGCTGCTACTGACCGCCTGCTTCACTGTTCAGCCCCTGATGGCCTCAGACCAGATTCCGGGCGCCCCCCAGACGAAACCTGTCGCGATTATCAATGCCGTGCTGCACACAGTCAGTGGACCGGTCATCGAAGCCGGCACGCTGGTGTTCGACAACGGTCGAATCACAGAGCTGGGTCCACGCCTGCAGCCACCAGCCAATGCTGTTGTGATTGACCTGCAGGGACGGCACGTATTTCCCGGCATGATTGAATCTCACTCACAACTGGGACTGACCGAACTCTCATCCACTCGAGCCACCATCGACACCAGTGAAACGGGCCGAATCAACCCCAACGTCACGGCTGCCACCGCAGTGAATCCGGACAGTGAACTGATTCCTGTGACGCGGGCCAATGGAGTCCTTGTGGCCCTCAGTGCCCCGTCCGGTGGCCTTGTCTCCGGCAAAGCTTCGCTCCTGCAGCTGGATGGCTGGACCAGCGTGGACATGACACTGCAGCGGGAAGCTGGTCTTGTGATCAACTGGCCGTCCTCCGGTCGCTCGTTCTTCTTCGGAGCACCGGGTGCAGAAGCCCCCGCTGGTGGTGAATCCGGTGGCTCAGCTGTCAGGGAACTGCGGGATCTGTTCAGCGATGCCCGAGCCTGGGCCAAAGCTCGTACCGCCAATCCGGATTCGCAGCGCTATGACATTCGATTCGCCTCTCTGCAGCCCGTTCTGGCCGGAAAAGTGCCGCTGATTGTGGCGGCCGATGAGGCTGATGAGATTCAGGCGGCTGTGGCTTTCGGCGTTGAACAGAAAATGCAGGTCATCATCTTCGGTGGCTATGATGCTGAAGCCTGTGCCGAACTGCTGCGGCGGTATCAGGTTCCCGTGATCATCAGTGCCGTGCACCGCGATCCCCGCAATGATCACGATGACTACGATGCTGCCTACACATTGCCCGAACGTCTCCGCCGAGCGGGCATTCGCTTCTGTATTTCCGGCTCAGCCCGCAGTGAAACCTGGAACACCCGCAATCTGCCCTATCAGGCTGCCACGGCGGCTGCCTATGGCCTGCCGCGGGACGAAGCATTGAAGTCCGTGACCCTGTACCCCGCACAGATTCTGGGAATCGCTGATCGCCTTGGATCTCTGGAACCCGGTCGAGATGCCACAATTTTCGTCAGTACCGGCGATCCTCTGGAAACGGATTCCCAGGTCACTCATGCGTGGATCCAGGGGCGAGTCGTGGATCTGAGCAGTCGTCACACCGAACTGGCCGGCAAGTATGGCGAGAAGTTTCGTCGACTGAAGGAGGGACGCTGAGAGTTTTCAGCATGCCTCATCAGCGGTCTTCAGCCGAAGTCCGTCGTCCGTATTCCGCTGGCGTTGGTCGCCCACAACCGTAGCCCGGGCATTCCTGCCTGGCCGCCCTCTGCCCACACAAAAACCCCGCCGCACCCTACATTGACCCGTCGCTCAGCCATCCCGTAAGCTGACAACCACTCAACACTGCGAACCTCGACATCGTCACCGAGCTGCTGCTCGGTGGTCCCAGGGAGGTCCCCCTTGGGACGGCGAGGCTCCCGCCGAGCCGAACGAAGTGGTCCGTTCTCAGTAGTCAGTGGTCAGCGAAAATGTGGCCCAGGCATTCCTGCCTGGCCGCCTTTTGCTCCCACAAAGCCGCCACGCACTCATCCTGTCGGCAAATCATCATCCTGCGGCAGATCAACCGCTGCCCTCTGAAGTTACGGAACGCTCACACCGTGCGGGTCGTCCCGGACAGGACCTGCTCAGCCACAATTCGACCGATATTCAGACAGGCCGTCGCTGCTGGTGACGGAGCATTGCACACATTCACCACCCGCTCATGGCGCTGAATCTGAAAGTCATCGATCAGTTTCCCATCCAGCCCCAGCGCCTGTGCCCGCACCCCCGCCGGACACGCCCGCAGATGCTCACTGCGGATCTCAGGCACCAGTCGCTGCAGTGCCCGCACGAAGGCTGTTTTAAACAGTGAACGCCGGATCTCACCCAGACCAGTCCGCCAGTTCCGCGCTGCCAGCCTGAGAAATCCCGGATAGGTCAGTGACTCCCGGAGATCTCGAATGTTGATGGTTCGCCAGTCATAACCCTCCCGCGCCAGAGCAAACACGGCGTTCGGACCACACTCCACCCCACCGTGAATCATGCGAGTAAAATGAACGCCCAGAAACGGAAAGCGAGGATCCGGAACGGGGTAGATCAGCGAATTGCAGAAGCGATGCGCTTCCGGTACCAGCTCAAAGTACTCGCCACGAAACGGCACGATGCGTTCCCGCAGCGGCTGACCGCTCAGACGCGCGAGGCGATCACTGTGCAGACCACCACAATTCACCACCTGAGTCGCTTCCACCACGCAGTCTGAACACTCCAGACGCACACACTCCGCATTCTGTCGCATCCCCAGCACACGACTGCCCAGACAAATCTGATGCCCGCCCGCTGTCAATAACTCGCCCAGCCTCGTACACACACCCGGGTAATCCACAATCCCCGACTCCGGAACATAAATGGCCTGAATCCCCGCACAATGAGGCTCCAGCTCCCGTAATCGTTCCGGACCGATCTGTTCGCACTGCACCCCGTTCTGACGCCCACGCTCCAGAATCAGTTGTAACTGAGAAAGTTCCGACTGCTGCAGGGCAACAATCACTTTCCCCGTCTTCTTCCACGCCACTCCGTAACGATCACAGAACTCCTCAAGCGCCAGCTTACCCGCACGGCAATTCTGCGCCCGCAGCGAACCTGGTCGATAGTAAATCCCGGAATGCAGCACTCCCGAATTTCGCCCGGTCTGGTGAAACGCCAGCGACTGCTCCTTCTCCAGCAGGACAATCTTCTGCCTCGGAGCACGCTGCGATAACTGCCACGCTGTCGCCAGCCCCACAATACCCCCGCCAATCACCGCAAAATCTGCTTTGATCGGACTCTGATGCACGACTGCTTTCATAACTGGCTCAGACCGGCACTGCCGAACGACGAGGTACCGTGACAAAATCAGACGCCACCAGCGGACCACACCCCTGATATCGATAGGCTGTCAGCAAACCATCACGCGCAACACTGTAATCCAGACACGCCAGATTGCCACGAATCGGTGCCGGAACCCGATCACGCAGCCAGTAATGCCCGAAGAACAGTGGTCGCTCATCCGCACCATACGGACACGGACGCACATCGTCCGGAACCACAGCACTCACAAACTCCGGAATTGCCAGACCCGGAAACATGTAGTCAGCAAAACTCAGACCTTCAGGACCATCAAACCAGCGAATCCGCCCCTTCCTGCGAACCATCCCCTCGCGGTCCGTCAGAGTAATCCCGTCGGGAAAACGCATTTCCGGGCCCTTCAGCACTCGCTCAATCGAATCAAATAACTGCGTCCCGCTGCGCGCCGCCTGCTGCAGATACTGGTCACTCATCCAGCCCAGCTCAACACCCGCCAGCTGCAGCTTCTGCAGATCCACCGGATCCCAGCAGGCATGCACCACACGCAGCTCAGGCAGTTCCAGAGACACCGGCAACGTCCGAAACCAGTCCAATGCCTGCTGCAGCTCTGCTGACGAAAGCTGAGTAATCGTCTGGGCGATCTGGCGATTATTGTGCTCGGTATGACGCCGCAGATATTCGCCCTGCTGCAGCGGATCAGCCGTATGATACGCCAGAGCATTCCATTCGTGATTCCCCATCACCGCCAGAGCTGACTGCTGCTGACACATGTCCCGACAGATGTTCAGAACATCCCGGATCTGCGGACCACGATCGATGAAATCGCCGCAAAAAATCACCTTCCGCGAAGGGTGCCGAAAAACACCGGACTGCTGCACATAACCCAGCCGCTCCAGCAGTTCTGCCAGCTCCTCAGCACATCCATGAATGTCACCAATTACATCATACATACGCTGCAGCCATACTCTGTGCCCTGTCGCCTGATTCGCTTCCCCCCTATACCCCGATCCAGCCGGAGAATTCCACGCTGATTTCATCGACATCCCCGGAATGGCGAGGATTCGCGAATTCGGCAACCAGCCACTCCCTTTACCCACTTTCCAGCGCTCCAATCCCCCTCGCCACTTCCACCGCTCGCCCTGATAGTGCAGAATCCACACCTGCACAGCATCGTCGCCACAACGGTACTCCCCTGACACCCCACCCCGGCCAAAGGATTCCCCCGCCATGACTCGCCATACCCGCCCCAGTCGTCGTTCGCTGCTGAAACACAGCTTCGCCGCAGCCGCCGGACTGTACGTCGGCAGCTCCGCACAGGCAGTCTCCCGCTACGACAAGCTGCGAATTGCGGTGATCGGCTGCGGAGGACGCGGTGGCGGAAACCTGCAATCCGTCTCCTCCGAACACATCGCATTCCTCTGCGACGTCAACGAAAACACCGTCCGCAAGGCTGCCGAAACCCATACTCAGGCACGACAGGAAGTCGACTTCCGCAGAATCTTCGACCGCGCCTCAGAATTTGACGCCGTTGTCGTCAGTACCTGCGAACACACCCACGCCTTTGCTACTCTGCCCGCACTGCAGCTCGGCAAACACGTCTACTGCGAAAAACCACTGACCCACAGCGTCTACGAAGCCCGCGTCATCCGCGAAGCCGCCGCCAAAGCCAATGTCGCCACACAGATGGGAACACAGATCCACGCCGGTGAGAACTACCGACGCGTTGTCGAACTGGTGCAGACCGGGGCCATCGGCAAAGTCTCGGAATGCCACGTCTGGGTCGGCCGCGCATGGGGGCTGCAGTCAGCCGCAGATGCTCAGAAGAATAAAGACATCGTCCACGTCACTGATCGCCCCACAAACGCCGACCCGATCCCTGCCGGACTTAACTGGGACCTCTGGCTCGGACCCGCGCCGGAACGCCCCTTCAACTCCGTCTACTTCCCCGGCCCCAAATGGTATCGCTGGTGGGATTTCGGCAACGGCACCATGTCAGACCTCGGCAGCCATTGGGTCGATCTCGCATTCTGGGCACTGAAACTCAAAGCCCCCTCCACCATTGAAGCCTTCGGAGATCCGGCACATCCCGAAATCGCTCCCGCCTCGATGCACGTCAAATACCAGTACAAAGCCACCGAACAGCAACCAGAAGTTGATGTGTTCTGGTACCAGGGTTCACATCAACCAGAACTCGTCGCTGATGGCAGCGTTCCGGCCTGGGACAGTGGAGTTCTGTTTGTGGGCGATAAAGGCATGCTGCTCTCTGACTACGGTCGACACATCCTGCTGCCCGAAGACAAATTCCAGGACTTCAAACGACCGGATCCATTCATCCCCAAATCCCTCGGCCATCACGAAGAATGGCTGCACGCCTGCCGCACCGGTGATCCAACCACCTGCAACTTCGAATACGCAGGATGGCTCACAGAAGCCAACCACCTTGGCAACGTTGCATATCGAGCCGGTCAGAAACTGGAATGGGATGCCGCCAGAATGAAAGTCACCAACACCAGTGCCGCTGATCGCTTCATTCGTCGCGATTACCGCAGTGGCTGGTCACTGCGCTGAATCCCGTCGCTGCGGCTCAGCCCCAGCGAAACTCCTCCCTGCAACTCATAAGAAGCAACGCCATGCACCCGCTGCATCTGCAGGATTCCCTGAACCGTCGCATCTTTCTGAACGCGGCCGGCAGTACCACCGCTACTGCCGCACTGGCCTCGCTGCTGCACAACTCCGCAGCCGCCAGCACTGCGGAACGTCCCGAGCTGCCCGGACTGCCGCACCGAACACCCAAAGCCCGCCGCATCATCTACCTGTTCCAGTCCGGAGCACCATCGCAGATGGATCTCTTCGATCCAAAACCCGCAATGGAAGCTCAACGTGGACAAAACCTGCCGGATTCCGTCCGGCAGGGACAAAGATTGACGACCATGACGTCCGGGCAGGCCAGCTTCCCCATCGCTCCCAGCATGTTTCAATTCCGACAGCATGGCGAATGCGGTATGTGGTTCAGCGAATTGATGCCACGGATGTCGGCTCTGGCCGATGACTGGTGCATGATCCGCACCATGAATACCGAAGCGATCAACCATGACCCAGCCATCACCTTCTGCCAGACAGGCTCGCAGCTGGCCGGAAGACCCAGTATCGGAGCCTGGGCCAGCTATGGACTGGGCAGCGAAAATCGCAGCCTGCCCGCCTACGTCGTACTGACGTCCTTCGGCTCAGGACGACCGGATGACCAGCCCCTCTACGATCGACTCTGGGGACCCGGCTTCCTGCCGTCCCGTCATCAGGGAGTCAAATTCCGAAACAGCGGTGATGCTGTGTTGTACCTCTCCAATCCACCCGGAGTTTCTGCGGCCCAGCGACGCAGTACCCTCGATCGACTCAACCAATTGAACTCCCTGCAGTTTGAAGCCACTCAGGATCCCGAAATCACTGCTCGGATTGCCCAGTACGAAATGGCCTTCCGCATGCAGACCAGTGTGCCCGATCTGCTCGATTTCTCAGACGAACCCAAACACGTCCTCGATATGTACGGACCTGACGTTTCCCGACCCGGCTCATACGCAGCCAATTGCCTGCTGGCTCGCCGCATGGCCGAACGCGACGTCCGATTCGTACAGCTGTTTCACATGGGCTGGGATCACCACGGTGGACTGCCAAACGCAATTCGTGGACAGTGTCGCGATACCGATCAGGCGACCGCTGCATTACTACACGACCTGAAAATGCGGGATCTGCTGTCAGACACACTGGTTGTCTGGGGCGGTGAATTCGGACGCACCATCTATTCACAGGGTGGATTGTCCCCGGATAACTACGGACGCGATCACCACCCCCGCTGCTTCACCATCCTGATGGCCGGTGCCGGTATTCGCACTGGTACCACCTGGGGCGAAACCGACGACTTCTGCTACAATATCGTTCGCGACCCCGTTCACGTGCATGACCTGAATGCCACAATCCTGCATCTGCTGGGAGTCGATCATACGCGGTTGACCTACCGCTACCAGGGACGCGACTTTCGACTCACAGATATCCACGGCGAATTGGTGCAGGGAATCCTCGCTTAATCCCAACCGCAGCAAAAACAACAACCAGCACAGAAATCCCATAACAACATCCGTCGGCTTCCGCTGAACAGAAAACCCCACGACAGCAACCGCCTGCAGTTCGGCAGGATACTGCTTCCGTGCAGGGAAAAACACAACTGCTCAGACGCAAATGACGACACCCGTCAGCTTACGTTAACCTGGACTTGGCCTTCTTATTGCGTCGTGGAATTCCTGCTTCACCGCGGCACGAGGGGATCACGATCGGTGGAGGAGGAGTGGGTCAACTTCGTCGTCGAGTATGGTCGATTTCCCGCTGAGACGCAGAGACGCTTGCTCTGTTTTGCTGCTTCTCTGCGCCTCTGCGGGATTTGGCTTTCGTTATACATCGACGAAAATCATGTCCGCACCTGGAGGTGCAGTTTGATGGGGTTGGCGCAAAACGCACTGGATGCTGCTTCCGCGTCAGGATGGGCATAACAGCTTAGATGCAAACGGCAACACCCGTCAGCTTACCCTAACGGCTCGCCTGTGAGGGGCAGGTACGTGTTTGTGTGGGCCAAAGGCGGCCGGGCAGGAATGCCCGGTCTACGGTTGTGGGCGAACAACGACTGACGAACAGTGGCAGTTCACTTCGGCTCGGCGGGAGCCTCGCCCTCCCAAGGGGGACATTGCGTGCACTGACCACTGACCACCATATTCTTCATTCTTCGGTGGTGAAGAATCACCAATACTCAGGCGGCACAGCAACACCGCTCACAGCATTTTAGTAGAGCCCAAAAAATACCCAGCCCCCGCTGCGTTTTTCCGCAAACTTCTGCGTCATCCCGTGGTGAATCACCTCCACGTTAACAACATGCTCCGAGCCCTCCAGCGAGGGCATGCCGGTACACAGAACACGAACCCTTCACCGCAGAACTTCACGCTCTGCAGCTCGCACAATTCTCTTCCACCGGTTCACCACCGGAAGAACACTGCGCACTTCATTCCGCGCAGAGCGCAAAAAAAGCGGCGCCGACGGAACGTCGACGCCGCTGATTTGTCAACAGACCTCAGCGACGAGGCCCACGACCGCCACCGCCGCCGCTACCACCGCCTTCGCGATTACGATAGCGGTTTTCCGTGCGCCGAGCATGGTCTTCCGTTGGTGTTCGCAACGACAGACAGCCAATCGCCTGCTCCCACGTCGGAATGTCCTGATACTCCGGGGCCACCGGTGCCGGTCCACCACCGCGACGATCCTCACGCGGCTCACGACCGGACTCACGATCCTCCGCACTACGCTCACGACGACGACGCGGACCACGCTCGTCATCGCGACGATCCTGATCGCGGCCCACTCCCTGCTCCGATCGCTCCTCCTCGTCCCATTCATGGTCGCGGTCAAGGTCACGATCCCGACTGCGATCCCGACGATCACGCTCAGAATGGCCTCGCTCCTCACCACGTTCCGGTCGTTCACCACGTTCAGCCCGATCACCACGATCCGATCGCTCGCCACGCGCCGGCCGCTCGCCACGTTCCGGCCGCTCGCCACGTTCCGGTCGCTCGCCACGCGCCGGTCGCTCACCACGTTCCGGCCGCTCACCACGTTCCGGCCGCTCGCCACGTTCCGGCCGCTCGCCACGTTCCGGTCGCTCGCCACGTTCCGGTCGCTCGCCACGTTCCAGCCGCTCACCACGTTCCAGTCGCTCACCACGTTCCGGTCGCTCACCACGTTCCGGCCGCTCGCCACGTTCCGGCCGCTCACCACGTTCCGGCCGTGCACCACGTTCCGGCCGTGCACCGCGCGAGCCCCGCTCGCTGCGACCGCCACGGTCATCACGATCTGATCGTTCGTCACGATCGACTTCAGATCTGCTACCACGTTCGCCACGTTCAGATCGCTCACTGCGACCGCCACGATCCTCGCTACCTCGACGATCACTCGAACGCCCGCGGTCGCCACGACCTTTGAAACTGTCAGCGACAGGTTCGTCATCAAATCCAATCGGACGATCATCTTCCACTTCGTCAAGATCAGCCACGTCCGATACCGGACGACGGCGTCCCTGCTCATTCCCTGCGCCGCGATCTTCGCCACGTTCACGGTCCGAACCACGCCCGCCACGACGACCACGGCGCCCGCGACGACCACGCCCACCTTCAGAATCCTCTGAACGATCCTCGGACTCGGCAGACTCCTCGCGATCAGCAGTCACCGTCGGCCGCTCATCACGCGATCGACGCTGAGCCGACACGCTGCCCGCAGAGACGCTGACAATATCCTCCTGGTCCTCTTCGAACAAAATCTCACTCAAGTCATCGTCCACCTCAGCAGCAGCGGGCTCGTCAGCAACTACCTCATCAGACCGACCAACCGCTGTCTCGTCCGAACGACGACGATTCCGACCGCGACCGCCACGACGACGACCACGCCGCCGACCTCCACCACCCGACTCACCAGCTTCGTCAGCGCCACCCGAAACCGCCCCAGAATCGCTACCCGACTCGTCGTCGTCAGTCGCTGCAGCTACCGGTTCCGCGACGTCCTCAGCCGCAGACTCAGGATCGTCCCAGACCCACTTATCCAACTCATCCCAGTAGGCATCATCCCCACCGCCACCGGCAGGGGCCTTCCCAGCAGCAGCACCCTCGCCGCGCGCCGCCCGCGCTGGACGGTCTTCCCGATCACCACCACGCCCTCGATCAGCAGATCGAGCACGATCACCGCGGTCACCACGGTCACCACGGTCACCACGGTCACCACGGTCACCACGATCACCTCGACCTCGACCTCGACCTCGACCACCACGATCGTCACGTTCAGCTCGCGGCTGGTCATCACGTGTCGATCGAGCACCCGAACGTGACGATTCACGCACCGCCGGCGCAGGTTCCGGATCAAATCCAAATTCGTCAGCCGCATCAGCCTCTGAATCTGAGCTGACCTCGGCTGCCTTCACGGAAGCCGGCTCGTCAACCACATCGTCATCCTCACCCTCATCGTCGTCGTCGTCTGCCCCGAAATCAAAGTTCTCGTCATCGTCATCGTCATCCGCAACGGACGACACATCGTCATGGTCGTCGTCCTCGGGGAACATGATCAGGTCATCAATGTCATCCTGATACTCGGTCCGCGCCCCGGAAGACTGGGCTGCAGCTTCAATCACCTCGGCAGCAGCATGGCTTTCCACAGCCGCTTCCGCCGGAGCTGCAGCGGGGGCGTCATCATAGTCGTCGAACAGAACCTCACCACCGACTTCTGATGGTAACTTGTCCAGGCCAAACATGGTGTGCACAAGGTTCTTTGCGAACTCGTCGCGCTTTTTACGATTATCAGAATCGGAGTTGGTCATTCGCAGTCTGTCTTTCAGATCAATCTGTCACCGCGGCAGGCATTGCCGGCAGGTTGTGAATTCAGGCAGTCTTTCAGGTACGTTGAGGGCCTGCAGAGTCGCAGCCCGACCCGGACCGGGACTGCATTCTATAAGGTTTCCGGGAAATTCGGTATCGGAAACGGCCGGAAACCCCGGTGTTCCGAAAACATTAATGCCCAACTCAGCGGAATTCAATTGCACCGAGAATCCCCCCAACACTGCAAACAGTCTCCAGCCTCCCCAGCCAAATGGCCCGCTTTTCCCAACCAAATGCCTTCTCGCTCCCGTGGATTTGTCCCTGCTGCCCCGTCCGGATATTATCCCTGTAAGTGCCCCAAATTCCTCCCTTTCCGTTCCCCAGATGGAAGTTCCAGCGTGTCCGAATTTCAGGCAGAACAGGTCTGGTTTGACCGTGAGCAACTGCAGAATCTGCAGTCCGCTCGCCTGCAGACACTGCTCAGCAGCATCCTGCCGCGCAACCGATTCTGGAATACCCGCTTTCGAAATGCGGGCATTGACCCGGCAGAAATCCGCACTCCACACGACCTGCACAAACTGCCATTCTGCACAAAACAGGACATCGTCAACGACCAGGCGGCTCAGCCTCCCTACGGCTCAAACCTCACTTTTCCCTCCACCCGCTACCTGCGACTTCACCAAACCTCCGGAACCACTGCCCGGCCCATTCGCTGGCTGGATACCCGCGACAGCTGGGACTGGTGCATGGAATGCTGGCGACAGATCTGGACACTCGCCGGACTGCAATCCTGGGATCGCCTGTTCTTCCCCTTTTCCTTCGGACCGTTCCTCGGATTCTGGGCCGCCTTCGAAGGTGCCCTGCGATATGGCAATTTCTGCCTCGCAGGTGGCGGCATGACCACGTCTGTCCGACTGCAGGCCATGATCGAAAATGAAGCTACAGTCCTGTGCTGTACTCCAACATACGCTCTGCGCATGGCAGAAGTCGCTCGCAATGAAGGAATTGACCTCAAAGAAACCTCCGTCCGCCTGCTGATCGTGGCTGGTGAACCCGGCGGTTCCATCAGCTCCACTCGGCAACAGATCGAAGATCAGTGGGAAGCTAAAGTCATTGACCATTGGGGAATGACTGAGTCTGGTTCGCTGGCCACCGAATCCATCGATCGCCCCGGTGGCATGTACCTGCTGGAAACCGAATGTATCGCCGAAGTGGTCGACGCTGATGGCTCACCCGTTCCGGACGGTCAGACCGGCGAACTTGTCATCACCAATCTGGGCCGCACCGGCAGCCCGCTGATCCGTTATCGCACAGGAGATCTGGTCACCGTCAGCACCCAGCCCGATCCCTCCGGTCGGGTCCTGCGCTGGCTGCAGGGTGGCATCCTCGGACGCGTCGATGACATGCTCATCATCCGCGGCAACAATCTGTTCCCCGGCAGCATCGAAGCCATCATCCGCGAATTTCCCCCCATCACCGAATTTCGCCTCGAAGTCAGCACCGTTCAGGGCATGCGCGACCTCAGCGTGGCCATCGAAACCGGTGATCTCTCCGGACCCGCTCGCGAACAACTCGTGGAACAGCTGCGTACAACTCTGCGACAGCGACTGGGCTTCTCCGCGGGTGTGCGAACAGCAGAATCGGGTTCCCTGCCTCGTTCAGAAATGAAAAGTCGTCGAGTCGTTCTTCTCGACTGAATTCAAACTCGCGGGCCACCTGAAAGTCACCTATGACACTCGTAACCCGACTGCTGCTCACCTGCTGCCTGCTGCTCACAACCTCAGCGGCCGCATCTGCCGATGAAAACAGCGGGCAATCCCCGGTTTCTGCAACCACTGATGCTCGCAACGCAGCCATTCAACGCATGGGACGGATTGGCGAACTGCCCGGCCAGTGGCGTGGAGTGCTGCAGCTGCGACGAGGCTCGAATGATGGTGCCACTGCCGAAACCATCGACGTCAGCTGGAACTTCACCCGGACAACCCCGGCACTGCAGTTGCGATTCAAACCCGGCAGTCGCCTGCAGCAGCTGCACCTGATCGCTCCTGCCGCAGAATCTGAAGTGCTCCAGCTCAGACTGCAGGATGCGGACACCGAACGGCTGCTCACACTGCAACCCAACCCGGTCGCCGCAGAAGTCAGCGAGCAGGGAAACCAATGGACTTTTGCTACACCAGCAGACGCCACAACACACCGACGCCTGACACTCAGAAGGCTCAGCGAAATTCGCTGGACGGTGTTACTGGAAGAACAACCACAGACCGGTGCCGGCTGGCGACGAATGTTTGAAATTGGCATGACCCGCGCCGGCGAGCGACTGGCCACCACAGGGGCAGGACAACGACTGTGCGTGGTCACCGGAGGCAAAGGCACGATTGCCGTGCAGCACGATGGTCAGACCTGGTACGTCTGCTGCGAAGGCTGCCGCCAGGCCTTCAATGACGACCCCACCGGGATTCTGAAAAGCTACCACGAACAACAACGCAAACAGTCCGACAGTCAATCGGAAGCCGGCCAAAAATCCGCCGGGCAATAGCACGCGGAAAACTGCAAACCTGCAGCTCACACGGGGCCCGCCAGCAAGTCCTCAGTGCACACTGTAAAACACACAGTGCAGAAAGACCGGAAAGGTAGTCTGCCCACAACCGTAGCCCGAGCATCCCGTGAGCTGATAATCACTCAACACTGGAAACCTCGCCATCGTCACCGAGCTGGTGCTCGGTCGTCGTAGCATGGGCTTCAGCCCGTGTCGTCGTCCCCGCTCAAGGCCCTCAAACTTCCCGTCCCCTCGGGAGGGCGAGGCCACCGCCGAGACGCGAGTACCTCGTCCGTGTTCCGCTGGCGTTGGTCGCCCACAACCGTAGCCCGTCATTCCTGCCCGGCCGCCCTCTGCCCACACAAAGCCCCGCCGCGCCGCACATTGACCCGTCGCCCTGCCATCCCGTGAGCTGATAACCACTCAACACTGGAAACCTCGCCATCGTCACCGAGCTGGTGCTCGGTCGTCGTAGCATGGGCTTCAGCCCGTGTCGTCGTCCCCGCTCAAGGCCCTCAAACTTCCCGTCCCCTCGGGAGGGCGAGCCTCCCGCCGAGACGCGAGTACCTCGATGCCCACCAGCGCGCTGGTGCCTGTCAGGCCCGAACTCACGGGGTCAGGCGTCCAAACCTATACCACTGCCCAAAAACCGGGCAGCGGCTGCCATCCGGAGGCCATCTCGGCGCAGATTTCCCCCCCACCTGCTGATCCAGATTTGACGATTTTTCCGGTTACCACCGCTCCCCAGTCCCCGGATTCCGAACGGACTGCTTCTGAATCCCCGAATTTGGCACAGAATTCAGGAATCTGCAGATGCCGGACGTTTTTCGAGTGAAAAATAGGCCCGTGTCGTCTGGAATGGTGGTTGCAGCAAGGCTGAACGTTTTGTCTCAGACTTTGCCAGGGCCGATTTCCACTCAGATTGGATTGCGCATTCAGGTCGCAGTCTGGGAATCACGGCGGGAAGCTGTGTTGGCCATCCCTCGGCCTGTCCTGTTTTACCGGAGAATCAGTAACTGTGTCGGGAACTATTGCTCAGCGTAAGTCTGTCCTGATTGTTGAAGACGAACCCATCATCCGTGAAACCCTTGCGGAATTTCTGATGGGCGAGGGCTTTGAAGTGCGCACGGCGGCTAACGCCACGGAAGCGATTCGCATCGCTCAGGAACGCGACTTTGATGTCGGTATCTGCGATATCCAGCTGCCGGACGGCGATGGTATTCGGGTGCTGAAGCAGCTGCATCGCATCAATCCGGCCATGTTCGTGATGATCATTTCGGCCTACCCCAGCGTTGAAACCGCCGTCGAGGCCTTCACTGCCGGCGCCTTCGAATACCTCGTCAAGCCCGTGCGCTTCGAAGAGCTTGTCAAGCGAATGCAGCGGCTGTTCAAGTTCCAGGATCTCTACCGCGAAAACCAGCGGCTTCGCAAAGACCTTGCTCGCAGCTCGGGCTTCGATCAGGTCGTGGGATCCAGCGCCGTGATCCAGGATCTGCTGAAGACCATTCGCAAGGTTGCAGCCACCAATTCCAATGTCCTGCTTGTCGGAGAAACCGGCACCGGCAAGGAATTGTTTGCTCGCGAAATTCACATGGCTGGCCCGAACGCGTCCGACCCCTTCATGGCGGTCAACTGCGGTACTCGACCGGTTGAACTCCTGGAAGCCCAGCTGTTCGGAACCAGTGATGGCCAGACCGGCGCACTGATCAGCGCTGGCAGTGGTACAGTCTTCCTCGATGAAGTTGCTCAGCTGCCTGCTGGGACTCAGTCCGAAATCCTGCGTGCCATCGAGTATTCTGAAGTGACGCCCGTCGGCGGAACCAAACCGGTTCGCGTCAGTGCTCGCATCATCGCCGCCACCTCGCGCGAACTGTCACAGGAAGTGACTGACGGCAACTTCCAGGAAGACCTGTTCTATCGCCTCGACGGCGTCAAGATTCGTATCCCGGCACTCCGCGAACGTCTCGATGACATTCCGGAACTGGTGGAATACTTCATCGTTCGGCACCGTGATGCCATGGGAAAACGCGTTTCCGGCGCAACCAGTGAAACGATCCGCACCCTGATGGCCGCTCACTGGAAAGGCAATATCCGCCAGTTGGATAACGCCATCGAACGAGCTGTCATGATGTGCGAAGGCGAAGAGATCACTCCCAACGATCTGCCACCAGATCTGCTGGGTGGGGCGTCCTCGCTGCCCGATACAGATGACCTGCGATCCGCATTGCGACACTACGAACGACTGCACATCACCCGAGTCCTGCGTCAGTGCCCCGACAAAAAGGAAGCTGCTCGCAGACTGGTACTTGGACTGTCCAGCCTGTATCGCAAGATCGAAGAACTGAAGATCGAGATCTGACGATTGGTCGCAGCAGGTGGCTCTCGCAGCCACCTGCTCTGCCTCTCCCGCAGATCCCAACTCAATCACTCCTCACACGAACGGACTCCAGCGTGAACCGCAGTCAGATCCAGCAGCTGATTCCCCACCGGGACCCATTTCTGTGGCTTGATGAAGTAACGGAACGCACGGATTCCCGCATCGTCGCTCGTAAGTTCCTCAGCCCGGACCTGCCGGTATTCCAGGGTCACTATCCGCAGTTCCCGGTCTTCCCCGGAGTGCTGCAGTGTGAATCGTGCTTCCAGGCCGGTGCTGTGCTGATTGCCGGGATCGTGCCGACCGGCACCAATGAAGTTCCCGTGGTGACTCGACTGAACAACGTCCAGTTCCGTCGCATGATTCGCCCCGGCGAAACAATTGAGATTGATGTGGAACTAACAGAACGCGTTTCCAATGCGTTCTATCTCAAAGGCAAGGTCTCCGTCGAAGGCAAAGTCACAGCCCGACTGGAATTTGTCTGCACCGCCGCTGAAGCTCCCCCAGGCATGTGATCCCGCAGGTCCAACACCCGTCAGCTAGCACTAACGGCTCGCCTGTAGGGGGGCTTCAACGCAGTGGACGACACGGGCTGAAGCCTTGTCATTACCGTAACCGTACAGCAGGGACATATGGGCTGTAGGTGCCGGGGCACCCCCGGAGTGGGT
>CAIOKE010000113.1 GCA_903858815.1 uncultured Planctomycetaceae bacterium | reverse complement strand
CGTTTCACCGCTGCGAATTCCTGCCTGATAATACTGGTCCAATACCACCAGATCTGACTGATCCCCATGAGTTTCTGCGCGGCCGTCCTGATCAAGAATCATGCGGGCATCGCGAGTGTGAACACCGCTGCCGTGAGCCCCCCACGAAACCCACAGATGAAAGCGGCCCGCCAACCCTGGCTGCCACGCCAAAACGTCCTGCCCCGGAACATTATTCCACCACGTGTAACGACCACGACTGAGATTCCCTGGCTGGTGAACTGAACCCGGGTCGTCACGATACCCGCGTTGCGTGCCCTCGGGGTTGACGCCGGGACCGTTGGGCCGCTGCAACTGCTGAACTCGCGGATCACCCTCTTCGTCAATCAGCAAAATCGGGTGGCTGGAAGCGAGAGGTTCAAACTGACGCAGTTGAGCCTCCAGCTGGCCGATCTGCGGAAGCAGCTCCGCCGCTTCACGCTGACGCACCAGAATACTGCCATCACGCAATGGACGGTCACCGTACTGCACACCTGCGAAGTAAGCCTGCAGATTATAGTAATCACGCTGAGTGACAGGGTCGAACTTGTGGTCGTGGCAGCGAGCACAGGCGATCGTGAGCCCCAGCAGAGTGCTGGTAGTGCCGCTGATGATCTCGTCCAGGGCATCCTGCCGCGCCAGACGTTTGGATTCCTCGTCAGCCCCAATCTGACCAGGCAGGAGCACAGCTGAAGCCACCAGAAATCCTGTCGCCGCGTCCTCTTCAAAAACATCACCCACCACTTGTTGCTGGACAAATTCGTCGTAGGGCAGGTCTGAATTAAACGCGCGGATCACGTAGTCGCGGTAGGGCCATGCGTTTTCCCGAGGTGTATTGACTTCAAAACCGTGAGTATCCGCGTAGCGAATCACGTCCAGCCAGTGCTGCGCCCAGCGCTCGCCGTAATGCGGACTGGCAAGGTACTCGTCGATCAGCTTCACCCATGCATCCGGCGATTTGTCGCTGATGAATTGCTCCACCCGCTCAGAGTCCGGCAGCAGCCCCGTCAGCAGCAGCGACAAACGGCGAATCAACGTGCGGCGATCCGCCCGCGGATTCATTTGCAATCCCACCGACTCCAACCGCTGCAGCAGAAACAGGTCGATCGGAGTTGCATCGGCAGGAGCGTTAGCAAGTGTCGGCGGACTGACCGAACGCGGAGCCTGAAAAGACCAGTGCTCCAGGCGACGGTCGCGAGCTGCCTCGCGGTCGTAAGCTGTCTCGGGCCATTCCATGCCCGAGGCAATCCAGCTTTCAATCAGGGCAATCTCCGAAGCTGGCAATCGAGGTCCTTCCGGGGGCATTTGGTCGGCGGTGTCAGTCGAACGCAGCCGCCGCAGCAGTTCGCTGGATTCAGGCTTGCCTGCAACCGCCGGAGGACCGCTGTCCCCGCCCCGGAAAAATGGCTGTCGCGCATCCAGACGCAGCCCGCCCTGCTGCTTCGCAGCACCATGACAACTGCCGCAACGCTGCTGCAGAAGCGGACGAATCTGCCGCTCAAAATTTGGATCATCTTCCCAGCTCGCAACCGTCGCGAAACAGATTGCAAGCACCTTCAGGATCAGCGCAATAGCTACCATACAGCCCCTGTCACCGATGGCCCCTGCAAAACCGAGCATTTCCGTTCGGAGAATTCAAAACCACTGCCTTATGGCCTATACAAGATTTTCGTTGATGATCAGCGGCTCTCAGCCGCCACTGTCAGCACCCACCACAGGCGCGGACCGATGGTTTCGACAGACATGGATTTCAGACGGCCGGTGTCGGGGTGAATGTCAAAGACCTGCAGTCGACCACTGGATTCACCGGCAGCCAGCAGGTAACGGCCACTGGAGTCGATGTGGAAGGACCGCGGAGTTGGTTCCGTCGGTTCACAGGCCACAAAGGACAACCTGCGGCCGCCTTCATCAACTCGAAGCACGGCAATGCTGTCGTGACCACGGTTCGCCGTATACAGAAAACGACCGCCAGGATGCGCCTGCAATTCGGCAGTGCTGTTGGATCCGGAGAAGCCCGCTGGTAATGTTGTCTCAGTTTGCCCCGGTTGCAGTTGACCATTCTCAAGCTGCTCATACACCGTTACGGAACTTCCCTGTTCGTTGTTGATGTACGCGAACTGCCGTCCAGGATGCCATGACAAATGTCGCGGACCAGTCTGCGGCGGACGCTGCAGGCGATCCGGATTGAGCTTCTGCAGGTGGCCGGAATTCGAGTCGAATGCAAACTGAAAAATCAGATTTGGGCCGGTATGCGGCACGTAGCAAAAGTGATTGGTAATGTCAGGAACAATAGCGTGAGCGTTCTTCGCTGTCTCTATGCTCTGCAGCGGCTGCTGGCTGAGCGTCCCGTCGGAGCCAATGGCATGCACAGTGACTTTGGCCGCCACGTAGTAAGCAGTCAGCAAATACCTGCCTGTGCGATCCACGGAAATCTGAGCCGGATCAGCGCCGGCATCCACCACACTGATCGGATCGGGACGGCCTGTAACCGGGTCGATACGATAACTGCACAACCGCCCGGTCGACCGCATCGAAGCGAACAGAAACCGCCTGTT
>CAIOKE010000112.1 GCA_903858815.1 uncultured Planctomycetaceae bacterium | reverse complement strand
GGCAGCTTCGGGTGCAGCCCGCCCTGCAACAGAATCTGGTCACCACCCAGCGCCACGGTCTCTTCAATCTTCTTCAGCAGCACGTCCATCGGAAGCACGTAAACGTCCGGGTGATTGGGAGGTCTGTAGAAGGCGCAGAAGTCACAGACCGCCGTGCAGGCGTTTGTGTAGTTGATATTGCGGTCGATGTTGTACGTGCGGAAGGGCTCGGGATGCAGCCTCTCAGTGACACGGTTGGCGGCCGCACCAATGGCTGTCAGGTCCGAGGACTGCAGGATCTGCAGACCTTCGGCGGGAGTCAGGCGGATTCCGGCTACCGCTTTATCAAGCAGGTACGAGATCTCGGAAGATGAGTTCGACATCGGGGTTCACCAGGTGGTGCCGAGCGGCGAGGCTGCAGAACAATCGCAACCCGTTCTTCTCGGCGGAAGTCAGATGATAGTGCAGGTTGCGAGTCAGGTAGCGGTAGGCCATCTGCTGGTCCAGCCCCAATCGAGGCGCTTCCGCGCGAGCGATTTCGGCGGCCAGTTGCAGGCCCTCGTCACGAGCCGCAGCGAGAGCTTCTTCGATGCCGTCTGTTGATGCATCCTGCCGAGCAACCCACATCGCAAAGACAAAAGGCAGCCCCGTCCAGCGGTTCCAGAACTGCCCAAGGTCAATGATTTCAACAAAGTTTCCAGGCGGAGTGTGCATGGCCCGGTCACCAATCAGCAGGACCGCGTCGGCCTGAGTGTCTGTGGTGGTGCACTGCATATTCAGCGGTTCCGTTTCCGGAAACACACCGTAGTGTTCAGCCAGAATCACTTTTGTCAAAGCCGCGCTGGTGCGAGATCCTTCGTCGAGTGCCAGCCGGCGAATCTGGCCTGGGTGCACTCGACAAAACAGTTTCACGCTGAGCACTTCGCCTCGCGCTGCCACACAGGCATCAGAAATCACTTCGTAACCGGGTCTGCGAAAGTATTCGACAGACGGGATCAATGCCACGTCGAGTTGTCCGGAGGCCAGCTGGTCGGCGAGCCGACTGGGGTAGTCCAGAGTCAGTGATGCCAACGGAGCATGCCGTGGCAGGGTCTGCACCAGCGGACGGGAATTCAGATAGCTGACCGCGCCAATCCGCAGGCTGCGAGTGCCGGTGAAGTCTGAAATGTCGGGGAGCCTGTTCATGACATGACCTGTGAAAACACACATTCCATGAGCATTTGACAGTGTAGTAGCCAAACCGGCGGACTCAAATCGTGCATCGGGAATCCGTGGAAAGCGACGCAGATGAGAATTTCCGTGACGGAAAACGTTCAGGATGCAGACCGAAGTCTGGGCCATCTGGTTAACCGGGAAAACCGGTGAACGGCTTTTCCGCGATCGAAAGCTCTGCACAATGTGTGTTTTTTTGTTCAGTCTCAGGTTGCTGATGATCGGTTCAGTGGTGATTTCTCAATATGAGATCGTTCCGTCCGGATTGCTGTGTTCATTTGTGTTTGAGGAAAGCAGTGCTTCAAATAGGCGGATAACTTGCCGGTCCAGCATTCTGCTGGACCCATTTTCCTTCTGAATGCAATCACGTTCGGATCCTGCCTAATGACTGAGACACAAAGTACCGCAGGTGACGCGGCTGGGGACCACGCATCCTGTTGTCATGGGGGTGCTGCCTGTGGTTCTGGTGACACGCCGCGTCGAGGCCTGCTGATTCAGGGTTTGACGGCCCTGGTCAGTACGGCATTGATGGCGATCCCGGCGACGTTGGGGGGCCTGTTTTTTCTGGATCCGATTCTGCGTAAGAAGCAGGCTGGCGGTGGTGCTGGTGGCGCCGGAGCGCGGAAGGACGAGCAGGGTTTTCTGCGACTGGACGTGAATCGTGAGGCGATTCCGGCTGACGGGACTCCGGTTTCTGTCACCGTCTTTGACGACATTGAGGATGCGTGGAATCGATTTCGGAATGTGCCGGTCGGCAGTATCTGGCTGCGTAAGGTGGGCGATGGTCCGATTCTGGCCTTCAGTTCGGTGTGTCCGCACCTGGGTTGTTCTGTGAATTATCGGCGGGCAGAGAATGACTTTTTCTGTCCCTGTCATACCAGTGCGTTTGGTCTGGATGGTCGCAAGTCGAATGAGGTGCCTCCGCGTGACATGGATGCTCTGGAAGTTTCCATGCGAACCAGTGGAGTTGCGGATGCGGCTGGCAGTGAGATCTGGGTGAAGTTCCAGAACTTTCGTCGAGCGACGGCGGATAAGATTCCGGTCTGAGGTGGCTGTTGTGTGCCGTGGAATTCAATTGCAGTTGAACGCTGTTTTGCAGCGCGACTGAAAAGCTGTAGCGGGGTCTGAGTGATGAATGCACTTTTGGGCTGGCTGGACAATCGGGTCGGCGTGAAATCGTTGATGCATGAGGCTCTTTATGAGCGTGTGCCTGGCGGGGCTCGCTGGCGTTACGTCTGGGGCAGTACTCTGGTGTTTACCTTTGCCTTGCAGGTGATTACGGGCTTCATGCTGTGGTCGGCATACAGTCCCAGCACTCGGACGGCCTGGGAGAGTGTGTATTACATTCAGCACGAGATGTTTCTGGGGTACGTGATACGTGGTCTGCATCATTATTCAGCGCAGGCGATGGTTGTGCTGATGGCGATTCACCTGATGCAGGTGGTGATTGATGGTGCGTATAAAGCTCCGCGGGAAATCAATTTCTGGCTGGGCATAGTGCTGATGATGATCGTGCTGGGTCTGTCATTGACAGGATATCTGCTGCCGTGGGATCAGAAGGGTTACTATGCGACTCAGGTCACGACCAACATCATGAGTGCGACACCGGTGGTGGGTGCTGAGGTGCAGATTCTGGCGCAGGGCGGTCGTGACTATGGTCATCTGACGCTGACGCGTTTCTTTGCGATGCATGCTGGTATGTTGCCGGCATTGCTGGTGGGTTTTCTGGCACTGCACATTTATGTATTTCGGCGGCATGGTCTGACGGTGCATGACCCGAAGCATGCTCCGGATACCACTTTCTGGCCGGATCAGGTGCTGAAGGACGCGGTGGCGTGTCTGGCGGTGCTGGCGACAGTGTTGTTGCTGGCGGTGCTGCGTCCGGCCGAGTTGAGTGCACCGGCTGATCCCGCGGTCAAGTTCGATGCGGCTCGTCCGGAGTGGTATTTCCTGTTCCTGTTTCGGTTCCTGCGGTTTCATGCCGTGGAGGCTCTGGGGCTGACATTCGGCGCGATCATCGTTCCGGGAATCATCATGGGAATCATTGCCGTGATGCCATTGACGGAGCGTCTGCTGGGGCAGTTTGGCCATCTGCTGAACAAAGCATTCATGTGGTTGCTGGCTGTGGGTGTCGTGGCACTTACGGTGCTGGCATTTTATGAAGACGCAAATGATCGCGGGCATCAGGCGGCGCTGGCGGAAGCTCATCGGGATGCAGGTCGAGCGATTGAGCTGGCGGCAGGACCGGACAAGATTCCGGTGGAAGGTGCTGTGACTTTGCTGCGGCGTGACCCGTTTACTCAGGGCCCGCGTCTGTTTGCTCAGCACTGTGCCAGCTGTCATCGCTGGAACGGCCATGATGGGCGTGGTTCACTGATTACTGACGCGCTGCAGCCCGGTCAGACCGGGGCGCCTCCGATGACGCCGCCGACGGCCGCGGATCTGGGGAATTTTGCGGGGCGTGAGTGGATGCAGGCGATCGTGATGGACTATTCAAACCATTTCCGCTGGCTGAAGAATGCGGGCTGGTATGCAGAGGCGAAGCAGAAAGTGGCGGCCGGGGAAGATGTTGACTTCGTGGATCCCGACGGGTCAGAAATGGCCAACTGGACTTCGGACAATGTCGAGTCACTGAAGTCGGCAGAGAATGCGGACAATGTGCGGGCGTTGGTTGAGTTTCTGGCAGCTGAGGCAGGGCATGGTCAGTCGCAGTATGACTCTGCTCTGGTGCAGAAAGGCAAAACGCTGGCCCTGGAAGGAACATGGGCTGGTGGACTGGCAGGCACTTCATGTGCGTCGTGTCATGAAACGATTGGTCAGGAATTTCCGCAGGCACCGGACGATTCCAGTGCCAGTGGTTATCCAATCATGGCTCGGTATGGCTCGGCTGCGTGGCTGAAGGACTTCATTCGCAACCCGGGTGCAGCCCGGCACTACGGTGGGAAGAATCGCATGCCTGCGTACAGTGCTCAGCAGTTGTCCGATGCTGACCTCGATCTGCTGGTGCGCTGGATGACTCGCGATTATGCGGCATCGACAGTACCGGATTATCCCAGTCAGCTTGAGGCTTTGAATGCCGGTCTGGGCGCTGGTCCTGCGGGTGCGGCTGGGGCAGCGCCAGCGGCGGCGGCGGAGCCAGCGAAGGCGGAGCCAGCAGCAGAGGGGGCAGAGGCTGGTGCCGAGGAGCAGAAATCCGAGGCGGCTCCGGCTGGCTGAACGAGTGCAGGTGTTGGTCTGATTGACGGGTGCGTGCGGACCGATTCGGGTGGCGTTTCACCGGACCTGTGGCGCCGTGTGGGGCATTGCGTGCTTCGCGGATGCCGGAATTGATTGGGGACACACCATGTTGGGATCGCGCAGCGTTTTTGCAACATGTCACTTTTGAGCAACGGTACGGCGAATGGGTCTGGATGGGACGAATGGGACGAATAGGGCGGATGAGACGAATGGGTTGCGGTCTGGGAGATTGTCGATAAGCGAGCAAGCGGGGACACAGCACGTGGCGGCCGTTGGGGACGGCGATTTGCATTGCGAACACGGTGTGGTTTAGCGGTTTGTCGTGTCTGTCGGTCAATGCGGAATGTTGAAGTGCAATTCTGGGTGTGCATTGATCGACGGGCGATTGCCTGGTTGGGCTCTTTGATGTGAGCCAACCATCAGTGGGTGGCCCCATTTGCCGTCTTGACGGGTGGTGTGTCCCCGCGGTTGGTGGTGTGTCCCCGCGGTTGGTGGTGTGTCCCCGCGGTTGGTGATGTGTCCCCGCGGTTGGTGGTGTGTCCCTGCGGTTGGTGGTGTGTCCCTGCGGTTGGTGGTGTGTCCCTGCGGTTGGTGGTGTGTCCCTGCGGTTGGTGG
>CAIOKE010000111.1 GCA_903858815.1 uncultured Planctomycetaceae bacterium | reverse complement strand
TCTGGAAGAATTGCTGCGGGCACTTCGTGACGGGGCGTTTCTGAGTGACGATCAGAAGTTGCTGCTGGTGATGGACCAGTTCGAACAGGTTCTGGCATCAGAGAATTCAGCGGACTGGTGCCGGATGCGGGACGCGCTGCGGCAGTGCGACGGCCTGCGGCTGCAGGCCGTGGTGATGACGCGGAGCGACTTCCAGGAGGCTGCCAGCCTGTTTTTTGAGGGACTGGGACAGAAGCTGAATGAGAATACAAACAGCGTAACACTGCGCCTGTTCGAACCAGAGCACGCGCGTCAGGTCCTGCACCTGCTGGGACTGGCACTCGGCCGGCTGCCCGAGCACGTGACCGAGGGGTCTTCACAGGCGCTGTTTCTGGACGAGGCGATTGGGGGATTGTCTCAGAACGGTCGAGTCAATTCAGTGCGACTGGCGGTATTTGCAGAGATGCTGAAGCATCGCGAGTGGCAGCCGGGGACATTACGAGTGATTGGCGGTGTGCGCGGCGTGGGTGTGACGTTTCTGGAGGAGTCATTTGCGGTGGCTGATGCACCGCTGACTCATCGCAGGCATCTGGAGGCTGTCCGCCGAGTGCTGAAGTTTCTGCTGCCAGCGGTCGACAGCGAAATCGTCGGGGCGATGCAGAGTTCCAGCGAGTTGCGGCGGGTGGCTGGCTACGACCAACGTGCATCTGACTTTGAAAGTCTGATCCAGATTCTTGATACAGAACTGCGACTGATCACTCCGATCGATCTGACAAAGAATTCGGCGGTCACCAGTGAAACAGCTTCGGATCAGCGATTCTACAAGCTGACACATGACTTTCTGGTGCCCTCCATACGTGAGTGGATTGCAAAGAAACAGCAGCAAAACCGTCGGGGTCGTGCGGAGCTGGCATTGGAACGGCGGACGGAACTCTGGAGCAGCCGGGCGGAAGACCGCCAGCTGCCATCGTTGTGGGAATATGGGCAGATTCGTTTATACGTGGAGGGGCAATACTGGACAGAGGAACAGCGGCAGATGATGTTGGTTGCCGGGAAAAGGCACCGGCGGCGTCTGCTGCTGGGCGGGACGACGCTGTCTGCCCTGATATGTGTGCTGCTGTTTGTGTGGATCAAGATCGCCGGGGATCGCGAGCAATTGCGGGTGGATGGACTTCGCGAGCAGGCGCGAAAGCTGGCAGAAGCGATTCCAGGCCGCCGAACCGCGGAACTGGATGCCGGCCTGCGTGAACTGCAGCCACTGCAGACTTATGCGCTGCCGGTGTTGCAGGAAATGTCGAAGAAAGAATCCAGCCTCGACTTTGATGCTCGGCTGCATCTGGCAATTGCCCGATTGAAAATGGGTGATGCTGATGAAGATCTGATACAGACAGTACAGCAACTCGCATTGCAGGCGGCCCCGGAGCAGTTGCTGCCACTGACGCAGCTGCTGCAGCCGTGGGCCGACCAGTTGGTGGGGGAATGGCGAGCGATTGCTGGGAATGTGGAGGAACCGGTAAAGCGGCGATTGCATGCTGCCTGCCTGCTGGCCGGCTGGGAAGCGGCGGCAAAGCCAGGCAGTGCTTGGTCCGATCCGAAGACGGCGGATTTTGTGGCGGCGCAGCTGGTGCTGCAGAATCCGGTCTTTGTGGGGCAGTATCAGGAAGTGCTGCGTCTGCAGGCTGGCCGGCTGGCAGCTCCATTAGCGACGCTGTTTGCCGATCCCAGTCAAAAGGAAGTCGCACGCGAGATTGCGACCGGGCTGCTGGCTGACTTTGCCAAAGACAATGTCCCGGTCCTTGTTCTGGCCTTGCTGGCCGCTGATCCGGTCGCGGACAAACTGCTGTTCCCGCTGCTTGAGTCGGATCGTGCGCGGGCAATCACGGAGTTTCAGTCCGTGCTGCAGCAGACCCTGACCACCGACTGGGCTGATCCACCACTGACCCCCGCGTGGTCCGAGCCGAGCGACACAGTAAAGGCACAAATCACCGCCGCACATGGTGTGATGACCGAGCGCAGTGCGTTTTGTCTTGATATGCCGCTGGGTGAATTACTGGAAGTTGTGCAGGCTTTGCAGAGCAGTGGCTATCGCCCGGTACGGATGCGTCCGGTGGTCGGCACCAGCGAGCAGTCCCTGCGGATGTCGGCGGTTTGGGTACGGGATGGTGGGCGATTTGCGGTGCAGCCTGGTGTGCCGCTGGCCGACCTGCCACAACCGGACGTCAACGCCATGCGTGACGGCCTGTTGCTGGCCGATTTGGCCTTTGTGCCGGGCAGTGGCTCGCAGGCCGGCTGGCTGACCGTATGGAGCGAACCGTCAGTCGCGGGTGAGGAACGCCGCTGCCTTGCGGGCGTTTCAGAAGCGGTCTTTCTGCAGGGCGTGTCGCAGGGGGCGGAAGGGGCCGCAGCTGCAACCCCGAAATTTTCCCAGCTGACCGTCAGTGTGCACAGCGACAGCGCTGGCCAGCGACTGTACTCGGCGATATTTTCCACGCAGGGCTATGTTTCGGAAGCACTGCCCTCATGGCCCGGGCACGACCGCCTGGACCTTGTCCAGAAGGATGTGGCGTCCGCTGCAACCGGACAGCCGCAGCTCACCGATCCGCGTGCCGGTTATCGGCAGCAACTGGAACAGATCGCCGCCCTGCCTGCGGAACGACGGGAGCAGCCCGAGGTTCGCCTGATTCAGGCGACTGCCCTGTACCAGGCAGATCAGCTGGAAGCTGCCCTGTCAGAACTGGAGTGGCTGACGGCCAACCTGCCGACGCCGAATGCCACAGTGCTGCAGTACCGCAGCTTGGCTCTTGCTCGCCTGCAGCGTCAGGATGAGGCTGCGAAAGTCTTTGCAGAATTCCAGCAGACGTCGCCGAGCGCATCACTGGCTGATTACGTGGCAATCCAGATGCTGGCAGCCGGGAAGGATCCGGCGACTGTGATCGCCGCACTGGATGCTGCCGTCGCTCGACATGCCGGCAGTGTGGACGACCTGTACAACATCGCCTGTGCGGCCGCATTGTCCAGCAGCATTCTGCGGCAGCTGGAGATTCCTGACGGTGCAACCCAGCTGCGTGAGAAGGCTTTGTCCCTGCTGACGGCTTGTATCACGGGTGGCTACAGCGATGGTCAGCATCTGAGCAGTGACGGGGATTTTGCTGAGTTGTATACAGATCCTCGTTTTACCCGGTTACTTTCGCAACTGCTACCCGCAGATCGTGCCGCCGGACTGTGGCAGGCTGACCCGACGGTGGAAACCATGCAGCTCCAGGCTGCGACTGCTGTCGCCCTGCAGGCGCAGGTTGGTCAATTGCTGTCTGACTCGTGGCGTCCGATCGCTGTGCAATTGGACCCTGATGGTGGGCAGCGGGCTGCCGTACTTCTGCTGCAGCGTCCGCTGATCGCCGATGCTCGTAAGGAATCGCTGGCGATCCGGCAGGGCGCGGCAGCGGTGGCGTTGCTGCGGCTGGGGGCAGCCAGCAACGTCTGGCCGTTGCTGGAATCGCGTCCTGATCCGCGTCTGCGGAGCGAGATTCTGTATCGGCTGAGTCTGTATGGTGTGGATGGCCGGGCCCTGCTGACCCAGTTACAGTCCGAATCCGGATCGGCAGACTCTGCGGTAGTGTCGCGGCGCCGCAGCCTGATCCAGGGATTGGGTGAGCTGGCTGCGGCGAACTTGCTGCCGCCGGACGTGGCCAGTGAGGTCACGTCTGATCTGCTGCAGCGTTTTACGCAGGACCCGGATGCGGGTGTTCACGGGATGTGCGAATGGAGCCTGCGTCAGTTGGGGGCTGCCGAACAGTTACTGCAGGCGGAACAGCAGTTTCGCACGGGCGAGGTGACTGACAGCCGCCGCTGGTATGTGACCAAGACCGGCGGCAGTGGTTCGTCTGACCGTGGCCTGAGTTTTGCGATTGTGGATGCCACGGAGCCGTTTGTGATGGGGTCACCGTTGAGCGAAGCCGAGCGGTTTCGGGGACCCAACGGTCCGAACGAGCGCCGTCATCGTCGTCGTGTCGGTCGTGTGGTGGCGATCGGGATGCATGAGGTGACGGTGGCGCAGTTCCTGAAATTCCGCCCACAGCATGACATGAACAAGGTCTACTCGCCGACAGCGGATTCGCCGGTCAACTCTGTTACCTGGTATGAGTCGGCTGCCTACTGTAACTGGCTGAGTGAGCAGGAGAATATTGCAGCATCGGACTGGTGTTACGAACCGGGCGATGATGGCTATGCCGAGGGTATGCGTATCAAGCCGAATTTTGCGGAATTGCGTGGCTATCGGTTACTGACGGAAGCTGAGTGGGAGCTTGGCTGTCGTGGTGGGACGCAGACAGGCCGATATTTTGGCGAGACGGATCGCCTGCTGGGTGCTTATGCGTGGTATACGACAAACTCGGGTGACAAGTTGATGCAGCCCGTGAGTGCGGTTCGTCCGAACGGTGCGGGACTGTTTGGCTTGTATGGTAACGCCAACGAGTGGTGCATGGATGTTGCAGTACTGTACTCCTCGGCGGACGGTTTTTCCGTTGACACAGGGCAGGGGGGCAAAGTGTCAAATAACTCCTGGCGGGTAATGCGGGGCGGTTCCTTCCGCGATTTCGCAGCCGGCATGCGTTCTGCGGGCCGTCCCAACGCCCGGCCGGATGTCCTTCACTTCCACCACGGTTTCCGTGTTTCGAGGACTTACCCCACGGCGAGCGCGCACTCTGCGGGGTCTTGGTAAAATGGGTCGGCTTGCGCCCGTGGCTCGATGCGCGTACCATGCGAGGGTTGGACTCAGTCTTCAATCCGGTACGGAGATTCTCACTTGGCTGCCAAGAGTA
>CAIOKE010000110.1 GCA_903858815.1 uncultured Planctomycetaceae bacterium | reverse complement strand
TTCACCCGTCTGAAACTGCCGAACCCGCGCTGCGATCTGCGGACTGGAGTCGGCAGCGGCCACCAGAGCATTCCATGTCAGCCCACTCATCGCTTCCACACGAAACCGGGCCGTCCCGTCCGACCACCCATGAAACATCAGAGACGCAGAGGCTGTCCGAATGCAGCGCTGCGGAAAGTCCTTCCCGCTGCTCACTGAATTCACATGCGTGACGACCGCATCCCGCTGAGGCTGATCGTGGCCGTCCAGCAGTGGCAGCCACGATCGACCGTCAAGACTTGCCGGGTGGGGCACACTCAACAGGTCCAGCAGCGTCGGCAGCAGATCCACACTGCTGACAAACTGGTCATGCACAGCTGCTGCCGGCATGCCCGGATAACGCAGCAGCACCGGAGACCACGTACCGTTCCGATACACGCTGGCCTTGGAAAACGGAAACGACATACCATGATCAGAAAGGAACACCACGATCGTACTGTCAGCCCGACCACTGGCCTGCAAGGACTGAAGAATACTGTCAAAAGTCCGATCAAGCCTTGCCATCGCCGTGTAATACATCGCCACTTCCCGACGCACTGCCGGTAGCTCCTCCAGAAATTCCGGCACCTGCACATCGCGAGCCGAAAAAACGCGTTCCACAGACTGTTCCTCCACCTGCTGTCGCTGGGCCTGCTTCCCCCGTTTTTCATTGGTTCCCTGTTTTGCCTGCGATTGCACACTGCCGGGGAAGGGCCGATGCGGATCCGTAATGTTGGCGTTGATGAAGAAGGGCTTACCCGCCGCAGCGGACTGCTGCAGCAGCTCGTCCATGTGCTCACGCATCAGTTCGGGATTCTTGCCGCTGCCACTGAGCTTCACATCCCACGGGAACTCCGCATCCGGTTTCATGTGCGGATGCTTGTCAATCACGGCAGTAAACCAGCCTCGCTGCTGCAGCAAAGCCGGCAGAGTCACCGTTCCGGAATTGATGGGATTGAATCCCAGCCCACCGCTGCGATGAGGTACCAGTCCCGTCATCAGCGCCTGGCGGCCCGGCTGACAGATCGGCACCGTCACGTGATGATTTCGAAAGCGATGCGAAGCTGCCGCAAAGGCATCCAGTACCGGAGTCGCCTGGAGCGGATTACCCATCCAGCCCGGCGAATCGGCATTCATATCGTCAGCGGTGATCAGCAGCAGGTTGCGTCTGAGATCCTCGGCGGCAAGCTGAGTGTCACTTGCCGACGACACACCGCACACCAGCAGCCAGACCCACACGGCAGCCAGCAGACAACGAATCAACACCCGTCCGAAAATCATCACCCGTCGCCCCTGACGCAGATTCGACACAACAGTCGCCACGTGCCACGCAAGCAGCTCTCGTTATGCTAAACCACGCCGGGTTACAGGCAAAGCCACCAGCCTCAGGACATCACAAACTGATGCCCCGTGGGCTTGACCGACAGCACAGGGCAGGGTGCTCCACGCACCACGCGTTCCGCCACACTGCCCATCAAAATGTGGGACAGTCCGGAACGCCCGTGAGTGCCGATCACAATCAGGTCGATGTCCTGACCCTTCGCATACTCGATGATCTCCGGAAAAGCAGCACCGACCCGCACTTCGCGAATCACCGGCAGACTGCTCTGCCAGCCCTGGGGAATCTGCTGCAGCAGTCGCTGCGCATCAGCGACCAGTTTGTCCGACTGAGACTGCATGGATTCGACGGAAAACACTGCCGCTTCAGGCACCAGCATCGCTGGATCCGGCACCACATGCAGCACATGCAGCTGTGCTGCAAATCGCTCGGCCATCGCAACAGCGTAGTTCACTGCCGGACGACTGAACTCACTGAAATCCGTCGGCACCAGAATTCGATCAATTCGAATCATCCTGCGGTTCCCCCTGATCCCCCTCACAGGCACAGAACCTCGGTCGACGGAACACCCGCGCCGGACCCTACCCCTGTGGTGGCATCTGAATACTGATCATTGCCAACCCTGTGACAACTGCTCCGGTCATCAGCAGTCCAATCAACAAGGCCACTCCATACACCGTACGAAGACCATTATCAGGCACATCGCGCTGCCCCAGAATCTGCCGGGCCAGAACCGAACAGATCCATGTCCAGTGCAGCATCACATGCACCACGATCCCAAAGCCCAGCACACTCAGCAGGCCAAACTGCAGTCCACACCACTGCCCCAGATTCAGTCCCCACAAATGCCAGCCCTTCGCGGATACACCCGGCGGGAACACAAACTGCACGATCACCGACACAATACTCAAGGCCACAAACAGCAGCAGCAGGACCATATCCAGCGCAAAATTCACCAACGCTCGCGAAACTCGCACTTCAGCACGATCAATCACTTCACCAGCAATCACCGATTGACTCCAGTACCACCAATTCACATCTGAGACCTGCACAGCAATACGATTTCCGCATGCAGCAGCAAGACATCAGCACAGTGAAGCAAATCCGATGCCACAGTGCCCCGCGGGTAGAAGTCCGCCCCGTCCGGTACGGACAAGCAATGCCTCGGACAGAACTTCCTGTCGCCAGCGACGAAGGTGCATTTGGGGGCGTCAATTGCAGATTTCCTCGTCCAAAAACCGTGAGCTTTTCCAGGCCTCGGCCGGACAGGACGGCCGAATTCACGGATCTGTCCCCGCCATCGCAATCTCACAGCAACAGAAGTTGCCCACAACGCACAGGCTGTGCACCGCACGCGCAAGCGTGCTCCTGTGACACACCCCACCAAAAACGTACCATGGGCTTCAGCCCGTGCACACGACCTCGTCATGACCCATAAAAACAGAGTCTTTGCGGTGGCGTTCATCTGCCGCATCAAAGGAAAGCCACCCTTGCCCCCCGGACGTTGCCCCCGGACGTTGCCGAGGGCTGACCATGGCCGTTGGCCAATCGAGCGACGCCCGTGTGGCATGGTCCCGCGAACCGTTACCGCAGCAACAGAAGGGGGTAATGCCGAAGCAACGGCCCCACCCCATACCCCAAAAAACACCAGAAGGCAGGTCACCATACGCCAGCGATCGCTGCCTTCGTGCCTGTCCTTACCCCCCACACAATTTCACTTTCCCGAATTCCCTTCAGGCTTTCTGGTTGCCACAATGCTGCAGAGGAGCCCTACCGATGACTGATGTGCACACACCCGCCCAGCGTTCTCACAACATGTCCCGGATTCGGTCCAGTCACACCCGTCCGGAATTGATCGTAAGGTCGTTGGTGCATCGCATGGGTGGCAGATTCCGGCTGCACGGGAAATCACTGCCCGGAAAACCGGACATCGTCCTGCCCGGACGACGCAAAGTGATCTTCGTCCACGGCTGCTTCTGGCACTGTCACAACTGTCGCTACGGTCGAGTCAAGCCGGCCACAAACACCGACTTCTGGCGACAAAAACGCCTGCAGAATCAACAACGTGATCGCCGGCAGAAAAAAGCACTGCAGGCTGACGGCTGGGATGTCCTTGTGGTCTGGGAATGCTGGACACGAAAGCCCGAGCAACGCCTGTTGATGGAACTGCAGCGATTTCTGGATCTGCAGCTTCAGGACAAATCGCGCTGACATCAGCATGTCACACCGCGATGGTTGCTCGGGCTACATTTTGTCCTCGGTGTCATGGTTCCCGGAACTACTGCGGCAACTTCCGAGCTTCACTGGAATCGTCGTCTGCAGCCGAGAACTGAAATACGAACAGAGTCACCTCGTTCTGTGCTGCAGTCTGTGCCTGATCAGCCTGTGCCTGATCAGCCTTTTTCGAGCTGCCGCCAACGCCGGCCCCTGGATTCGGCTGAGCCTGCCCATTGGCACTTGCCACATAACCCGATGTACGACCCGACAGACTGTAGAAGTTCAGACGATCTGACTGTCTTGCCGGCGCAGTCCTTGAGAGACTTTCGGATGCCACAGGTTCGTCACGCACTGCAACATAGATTTCCCCCCGTGCCAGTTCTGCCTGAGTTGGTGATTCCAGAGAACGACGCACAGCCTCAATCAGTTCTTCACGACTGGCACTGAGTATCCGCGATGGATTCCATTCGGCCGGTGCACCACCCACAGCCATCGAAACGGCCTGTACCAGACTTTGCTGCAGCAGTGAATCTGACGTCAGCACAACCCCCAGCCAATCCGGCATCTGTACCGGGGCCGTATCAGCAAGCAGCAACCCGTGCTGCTGCAGGACACCCTGCACCCTGTCACGCACATCCTGCCGGTCAGCAGCACCCACTTTGACCAGAACCACCTTCCAGTCTGGTGTTTTTGCCAAAGTCACGACCGGTTGCTGCGGCGCTGCGCTGGCAGCGCCGAATCCCGCAGGAGCCATCTGCTGTTGCAGTTCAGGAGCAGCAGCCAACAGCATTTGTTCCGCCGGCTGCGCACCAGCCACGCTGACTGCGTCAGACGACACGACAGCGGGAGCAGCCACAGCAGGGGCAGCAGCCACAGCAGGGGCAGCAGCCACAGGACCTGCCGGTGCCGAGCTAAGCAGAGGAGAGTCGGTTTGCATACGAACAGCCGTCTGGCGAGGCTGATTTGTCTGGAACATCACCACCAGCCCAAGCACCGCCGCAGTACTGACGACTGCTGCCAGTCGAGCCCAGTAACGGCGTCTGGCAATCACCGGTGTCCTGATCAGCCACGGCACATCGGCCGCTGCAGACTGAACCGAAAAGATCGGCGCGGAGATTGTGGTCCGAGGCAGCGAGCGAAGGGCCGACGTGACCTGCCCGCAGCCGGACTGAAACTGCTGCGCCTGAACGGGATACTGAGCAGCCAAATCACTAAGCAGCTGCTGTTCAGCGACGGATAAGACCCCGTCGTGCTGAGCAGACAGCAGATCAAATAACTGCTGCAATTGCGAATCTGAAGATGAGGCAGACATGGGCAGATTGTTCGGCAGGACGAGAACGTAGGAAATACCAGCAGGGAAGAAGCCACTGCGCGCAGTGCATCCCCTGTGAATACCGGACGACCAACCGCCGGGAAAAGTTCCTGAAAAACTCACAAAAAGCAAAAAAGTGGCAAATCAAGGAAAAACGAGCTGATTCCGACCGATTCTGACCGAAATCCGCGCCCCATGGATGCCCCTCCAACCAACTGCCCCACCAGCCCACAATCGGCCGCTGCCAACGGACGGACCGCCCGCCAGACGGCTGCCCACCCAGCACTACGGCATCGGACGATGCCGCTCTACCGCTCGCAATACCACCGGATGTACCCGACCGTTCGTTGCCACCACGCCTTCATTCAATGCCAGTGTCGATCCCTGCCGGAAATCCAGCAACCGCCCACCGATGTCTGTCACCTGACCACCGGCCTCCTGAACCAGCAGTACTCCACCCGCATGATCCCAGATCTTTTCCTGATAACCCTTTTTCGTCGGCAAACGCAGGTACAGATCCGCATCGCCACGAGCCACAGCCAGATACTTGCACTGACTGTCCATCCGCAAGGGCGACTTCTGTACCGCAAGGTCACCGGCGATCAATCCTGACCAGTCATGAGCACTATGGCCGGACTCCACTGATTCGCAGATGGTCAGCTGTGCAGGATCAGCGGTCCCGCTGGTCCGAATCGCGATCGCCGACTGTTCAACCCCAAACAACGGCTGCTGCCATGCACCATAGCCCCGGACCGCCCACGCCAGCACTCCATGCCCCGCACCCGGAAACTCCATGTTGGGGCAGCCAAGAATCCCCAGCTCAATCTGACCGTTCAGTATCAGTGCAAGCGAAATCGCGTACTGTTCCTTTCGCAGAAATCCCTTCGTTCCATCAATCGGATCCAGGGTCCAGAAGCGGGCCGAGTATTGCGAGGCACCGCCGTGATCAATCCAGTCACAGACCTCATCAGCCGATCCTGACGCACCACTCTGCTCACACAGCGAAAGTACCTGCCGCAGAAAATCCTCGCCCGCCGGCGTCCGCAGTTCCGCCGCACCCTCCTCGCCTATCACCGGGTCCCCCGGAAACTCAGAACGCAGCAGGCGACAGATCAGAGCCTGGCTGCCAAAATCGGCCACAGTCACCGGGCTGCTGTCCTGCTTCGACAGTGATTCCGTATTGATCGCTGACTGCACCTGACGACACAGTCCGGCCGCCTGACGAACCGCCTGCAAACCGATTTCCAGTTCCCGCTTCAATCCCTGATTCATATCTGAACTCTGTTCACCTGACTGGTGCCGCCGCCGCGGCAAATGAGATCTCAGCCTGCAAAGGCTGCGATGCCTCCGCTCGACGCACCTCCAGACGCACTCCATACGCCTGTCGCATAGCAACCTTCACACGCACAGACTCGCCACCCGCCGGCTCACACTCCACATCCGGAATCCCAGGCAGAGGCGGTGAAAACGGAATGTGCACGTGCGCCCGCTTCTGCCCCACCTGAAACCGCACTACCGCAGTTCCTTCAATATTCTCGCCACCAAACTCGTCCTGCACTCGCTGCATCTGCACCGCGTCTGCCGAATGCTGCACTGCTGTCAGACCGCCAGACACTGCCTCTGCATCTGTTGCATCTGCGGCACTGTCATCGCCCTCCCCATCACCAAACTCCGCGCGCAGACGACGATCCAGATCCTGCAGACTGGCCTCGCTGGATATCCGCCCCGATGCTGGCACAGCAGGCGATCCGGCGGCCGGAAGCAATGCTGATACCGGAGCCGGTGATACGGACGGCAACGGAAATCGAGCTGCCACAGATTCAGCCACAGGAATTGGCAACGGGGGTGCCCCGTTGGGCGAAACGGTGCTCGGCGACTGCTGTGCTGGTCCAACGCCATCGTGCCTGACAGACTGGGCTGTCCGCAGCACGTTCACAGCCGCAGTACTCATCGCACTCCCGGCCGCACTGATCGCAGAACGCACTCGACTCAATGTCCGACCAGTTCCATGAAACGGGTCTGTCCACGGATCACGGGCCTGCTCAGTTCGATTCTGTGCAGCCTGTCGCCTGCCGGCCGCCGAAGTTTCCCCGGTCGCACCATCACTACCACCCGTCAGCCGAAAAACAGTCCGCACTGCCAGACGTTCAAACTGTGTCTGCTCAGAAGCTGCATCCATCGTCGCCAGCGTCGCATCCGTCACCAACTGCAGATAACTGCGACGATCACGCGGCACTCGAAACAATTCTTCAGGGATCGGACTGAGAATCGCCAGGACACCGAATACCAGCACGCCCAGTGTCAGCCACGACTTCAGCGGCGACTCTGCCGGCATCAGATTCCAGGCAATAAAAGCCGGCGGGATCAGCGTCAGCAACCCGCCAAAAAACAGACCCGCACTGTCTTCAGCAGATGACCTGCGCGGCGCAAACAGCAGCCAGCAGAACAAGGACAGAATCGTCAGAAACCCCGTCAACAGCAAAGCCGCTGGCTCCCACACTTCCGCACGAATCAGACCATTCGCACGAGCATAACGCAGCAGGGCAGCCAGCACCGCCAGTGCCACCCACGTCAGTAACGCTGCAGTTCGCCGCGCCTGAATTCTGCGTCCACGCTGCACTGTCATCGACCGTTGGCCTCCTGCCCACCAAACACCAAACACCGAAAACTGAACGCCGAAAACCGCCAACACCCCGCAAAATCACCAGTCTACGGAGATTAGCACGATCTGCCAGCCGACTGCAAGGCTGCCACATCAGCCACTGGTCAGCGCGAGAGTGTTTCCTTTGTAATCACATCCACAGCCGTTTCGCGATCCCTGACAGTTCTCTGCGCTGCCACACCGTCTCCCGGAGCCGACACACCCTGCAACAGCTCCAGAGCCGTTTCGATTCCATAGACTGCCAGCTGATCCCCATGTTGATCAGCCGTCACCAGAATCTGGCCGTCCTGAATCGCCTGCCGTACCGCTCCGATGTTATCAAAGCCGGCGATTCTGATGTCCGTTCGCTCAGCAGCCCGCACCGCCGCAAGTGCCCCCAGCGCCATACTGTCATTACAGGCAAGGATCCCTTTCAGGCGAGGATGAGCCGTCAGCAGGGCAGCAGTCTGCTGATTGGCAATATCCATCTCCCACTGCGCTGACTGCGAAGCCACGATCTTCAATTGAGCCTCAGTTGCGGCTTCCGTGAACCCCAGCTTCCGCTGCTGGCCGTTAAACGATGTTTCAAGACCTTCCAGAATCACAACCTCATCACCCGCCTGCAGTGATTTCGCCAGCTGCAACCCCACAGCCTTTGCCCCCGCTCGATTGTCCGGCCCCACAAAAGGGATCTGCACCTGTTGCTCGCGCAGCACGTCCGTATCCAGCCGGTTGTCAATATTCACAACCACAATCCCGGCGTCGCAGGCTTTTCGAAGCACCGGTACGAGGGCTTTGGAATCGGCCGGAGCAATCACGATGGCTGACACCTGCTGCGCCATCATCTGCTCAACAAGTCCCACCTGACCCGCAAGGTCTGTTTCGTCCTGAATGCCATTCACAATCAGCTCATAATCGTCCGCATGGGCGGTTGCATGAGTTTTCGCGCCTTCAGCCATGGTCGCAAAAAATTCGTTCGCCAGTGACTTCATCACCAGAGCAATCCGTGGCCGTTCTGCTGCGACTGCCGAACCAGCCGCAGACTCTGCCGAGTCACCTGCAGTGCCGTTCACCGCAGCGCCTGCCGGGGATTCGGATTCCGTACAGCCCGCGATACACCCCAGCAACACCAGTGCCAGCACAGACACTCGCCAACCCGTTGCTTCAGCACTGCACATATTCAGTCTTCCAATCGTGTTTCAGTGAGTCGAACAGCCGCAGTCGCCACATCCACCACCCGACTTTTCCGGAACAATCCCTGCGGCAGAAACCGGCTGCACATGAATCACACCATGACCGGCAGCCGCCGCCAGCAGTGCCAGACGAGTTGTTTCAGGGCCACGATCATTCAGCACATACAGAATCAGGCGGTCATCCAGTGTCTGCTCAAGATCGATGATCTGCAGCTGCAGCTTCCAGGCGGCAGCTCGCTGCATCCAGGCTGCAAAGGACGTTTCGGCTGCCTGCCTGCGCTGTTGCACCGACAGATGATCCGTTGAGGACATCTGCCGCAGCACTCGTCCGGTCAGCTGCTGGTCCGTCACTCCCTGCGTGCCACGAGCCGTCAGAGCCTGCAGCACAACTGCGGCCTCTGTACCACGCTCTGTCGTCACCACGATTTCCTGATCGCGCGTCGGAACTTCACCGGTACCGCCAAATCGCGCCACCTGTGGCACCAGCCCATAACGAGCCAGCACAACCCAGTCCACCGCCTCTGCCGCATCAGCCACGGACTGCTCAGCCCCCGTCAACTCCGCAGCCTCCAGCAGCTCGGTCAATTCAGCAGAACAACTGTCGGTGAACGATGTACTGGTGCGATCAATCATAAGACGTGCGCAGTTGCCGAAGAATGCAGGGGGTAGCCGGGAACGACGGTGTGATCCCGGATCGTACTCGGCCGAATTGCGGGAATCCAGACAGTACCGGTTTGTTCCGGGTCAGAATCACAACAGTCTGAGTGGTGGATGATCCGGAAAAATCCTGCCTGCGTCATTCCCTGACCACAGGAATCGCTCGATCTTGAAACGTTTCCTGCTATTCTCTGTCGCGGTCGCCAACCGCGTACCGCCCATTTCCCCAGCAGTCAACAGAAAAGCGCCGCCGTGAGTTCCGGTTTTTCCACAGATACAGCAGCTCAGGTACGTTTCCTTCGCGAACAGACTCAGCAGGCTGTGTCGCAGGTTGTGGTGGGGTTGGAAGCCGTCACGGATCAGCTGCTGATGGCCCTGCTGGCAGGCGGTCATGTACTGCTTGAAGGTGTTCCCGGAACGGCCAAGACGACGCTGTGCCGAACTTTTTCCAGCGTGCTGGGACTGCATTTCGAACGCATCCAGTTTACTCCGGATCTGCTGCCGTCGGACGTGACCGGAACGCAGGTTCTGGATCGTGCCACCAGTGAATTCGTCCTGCGTAAGGGACCAGTATTCTGTCAACTGCTGCTGGCTGATGAACTGAACCGCGCACCCGCTCGAACTCAATCGGCTCTGCTGGAAGCGATGCAGGAGCGGCAGACAACGATTGAAGGGCGGACGCTGCCACTGCCTGACCCCTTCATGGTGCTGGCCACTCAGAACCCGATTGAGCAGGAAGGTGTTTACCGCCTGCCTGAAGCACAGCTGGACCGGTTTCTGTTTCGGGTCAATGTTGGCTACCCTGAGCGAGATCAGGAAGTTGCCATGCTGGATCTGCACAGTCGCCCGGCGGCGCGTCCGGCGCCGGTCACCACAGCCGATGAAATTCTTGCCATGCGTGCCGCCCTTGATACTGTTTACGCCACCCGTGAACTGCAGGAATATGTGGTCGACCTTGTGCGGCAAAGTCGTCGCCATGCCGACCTCGCTCTTGGTGCCAGTCCGCGAGCAGCCATCAGTCTGCTGAAGGCTGCTCGCGCCCAGGCGCTGCTGCACGGACGCGGCTTTCTGACTCACGCCGATATCCAGGACGTCTGCCTGCCAGTGCTCAGCCATCGCCTGATTCTGCGACCTGAGGCGGAACTGGATGGACGGCGAGTCGATGCGGTCATTCAGCAGGTCATCCGCAGCGTCCCGGTCGTGCAGGATCGCCCGCGATGACAGCACCTGGCCGAGCGGTTCTGCTGGTCGCACTGTGCGGACTGTTTGCCGGACTGATCCGCGGACAGGCCACCGTCTCTGCCCTGGCGCTGTCGACAGTACTCTGGCTGATGCTGGAGTATGCGTGGTTTCAATGGCGTCGGATCAGGCTGATCCCGCGGTTGCAGTTTCAGCGTGTTGTCAACGATCACTGCGACTCGAACGGCACACTGCAGGCCGGTCGACTGATGCGTGTCGAAGTTCGCATTTCCACCGGTGGAACTGTCTGTCATCCGCCCCTGCGAATCGAAGATGTGCTGCCGGAAAACATTGATGTGCAGCAATCTGCCCACCAGGTGCAGGTCAGTTCTGCATTTCGATCGGCGACCTTCACCTGGAGCGGGCGACTGCGCGGTACTGGTCAGCTGATTCTGCCAGGATTCCGCATCATTCTGCAGGATCGACACGGCTTCTTCCGCTCGGAAAGCTTCGTTCCCTGTCGGCAGACTTTTCGAGTCCTGCCGGCATGGCTGGAAACCGGCGAGCATCGTCCGTTGATTAAACGCATGAATGCCATCCCCCGACACGGCATTCATCGGCTGCAGCGGGCCGGCATGGGTTCTGAGCTGCTGGAGCTGCGGGATTATGTCCCCGGCGATCCGCCCAAATCGATTGCCTGGAAAGTCTCGGCCCGCCGTGACCGCCTGATGACTCGACAATACGAATCGGAAGTCCCCATCCGCCTGCAGCTGTTCCTTGACGGTGGCATCAGCATGCGGGTTGGGGGCTTTGGCAGTCGCCTGCTGGACCAGGCCTGCTTTGTCGCCGCCTCGGTCGCTCGCAATGCACTGTCGGCCGGTGATTCTGCAGGAATTGTCTGCTTTGATGAACGTGGCCTGCACACTTTGGGGCAGCAGACCGGCGATCGAGGCTTTCAGCAGCTTCTGCAGACCATGGCGGATTTCGCCGTCAATCCCCGACCGCTGCTCACGCGATTGACCACTGAACTGCAGCAGTCTACTCTTGCAGTCCTGAATCAGCAGTTTCCACAGCTGCTGAATCCCCGCATCAACTCACTGCCTTTCAGGCTGTTTCCGCTGTTGCCGTGGAGTCGTCGACGGCAGCAGAACCGAGCGTTGCTGGCATCGGCAATCGCTCAGTTGTCCGGAATGACAGTCGAGCGGCAGGTGCAGCTGCTGCTGGACGATGCCCTGCTGGCCGCCTGCTGTCAGAGCTTTCTCAGTCAGTGCGGAATGGCCTGGCTGGCCCCCGTCGTGCCTGTTCGCGGCCGCGGATTCCATGACAGCGTGACCCGCCTCGACACACTGGCACAAACACTGGTCACAGCCGTTTCACGAGCGAAGGACAACGAGGTCTTTGTCATCTTCGCAGATCTGCTCGAAAGCAGTCACGGCATTTCGCGACTGCTCCCGGCACTCCGACTGGCCCGATCGCGACATCATCGCGTTGTCTGCGTCTGCCCGACACCTGTGTTTCGCCGCCCCGCTCCAACCACACTGGAACTCCCCGGCACAACTGCTGAGGATCTGCTGCTGGCAGCCGAACAGACTCGCACTCGCGGGCTTGCGACCGGACTGCAGCGTGAACTGCGCCGGTTGGGAGTTGTCGCCGCATTTTCCGGAGAGAATTCCGCCATTCACGCCGTGCTGACTGAGATGGACCTTGCCCGCACAGGGCGAACCGGGGCAGGAGTCTCACGATGAGCACTGCAACAACGCCTGCCGACACACACAGCGCGGACAGTCAACAACAGCACGAACCCACACTCCTGAAACCGTTGCGTCTGTCACCCACAGTCTCACTGCTCCGCGGGTTGCTCGTGTTGCTCCTGACGATGAGCAGCACTGCGATCCTGATTTTCTGCCTGCTGCCACAACTGGCAGCATCCATTCGCCTGCTGATTGCCGCATTGGTTCTACTGACCCTGCGCCATGCCGGTGGATTGCTGGTACTGCTGTGCCTGCTGCTGCATCTGCTGCTGACGGAACCCCAGGTACGCGGTCGCCTTGAAGCGGAAAATGAGCTGGTTTTCTGCCTCGCCGCTCTGACATTTCTGATGTTTCTCTGGCGACAACGGCCCATCTTACAGGAAGCAGCTTCCCGATCACTGACTGCGGGACTCCGTGCGCAGGAACGCCAGACTTCGGTCAATGTCACGCTGAATCTGCAGGATGATGCGACGGAGCAGGGTGCTGACGACACAGAGAATCGGCCGGTGCAGCTCAGTGATCTGTGTAGTCCCGCATTCTGGTCATCGCGTTCCGAACAACTGGTGCAGTGGCAGACAGCCGGGATCCGGGGAGTGCTGACGCTGCTGGTTGTCACGACCGTCGGCTGCCTCACCGTCGCATTGCTGCCACGCGGACGAGTCCTGACCAGCCAGTTTCGCGAGGCGATTGAAGCTGAGCCCGAGATGCAGTCTGCCGCACTGCTGTTGACGATCGTGATTGGTATTATCGTCGTGGGAGCTGAACTGGTGGCACGGCGCCTGACCGCTGCGGAAGCACAGCAGCTTGTTCGAACGCAGACACTGGATGTCTGGTACGACGACATCTGGCAGATTGTCAGATGTCGTATCGCAGCAAGACAAAAACGCTTTGCACGCAAACCGTCACTGCAGGATGAGGCTGCCCCGCTGTCAGGCCCTGCGACTCCAGACTCTGAATCCTGATCTGAGCATCCGTAGTTGGGACAGTCACTGACGCCAGGGACAAAAATGTAGCCCGCGCCTTCCTGCTCGGCCCCGTACTGCAAAAACACGATGTTTTTTTAATGAGCTGGAGTCAATTTGACGGCCTCAGACGACTTTTGTCCCTGGCGTCAGTCACTGGTCCTGCAGGCCTGAGTCAGTTCGACAGTCTGTGATTCGGACGTCCTGGAACGCAGGACTTTATGGAAAGTTCAGCTGCCGTGGCGTTTGCCCGAGCTGTTTTCGGATCAACTTGAAATCACGTACGCACCTGCCATTTGCATTGCCACTGAAGTTTGCAGAATTCTCCCTGATCGTTTCAGTGGTAGCTTCGCCCTCCCGACTTGTCATGACCTGCGCAACCCGTCCGGCCACGCGTGAGTTCCACACCTGGCCAACGGCCAGACACAACGTAGCCCTCGGCAACGCCCAGGGAAAAACCCAGCCGAAAACGATTGATTTACTCCTCCGCAACATCGGAGCGGCATCATAAACATCTTTTTTTATGGGTAATGACGAGCGCTCCAGAGGGTTGCGGTATTGCGCATCCCGGGTGGTTGAAGCTCCTGCTGAACCGAACGGTCATGCATTGCGATTCGGCGGAAACCTCACCAGTCCTTCTCGGACCACCCAGCACCAGCTCGGTTCTCCCTCACAAAACACCCGTTGGCTTTCGCCAACGGCTCGTGTGAGCCCCGGCGTTTTTCCGAGCGTTTCCGCGTCTTGAATTTTCCGCAGGGCCCTTTGTCAGGGACAGCGGCCAGACGCAGGCAGTGACCGCTCACGAGGGGATTCCGGTACGGTGCGTCTGCCCGGAGCCCGCCCCGTTTCATTGACTTCCGATCCGTACAAATCGCTGCAATTCCAGCGGTCTGAGTTTGCCCGAAGTTGGCCGGCGCGTCAGAATTCAGGACACGGAACCCGTAAGCCTGCTGTTTGTCCGGGGAAACTGCCCCAAATTCCGTACCAGGTTTCTCTCGCAGCCAGCCATCTGGTGTTGTTTGCCTCGGCTCTGTCGCGGCTGCTGGAGGCTGTTCAGCAGTCTGTTTTCAGGCGATCCCCTATGACGTGTGTCGATCGGCCAATCATGGCATTCTGGCTGCTGTCCGCCAGCCTGTGCCTGCTTCCCTTCGCAGGGACTCAGTCCGCCAGTGCTCAATCGCTGAAGGGGCCTGATGTCTTTCCGGCCAGTACAGCGGCCTGCCTTGAAATTGCAGACCCTCCGGCACTCCTGCAATCGCTGGTGCAGCATCCTCTGGTGCAGCGGGTGCAGGCAATCGATGGCGTTCGTAAGGCCCTTGCCAGTGCGGATCTGCAACCTGTTATGACCGGCCGCAATTTCTTTCAGCTGCAGATGGGCATGCCATGGCTGGAAGCGTTGCAGGCGATTACAGCTCAGGGTCTGTGGCTGGCAGTGGACAGCAGTGACAATTCAGTGGCTCTGTTAATTCACGGTCGCGACGAGCAGTTGATGCAGGATGTGCGACTGAAACTTCTGGAACTGACTCGACTGACTCCACCGGGCAACGGTCGACTGGACACCTATCGTGATATTCCGGTGTATCGGCTGCCGCAGGGCGGTGCCGCTGTCGTTGGTGAATGGCTGCTGGTTGTGAATAAAGCAGAAGCCGGCAAACGACTGCTGGATCGGCTGCTGGATCTGAAAGCGGCCGACGAACAGTCCTTATCGGCAGTGCCTGCATGGCAGCAGGCACGTACGGCTCGGCCATCACAGGAGTCAGCATCATTCTGGATCGGTATGCAGACGGTCCGCAGCGCGGTAAAGAATCAGAAAGTCTTCACGGGGCAGGCTGACAACCCAGCGGTCGAGCTGTTGTTCGGTGGATTGCAGAACGTGTTGAACAGCACAGACTGGCTGCAGGCACAGCTGCAGGTTGCAGACACCAGCCTGCAGCTCTCCGTTGCGGCACCTTTTCAGACCGACTGGATTCCCGAAAGCCGTCAATGGTTCTTTGGACCGGCGGCCTCCGGGACAGTTCCGACCGTGCCACAGGTCACCGAACTTCTGGGAACTGTTGGCATGTACCGCAACGTGTCCGAGATGTGGCAGCGAGCCGGTGACCTTTTCAATGCCGATATCAACGACCGCATGGCGGAAGCCGAAAGCAATCTGGGAACCGTCTTCGGGGGACGTGATTTTGGTGACGAAGTTCTGGGAGCATTCGGACCGGAAATGCTGTTGCTGGCGGCTCGCCAGCGTTTTTCTGCCGAGCAGCCTGTTCCAGCGATTCAGCTGCCGGCTTTCGCTCTGGTGCTGACAATGAAGGATGCTGCCACGATGCGTCCAGAACTGCGGCGAGCTTTCCAGAGTGCGATTGGGTTTTTCAATATCACTGGAATTCAGGAGGGTCGATCGCAGCTGGAAATGGACATGCAGAAAACGGCCGATCAGGAGCTGGTGATTGCCCGTTACCTGCCACCGCGTCGTCCCACCACCGGGGAAGCTCCGCCGGTTCCGCTGATCTACAATTTTTCCCCGACTGTCGCCTTTCAGGGTGATGTTTTTGTGCTGTCATCAACAGAACGACTGGCGACTGAGATTCTGCAGGTTCCGCGTCAGCCGGCCGCATCAGCCAACATGCGGATGGAATTGCAGGCAGCGGTTGCCGGTCAGCTGATCGCCGATAACCAGCAGGCCATGATCACCCAGAATATGCTGACGAAGGGGCAGACTCGTGAGGAAGCCGAAACGGAAGTTGGTGTACTGCAGCAACTCATCAGTCTGGTTCATGGTCTGACGCTGCAGTTGCGACCTGAGGCAGCTGCCAACCGTCTGCAGCTGGAGCTTGATCTGCAGTTGACGCCAGCCACATCTGCAGCAGATCAGAGCATCCGGGAGGAATCTGATCGTGGCAACTGAGCTGACTGCCGAAGAGTTGTGGCAACCGTTTGAACCGGATGTCGACGGCCCGTGGGATCTGTCAGCGGCAGCCCATCTGTTCCGTCGGGCGGGTTTCGGAGCGAACCGACAGCAGCTGGAGGCAGCCGTCAGACAAAGTCCCCAGCAGGTCGTTGATGAACTGCTGGACGTGCCGGAGCCAGCGGAATTTCACAGCCAGATGCAGACGCTTGCGACCGCTGCCATATCGGGTGGCAATGTGGAACCATTGTCGGCGTGGTGGGTCTATCGAATTCTTGGTACGCCCCGGCAACTGCTGGAAAAAACCGTGCTGTTCTGGCATGGTCATTTCGCCACCGGGGCTGACAAGGTCACGGAACCGCAGTTGATGCTGACGCAGAATCAGCTGCTGCGACGACTGGCATTTGCCGGCTTTGGCGACCTGGTTCAACAGATCTCAAAAGACCCGGCAATGCTGCTGTACCTGGATTCTGCATCCAATCGTAAGGCGCACCCCAATGAGAATTATGCGCGTGAGCTGATGGAGCTGTTCTGCCTGGGCGAAGGTCAGTATACGGAGCAGGATATCCGGGAACTGGCTCGCTGTTTCACGGGCTGGGAAGTGCGTCGTGGTGAATATCGTTTCAATCGTTTTCAGCACGATACAGGCAGCCGCGCATTTCTGGGTACCAGCGGTGAATTCAGCGGTGAGCAGGCCGTGGATGTGGTCCTCCGTCAGCCACAGACAGCGCAGTTCATTGTCAGTAAAATGCTGCGTTTTTTCGTAATGGACGAACCTGTTGACGTAGTCGCCCTGACAGCACCACTGGCCCGGCAGTTTCGCGACAGTGGCCTGCAGATTCGGCCACTGCTTCGAACAATCCTGACCAGTCGCCTGTTCTTTTCACGTCGCTCTGTGGGTCGCCGGATTAAATCTCCGGTCGAGCTGGCTCTGGGACTGCTGCGTTGTCTTGAAGGGACCACAAATACCGTTGGATTGGCAAAGTCCCTGCAGCAACTGGGACAGGGCCTGCTGTATCCCCCCAGCGTCAAGGGGTGGGATGGCGGGCGAACATGGATCAATTCTTCGACTCTGCTGGGTCGCAGCAATCTGATGCGGCAGTTGATCACTGATCCGAATACTCGCTTCGGTCGCCAGTCGCTGCCCGATTATCTGTCGGCTCATGATCTGAAAGAACCGGCCGAGATGCTGGCAGAGCTGCAGCTGTTATTGTTTGCTGCTCCGATCCCGCAGAGGGCTCGTGACAGTATTCTGTCACTGATGAAACCGCGTTCGGAAGCCGCCCTCGCGGAAGGTCTGCATGCGTTGTGTACGTTGCCGGAATTCCAGTTGTGCTGAATCAGGAGAAGTGACCATGCGGATGAATCGTCGAAGATTTCTGCAGCGGACTTGCGCGGGTTCAGCGGTACTCAGCAGTGGCGGACTGGTCCCGCTGCCGCTGCTGGCATCTGCCCTGCGGTCGCAGGCGGAACGGATCCTTGTGGTTGTTGAGCTGCAGGGTGGCAATGACGGTTTGAATACTGTGATTCCCACAGACGACCCGCTCTATCGTCGGCTGCGTCCGACACTGGCTGTGCCCTCAGCCGAAGTCCTGTCGATTGCCGATGGCATGGGCTTTCACCCGGCGCTGCAGGGGTTCGCGGATCTGCTGCAGGCCGGGCAGCTGGCTGTTGTCCAGCAGGTAGGTTATCCGCAGCCCAATCGTTCGCATTTCGAGTCCATGGATATCTGGCACACCTGCCTGCGCAAGGAGCAGCAGCGCCCTGACGGCTGGCTGGGACGGTGGGCCGAGCGAGTGCAGGCCGTCGGGGGTGATATTGCAGCGATGCATCTGGGTGGTGAAAAGCAGCCTTTTGCACTGATGTCCCGTAGTCTGCGGGTACCCTCGATCAGGTCACTTGAGGAATTTCGGCTGCGTGGCACTGAGGACTCTGAGTTTCGCACAGCCGTACAGGAGCTGGCCGATGAGCAGCGAGAGAAGGAAGACGATCTGCTTGGTTTTGTGGCCAGCAGCACAAGTGCTGCACTGACTGCCAGCGATCGCCTCGCCGGTGCCGCAAAAGCCGGACAGACCAGCGTTGTATGGCCTCAGAGTGGCTTTGCGGAACGTCTGCGAACCGTTTCTCAGCTGATCCGATCAGGGCTGCAGACGCGAGTGTACTATGTGACTCTGGGTGGATTTGACACGCACGCTCAGCAGCCGGATGCTCATCGTGGCCTGCTGCGACAGTTGTCAGAGGGGATTTCGGCCCTGCTGGCCGAATTGCAGACCAGTGGTGACCTGCAGCGAACAACGGTGCTGGCATTCAGTGAATTTGGACGCCGTGTGCAGGAAAACGCCAGTGCAGGTACGGACCACGGGACTGCCGGACCGATGTTTCTTGCAGGTGGATCGGTACGGGCAGGCCTGCATGGTCAACGCCCCGATCTGAACAATCTGCAGGACGGCGACCTGCAGTTCTCCACCGATTTCCGGGAAGTCTACGCCACCGTACTGGAACGCTGGCTGAAAGTGGATTCTGCCGACATTCTGTATGACCGATTCCAGCCCCTTGATATTTTCTCTGTCTGACCGGTCTCTGCTGTGCCACTGTCTTCCTTTTTACTGGCATGGGCCCAACTGACACACCAGCGAGTCAAGCTGGTCGTGGCGACGGCTGGCGTTGTTGTGGCGGTCATGCTGATGCTTGTGCAACTGGGCATCCGTGAAGGTGCCATGGACAACAGCGTAGCGATTGCTCGTCGCATCACAGCTGATCTTGTGCTCGTCAGCCCTCGCACCAAAACCATCTTTGCTTCTGCGACCTTCCCGCGTTCCCTGCTGTACCGTCTGGGAGCAATTTCCGGAGTTCGCAGTACGGGCGAGATGTATATGGCCCAGGGCCGCTTCCGGAATCCGTGGGACAAGCTTGAGTTTCCTGTCAGTATCTACGGCATCGATCCGCGTGAGCCAATGATGGACCTGCCGGGGCTGGATCCTTATGCCGCAGAGCTGCAGCAGCAGGATCGCATTCTGTTCGACGGACTCAGTCGAAAAAACTACGGACCAGTCCTTGGGTTTCTGCAGCGTGAGGGCCAGCTTGATGTGGAAATCAACCTGCGAAAGATGCGGATCATCGGTGCCATCAACGTAGGAATCTCAATCAATACCGACGGCAATCTGTATATGGCTCCCGCAAACTTCCTGAGACTGTTTCCGGATCGTCGACCGGGATCCGTGGATGTGGGTCTGATCAGACTGCAGTCAGGTGCCGACCTTGAACAGGTACGCCGGGCTCTGCAGCCACTGGTCAACAATGAGGCACGCGTGCTGACGAAGGAAGAACTGGTCGCCATGGAAATTGCCTTTATTCGCGAAAATGCACCGATTGACTTCATCTTCGGGATGGGTGCCGCAGTTGGTTTCTTCGTCGGCTTCGTCGTCGTGTATCAGATTCTGTATACAGAAGTCACAAATCACCTGCCCCAGTACGCCACACTGAAAGCGATGGGATTTTCAGATCGCTACCTGCTGAAAGTGGTCTTCAGCCAGGCCATGCTGCTTTCAGTCCTTGGATATTTCCCCGGCTTCTTCATGGCCATCGGTCTGTATCGAGTAGCCACAAAGGCCATCCAGATGCAGTTCTACATGACGGCTGAACGCGCTCTGCTGGTGTTTGCCCTGACGATCCTGATGTGCTGCATGAGCGCCGCGATGGCTATCCGACGTCTGCGCACCGCAGACCCCGCCGAGGTCTTTTGAAAAAACAGCTCACCCCGAGAGGCCCCTCACGGGAAACACGTGCGCGCAGCCCCTCACCTCCGCGAAAACCGGGCAATGAAAATGGGCTCCACGCAGAATGCTGTTCGCGGTGTTGCTGTGCCGTCTGAGTTGGTGATTCTTCACCAACGAAGGACCTCGTTCTCAGCGATCAGTGCTCGCAAAGTCCCGCCTCGGAGGGCGAGGCTCCCGCCGAGCCGAAGTCAATGGTCAGTCTTCATTTGTCGTTGTTCACCCACAACCGTAGCCCGGGCATTCCTGCCCGGCCACCTTTTCCCCACACAAAGCCGCGAAGCGGCGCTCAACGCTCGTAGCATCGGCTTCAGCCCGTGTCGCACAACACGTTCACCCCCACGCAAAGGCGAGCCGTTACCATCAGCTGACGAGTGTGGTCGTTTGCGTCTGAGCGGTTGTGTGTTCCTGGCACGGAAGCCTGATCCAGAGCGTTTTTCATCAACCATCCACCACCCACCACACTCAGCCACCACACTCACCCACCACACCGCACCAGCCAGCAGCCACGCCACACACACCACCGCCGCCCCAAACCCCACTCGCCCAATGTCGTGGCCCCTCACTGACCACCGACCGCCGACCACTATTTCCCGTTCCGAATCGCCCACAAATGCCCGAACGTCCGCAGATAGAGCGTGCCGCCGGAAATAGCCGGAGACGCTGACTGATCTTCACCCAGTTCATTGACAGCCAACACCTTGAACTCCCGACCAGCCTGCACGACGGTGATCCGACCATCACGAGCAGTCAGGTACAGTTTGCCATCAGCATACACCGGGGAAGCGCGGTGCCGTTGACGATGAGTCGCTTCGGAATAGACTTCTTTACCGCTGTCAGCTTCCAGCACTGTCAGATTGCCATTCTCCATGCACAGATAAACCAGACCATCCAGAATCAACGGTGAAGGGACATCCGGAGTCCGTTTCCAGTCCCACAGGCGATGCTTCGCAGAGCTGGTGATATCACCACTTCCTCCGGCTCGAATTGCCAGCAGCGGATGCTGCTTGGCTGAAGGGGCGATGATCAGACCGGGAGCAGTTGCTGGTGAGGCCACAAAACGCAGCGTGCGATCGTAAGGCAGGACAGTATCATCCCGCCGATTCAATCCGCCGCACCGCCAGACTTCATGACCGTCCTGCAGATCATGTGCAATAATGAAGTCGGCACCATGGGTCAGCAACAGTGTCGTTTTGTCATCACGATACAGCACTGGGGACGCATACGAATGCTCATTCTCTGCTTCGGCGTCACTGGGGCGATCGACTTTCCAGACTTCCGCACCCGTTTTGCCATCCAGCGCCACCACGATGGCTTCCCTCGTCTGCGGATTGCCTTCGCCATGAATCAACTGCAGATACAGCTTGCCCTGCTCAAGCACCGGCGTTGAGCTCATACCAAACTGAATCTGAAACTTCCCGTAGCGGTCCTGCAGATTCAGTTTCCAGACCTGTTCTCCGGTGACTGTGTAGCAGGCCAGAGTTCCATCGCCCATGAAAGTCCAGACATGCTGGCCGTCGGTCACCGGCGAAGGCGACGCCGAGTTGCCTTCGTCACCTCGAGAATTCTGGTTGCCCTTCGCCACCACCTGCTGCCACTGCGGCTTCCCGGCCGTATTCACACACATCAGCAGCAGTTCGCCAGCCTCATTGACGGACGTCAGAAAGATGCGTTCTTCCCAGACGACGGGTGTCGCACCTGCTGGACCGGGCAGGGCCAGTTTCCACGCCACATGCTTGTCCGGCCCCCATTCTGTCGGCACATTGTGCTCAGTGCTGATGCCGTTTCCCGCAGGCCCGCGCCACGCAGGCCAGTTTTCGGCAGACGCAGAACCGACGACTCCGCCGAACAGCAGGAAAGCAAGACATTTTCGAAACAGCATGGCAGCAATTTTCCGACAGAACAGGAAACAAAGACACCGCAGACTGGCAGAAGTCTGAACAACGGACGCACGTTCGTCAATTCCACGACAGGTCGCACCGGCCTGCAGGCCGCCGGCAAAAATCAGAAAATCATTCCGCCGGCTTCACCAGCACTCCCCCCTGACGATCCAGCCACTTCTGCCAGCGACGGATGGCATCGCGACGCCGCGATGCGTCAGCTGCCGGATAAAAATTCTGCCGATCTCCCGTGATCTGCTCAAGTCGATAAATCGCAAGTGTACGCACTCCCAGTCGCTCATCACCGAGATACGCCAGCAGCTGCTGGGCTGTCTCAGGTTCGGCTGCCCGCACTGCATTCACACCATTCAGCAGACTGTTGATGTTGATCGCCTCAGCCATCGGCAGCCGCGTCGATAATGACTCCCGAATCAGCTCACGAGCTGTCTCAGACGAACTGGCAATGGCCTGCAGCCCGTCAATAATCCGCCTCTGCACCACCTCGTCAAGGTCCTCAAAAAACAGATTCAGCAGACGATCTGCACTGCGAGTCAGCACCAGGACTTCGGTAGCCAGCAGGCCCACCTCAGGATTGCGATCCGCCACCAATGGCAGGATGGCTTCCCGAGGATCTCCACCAGCCTCCAGTGATTTTGTCAGCTGAGTTCGCACAGTGGCCGCTTCCGGTACCGGCTCAGTCTCAGGCGCCAACATCCAGACGGGAATCGTGGCAGGAGTTGAGGGGAGCTGGCGAAATCCAGATGCCTCGCCACCATCCACAACCTGCCACTCAGCCTGTACACCCGCCGGCAGCATCTGCAATTCGCCACCCGCAACCTGCAGCATCGCTGTTCCCTGCAGTACCGTGACCTGCACCTCGTAATCACACTTTGCGGACAGCAGGGCTGACAGCAGATCCGACGGCTCTGCTGCCGCATCGCCTGCCACTGCCGACTCTGTCAGCACATCCTCGGCCACCACCGACCGCGGCACAATCTGCAAAGCAATCCGAGTTTCTGCGGTGGCCAGAGTCAGCAGTGAAAGAGACTGCCCACACAGCAAATGCAGCCGCGGCAACTGTTCCTCCTGCCACGCGACAGCTGTGTCTGCTGTCAGCACCATCCGACCCGCCAGCGCCTGAATACCCGGCTGATCCGAAGGCAGACGCAACAACGATCCACCCAGTGCCCTGATCAGCCAGCCACCCTCTTCAAACCGCAGCTTCATGTCAAATGGCTGCGGCACACCGAACCAGCTCTGCTTCAGGAACGGAGCACTGTTGGTGATGTTCGGGGTTGCCGTGATGGTTTCACCACCAGGCACCTGCAGCAGAGTTTTCCACGTGCCCGTTTTTTCATTCGCCAGCAGCACCGTCCGGTTATCGGCCTGCAGCAGCACAGTGTACTCGACTGCAGGTGGGGCAGGAGCATCCGCGGCAGCCGGGTCCACGGCCGCGACCGGTTCAGCGGGCGGCGCGATGACCGCTGCAGGACCGGTTTCAGCCATCGCAGCTGGCTGGCTGGCAGCTGATGGATTTTCCGCGGCCACTGGCGAGGCTTTGGATGCGATCTGACCAGCTGGTTCCTCCGCACCGGCCCCCGCCGGGGCCTCTGCCGCGCCAGCACCAATCTCCACAGATGGCTCAGCAGGTGCAACAACTGCTGCACCTGTGCCCGCATCAGCAGTCACCGCAGCTGGCGGTTTCAACAGACGCGGATCGGTGAACAGACTGACCAGCCACGCACACACACCAACACCAACCAGCAGTGAAGACCAGCGCAGCCAGCCCGTGGACGAAGCCGGTGAATTCACCCAGCCTTCCGCTGCCGCATCAGACGGCTCACGCTCAGCACCAGCAGACACAGGGGCTGCACTGCTGCCGGTCTGATCCAGCGTCAGCAGACGTTCACGCAACCGAGCGTCGACAGTGACCGGTTCACGCAGCAGCCCGAGCAATTCGTGGGCTGCCGCGACTTCGGCCAACAGGGCATCGGACGCCAGTATCCGCTGTTCCAGACGTGCCACCACATCCGGGGCCAGCTGATCATCCAGGTATTCTGCGATCAGATTCGCATCCACCGACGGAACTTTGTCCTGATCGGCGGCCACGCGCCGTCGCCGTTTGACTTCCCGTACCCGCTCTGCCAGCTCCATCGCGAACGGGCTTTTCTGAATCTTCAGGCCGATTTCGCGAGCCTTTTCAGGGGGCAGACGATCGTCCAGATAGGCCAGCAGTGTGCGGAGCGTCAGTCGCATTGGAAACTACCTCGCCCAATCAAAAAACAGCTTGCTTCAGTCCACCTTCACATCCACTCTTATCAGTGCAATCCACCGGCCTGTGCCGTACAAAAAAACACCTCGAATTCCGTTTTCCCTGAAAATTCTGACTTTGAACCCCATTCTCCAGGCACGCTTCACCCCGCCACCCGGAAAAAACATTCGATTTCTGTCGTAAGGATCGATGGCGCGGCTTGCCAGCAGTGAACAGGATTCTGAGAATACCGCGACTGTCCCCGACCAACAGGACAAACCGTCCGGACGCAGCTTCCTATGCCTACTTCGCCAAGTGCACCCCCGCCGGCCCTTCGTCGCTTCCACGCGATGAATCCGTCCAGCCGTTCCTGCAGACTGCACCTGCTGGCCGTGCTGGTCTGCATTTGGATCCCGGCCACCCCCTGCCGGGCTCAACAGCCACCTCTGCTGCAGAAGCTGACTCAGAACTTCAACCAACTCCTCGAAAGACTCGAAGCGACCGTTGCTCCGCAGATCATGGTCGAAGATGCGGTCGGTGTTGCTGTCGCTGTAGAAGATCCAGGACAAAAGCAGGCATTGGCGGCCATCAGCCAGCGCAATCAGCGGCACCTGCGGGCCGTCGCCATCTGGATTGCCACCACCGGGTCCTTCAGCACACCACAGCAGCAGAAAGTCCTCGAACTGGCAGATCAAATGGCACAACAGGCGCCCGATCCAGCAGTGGCAGGACGCGGAAACAACCAGCAGCAGGCCAATTCCCCCGCACCTGTCCTGTATGCCGGGCCCGGTGGGCCGGGGCGCAAACTGTCGCAGAAGTTCATTACCAGTGTCCTTGAAACCATCGCTGATACCGCACAACAGGAAGTCCTCCGAACTGCCCTGCAGGAGCGTGATGTTTTCCATCGCAGGGCGTTCGCTGCCTACATCGCGGAACTGGCCGGACGCCGGTTGTACCTGACTTCCACGCAGTGCGAACAATTGACCGCTCTGATCGATCAGCGTCTGGTGGAACTGGGTGAAAAAAGCCAGCACCCGCTGTACGCAGCCAATCCGCAGGCCTATTTCCTGCCCTACGAAAGTCTCTGGACCTGCATCTCAGATCAGGCCCGCAGGCAGGTCCTGAATGAAGCTCAATCGGCCTTCCTCAGGGAATCTCAGAATCTTGGCGATTCCCTCGATCAGATGCATCTGTCATCGTCGCAATCTCCAGAGGAATGGTTGCAGTTCGTGACAGATTCCAGCCAGAAACTGCAGCCCTGGATGCTGGCCGGTTATTTGAATCGAGCACAGTTCTATCAGGACTCCCTGCAGCTGACTGATGAACAGACTGCTCAGCTGAAACTTGCAGCCCTTGGAGCCACCAGTCACAGTCTTCGTGAATGGCGTGACCAGTGCTACAACACGATTGACCAGATGGAAAACCATCGCCAGCAGTTTGCCGGGGGCAACTTTTCATTCGGACTGTCCAGACCTGACTTCAACGGTGAGCAGTCGAACCCCTCGACCATCTGGCGGAATGCTGTTGAAAAACTGCAGATTACGCAGCAGGCAACCGACCTGAAACAACAGCGAGTCCAGCGGCGAAAACAGTCTGATGCCCACTGTGCTCTGGCCCTGCTGGACCAGGAATTCTGGCTGCAGCCCGATCAACGCGAAGCTGTGCAGCAGCTGACGGCACAGGTGTTACCGAAACAGGAACCGTGGGAACATTACGAGTATTTTCGGGACCTGATGCTGGTCTGTTACCCGCTGCTGCTCGCTGAAGAGGAACCGGTCAAAAAGATCCTGAACGAACAACAGTTTGAAGCGTGGCAGGGAACTGCAAAGATGTTTCAATATGATAAATCCAACCGACTGGTGCAGCTGAACCTGCAGAATCAGGGGCAGTGGAGTTTTCAGCTGAACCAATGAAGGACGCTCAGTGATATGGATCGGAATGCAGAATCAGCGTTACAAGGCAACGCAGCGGATGACGTGGCGGCCATCGACGAGCTCCGCGAAGTCTGGGGCAGACTGCGGACTGAACTGGCCAAAATCATCGTTGGCCAGGATGCCGTGGTTGAGCAGTTGGCAATCTGCCTGTTCGCTCGCGGTCATGCCCTCCTGATGGGGGTGCCAGGGCTGGCCAAAACGCTGTTGATCAGTCGGCTGGCCGAGACCATGTCGCTCAGCTTCAGTCGCATTCAGTTCACTCCCGACCTGATGCCTATGGACATCACCGGAACTGACATTCTGCAGGAAACTGCGGAAGGACGACGGCAGTTCGAATTCCAGAAGGGGCCGGTATTTGCCAACATCGTGCTCGCCGATGAAATCAATCGAGCCCCGGCCAAAACTCAGGCCGCCATGCTGGAAGCCATGCAGGAACACCGCGTGACAGTCGTCGGGCGTCCCTACCCGCTGTCGCCACCGTTTTTCGTACTGGCAACTCAGAACCCCGTCGAGCAGGAAGGTACATACCCGCTTCCCGAAGCCCAGCTCGACCGCTTCATGTTCCTGATCCGGGTCGACTACCCGTCACGCGATGAAGAACTGCAGATTGCCAAAACCACAACGTCCGGTCGCCTGCCTTCCCTGCAGCACGTACTGGATGCAGCACTCGTGCAGAAGTTTCAGGATCTGGTGCGACGTGTCCCTGTACCGCAGAACATCTACGAATTCGCGGTGGATCTGGTACGTCGAACGCGACCAGCCTCGGTCGATGCCCCGGACTGGCTCAAACCGCTTGTCGCATGGGGGGCCGGCCCGCGTGCCACCCAGTACCTGATTCTCGGAGCACGGGCTCGCGCTGCACTCTATGGCAGCTACATGGTCCGGATGGAAGACCTGCTGGCCGTGGCGGAACCTGTACTTACTCATCGAGTTCTGACCACCTTCGCCGCTGAATCCGAAGGTGCAACCAGCACCACCATTGTCCGCCGACTGGCCAGTGAACTCAGTCGGGAACGCACGTAATCTGAAGGAAACACAGCGTGCACCCCTATCTTGAACCGCGAGTCATAGCAAGGCTGCAGGCGCTGGCACTGGATGCCAGACTGCCCATGATCGGCAGCGTGTCCGGTCGCCACCGCAGCCCGACTCGCGGCTCCAGCCTTGAATTCAGCGAGTATCGCAAGTACGTCCCCGGTGATGACACTCGCCGACTGGATTGGCGCGCGTGGGGACGCAGTGATCGCTTCTACATCAAGGAATTTGAAGCCGATACAAACCTGCGTTTGTGCCTTGTGCTGGATGTCAGCGGATCCATGAATTTCGGACCGGGAGGCAGTCAGGATCCGGGGACCTCACGGCTGGACTATGCAAGGCGACTGGGTGGCACCCTCGGTTGTCTCGCTGCCGGACAGGGTGATGCCGTAGGGCTGTACTGCGCCGGACAGGGTTTCCAGAAACAGATCCGCCCGCGTCGCAGTGCCTCGCATCTCAAACTTGTCCTCGATGAACTCGGAAACCTGAAAGCGGCTGGCCCAACGGGATTGCCCGCTGCACTGCATGAAGCAGCCGAACGCATCGCACAACGAGCTCTGGTGATCGTGATTTCTGACCTGCTTATGGATCCAGCAGAACTGAAACAGGCGATCCAGCACCTGCGATTCCGACGACATGACGTGGCCGTGTTCCATCTGCTGGATCAGAACGAAATCGACTTCAGGTTTGATCGCCCCATGCGGTTTGTAGATCTCGAAGGTGCCCCGGCCTTGCTGGCTGATCCTGCCATCATGGCGCTTCAGTATCGGGAAGCCGTACAAAACTGGCTGGCCGAACTGGCGCGACTGTTTCGTGATTCGGCGGTGGAATACCATCGCGTGATGCTGCACGAACACTACGGCGATGTGCTTGTACGATTCCTGCTCGGACGCCAGCGCGGTCACTAAAACCTCAGGCCAATACCAGAAGTTTTTGTCGGCGCTTTGCCCGGACGCTGGACGTTCACCACGCCTGCCGGCCGGCCGGCCGCAAAGCCCAAAACCAGTAGCGTGGGCTTCAGCCCGTGCACAACCCGCGCTGCACACTCGAACTCCCCAGTGGTTTTCCGGGATGGAGCGAGGCAGGAAAGACTGATTACAGACGTCGGGGGGGCTCTTCCGCCGCAGCCTGCCTGAAGGACGTCCTTTTGCGTGCCCGTGACCTCCTTTGTGGTTCAAATACGGCCTTATGCCTCCCACCCTTCGGCTTCCACCAACGGCTTGCCCCCGGGACCACCGAGCACCAGCTCGGTGAAGGTCTCGCACGAAAGCACCCGTCAGCTTCCACCAACGGCTTGCCTCCGGGACCACCGAGCACCAGCTCGGTAACGCAAATTCACCTGCGTTCGCTTCGGCGCAAGCCTCCCCCCCCAACGGATACCTCGAATGCCTTGACCACCCACCACCCACCACCCACCACTCCCTGACACACTCCCCAAAGTTCCCCACAAACCCCACCACCACCAAAGAATTGCCGATTTTCGAGGGTTTCCTGCACAATTCAGTCGTCACTCAGCAGAGATCACAGCAACTGCCCAAAGTTCCCCACAAACCGCTCTGACCGCCCCCGAAAACCACTCGTCACGAAAAAATCAAAAAATCACAAACTGTTATACAGAAACAACTTAAACAAAACAAAACAGCAACTCGAAAGGCTATCGATCAAACATCCTTGACACCCCTGGGATTTCCAATAGGATTCGATCAGTGGTGGTTTGTGGGGAAAAGTGGGAACTCGTGTTGAGAACTCAAAAACACCCTGTGATCCACCGGTGCGGATCGATCTGATGGCATTGACGGGAACCTATGAACGAAGCCTGGATGACAAGCAGCGGCTTGCCATTCCCCGGCCTTTGAAAGATGGGTTTCGCAGCGGTGAATCGGACGATCTTGTGCTGGCTCCGGGTAACGAGGGTTGTCTTGCGGTGTATTCGCTTCAGGGATTCGAAGCGTTAGCCCAGCAGATGGCTCGACTGTCCACGGGGCAGGCAAATGTCAGAAATTATCTTCGTTTGCTCTACGGGCAAGCGGAGACAGTGCAGGTGGACAAACAGTCTCGGGTAAGGATACCTGAGCGATTAATCCGGCTGGCTGGTCTGCAGCATGACGTGGTTTTGATTGGTGTTCAGGATCATGTGGAAATCTGGGACAAGGGACGGTGGGATTCGTTCTTTGCCCAGCATGTGGATCAGTTTGATCGATTGACGTCAGAGGCCATGAATCAGGTGTCTGGCGGCAGTGGAAACGGATTAGGTTCTGCCTGAATCGATAGCCGTGGCGGCATTCCATGGAGGGGATGTCGAGGGAGCTTCTTTCGGAGGCTCAAACGGCGCAGGATGCGCGGACGGTTCCTGGGATCTGCCGCGCCTTACCGGGCTACGCGGAGTACGGCGGCTGCATGGAGGCTTGCTGCCGAATCGGAAGACCCTTCGGGGTCCAGTCATCTGCTTCTGTGTGCCGGCAAGGAGGCTGGTTGGAGGCAGATGACTGTTGACCGATTCTGCTGTCTCTGCAGTTTCCAGCTGACTGGCTCAGGTTGAGGCCCCCTTTTGCCTCCCGTTGCCGTTTTGTGAGCCGCCACAAATTACACTGCCGTGTGGTGTTGTCCCTCCCGGTTTTTCGCTATCATGGCTCGTTCTGTCCCACTCTGCGGGCATCTGACGGCAATTTGCTGCTGCTTCTGAATTGTCGGCAGTCCGCCTTTCAAAACTTCAAATTCCACTGAGTTCCATCCCTATGTCAGACTCGTCAACCGTGATTTATACCCTGACCGATGAAGCTCCGGCCCTCGCCACCTGTTCTCTGCTGCCGATCGTGCGGCGTTTCACTCGATCTTCGGGTGTCCGGATCGAACAGCGTGACATTTCGCTGGCTGGTCGAATCCTGGCGGCTTTCCCAGATCATCTGAAACCGGACCAGCAGATTGCGGATGCCTTAAGTGAACTTGGCGAACTGGCCAAAACCCCGGCTGCCAACATTATCAAGCTGCCCAACATCAGTGCCTCTGTGCCACAGCTGACGGCTGCGATTCGTGAACTGCAGCAGCAGGGATTTGCCGTGCCGGACTTTCCGGAAGAGCCGCAGACTGACGCTGAAAAGGACATTCGTGCTCGTTACAACAAGGTACTGGGCAGCGCAGTGAATCCGGTCCTGCGTGAGGGCAATTCAGACCGCCGTGTGGCAGCTCCGGTCAAGGAATATGCTCGTCGCAATCCGCACTCCATGGGAGCGTGGTCAGCCGATTCCCGAACTCGCGTGGCATCCATGAGTCACGGTGACTTTTATGGCACTGAACAGTCACACGTGATGTCGGCTGCGGGCAGCGTACGCATTGAACTGGTGCACACAGATGGCACCGTAAAAGTCCTCAGGGAAACTCTTGCATTGCAGGCTGGTGAAGTCATTGACGCCTCCTGCCTGAACGTCAGAACTCTGCGAACATGGATTGCCGAGCAGCTTGCTGTGGCTCGACAGCAGGACATTCTGCTGTCTCTGCATCTGAAGGCGACCATGATGAAGGTGTCTGATCCGATTCTCTTCGGTCACGTGGTCAGTGTCTTTTTTGCAGACGTATTCAGCCGTCATGCAGAGGCGCTGCAGTCGGTCGGTGTTGACCCTGACAACGGATTGGGTGATCTGCTGCTGCGTCTTGAGCAGCTGCCCGAGGCTGTGCGGCAGCAGATTCAGGCCGACATGCAGGCGGCGTACGCAGCCGGCCCGCGACTGGCGATGGTGAATTCCGACAAAGGGATTTCGAATCTGCATGTCCCCAGCGATGTGATCATCGACGCGTCTGTCCCTGCCGCCATTCGATCTTCGGGCAAAATGTATGGTCCCGATGGGCGTCTTTACGACACCCTCGCCCTCATCCCTGACCGTTGTTATGCGGGCGTTTATCAGGCGGTGATTGACGACTGTCGGGCTCACGGCGCATTTGATCCACGGACGATGGGGAATGTCGCAAACGTCGGCCTGATGGCGCAGAAGGCCGAAGAATATGGTTCTCATGATAAAACCTATGAGATTCCGGCGGACGGTACAGTCAGAGTCGTTGCGAAAGACGGTACTGTTCTGATGCAGCACGTGGTTGAAGCCGGCGACATCTGGAGAATGTGCCAGACTCGTGATGCCGCCATCCGTGACTGGGTCAAACTGGCTGTCAACCGCGCGCGTCTGACCGGCAATCTGGCCGTTTTCTGGCTTGACCCGGCCCGCCCGCACGATGTCAACCTGATCAACAAAGTTCACCAGTACCTGGCTGAGCATGACACAACTGGACTGCAGCTGCAGATTCTGTCCCCGGTGGAAGCTTCAAAACTTTCGTGTGAGCGATGTCGTGCCGGACTGGACACGATTTCAGTTACTGGTAATGTGCTCCGTGATTACCTCACCGATCTGTTCCCGATTCTCGAGCTGGGCACCAGTGCCAAGATGCTGTCGATTGTTCCGCTGCTGGCTGGTGGCGGATTATTTGAAACGGGGGCCGGCGGGTCAGCGCCAAAACACGTACAGCAGTTTGTTGAAGAAGGTCATTTGCGCTGGGATTCGCTCGGCGAGTTTCTCGCAATTGCCGTATCACTTGAGGATCTGTCGCAGAAGACCGGCAATGCGAAACTGGCAGTCGTCGCGAAGGCGATGGATGCAGCCAACGGACGGTATCTGATTGAGAACAAATCCCCGGGGCGTGCTCCCGGAGAACTGGACAATCGGGGCAGTCACTTCTACCTCGCACTGTACTGGGCGCAGGCACTTGCTGCTCAGACAGCTGATCCGGAACTGGCGGCTGAATTTCACGACATGGCCCAGGCGCTCACCGAAAACGAACAGCGGATCGTCGCGGAAATTGCCACCGCTTCCGGCCATGCTCTGGATATTGGCGGGTACTACCATCCGGACTCTGCAAAGCTGTCTGCTGCCATGCGTCCCAGCGGGTTACTGAATTCCTGGATTGACTGAAAGCTGAATACCACTGCTGCGGAGACACAGACGGATGTGCCTGCGAAAGCCCCTGTACCTGCTGCGAATCACCAGCGTGCTGTCTTTTCTGCTGGTGAGCTCAGCTCTGCTGCAGGCCGGTGCACCGTCGGTGACCCCGGCTGGTCAGCGTCCCAACGTGATTCTGATTCTGGCAGATGATCTTGGGGCGGCCGAACTGGGTTGTTACGGCCATACGACTCATCAGACCCCCAATCTTGATCGGATGGCGGCTGCCGGTGTCCGCTTCGAAACATTCTATGCGATGCCCTTGTGTACTCCCACTCGCGTCGCCCTCATGACGGGCCAGTATGGATTTCACAATGGGTTTCTGGGCATGCAGAATCCCGCCTTTAAACCAGCTGGAGATTCGCCGCAGTCCGACATTGGCAGCCACTTCACTCACGCGGATCTGATGAAATCCGCAGGATATGTCACTGCTCAGGCCGGCAAATGGCAGTTGTCCGGAAAGTTGCCCACCCTGATTCGTGACACCGGTTTTGACGAATACTGTATGTGGGCCTATGACCACAACCTGCCGGAAGGCACCACTCATCCGGCTCACGAAGGAAACGGGGGCAAGGGGGGAAATACCTGCCGCTACTGGCACCCCTGCATTATTCAGAATGGCCAATACCGCCCGACGACTGAAAACGACTACGGTCCGGATCTGTTCACGGACTTTGTACTCGACTTTGCTCAGCGTAATTCGCAGCACCCATTTTTTGTTTATTACACATCGGTGCTGACTCACGGTCCGCATCTTGAGACACCGGATCCCGCCCACCCCGGAAAGCGACTGCCTGCCAGCTTCCAGAATAATCTGCAGTATCTGGATCATCTGATGGGACGTCTGATGAACGGTCTCCAGAAGTCTGGACTGGCTGAGAATACCTACGTGATTTTTCTTGGAGACAACGGAACCGGGACTCGCGGAAAGGGAACTGTGACCGAGTTGGGGGCACGGGTGCCCGGAATTATTGTGGGGCCCGGCGTCAAAGCCGGCCTCGTATCAGGGGCTGTCGCGGACCTGACAGATATCATGCCGACTCTGGCCGACATTGCAGGAGCCGGACTGCCTGCTGATCGTCCGTTTGACGGTCACAGTCTGTTGCCGGTACTCACGGGCAGCAGTCCGAAGCACCGTGACTGGATCTACAGCCACCTTGATGATGGCCGGATCCTGCGGGATGAGCGATGGTTGCTTGAAATGCCGAAAGGCGGAGCTGCTGGTCGTTTTTTTGACTGCGGTGCCAGTCGTAATGGAACCGACTATCGTGACGTGACAGATTCGGCAGCTGCCGAAGTGCGGGCAGCACGCGCTCGTTTTGACGCCATCCTCGCAAAGCTGCCGCGCCCTGAACCACGTGCAACGACTTCCGAAAAAGATGCGCGGAAGATGAATGAATCAAAAGCCATCGCCGCAGCCCCCGGAAAACAGAATCGATTTCTGAATCGAGATCTCAACGGCGATGGGGCTATCGATGAGTCCGAGTTTTTGAAGACGATTACCGGCACCAGTCCCCAGTCCGGGGCCGCCCGTTTCAAAAAACTTGATACAGATGGTGATGGACGCATTTCTCAAGCTGAATTCCTCTCTCAGTAAAGCACTCGCATGCTGACATCATCAGGATTGCCGGGCTCAGGCTGGCGGTATCTGCTGTCTCCGTTGCTGATCCTGCTGCAGTTTCAGTTCAGCATCGCTGGTGATACTCAATCGGCTGTTCCTCGACCGCGAGCCATCATCGTCATTCTTGCCGATGACCTCGGCTACGGCGATATGCACTGCAATGCGCCGGACACCTGCCGCATCGCCACACCCGCTATGGATCGACTGGCGGCGGACGGAATGCGTTTCACTGATGGACATTCCAGTTCCGGTTGCTGTTCGCCCTCACGCTACACCCTGCTGACCGGACGATATCACTGGCGCACCACGCTGCAGTCCGGAATCGTCGGAGTCTGGGGCAAACCACTGATTTCCGAAAATCGTCTGACAATTGCTGCACTGGCGCAACAGCAGGGTTATCGCACAGCCTGTTTCGGCAAGTGGCACCTCGGACATGACTGGCCGATTGAACCGGATCTGAAACCACTGTTCACCGGCTTCGGCGGCCAGGCCGGGGGAGGTGGCAGGGTCACCGAGCAGATCTCAGAAGCACACCGTCAGGCGTGGCGTGCTGTCTTCTCACAACCAATCCCTGGAGGTCCCACAGACCGCGGCTTTGATGAATACTTCGGTACGGATGTGCCTAATTGGCCACCGTACTGTTTCATCGACGGCGACCGCACGGTGGGAATCCCGGATCGACTGCTTCCAGCATCGGATTTTGTGAAGAATCAGGCCAGCCTCCAGGGGCCAGCACTTGAGCACTGGTCGCTGCAGGGCATTCTGCCCGCTCTGACAAACCGGGCCTGTCAGTTCATTGAACAGCAGGCGACCGCTCAACAGCCGTTTCTGATGTATCTGCCACTGACCACCCCGCACACTCCATTGGCTGTCAATGAACAATGGCGCGGTCGCAGTGGACTGAACAGTGATTATGCAGACCTTGTCATGGAAACGGATGCTGCGCTGGGGCAGGTGCTGGACACACTCCAGCGAACGGGACTGACTGAAGAGACTTTGATCGTTTTCACCAGTGACAACGGCTGTGCCTCTTACATCGGTGTCCCACCACTTGAAGCGCAGGGACATTTCCCCAGTGGTCCCTATCGGGACTACAAGGCATCGGTGTGGGAAGGTGGCCATCGAGTGCCATTTGTCATCCGCTGGCCACAGGTCGTCGCTGCCGGCACAGTCTGTGATCAACTTGTACAGCAGGCCGATCTGATGGCCACTCTGGCCGACATCCTTGAAGCAGCTCTGCCACCGGAAGCCGGGGAAGACAGTTTCAGCATGCTGCCTCTGTTGCAGGGGGGCACAACGCCGATTCGCACACAGGCCGTCAATACAGCCTGCAATGGTTTACCATCGTTCCGCGATGGCCAGTGGAAACTGGTCCTGCAGGCCGATGCCGCAGCGGGGACCGATGTGCAGTTATTCAATCTTGCTCAGGATCCCCGAGAATCCACCAATCTGGCCGCTACGGAGGGCCCGCGAGTGGTCGCCATGCGCGCGACGTTTGAAAAGTTGATCACTGACGGCCGTAGTACGCCCGGACCTGCTCAGAAGAACGACATCCGAGTCACTCGTTATCCTCGGCCGGATACCAGATCCGGAAAGAAAAACGGCAAACCCGGTCCGGCAACACCATCCTCCCGAAAATCGTCCCCATGAAAACGTCTCACCGGCCTGCTTCCGGAAGCTGCACATCCCTGCGCGGTATACTGCAGAAATTGTCGGCTTTAATCCTGACGATCTCACTTGTCTCATCCATCTCATCGGGGCTTTCCTCTGCGACTGCTGATGAACCACCGCAGAATCTGCAGATTTATGTCCTGATGGGTCAGTCCAACATGGCTGGCCGAGGCGAGTTGCAGAAGACCCGAGAGCCCCTGCATCCGCGAATTCTGATGCTGACAAAGGAAGAACGCTGGGTACCTGCCTCCGAACCAATTCATTTTGACAAAACGATTGCTGCTGCTGGTCCCGGGGCTTCATTTGCAGTTCGGATGGCCGAATCCGATCCCCACGCGGTCATTGGGCTGGTTCCCTGTGCCGTTGGAGGAACTCCGCTGTCACGCTGGCAGAAAGGTGAAGACCTCTACGAGCAGGCCTTGAAGCGCATCAGAACAGCTCAGAAAAACGGGACTGTACGCGGGATACTGTGGCATCAGGGTGAGAATGATTCTCTTGATCTGCAGAAAGCCGAATCTTATGCACGACGACTGGCAAAAATGGTCGATGACCTGCGCACCGATCTGAACGACGCTGACGTGCCGTTTGTGGCCGGTACACTGGGAGACTTTCTCAGCAACGATGCCGGCGGAAAACCTTATCACTGGAAAACTGTGAACGCACAGTTGCAGTTGCTGCCAGGTCTGTCAGCTCGTACTGCCATCGTTGATGCTGGTGGCCTGAAGGCCAAAAGTGACGGCGTGCATTTTGATACACCGTCACTGCGGACTCTTGGTGAGCGATATGCAGACGTCATCCAGCAACTGCAGAAATCAGCAGCACAGAAGTAACACCTGATCTGCCAACCTGACTCAGGGGATTTTACCCATGGCACACTTGTTTTCCGATTTTCGCCTTAAAGATGTCGTTCTGCGAAATCGCGTGGCGGTTGCTCCGATGTGTCAGTATTCATCTGATGACGGCTTTCTCAGCGACTGGCACCTCGTGCATCTTGGCTCGCGCGCTGTCGGTGGCGCAGGGTTGGTCATGGTGGAAGCGACTGCCGTTTCGCCAGAAGGCCGTATCAGTCCACAGGATGCGGGGATCTACCACGACCAGCACATCGAGCGATTGCAGCAGGTCGCTGCATTTGTCCGCCAGCAGGGGGCTGTCCCCGCGATTCAACTGGCCCATGCCGGTCGCAAGGGCAGTGCCGCCCGCCCGTGGGAAGGCGATGGGCATCTGTCAGACGAGCAGGGTGGCTGGCAGCCGATAGCCCCATCAGCAGTGGCCTTTGGAGCTCACTTGCCGCGACAGCCTCGATCGATGGAGCTGTCAGATATTCAACGCATTCAGCAGTGTTTTGTAAACGGGGCGCGGCGAGCACTGGCAGCCGGCTTCGAATGGCTGGAGCTGCATTTCGCTCACGGTTACCTTGCTCACGAATTCTATTCTCCACTTGCGAATCAGCGAACCGATCTTTACGGAGGCAGTTTCGAAAACCGCATTCGCTTCCTGCTGGAAACTCTTGCAGCAGTTCGTCATGTCTGGCCCGAACGACTGCCACTGACCGCGCGTCTGTCTGTCACAGACTGGACGACTGGTGGCGTCACTGTTGACGAGTCCATCGAATTGGCCCGCCGACTGCACGCCGGAGGTCTTGACCTGCTGGATGTCAGTCATGGATTTGTCACCCCTGACCTGTCAGGCATCCCGTGGGGCCCCGGCTTTATGCTGCCCATCTCTGCCCGAATTCGTCATGAAGCCGGCATTCCAACTGCGGCTGGCTGGATGATCACTGAAGCCGAGCGGGCCGATCACGCCATTCGCGAAGAACAGGCGGATGTGATCATGCTGGCACGCGAGATGCTGCGCGATCCCTACTGGCCATACCATGCGGCAAAAACACTGGGAGTTGCAGACCCCGGCAACATCCTGCCCGTGCAGTACGCCCGGGCGGTCGGCTGACCGGAGCAGGACACTCAGCAAAGGGAAGCCTCGGCATCCTCACCGAGCTGGTGCTCGGTCGTCGTAGCATGGGCTTCAGCCCGGGCAAGTGCTTCCCATCCCCTCTAAAACACCGGGGAATGCAGCCGGAGGATGTCAGTGCGACACCCTTCGGATTCACACGGATGTCTGCAACGGGATTTGCCTTAACGTCACAACCTGAGAGATCGCGGCTCCAGCCAGCCACGACCATCTCAAATCATCCTCGGCTCAGCGGCTGCGCCCTCCCCGGTAAGCCCGCACAGATTCGCGCATCCAAATACATCACACGCTCAGAACACTGATCGGCGCAACACGTTCACGTTTCCCACCGTCGTGCTTCCCGCGACTTCAGCAGTGTTGCATCCGTGTCCCCCACGAAGTCTTCAGTCTGAGGATCGAACTTCAGCTTTCGCTTCAGTATCCATGCCGCTGCCGCCGCATGACAGGCGATATGCGAACGACGCATAACTGCCGGATTGGCCGCCGTCAGTCCTCGCGATCGTATGCAGTCGAAGAAGTCACGAGCATGTACGGACACATCCAGACCTCGCACGCGCTTCGCAGTATCCGGAATCTCTTTCTGAAGAGATTCCGGCATCACCACAATCTCGCCCTCATCACCCGTCTCAACCCACCCCTCGTCACCAATAAAACGGACCGGACACGTTCCCAGTCGCGTCACATACTGAGGACTGCGATCACCAAAAGGAGTCGGCAGAAAATCAATGATCAGCTTCACACCGTTGGCATACCGACAGACAATATTCGTTTCCGTCGGCTCATATTCAATCGGCATCGTGTCATCCGCTTTGTTTGCCCACTGACACAGGTCCACGGTATGAGCCCCCCAGTCAAGCAATCGGGCTCCCGAATCAAAATCCCAGTACCCTCGCCACTTGCCGTCACAATATGCCTGGTTGTACGGGCGCCACGCCGCCGGGCCCAGCCACAGATTCCAGTCCACCTTGTCTCGCGCCGGCAAAGCCTGAGCCGGCAGCCACGAATTATCCAGCGTGGGAATGTAGACAGAAGCATGCATCGTATGCAGCTTTCCAAGTTTCCCCGAGTGCACCAGTTCCACTGCCTTTTGAAAATTGGCAACGCTGCGACGCTGAGTCCCCGCCTGAAATACTCGCTTCTCAGCTGCCATCACATCAGCCAGTCGCTGACAATCGGCGATTGTAATGCCACAGGGCTTCTCACTGTACACATCCTTGCCAGCCTGTGCGGCCAGAATCGATGCCGCCGCATGCCAGCGATCCCCCGTCGCCACAATAACCGAATCAATATCCCTGCGATCCAGCAACTCACGAAAATCCCGGTACAGCTGGCAGTCCGCGTTTCCATAGGTGCTGTCCACCAGCTGCTTGCCCGCGTCACGGCGCGTCTGCTGGACATCAGCGATCGCCACACAACGCACATCCGCGAATTTCAGCATCGCCGTCAGATCGTAAGTGCAACGAGGCCCGATCCCGATCACTCCCAGAGTCAGCCGTTCGGACGGCGCCGTGAAACCACCGCGTCCAAGAGCACTCGCAGGAACCACCAGCGGTGCCGCCACTGCGGCGGCTGACCGCAGAAAATGACGGCGAGTTTTTTCGGAACGACATGCTGCGGGAACTGCTGCTGCCTTTGACATTTCAACACTCCGTTCTGAACAACTTCACATCAACGCTGGGCCACAGAAGACAAACACGCGGCTACAGACTACCGCCGAATTCTGAAAATTGCACCTGTACTCAGATTCTGCTAGTCTCCCCCACTTCGGCAGACCGGCCTGATCTTCCGGACTCTTCTGTCAGAAGTCTCGCACTCCACCTGAGTTCAGTTTCAGCCCGTCATGACCAGCTTGCCCGATACCACATCCGATGACCCCCTTGCAGTTGGCTCTGCCCGCCACACCGCTCGCTGGCAGCTGGAACTGTCCCAGGCTGTCCGCAGCAGCTCGGAATTGCTTAATCGACTGAAACTGTCTCCGCAGGATCTGCCCGAACTTCTGCCCACCGCGGACGCCACCGACTTTCCAGTCCTTGTTCCTGTCAGCTTTCTGAATCGCATGCAGACTGGAAATCCGCGTGACCCGCTGCTGCTGCAGGTGCTGCCTCAATTGTCCGAATCCTTCACGATTCCCGGATTCGTTGCCGACGCTGTTGCAGATCTGCACGCTCGGCGCAGCCCAGGACTGCTGCATAAGTATCACGGCCGCGTGCTGTTGATGGCAGCCGGAGCCTGTGCCGTGCACTGCCGCTACTGCTTTCGTCGCCAGTACCCGTATTCCGAAGAACCCCGTCGGCTGGAAGACTGGGAACCGGCCATGGCTGAAATTGAAAGCAGCCCGGAAATCCACGAAGTCATACTCAGTGGTGGCGATCCACTCGTACTGAATGATCATCGACTGGCACAGCTGTGCCAGCGCATCAGCCGGATCCCGCATATCACTCGACTCAGAATCCACACCCGTCTGCCCATCGTATTGCCATCTCGCATCACAACCGAACTCTGCTCGCTGCTGACCAGCCTGCCTCTGCAGGTCCTTGTGGTCGTTCATGCCAATCACGCGGCCGAGATCCGGAACGACTGTCTGGCGGCACTGCAGCAGCTGATTCAGGCAGGACTTCCCGTGCTGAACCAGGCCGTCCTCCTCAGGAATATCAACGACACCGCAGACGCTCAGGAACAGCTCAGCCTGAGTCTCGTGAATGCCGGAGTGATTCCCTACTATCTGCATCAGCTGGATCGTGTCGCCGGAACTCAGCACTTCGAAGTTCCGCAAAGCGTCGGACAGCAGATCATCAGCGATTTGCAGGCACGCCTGCCGGGCTACGCTGTTCCTCGCTACGTCCAGGAAATCCCCGGCGCCACCGGAAAAACTCCAGTGCTCCACGAACGAACCTGACTCGCCCTCCGATTACGGAAAAACATCATGCTGGCTATGGTCATCTGCAGACTGAAGCTGCTGCCCGGAAGACTTTCCTGCATTCTGTCCTTGCTGCTCGCGCTGCATCCCGTCAGCCAGCCACTGCAGGCCGCTGCACCAGCTCCGCGTCCCAACATCATTGTAATCCTCAGCGACGACATGGGCTTTTCAGATCTCGGCTGTTACGGCGGTGAAATCAATACGCCAGCGCTGGATGCACTTGCCGCCGGAGGTCTGCGATTCACTCAGTTCTACAACACAAGTCGCTGCTGCCCCACTCGAGCCTGCCTGTTGACCGGGCTCTACCCGCACCAGGCCGGCATTGGACACATGATGGATGATCGAGGATTGCCAGGGTACACCGGAAACCTGCATGCAGGCTCTCGAACCATCGCTGAATTGTTGAAACCTGTCGGGTACCGCAGCTACGCCGTTGGCAAATGGCATGTCACACGGCACACTGACGCCGACGGCCCAAAACACAACTGGCCGCTGCAAAGAGGCTTTGATGGATTCTACGGAACGATTCACGGAGCAGGCAGTTTCTATGACCCGTCTTCGCTTGTCCGCGGCAACCAGATGATTTCTGCTTATGCCGACACGGAATACAAACCAGAGACGTATTACTACACAGACGCGATCACGGATCACGCCATCAGTTTCCTGCAGCAGCACCGACAGCAACATCAGCAGCAGCCGTTTTTCCTGTACGTCGCCTACACTGCAGCCCATTGGCCCATGCATGCTCTTCCCGCAGATATCGCGCGCTATCGAGGACGCTACGATCCGGGCTATCAGCCCATCCGTGACGCTCGCTTTCGGCGCGCTGCCGAACTGGGACTGATCGCAGCTGATCAGCCTATGGCGCCGGGCTTCGGTAACTGGAATGCTCAGCCAGACAAAGCATGGGAAGCCGCTGGTATGGAAGTTTACGCCGCCATGATCGATCGGATGGATCAGGGCATCGGGCGCCTGATGCAGGAACTGCAGCAGAGCGGGCAGACCGAACAGACACTGGTTTTTTATCTGCAGGATAACGGAGGTTGCGCTGAGACTGTGGGACGCACCGGAAATCGACAGCACCCCGATATCCCACGCCCGGCACAGCCCACGCTGCCGGCAATGAAACCCACTGACTTTGCCGCTGCCGGCAGCACGCCCGCTCAGACTCGCGATGGCTATCCCGTCCGCATGGGAAAAAACGCCATACCGGGCCCCGCCGACACTTATGTGGCTTACGGCCGAGCATGGGCAACTGTCTCCAATACGCCCTTTCGAGAATACAAACACTGGGTACACGAAGGAGGGATCAGTTCACCTCTGATTGTACACTGGCCAGCCGGAATCCCGGCCCGTGGAGAACTGCGAAAAACCGCCGGTCACCTGATCGATATTGCTGCCACCTGCTGCGACGTTGCCGGTGCCACAGTCCCCACTGACAGCCCACCACTCGAAGGACTCAGCCTGCTGCCTGTATTCGCTGATCAGCCCCTGCAGCGCGAAGCCCTTTACTGGGAACACGAAGGCAATCGAGCAGTCAGGGCAGGGCAGTGGAAACTGGTTGCCAGACATGATCAGCCCTGGGAACTGTATGACATTGATAAAGACCGTGTTGAAGCTCAGGATCTGGCCAGACAACAGCCCGAAAAGGTCCGTGAACTGAGCACTCTGTATGATCGCTGGGCCGCACGAGTCGGCGTCGCGCCATGGCCCCTTCCGGATCCCCGTTGATCGCCTCCACATAAGCCACGGATTCATCACTTATGCTGCGCACAGCCCTGTTCAACATCCTGCTGAACCTGACTGCTGTCTGTACTCTCATTCTGACACCGGCAGCTGCTGCCGATCGTCCGAATATTATCTTCATTCTGGCTGATGACCTCGGCTGGACAGATCTTGGCTGCCAGGGATCTCAATACTATCAGACCCCTGCCATCGATCGACTGGCCGCTCAGGGCCTGCGATTCACTCAGGGTTATACCTGTGGCCCCAATTGCCAGCCCACTCGCGCCGCACTGATGTCCGGGCAATACGGACCTCGCACCGGAGTCTACACAGTCGGTAACATCGAACGCTTCAACTGGCAGACACGCCCGCTGAAGCCGGTGGAAAACGTCGTTGCCCTGCCACTGCAGCTTCGCACGGTCGCCAACGTCCTGCAGGACGCCGGATACGACACTGCCATGTTCGGCAAATGGCACCTCGGCCAGAACGGCGACCACCACCCGGCGAAACGTGGCTTCGCCGAAGCCCTCGTCACCATGGGCCAGCACTGGAATTTCAAGCTCGATCCCCCGGTGGATTACCCTGCAGACCAGTACCTCGCCGATTTTCTGACCGACCGGGCTGTGGAATTCATCGGCCGTCGCCGAGATCGACCGTTCTTTCTCTACCTGCCACACTTCGGTGTCCATTCGCCACACGAGGCCAAACCGGAACTGATTGAACGCTTCAAGTCACTGAAAACCGTCGGAGGACACAACAACCCGATCTATGCAGCCATGATTGCCAGCGTGGATGAAAGTGTGGGCAGGATCCTCGCTGCGCTCGATCAACAGGGCCTCGCCGAAAACACCCTCGTCATCTTCAGCAGTGATAACGGTGGCGTCGGTGGCTACGTGCGTGAAGGCACAAAAAGCAGCGGAGATATCACGGATAATGCTCCTCTCCGATCCGGCAAAGGCTGTCTGTATGAAGGCGGTGTCCGAGTCCCGTGGATCGCACGCTGGCCCGGCAGAATCCCACCCGGCGTTACAGAGACTCCCATTATCAGCGTGGATCTGCTGCCCACACTGGCCGAACTGGCTCAGGCAAAACTTCCTGAAAATCAGCCTCTCGACGGCGTCAGTCAGGTCGCCTGCCTGACCAGCGGAGGCACTCAATCCCAGTCCCGCGACCTGTTCTGGCACTTCCCGGGATATCTCGGAGCAGGACCCGGACAATGGCGCACCCTGCCAGCAGGTGCTGTTCGATCAGGAAACTGGAAACTTCTCGAGTTCTTCGAAGACAAACGACTGGAATTGTATGACCTGACAAAAGATCCCTCGCAGACCAATAACGTGGCTGCAGCTTACCCCGCCGAGACAAAGGCACTGCACCGGAAACTGATCGCGTGGCGCACTCAGGTCTCCGCACGTCTGCCCGAACCCAACCCGAATATCCAACCCGCTGAAGCCTCGGAACCAGGCAAAGCTGGTAAGAAAAACGGACAGGGCAAAGCAAAAACAAAAAACAGAACTCAGGCAGCGACGGACGAATGACTGCCGTCGCTGTGTCGAATTACGCTCGGTTCGATCACTAGCGCTGACAGCTCGGACAGAAAAACGTCGAGCGTTGCGCCTGTACGATGCGACGAATCGACGACTGGCCGCAGTTTGAACACTGCTCGCCCTCTCGGTCGTACACACGATGGTGATTCTGATATCCACCATCCTCGTTCAACGCGTTGCGATAGGTGCCGTCATTCAGAGTTGACCCTTCGTAACGGATCGCAGTTTCCAGAACCGTCCGCACCGCCTCAGCCATCGCTGACAATTGACCGCCCCGCACTCGGTCCGCTCGCCGCTTCGGTGAGATACCCGACAAATGCAGAATCTCACTGGCATACAGATTCCCGATTCCTGCCACAAGCGATTGTTCAAGCAGTGCGACCTTAATCGGACGTGACGTCTTCGCCAGACGCTGCTTCCAGTCCACCAGAGTCATCTCAAGAGCATCCGGGCCAAGTCTGTTTCGCAGCTGCTGCATCTGGGATTCATCCAGCAGCGAGACTGTCCCAAGGCCCCGTCGATCCCAGAACCGTAAAGTCGCAGCCAGCCCGCGCGATGGCTGCAACCAGAGCCTCATTCGTAAATGCAGTTCGGTCGGCGGTTCGGAAACCAGCAGCAACCCTGTCATCCGCGGTTCAATCACGATGGTGTCACCCAAATTCAGCTTCAGCAGCGCACGTTTTCCCAGCCGCCCAACACTCTCAATCGTGGCCCCATGAACCCGCACGAAAGTCCCGCGATCAGGGAAAACCGGGATTGGCTGCCGCGGACACGGACAGAATTCCACCGTCTCCACACGCCGATTCTCACAGTGCCGCCGGACACCACGAACCATCGTCTCTACTTCCGGCAACTCAGGCATTTTCGCTTCCTTTCAGGTCGACTGGCACAGCCTGCCAACGCAAACCACAACACTGCAAGCCCTTGAATGAACAGTAGAAAGACTGCCCGTCAGCACGCAAACTAAACCGCAGTATAGGTTTATATCATTTTCCTCCGCCCGGACCACAACTTCTGAGCAAAACAAATGGCACTCAATCTGGAATCCCGGGGAAATCCGGGTAGGATGGGAAACGCTCAACAGCAGCCGGATTCGATCGGAATACACGGAACAATCCCCAGGACCCGCATTCTGCAGAAAATCAGTACTCTGGGTAATTGGCGGAATTTCCTTGACGTTAAGGCGAATCCCGACGAAGCTAGAGGCATGGAATTCCAAATTTTGCTGCGCTGCGGATCAGTTCTCAGCTGAATATCGGCTGCGGAAATGCCGTTGGCGGCTACAGTCACCGGGAACTTCGCGAGGTTTTGTCGATGCCACTTTCTTTCAAGCCCGTGTCTGGTCTTCGCCTCCGCTGGTCTCGCATTTTCCAGCGTGCAGTGCTGGCCGCGGCAGTGGCTGCTGCCGGTTCAGTTCGTGCCACAGCAGTGAACGCTGGTGACGGCCTGCCTCCGGTTCTGCAGTCCTCAAAACTGCGTCTGCAGTCGCGGTTGGCCGCCGAGCAGGGTGACTTCCTCCAGGCCGCTGTCGCTCTCGAACAGGCCGCACTGGTGGTCGGTGACCGCGAAACCGCAAAGAAGGCCGGTGCCGGTCGCCAGCAGCTGGAAGCTCAGGGTGGCTCCATGGCTGACTTTCAGTCACTCATGACCCTCATCATGGAACAGACCGCTCCACCAGCACAGTGGATTATGCGTGGTGATGAGACCGGCACGATGACCCCGTACATGCAGGGGGTATTCGTTGGTGCTCCCGCTCTCGCCGGCGCCATGGCTATGACCCTCGACAACTCACGCCTGACAACTGCCGCTGAACTGGCTCGCACAGCCAACAGCAATGCAGATGTACTTGAAGCCTCTGACCTGCGACTGGTATCCCTGCCCCGCCTTGAAGCGGAACTTGCTCGCCTGCAGGCTGCTGGCAAGCCGGTACCTGCCGACGCTGCAGCCCTCGCCGGCCTGACAGAAGTCCAATTCCTGTTCGTCTTCCCGGAAACCGGCGATGTGGTCATCGGTGGTCCAGCCGGTGCGTGGGCGCAGGATGAAAAAGGCCGCACGGTCAGCACAATCAATGGCCGTCCCACGCTGCAGCTTGATGACCTCGTCACACTCAGCCGCACGTTTGCCGACAACGGCCGTGGTTTCTTCATGTGCACAATCGATCCGAAGCCACAGCAGGTCAAGGCCGTCCGCGACTACGCCGCTCAGCTCCAGCTTTCAGCCCGAAATGCTCGCCAGGCGACAGAGAAACTGGAAGAGATGCTGGGACTGCAGAACGTCCATGTGGCCGGTGTGCCGGCGGATTCCCGCGTCGCATCAGTCATCGTTGATGCCGATTATCAGATGAAACTCATCGGGATCGGACAGCGTGACGGTGCTGCCGGAATGAAGAACTACTTCGAACTGGCCGGACGCGAAGAACGTCGCGGTGCCTCTCTCGATGCTCTCCGCTGGTGGATGACTGTGGGCTACGACGCCATCCGTGTTGCTCCTGACCGCCGATCATTCGAATTCACCGGACGATCAATCCGCTGCCAGGCAGAAAATCAGCTGGTGAAAGCAGACGGCACTCGACAGGCAACCGGACAGGCCGATGGTGCCAATGCCCAGTTCGCTCAGTTGTTCACCGAACACCTGCCGCAACTGGCCGAAAAAGACATCGTCTTCGCTGATCTGCAGAATATCTTCGATCTGGCACTGGCATCGGCCATGATCAACACCATGGATCTGGATCGTCAGGCTGGCTGGCAGCCGGCAGTGTTCACGACCAGTGACAAATTCCAGACTCAGTCTGTTGACGTACCACAGGAACTGATGACTGCTGCTGCATCTCGAGTCTACCGTGACGGAACGATCCTGATTCAGGTCGCTGGTGGCGTCAAAGTTGACCTGCGGGATGTGGTTGGCAACCCACAGAACTTCACCACAACACCGGAAGTTTCTGCTCAGGCCCGTAATGCCAACCCAGTCGGCCAGACAGGCCGCTGGTGGTGGGATGCAGCCATCCGTTAACCAAACGCGGACACTGCTCCGCTGCTGAACCCAATCGTCTCAGGCCGAAACCGGTAACGGTTTCGGCCTGTTGCGTTTCATGCTGGCCGGTTCCACGCCCCCTGCAACGCCCCGGCTCCTGCCGAGCCGAAGTCAACTGCCACTGTTCAGCTTTCGTTGTTCGCCCACAACCGTAGACCGAGCATTCCTGACGCCGAGGACAAAAATGTAGCCGGAGCATTCCTGCTCGGCCCCGTACCGCAAAAACACGATGTTTTTCAATGAGCTGAAGTCAATTTGACGGCCTCAGCCGACTTTTGTCCCTCGCGTCATTCCTGCCCGGCCGCCTTTGCCCCACACAAAGCGACACACCCTCGCCCGTCGCTCAGCCATTCCGTAAGCTGATAACCACTCAGCAAAGACGAGCCTCGAAATCGTCACGAGGCTGGTGCTCGGTGGTCGTAGCACACGCTTCAGCCCGTATCGTGCAACGCAATCAAGCCTCCCCACTGGCGAGCCATGAGCGTAAGCTGACGGGTGTTGTCGTTCACGCCTGAGCGGTTGTGTTTTCCTCCCACAGGAGCAGTATGCAGCGTGTTTTTCGCTGACCACATCAAACCGCAACCCGCAGGTGCGCGGATGATTTTTCGTTGATCCCCTCTATCCCCCCTCCCCACACGAACTCATCCACCACCCAAATGCTCCACGACCGAATCACGATTCGGACTGCGCACCACACCACGCTCGGTGATCAGGGCGGTGATCAATCCCGCCGGAGTCACATCGAAGGCCGGATTGTAAACTGCGACCCCCTCCGGCACAGTTCGCCGTCCAAATCCACACGTCACTTCCTCGGCCTGACGTTCCTCAATCGGAATCCCACTGCCGTCCGCAAGACTCAGGTCAAACGTACTGGAAGGCGCTGCCACACAGAACGGGATGCCATGATGCTTCGCCAGCACCGCGACACTGTATGTCCCGATCTTGTTCGCCGCATCACCATTCGCGGCAATCCGATCCGCTCCCGTAATCACCATGTCCACCCGGCCTTCGCGCATGACCTGACCAGCCATGTTGTCACAGATCACTGTCACAGGAATTCCTCGCTGCTGCAGCTCCCACGCAGTCAATCGCGCGCCCTGCAGTAACGGACGAGTTTCATCGGCAAACACATGCAACCGCTTGCCCGCTCGCGCCGCAGCAAAGATCACTGCCAGTGCTGTACCATCACCTGCTGTCGCCAGACCGCCGGCATTGCAGTGCGTCAGGACATTCATCCCCGTCTGCAGCAGTTCAGCACCATGCTGACCAATCGCCAGACACATCCGTCGATCTTCATCATCAATCCGGACCGCCTCCAGCAACAGCTGCTCATGCAGCTCCGCCGTACTGTCCCCGCTCCAGCAATCCCCACACTGCTGCATGCGATTCAATGCCCAGAACAGATTGACTGCCGTTGGCCGACTGCCCGCAAGGTACTCACAAGCCTGCCGCAGCCCCGCACGAAATGACTCCAGTGCCTCCCCACGCAGCCCTTGTGTCGCCAGCACGACACCGTAAGCCGCAGACACGCCAATCGCCGGAGCACCGCGAACTCGCAGCACACGAATCGCCTCCCAGACCTGCTGCACCGACCGACAGTCAATCTCCTGACGCTGCTCAGGCAGCAGAGTCTGGTCCAGCAGCTGCAACACACCAGTCGCCGCATCTCCCCGCCACCGCAAGGTCTCATATGCTGCCATCTCACACTTCACTTTCCCTGCCCCCGGCAGGATTCAGCCGAAACGGCTCTGCGACAGAAATCCTACCGGCAGTTCAGTATGCCCACTGACAATCAAATCTGCGGCCGCAGCACCCAGCACCGGAGTAAACTTGAAGCCATGACCTGAAAAACCAGCCGCCGTCACTAATGGATACTCCGGATGACGGCTAAACAGAAAATGACCGTCCGGACTCATCGAATACAGACAGACAGCAGACTGACACGGCTGAGCCTCCAGTCCCCGCAGACATTGCCCGGCAAAATGATCCACCGGAGCTTGATCAGCCACGCCAGTCTCGCGCTGCACCCGAAATGCGTCCGCCACTGTCTCCCCACCCGTATGCTCACCCACCTTGACCCGCAGACCATCCACAGCAGGCAACCCGTAAAACTGGCCCCCCGGCATGTCCACCAGAAAAATCGGTGCCCCCCACAGCCGCGCCCACGCAGCCGACTGCACCGCATACCAGAACAGTGTCTTCCGCCGCACCGTGATCAATCGCTCATATTCAGGCAACAGCTGCGACGTCCACGGTCCACAGGTGACAACCGCAGCCGCAGCAGAATATCGCTGCCCCGCAGTCTCCACCTCCACCGAATTCGCAGCACACCTCAGTCCAACAACCCGCTCGCCCGTGCGAATCTCAGCACCCGCGGCCCTCCCCAGATTCAGCATCGCAGCCACACATCGCTCAACCCACAGATAACCTGCAGTCGACTCGACAGTCACCTCGTGATCCTCAGGAAGTCGCAGCACCGGAAACTCAGCACAGGCCTCCGCAGCAGTCAGATTGCGTATCGTGAGCCCATGCTGCAATGCAGCCAGCCGAGCACCCCGGATGACCTCCGATTCCGCTCGGCCACTCAGCACAAGATCACAGCGTTCCAGCAGCGACAGACCGGACTCAGCCTCCGCCTGACGCCACAGATCCCACGAACGATGCAGCAGTGGAACATAGTCCGGATGCTCAAAATACGCCTTGCGAATAATCCGCGTTTCCCCGTGCGAACTGCCAAACGGATGCGGTGGAACATACTGATCCAGCCCCAGCACCCGCAGACCACGCGCAGATAACTCACGAACTGTCGCGGATCCAAAACCGCCACAGCCAATCACAATGACATCCCAGGCCATCACTCGCACTCACGTCCACAACAAACCCTAAAGACTTCAGATCCGCAGAAATATCTTCTGACGATATAACCACAGCAGAAACAACCAATACACCAGAAACGTCGCCGTTGACAGAGTCACCGGAGCATACCACTGAGGATCCAGTGCCTTCGGCCCCAGAACACTCTCAATCATTCCCGTGAAGTGCACCCGCACCACCTGCTCACGGACCCAACCGCTGACGGTCTGCCCCAGCATGTAAATCAGAATCGAATTGGTCCCCACCACAACCAGCGGAAACGCCAGCAACCGCAGCGGCAGTATATCAAACAGCAGGTAAAACACCGCCAGCATCGTTATCACATAGCCACCACTGAACAGCACCCATGACGGTGTCCAGATACGCTTCACGATCGGGCAAACCGTCATATGCGCAGCCACACCCAGCACAAAACAACCGGCCGCCAGGGCCACCAGCAACCCCAGCTTTTCCAGTGCCCGCTTCTCGGAACTCAAAAGCAGCTGACCACAAAGAATCCCCAGCAGCGTCGTACCAATTGACGGAATAAAATTCAGCGTCGTATACCCGCCACGGTTCACCTCGTAAGCCGCCGTGTTCGAAAAAAACCACTGCTGATACCACGGCGGACCCGCCGCTTGCACAGGCTCTGCCGTGACACCGCCAGCCCCCGCTTCAGACTGGGGCACGTCTGACGCCACCGCATCTGATGACGGCTCTAAGGAACCAGACTGCACTGGGGCAGACGCAGGCGGCGCTGCTGCAGCATCGGTGGCGGCAGCCGGAACATCGCCGGCTGGGACCGGCGGAGTATCTTCCAGGACACCCGGAGCAGGTGCGGGTTGCCCAGCCCCCGCTGCCGGCTCATCCGCAGACTGGACTGCAGACACCACAGGATCCTGCACATAGGACAATGTCGCGACCCGCCATGGAGCAAAACGAATCCGGTTGCCACGCAGCACTCCTGCCTCCGCAGGCGGAGCTGCCGGAAGCGATTCAGGCACAGCAGGTGGGGTCTGAGTTCTCAGTTGAGGAAGCAGCCACTGATCAAAGAAAAACGCGGCATTGCCGTTTTTCGACCACGCCTCCAGCCGGCCCTCAAAGACCTCACCTTTCTCCTTCGACGCATACACCGCCGCATAGTCGTAATCCGCCGGCGGAGGATTCATCCGAAACCAACCCCAGTAGCCCACCAGAATCACCACGAAAGCACCAAACTGAAATGCCACTCGCAGATTCAACAGCAACCAGGCAAAGAAATAGCCCAGACCAATCTGACACAACACATTCGGAAAGATCCAGTTGGTGCGCTCTTTACCAAGCGAGTACAGAAACACTCCCATCAGAGTCAGGATCACAGAACGTCCCAGCGCATGACCCGCTCGACGCAGCCAGCCATGACCAAGCGTTTCTCGCCGTGCATCAGAGAACGGCATCGAAACACCCACCATGAACATAAAGGCCGGCTGGATCAGATCCCAGAACGACACCTTCCATGTGTCGAACACACTGAGCCATGCCGGATGATCGAAATGAACTGCGAGGCCCGTCCAGAATGCACGATCATGCTGCTGCCACACAGGCGATGTTTCACTGATTTTCGAAAATGCAAGCACCCCGAATCCGCCCGCCGCCAGCATCATCATGATGAAGCCACGAAACGCATCCAGTGACACCAGACGGTTTGCACTCGGAGCAGGGCGGTCCTGCAGACGCCCAGGACGCAGACGTCGCCCTGCCTCACCAGCCGCCAGTGTCTCACGAGGCCGTTCGGACGATCCGCCAGCAGCTCCCGCAGACCGCAAAGATTCAATCCGGTTCGATACCGCCCCCTGAGGCTTCCCGGCGGAATTCACAGCCGTACCGCCTGCTGCCGCAGACAGCCGCACAGACTCTGTCACATCCGGACCGCCCGGCTGATCCTCAAGCGATAACACATACTTCACCACTCGCAGGCGATCCATTCGCGTCCGCATGGCGGCTCCTTCGGGCAGGGGACACAACAGGAAACCAAGCAACCCGCAACACGACACACGCCGCTTCCATGCTGCGTCCGCCTGCAGAAGTCCTGCAGACACGTGCTGGCTGTCCGGCAATTCTTGCCGATTCACGAGATCCGATCAATTCCAGTCCGCCGCACAAACCCAAATCACGCACTTTACCCAGAACAGCATCCAGCGCTCATGCACCTGAGCAGGCGGGCCACGACCCTCGGAAACCGCAGTGCTGCCTACGCCATTTCTTAACAATCCTGAACGATTTCACCCCGAATCGCCCCCTTTCTTAACAAAGTTCCGATTCACCCCCTTCGCTTAACAATCGCTTAACAATCAGCGCAGAAAAACAAGTCAGGAGTGCAGGGACGAACCTTGCCGGGATTGATTTGGCCTGACTGGAGGATGGTTTGTGAGGCGGGACGTGTTGATCACTGGATGTCTGCTCCTGCTGGTCGCCGGTTGTGGCAAGCCCCCGGCTGACGCTCCCACAGTTCCGATCCATCCGGTCAGTGGCATCATCACACTGGATGGCAAACCGGTCGAAGGGGCTCGAGTCGTACTTGTGAATCTTCAGGGCGCTCAGGCCTCAGATATCTCTCCGAATGGAATCACCGACGCGGAAGGTCGCTTCCGGATTTCCACTTACTCAGTTCACGACGGCGCCCCCGATGGTGGCTATGCGGTCACAGTTTCGTGGCCTGAGATCAAAAACCCCGGAGCCAGTGAGCCTGAGTATGGAAAAGAGCGACTGCCGAAACGCTACCAGATTCCGGACAAATCCGGACTTGTGGTCACTGTCAGTGAAGATCTCAAGGATCCGGTCAGTTTCGCACTGACCAGTAAATAGTCGTCGCCACAAAAACAGGACGTCTGCGACGGGTTGTCTGCAGACAGGATTCATTTGCGGTCTCGGGGTGGAGACCGCGGTTTTTTCTTCAGGAGTTGTTGATCCATGGTCAAGTTGTCTGAGCGGAAACTGAGAGGCTTTACACTGATCGAGTTGCTGGTGGTGATTGCCATCATCGCTATCCTCGTAGCGCTGCTGCTGCCGGCTGTCCAGCAGGCTCGCGAAGCTGCACGCCGCACACAGTGCAAGAACAATCTGAAACAGCTGGGTTTGGCACTGCACAACTACGAAAGCACCTACGGGATGTTTCCGCCCAGTCGCATCAGCCTCAGCAACCCGACGTTCCAGATCTCCTGGAACACGATGATCCTGCCGTACATCGAACAGGACAATGCCTACCGCCAGTACAACACCAACGTCAACTGGTTCAACGTCGTCAATGACCCTGTCACCACCATTCAGCTGCCGGCCTTTGTCTGCCCGTCAACGCCGGGCAGTCGTCCCGTGCCAACGGTGACGCTCTACACCGCAATTTCCGGTGGTACTCGTACGAATCAGCCGCTGTGGGGTTACAACGACTACGGCTCCATCAACGCTGTTCGCAATGCGTTCATCGTGATGGCTGGTCTGCCATCGATCGGTACCAAGGACGCCATGGGTGCCATGGGACGTGGTCCAGGTGGTACAAAAATCCGCGACATCACGGACGGAACTTCCAACACCCTGCTGCTGGGTGAAGGTGCTGGTCGCCCACGACAGTACATTGGCCGACAGCCCGGGCTGAACCCCCGAGTTGGGAACGTGGCTTTTGGCACGCAGTTCACGGCGGACGGCTGGGGCTGGGCCGACATCAACAACGGCTTCAGCATCGACGGTGCTAACTCCGCAGGGTTGCAGAACGACACCAGCGGCAGCGGTGCAACCACCATTGTGGGTCGCTGTACGATGAACTGCACCAATGACAGCGAATTCTATTCATTCCACACCGGTGGAATTCAGACCGTCCTCGCCGACGGCTCGGTCCGCTTCCTGTCTGAAAACATGTCAGCGGCAGTGCTTGCCGGAGCCATTACTCTGCAGGGTGGTGAAGTGATCGGTGAATTCTGATATTCGGACCTGCAACCGAATGCCTGCACAGGCCCCGAGCTCGTTCTCGGGGCCTGTTTTTTTTTCAGGTCAGTCCCGCTTTCGCCTCTTCGCATGTCGCATACAACGGAATCACCTGATCCAGTCCGGCCACCGACAAAGCCGTGGAGCCAAATGAGTTCAGATGGCAAAGAGCCAGACCGCCCTGACGAGCCCGCAGGGTTTTCTGCAGCAGCACGCAACGACCAAGAAACGCTGAGCCGATGAACCGGACGTTCACAAGGTCAATCACCAGCAGTGGCGGATCGATGGTCCGAGCCAGCTCGGCCGTCAGGCCGGCGGCGTCCAGATCGTTCTCGAATAAACTGGCAAATTCCTCACCCGGACGCAGGACCGTGAACTCACCGTGCTCCGAATTCTCCCCGCAAGTGCTCATGCGCCACCTCAGAAGGCCAACTGAAACTGTCGCCGGGACCGCCCCCAACCCGCCACGCTATGTTCTCAAAAAAAGCGATTTTGAGCAATTGAATTCACCTGACGCCACAAAGTTGCAGGATTCGCGGGGACATGCGAGATTCAAGGGAGTGGCAGGTGGTTTTGACGTCAACGTTGCTCGACAGAGGCTTTGAATGCCTTCAACAGCCCGACCAAGGACAATTGTGGTCACCGGTGTCTCAAAAGGACTCGGACAGGCCATGGTGCAAAAATTCTGTGAAGCCGGACATCAGGTGTTCGGTTGTGCGCGCAGTGCGACACTGCTGGCACAGCTGCAGTCCAGGGTTCCGGCTGCCACCTGCCAACTCACACAGGTCGATGTCGCTGATCAGCCGGCCGTTGCAGCATGGGCCGCATCCATTCTGCAGCAGGCCGGGCCTCCAGACCTGCTGCTGAATAACGCAGCCATCATTAATCCCAATCGCAATCTCTGGGACATCGCAGATGCTGAATTCCGTCGCCTGATGGATATCAACGTCAACGGCACCTTTCACGTGATCCGCGCATTCCTGCCGGCCATGATTCAGCGCCGCAAAGGCGTCATCGTCAACTTCAGTTCCGGCTGGGGACGCTCCGTTTCCGCTCAGGTCGCACCCTATTGCGCCTCAAAATGGGCCATTGAAGGACTGACACAGGCACTCGCTGAAGAACTGCCCGATGGCATGTGCGCTGTCCCGCTCAACCCCGGTGTGATCAACACCGAAATGCTCCGCAGCTGTTTCGGTCATGGTGCCACTTACTACCCCGATGCCGATGAATGGGCCTCCCGCGCTGTCCCCTTCCTGCTCAGTATCTCGCCCGACCACAACGGCATGCCACTGACCGTCCCAGGCTGAACATCAAGCCCCCAATGCCGACAACCCGAAATCAGCAGCAGAAATGCTGTCAAATATCGCTCCCTCGCAGGACCCATCGGTACCCGTAAAACTGAAAACCGAAAACTGCCCCCTCCTTACCCCCGGTCCTTGATTCATCTCCAAACCGTGATATTGTGCGCCCCCGCTGAAGACCCGACCCACTCTCAGGAACACGTTGTCATATGACACAGCTCAACAAATACAGCAGCAAAATTACTCTTCCTGCCTCCCAGGGCGCCTCTCAGGCCATGCTCTACGCCACCGGCATGTCCGCCGAAGACATGCACAAAGCTCAGGTGGGCATCACCAGCGTCTGGTACGAAGGCAATCCCTGCAACATGCACCTCATGGACCTCGCAGCTCGCGTCCGCGAAGGTGTTCAGAACGCCGGACTGGTCGGCATGCGATTCAATACCATCGGGGTCTCAGACGGAATCTCCATGGGCACCGACGGTATGTCCTACTCGCTGCAATCACGCGATCTGATCGCCGATTCCATCGAAACTGTCATGTCGGCTCAGTGGTATGACGCCAACATTTCGCTGCCCGGCTGTGACAAAAACATGCCCGGCTGCCTGATGGCCATGGCCCGCCTTAATCGCCCATCACTGATGATTTATGGTGGCACCATCAAACCCGGGTGCAGTGCCAAAGGTGACAAGCTCGATATCGTGTCTGCGTTCCAGTCCTATGGTGAATTCATCAGCGGCCGAATTTCTGAGGATGAACGCGCCGGCATCGTCCGCAAAAGCTGCCCTGGTGCCGGGGCCTGCGGTGGCATGTACACAGCCAATACGATGGCCTCCGCCATCGAAGCCATGGGCATGACCCTGCCGTACAGTTCCTCCATTCCCGCAGAAGATCCAGCCAAGCTCGACGAATGCTTCCACGCTGGCGCAGCGATTCGCAACCTGCTGGAACTGGATCTCAAACCCCGCGACATTATGACCCGTGCCGCATTTGAAAATGCCATGGTCCTGATCATGGTCACAGGTGGCTCAACCAATGCGGTCCTGCACCTCATCGCGATGGCTCGCGCTGCAGGCGTTCCGCTCACAATCGACGACTTCCAGTCCGTCAGCGATCGCATCCCCTATCTCGCAGACCTCAAACCCAGCGGCAAATTCGTCATGGAGGATCTGCATCATGTCGGGGGTACCCCCGCAGTCCTCAAGTATCTCCTTGAAAAGGGCCTGATCGACGGTTCCTGCATGACCGTGACCGGTAAAACTCTGGCCGAAAACCTCAGCAGCCTGCCAGGCCTGAAGGCCGGCCAGCAGATCATTCGACCGCTCGAAAACCCCATCAAGGAAAGCGGACACATCCGGATCATGCGCGGCAATGTCTGCCCGGACGGTGCTGTTGCAAAAATCACCGGCAAGGAAGGCCTCGTATTCTCCGGACCGGCTCGCTGCTTCGATTCTGAAGAACTGATGCTCCGCGGACTCGAACAGGGTCGCATTCAGAAAGGTGACGTGGTCGTAATTCGGTATGAAGGCCCGCAGGGCGGTCCCGGGATGCCGGAAATGCTGACACCCACCTCCGCAATCATGGGTGCCGGACTTGGTTCCGACGTCGCACTGCTCACAGACGGCCGTTTCAGCGGTGGCTCGCACGGCTTTATTGTCGGCCATATCACTCCCGAAGCACAGGTCGGTGGTACTCTGGCTCTGCTGCAGGATGGCGATCTGGTCACAGTCGATGCTGAAAAGAACGAAATCAACGTGGCACTCACGGACGCCGAACTTGCCACGCGACGAGCTGCGTTCGTGGCTCCACCGTTCAAGGCCACCCGTGGAACTCTGGCGAAATACATCCGTCTCGTAAAATCTGCCTCTGAGGGCTGTGTGACGGACGAAAGCTGAGTATACTGGTGTCTGGAAATTGAACTGCGGCGGCATCCACCTGCACCACGCCGACAGCCACGCGTTTTCCTGACCACATTCGTCCAGTTGCCGGCAGTCCCGTGCTGCCGGCAGCACAGCTGGACAGTTCGGGCTGACTCGCGGAATTCTGTAAAAAGGGTGGCATGCCATGCTTGCGGGCAATCTTGAAGAATCAATCGGATTTGTTTCCCAGTACTCCGATCAGCATGCTCAGGCCATGCGATCCAGCCTGCATCGCTACATCGTACTGAAACTGCTGGCAAACGGACTGCCGGTCCCGCCCCGCTTTCAGGACCATGATCGGCTGGGTGCCCCAAGGCTGCTCAGCACCTATCACCATCGGCTCAAACGACTTGACTCGATTCACTGTCCGGCTGATGCCCGCATCGAAACCTTCCTGCGGCGTTACTTTGACCGCGTCAAGGGCTGCAGCTCGCTGCGACTGCCGGACCTGACCATCATTCTCGACCGTCATGGGCTTGCTCGCGAGTTATCTCTGCCGCATGACGGGGACGACTACACCAACCGCTTCGGATCCTCGTATCGCGTCCGCAACGGCGTCCTGCACAATCCCGCGAATGACCGACGCACAACCGAAGGCACGTTCCATGTGACGGAAGGTGGCCTGCCGGTCCCGCGTGACAAGAAGGCCGTCCCACGCGTGACCTTTGCAGCCCTGTTTCGCCATGCCATGAATCCTCCTCGCGAACTGCTGCAGCTGCCATTCAGCAGCCGCGAACAGCAACCGGCGGAAGCGTTCGTGTCACTGCTGATTCGGCCTGTGCTGTGCCCGGAAGTGCAGGGCTGGTGCGAAGAGCAGTCCATGGAAATTCGCTTTTTCGCTCCCGGCTCACTCGTCAGCAACCTCGACTTTGTCGAATCCATCTTCGGCAATGCGGGTGATCCCTTTCTGCCCGCCAATGATGCGTCTCTTGACGTCCATCACTGGAGCGGTCATACGGGTTGCGTCATCGTTGCCCCACACCTCGTCGATCTCTGCAAAAAGGATCTCGGCCTGCCGCACTACGACGACGCCACAGAACGACAGCGTCAGGATGGCATGTGCTGGAAAAGCGAAGATGAAAAGTACAACGACGGACAGGCCTTCAAACTGACCTGTCGGGATGAGGAAGGGGTCATTGTCACCCTGATTGCCGACAACTACTACGGCTACTGCAAGAAGGAAGTGAAAACTCAGCTCAGCTATGCCTCCAATCTGGCCGGCCTTGTGGAAGAAGAGCATGCCGGTGGTGCCATGGCATTCGCAAGCTTCAACCTGGGCGAGGAATTCAATGCTGACAGCAAGCGATACAACAATCGCACCTTCGCTGACGTTGCTCGCGACTACGCCCAGCTGATGCATCTTCAGCCCGAAGGCTATGGGATCGATCGCCAGCACTCCAACGTGATCTACGTTTCAGAAAATGCTCGATTTCGAGTGTCAGACCAGCGTGTCTCCTGGTTCTACAACGGGCAGCAGCAGCAGATTCCACTCCGCCCCGGCTGCATCTACATGACACCCTCCGGCTACAAAGTGCGGCTGGAAAAACACCCGGCCGCTCCGTCCTGGCGTCTGATCGGCACACTGTTCGAAGGGGTCTTCTGCCACAAACCCTGTACGGTCAGTGGTGGCGGAAAAAGTGAAATCAGCAAATCCATTGGCGACTATCTGCTGCATGGACCGGTGTTCGTAGCCGATGCTGAAAAAGACCTCGACCTTGTCCAGCAGATCTTCGATCGTGATTATTCAGACCGCTGGCGGCCCGATGGTTCCGTGCAGCCGGACTACGCCCGCACTCCCAGTCGACGCATCATGGATCCGGGACGCTCGCTGGGCAGCGTGATCAAACTATTGACGCCCTCTGCAGATTACACCGACGCCTACAACGCCTGGCTGGCTGGCATTCCCGACCATATCTATGCCATCGTTTTCGTTATTAAGCGAATGCATGCCGGTGATGAGGCAGACTGGCGCAAATGTTTCTCCGTCGACATCGTCAACGGTACCGCCGGTCACGAACTCAAGTTCGGCGAACGAAAACTGGTGGGAACGTACCTGCGAGTCGGTCTGCTGGGTGAAAACACCTGGCGCACCTACAAACTGCGTCAGGACTTCGCACCGGCTCAGAAAGTCCAGACCGAAGACGACATCAGTGTGTCCGTGATCGTGCCGCGTCGCAGCCTGCAGCACCTCGGCACAGTCCTGACAGAAGAAACCAGCTACAAGTTTGTCCAGAACTGCGAGTACCGATTGTTTCAGCGTCCGGACGATGCGATTCACCGAGGCCTCGATCGACAGACCGAATCCGAACTGGCCCGGGCGGACAACTTCATCGTCAATTTCGAGCCGCTGGCACGTCAGCAGGTTTCTGAAATCATCGATCGCCCCGTTGACCTCAGCCAGTTCACTCAGCCCATGCAGAAACTGCTGCTGGATATGATGAATAGCGGTGACAGCTACCTTGTGTGCTCAAACACCCCCAGACTGGTCAACGGAGTCCCCAGCAGGAATCCTCGCTATCTGCAGCCACGCCCCGATCTGATCAACCCGGTGAATCGCTATGTGGGCGAAATGGGCATCCGACTATCGCGGGCTGTTCCTGCTGATAAACCAGTCCACTCCCCGGTGCAGGCTGTTCTGATCGGACGCCGCAATAATCCTCCGGAACCATCGCGTGGTATCCGACCGCTCTCGGTCTACAACCCGATTCATTACCAGGAGTTACCTGAGCTGTTCATGGACTTTATCAGTGCCTTGTCCGGGAAAAGTCCGTCAACGACCGGAGCCGGCAGTGAAGGTGCACTGACCAAGGGACCTTTCAACTGCCTGCGACCCATCACGGATCTCAATAATGCGCTCGTCAGCTATCTGCTGACCGGTCTGGACGGATTCTCCACTCCGGCCGGCCATATCGGACCAGACGTACGAGTTGACCATGACATCAGTCTGTTGATTCCTGAAATCTGGTGCCGGCTCAGTCCTCAGGAGCGATCAGCAAAATACCTGATCTCACAGCAACTGCTGCAGAAACTCGACGACTACGAATACAACGGTTCCCTGATTCCCGCCAGTCGTCTGGGCTGGCGAATCACACCGCGTTTCATCCGGCACTTTGGCGGACGCGTTTTTGACAATCCGAACAAAGTGTTTGACGAAGCCATTCTTTGCCCCGAATCGCAGGATCCGGCGGCCTTTGCCGATGGCGTTCTGTTCATCGCAGAGGCGCAGACAAAGATTGCTCGCAGGTACTTTGAAGACGGTTCCATCGAACTGGCCTGCCCACCGCTGCAGGCCCTGCTGCACATCATGGCTGATGGCACGTGGCAGGGTTTGACCATTCATGATCCGGCCTTCCGCAACCTGTTCACTCTGGATGCAATGCTGACATCAGAGTGGTATCAGGACCGTCTGCAGAAGCGGCAGGAACGTGAACAAAGCCTTTGGCAGCGACATGTGCAGTCTCTGGATACCTTCCTGAACAGCAGCGAGTATTCAGAGGAAAAACTGGTTCTCGACATCACCGGCCGGCTTGACTTCGCTCGGCAGATGCTCGCAAAAGTCTCTGCCCCTGAGTATCTTTCTGAACTGGCCGGCACGCTGGGAGCAGATCGGCTCTGAACATTGTTCCGGGTACGGATTCTCTGTGGAAACGCATCCTATGCCTCTGATTCCGCTTATCGACTCGGCCGAACTGCCACCAGGCACCTGTCGTGAAGTGGTGGCGGCCGGGAAAGTCTTTGCAGTCTACAACGTGGACGGGCAGTTCCATGTTCTGGATGGAATCTGCCCGCATGCCGGGGGACCGCTTGGCAAAGGGACACTCCGCGGTGATGTCGTGACGTGTCCGTGGCATGGCTGGCAGCTCAACGTAACAACCGGGCAGCACTGCCTGAACTCAAGAATCTGTGCAGTGTCATACAGGGCCGAGGTGCAGAACGGTCAACTGTGTGTGCAACTGGATTAACAGAACAGGGCGCCGGTCATGCTGCGAAATCCAGACTTATCCGCGCAGGCACTGGCCGGCTTTTCACGCTCCATGGCTCGACTGCTGGAAGCGGGAGTCGAGGTCCGCAAGTCACTGCTGACTTCGGGGCGCCAGTCTGGTGATCGGCGACTGGCTCCGACTGTCGACCAGCTGCGCACTGACATCTCTGGCGGACATTCACTGGCGGATGCCCTGAAGGCGCGGCAGCCACTGTTTCCCGATTTGTTCTGTGCCCTCGTCAGCGTCGGAGAACAGACCGGACATCTGCCTGAGGTCTTCGATTCACTTGCGAAGTACTATGATGATCGGATTCTGCTGCAGCGACAGTTTCGCTCGGCTGCTGCGTGGCCCATCATTCAGTTCATCGCCGCTATCGGCATTATCGGACTGCTGATCTTCATTCTGGGCATCCTCCCGCCGGCCGGACGTGATGGCAAACCCTTTGATGTGACCGGCCTCGGACTGGCCGGAACATCCGGAGCATTGACGTGGATCGGTGGCTGGGCGGCCATCGGCACTGCCGGCTTTCTCTTCTGGAAATACTCACGCAACAGTTTCTCCGGACAGCAGATGCTGGATCCGTGGCTGCTGCAACTGCCCGTGCTTGGCAGTTGCCTGCAGGCCTTTGCGATTGCCCGCTTCGCATGGTGCTTCGCTCTGACCCAGAAAGCCGGCATGTCGATTCGCCCATCACTGGACTGCAGTCTGGAAGCAGCCGGGAATGGGGCATTTCTGGCCGCTGGTCCCGGTATCTGGCGCCATGTTTCCGGCGGTGAAACACTGACCGACGCCTTTGCACAATCCGGCCTGTTCACCACGGAATTCCTGCAAATTGTGGCGACGGCAGAAGAATCCGGAACGGTGCCTGAACAGCTGGACCGGTTGAGCCTGATGTTTCACGACGAAGCCCAGCGCAGCATGCAGCGACTGACAAAAGTTCTCTCCGGCCTTGTCTGGTTCCTGACCGCCGGCCTGATCGTGTACTTCATCTTCCGCATCGCCATGATCTACGTCGGAATCCTGAACGACGCCATTGGGATGAGTGGCTGAAACGAAGAATACGCCTTCATCACAATTACGGCAGCAAGCGATCAGTTTCTCCGGTGACCACCGCTCGGTAACTTTGCAGACGCTGCTGCAAGCCATCGGCGGTCGCCTGCAAACGCGGTTCGACAAATTGGGTATCGGCATACAGAGACATCGCTCGATCAATCGCAGCCACAGCACGACTCCGCTGGCCTGCTCCATACAACAACTGTGCCAGAGGAATTGAATACTCAAGGCGTCGTACCACATCCACTGCCCATTCGGGATCACTCCGCTCAATCCGGCCGATCACCCGAATCGCCTGCTCCGCAGCTTCCGCCGCCTTTGTAAAATCACCGGCCGCCAACTGCTGGCGGGCACAATTCATCAGAATTGCCGCCTTCAAGCGGTAGTGACGGTGCAGGTCAAGCTGCGGTGGATTCTTCAGCTCAGCCAGACGCCCTATGATTTCCGCCACACGGTGCCATAGATCGGCAGCCT
>CAIOKE010000109.1 GCA_903858815.1 uncultured Planctomycetaceae bacterium | reverse complement strand
GCTGCCACGGATGCTGCTCGCGATGGTCGTGTGGAGCTGGATTCCACTGTCAACTGGGACTATGACCCAACGGATGGGATTGACAGTGGGAAGTTCGATTTTACGGCGGCAGCGGCTCGTGAAATCGGCGTTGTGATGGGAATCTTCAGTGGTGTTGAGGTCCTTGATCTGAACTCACTGCCCCCCTACTACAACGACTTCAGTCTTGATAACGTGGCTCCGCTGGATTTCACTCGTTTCACGACAGCCAGTGAAACTGCTGGTGCGACCTTCGACTGGACGGCAGGCACGGGAGCTCGATATTTTTCCGTGGACGGTGGCGCGACGGTTCTGATTGCCGATGCGTGGTCGACCGGCACAGCACGGGGCGATGGCTTTTTGCCTCGCTACTGGCGTGACGGTGCCGGACTAGGCCTGATGAGTCCGAATCTGCTGGCTGGGCAGGCGGGTGGTGGTTTAAGTGCCAACGACCTGCGGGCTTTCGACGTGCTGGGTTACAGTCTGACACCGAATGCTGTGCCTGAGCCCGGTTCTTTTGTGGCGCTGGCAATGATTGGCAGCGTGGCTATTGGTTATCGCCTGCGTCGGCGGGCTGGGAAGAGCGAGCAGCATTCAGCTTAGGGCGCAAGTTCTGCGGTGCGGCTGCGCTGTGCGTGGCTGAACGGTCACTTGCGCAGTGCTGAGTGTTGAAAAGCGGTGGGCCTGGCAAAATTGCCCGGCCCACTTTGTTGTTTGAGTTCTGTTGCGACCAAGAGCCGCCAACTGGACTTGAACCAGCGACCTACGCTTTACGAAAGCGTCGCTCTACCAGCTGAGCTATGGCGGCGTATTTGTCAGTATAGCCACGCTTTCTTTCCCGGGCAAGACTGGGAAATCTGCCCCTGGGGAGACTCTATGCTTTGCGAATCGCCAGTGAAATGTCGATGCTGCGGATCACGAATCGGCCACAATTTTCCCCGCGTTTGCTATGAAATCCCGACCTATGACCAGACAGACTCGCAGCCAGATCCTTGCTCAACTGCATGCCAAAGTTGCGGCCGGTTTCCCCGTGATTGGGGGCGGCGCTGGCACCGGGATCAGTGCGAAGTGTGAAGAGGCAGGCGGGATTGATCTGATCGTCGTGTATAACTCGGGACGCTATCGGATGGCCGGTCGCGGCTCGCTTGCGGGACTGATGCCCTACGGGAACGCGAATCAGATCGTGCGTGAGATGGCATACGAGGTGCTGACGGCCGTGACGAAAACTCCGGTGCTGGCCGGCGTTTGTGGCACTGACCCCTTTATGATTCGCCCGCATTTTTTGAGAGAACTGCAGGAGCTGGGGTATGCGGGCATTCAGAACTTTCCCACTGTCGGTCTGATTGATGGCGTCTTTCGTGCGAATCTGGAGGAGACAGGGATGGGTTTTGGACTGGAGATTGATCTGATCGCTGCAGCTCATGAGCTGGATCTGCTGACAACTCCGTATGCGTTTGATCCGGAGCAGGCTGCGAAGCTGACGGCGGCTGGTGCTGACATCATTGTGGCGCATATGGGATTGACCACGTCCGGCAGCATCGGGGCTCAGACCAGTCTGACACTTTCGCAATGCGTGCCTCGAGTGCAGGAGATTGTGGATGCTGCAGTTTCTGTCAGAGCGGATGTGCTGGTGCTGTGCCATGGCGGTCCGATTGCGATGCCGGACGATGCGGACTACATGCTGCGTCAGATTCCACGATTGAATGGGTTTTACGGAGCCAGTTCCATGGAGCGGTTGCCCACGGAGATCGCGCTGACCGAGCAGGTGAGAAGGTTCACTGCGATTCGCCGTTGAGTGTATGGCGAAGCTGGCATGACGCGAGGGAAAAAAATCGGCTGAGGCCGTGCAATCGACTTCAGTTCATTGAAACACATCGTGTTTTTGCGGTACGGGGCCGAGCAGGAATGCTCGGGCTACGGTTGGAGTGGTGTGGGGTGGGGTGCGTGTCAGAGCTGGGCGTTTTGCAACAGCAGTCGAGTGGCGTCATGGGCTTCCCGGACCCACGCTTCGATCTGGTCTGGTTCCGGGGAATATTCCAGTTCGATGGACATGGTACCGCTGAAGCCCATCTGTTTCAGGGCCTGCAGGTACGGCGGAAAATTCACAACGCCGCGGCCGGGTGGCAAATCGCCGTGCCGCTGACCGTCGCAGTCTGAGATGTGAGCATGAATGGCGCGGCCCTGCAGTCGGTGCAACTCACTGGCGTCCACTTTCGCCAGCAACAGGTGAGAAATATCAATGTTGGCCTGCAGGTTCGGATGACGAGTGTCATCAAGGAACCGGGCCATGGAATCAACACTGTTGAGCAGTGACAGTGCGAAAGGTTCCAGCTCGAGCGCAATCTGCAGCCCCAGTTTTGCTGCGTAGTCAGCCAGTTGTCGGCAGTTGTCAACCGCCGTCCGCCACTGCTCAGCCGGGGGAATCACTTCCTGATTCCAGATGTATTCACCAAGTACCAGCAGCAGATTTTCTGCCTGCAGTTCATAGCAGAGGTCAAGGTACTGTCGGCAGCGATCCAGATGAAATCGCTGGACCGACGGGTTGAAGTCAATGAGGCCCGTGGCGACGCAGCAGACTGAGATGATGGGCAGTTCTGCCGCGCTGCATTCGCGACGAATCAGGGCGCGTTCACGTACGTCAATATCAAGGGGGTCGGCGAAGATATCAATGGAGTCGAAGCCGATCTGGCGGGTCTTGCGGATCCCCCACGCGGTATCACGTCCGGCCTGCGCCCACGCACTATTGATCAAACCCAGTCGCATCACTCAAGCTCCATGATCCCGATGACAGATTCACTTTGGTTTGTTTGGTTTTTCAGGCTGTCGCAGGCGATTCAGTTCCAGCCGTCCGACATGCCACATGTAGTTGGGGCCGTATCCGGCGCGACGTCCCCAGTCATTCAGTACGGCTTTGGAAAGTGCGGTTTCCGCCAGTTTCCGGTCACCCTCCAGTGCCGCGTTCAGTCCGACATACAGCCATGAGTAGAAGTGTCGCTGTGGTCTGCTGTTTTCAGCGCCCGCTTCCGCCGCGGCAAGCACAGCCGCGGGTGTTAATTGCCCCTGAAACATCTGGTAGACCTCCCGAAAAGGCGGGCGATCATCTTTTTCATAACGCAGCAGCTGCTGTTTGGCAGCGTCGCGTCCTGCTGCCCGATGGTGGCAGAAATAGCGCCAGATCCCATTTTCGCGATCGACGCTGTCGAAGCTGTGATATTTTTCGAATTGATCTGCACCCGCTTTGGCGTGATCTGCGAAGAAGCAGGCGATCCCAAGCCGCCAGTGGGAAGGATCCAGAGTCGGGTCAAGCTGTATCATCTGACGGTAGGACGTTTCTGCCGCGGCAAAGTTGCCCAGAAACATGTGGGCATCGCCGCGAGTGGACCAGAGATCGACAGTGCCCGGCTGCCCCGCAGGAGGCTCGGCGTTGGCCTGCAGACGCTGTTCGGCGTCACGACGAGCGTCGCTGTTGAACTGTTCAATCTGCTGTCGACCGGCGTCGTCGACATCGGCAAGGGCCGGCGGCGATGTGGCTTCCTGAGCAACCAGCGGGTTCAGTGGCAGTGTCAGCAACAGAACCCCGAGCAGGTTTCGGACGGGAGAAGACTGGCGACAGGGGCGGTGCTGATGGGAACCGTTCACGGCGTTGTCTTCCGAACGGGAAGGGAGGAAATGCAAGTGGCGTGCAGACAAAGGTTACTGGTGTACGGGCAGCGTTGGAAGTCAGGAGGCGCGCTGTTCCGGGGTTTTCAGCGGGGGGCGAATCTTTTCGGGGTTGCGTCATGGACAGGGGCGGCAGCGGCATTTGGTGGCAACCGCGGGAGGATGAGGATCGTGCTGCACCGGTCGGTGAAGTTTGCGGCTCGGCGGGAGCCTCGCCCTCTCAAAGGGAACGCCCCCAGGACCACCGAGCACCAGCTCGGTAACGCCCACGGACAGCACCCGTCAGCTTGCGCTAACGGTTCGGCTGTAGGGTGGGGGCGACACGGTTTGTGTAGGCAAAAGGTGGCCGGGCAGGAATGCCCGGGCTACGGGTTCGGCTGACCACTGACTTCGGCTCGGCGGGAACCTCGCCCTCCCGAGGGGAACCTTCCCCGGGACCACCGAGCACCAGCTCGGTAACGCCCACGGACAGCACCCTTCAGCTGACGCTGACGGTTCGGCTGTAGGGTGGGGGCGACACGGTTTGTGTAGGCAAAAGGCGGCCGGGCAGGAATGCCCGGGCTACGGGTTCGGCTGACCACTGACTTTGGCTCGGCGGGTGCCTCGCCCTTGCGAAGGGGTGTGGAGCGCGGCCTTGGGGAGGGTCGGCTTAGAACTGCAGATCGAAGGGCAGCAGCAGCAGGACGTTTTCGCGTGTCATAAGTTCCAGTATGGGCAGGTAGCGAATGGCGGGGCGCAGGGGTTCCGGCAGCTGCTGGATCAGCTGGGCTACGGGGCTGGCGGCTTGCTCGCTGCGTCCCAGTAATGCGTCCAGCGGTGAGCCACCCTTCGGCAACTGATCCAGCTCCAGTTCGCCCTGCTCGTCACCGGCAAGAGTGCGGGCGTGAGCAATTGCGTCGGCAAGTGTGCCGAGCTGGTCAACGAGGCCGATTTCCAGTGCCTGTCGTCCGGTGTAGACACGCCCACGAGCGAGGGCCTCCAGTTTGGCGACTTCCATTTTGCGCCCGGCAGCCGCTTTGCTGGTGAACTGGACGTACGTTTCATCCAGCATGCCCTGCATCGCCGCCCGTTCGGAATCGCTGAAGCCGGTTGTCATGCTCATAACGCCACTGTTGCGGCCGCGACTGATCACCGATGTGGTGACTCCCACCTTCTTCATCAGGCCTTCAATGGCCACTTTGCCTCCCAACACGCCGATGGACCCGGTCACAGTGCCGGGCTCGGCGAAGATGCGTTCGGCCCCCATCGAAATGTAGTAGCCGCCACTGGCCGCCACGTCACCCATACTGGCAACAACCGGCTTACCGCTGGTTTCCAGAGCCCGCCAGATCAGGTCACTGGCCAAAGCGCTGCCGCCAGGACTGTCAACTCGCAGCACAATTGCTTTCACGTTGGCATCTTTTGCCAGCTTATGGATGATCGGCACGATGCGGTCGGAATCAATACCGCCGCCTCCCGTGAGCAGTGATGTGGGGTCGGCCCCCGCTGTGATTGAGCCCTCAAGGGTGAGGACAGCGATCCGTGGCTTTGTACTGTCCTCGGTTTCAGCCGGCCCGGACAGGATTTTCAACAAAGAAAACAGGTCCAGCTCTTCACTGGATTTTTCTTTCCGATAGTCGTCCATGATGCGCACTTCATTGGTCGTAATGCCAGCCCCGGCAGCTTCCGCAATCAGGGCAGGGACCTCATCTTCGTAGGTCAGGCGATCAATCAATTTCAGTTCGACAGCCCGTTTCGCTGAGATCAATCCGACATCAATGGCTTCACGGACACTGTCGGCAGTCAGACCTCGACGTTCGGCGATCTGGCTCACCAGCATGCCGTACTGGTCATCCAGAATGGCTTCCATCTCTTCGCGAAACTCAGGACTCATCTCTGAACGAGTATACGGTTCAGCTGCCGACTTGAACGCCCCCACTCGCAGCATGTCCGGTTGCAGGCTGAGCAGATTGAACAGACCACGATAGAACGTGACTTCCGCTCGCAGTCCGGTAAGCGACAATGTGCCGGATTCCGGCATCAGAACGCGGTCACAGGCCGTCGCCAGCAGGTATTCCTTGTTGCCCGCGTCTTCCATTCGAGCCCAGACAGGTTTGCCGGTTTCACGGACAGCAGCGATGGCAGTACGCAGTTCGTGAAGTCGCCCGAAGCCGCCGTCGAGCGTTCCGATGTGCAGAATCACCCCGCGAATGCCGCGATCCCTGCCGGCCTGTTTCAGGCGTTCAAGAATGGACGGCATGGAGTCGGCCGGGTCTCCCAGCAGGCCGGACTGCTGCACGGCTTCGGGCAGGCTGCCGGAAATCTGGATTTCGGCCCACGTGTGGCGCTGCCGAATCTCCGGACGCTGCTTTTCTGCCTTTGCCGGCTCGGGTGGCTTTTCATCAGGTTTGGGAGCGACTTTCTCGTCCGCCAGCACAACTCCTGAAAGGCACACAAGACCCAGCAGCAACACACGGTTCAGACGCAGCATCGCTTCAGTCCCTGGCACAGGAATTATGAATTCAGACAAAGTTGTACGGACAGTGCAGGTGGAAATCAACAGCCCGAGGGCAGGAATTTAAGTGGGAGTTGTGTTTTTTCCCAGATCGAAACGGGCAGTTTTGCCCTGAATCAGCCGGCAGGCAGAAGCCAACATCGGGTTTTTCGATACGTGGTTCAGTGCCTGTTGAGTTTGGCAGGGTTCTGACGTACGAGGACACACACGGTGCGTTCGCGAACGACGCAGGCGGTCCCGGAAGTCAGCAATTCCCCGGTACTGCCCAGAAACGTATCCAGCTCGATCCGCCACAGTTCGGGTGCATTGTGGCCATGCGGCAGCGGCAATAAGAAGTTGACCGGTTCATCCTGAGGATTCAGGATGACCAGCAGCGTATCACCGAAGACCGGTTCACCGAGGTCATTTTCTTCGCCAGTGGCATCACCATTCAGTCGCATGCCCAGTGCTTTCAGCCCGGCTGAATGCCAGCGGTCGGACAACACTTCCACTCCATCCTGATCCAGCCAGACGATCTGATCGATCTGCTGTTGATTGTGACTTGCCGGCAGAGATTCCCAGCGGGCCTGGAAGAAGCGGCTGCGTTGCAGGACGGGTTGTGTTTTCCAGAATGTTGTCAGTCGCTGGCAGAATTCGAGGAACTGCTGTTCTTCGGAGGTCAGCGTCCATCTGAGCCAGCTGATCTCATTGTCCTGACAGTAGGGGTTATTGTTGCCTGCCTGGGTCATGCTGAGTTCGTCACCGCCGCGCAGCATGGGGACACCCTGGGAAAGCAGCAGTGTGGCCAGCAGGTTGCGGCGCTGGCGCAGTCGCAGCTCGCGAATGGCCGCGTCATCGGTTTCCCCTTCGACCCCGCAGTTCCAGTTGTTGTTATGACTTTCACCGTCCCGGTTCTCTTCCAGATTCGCGTGGTTGCGTTTGTGCTGATACGTGACAAGGTCACGCAGTGTGAAGCCGTCGTGAGCCGTGATGAAGTTGATACTGGAACGAGGACTGCGTCCTCCGGGCTGATACAGATCACTGCTGCCGCTGAGTCGTGTGGCCACTTCTGACATCAGCCAGCGGTCACCGGCCCAGAAACGTCGCAGGGTGTCGCGATAGCGGCCATTCCATTCAGACCACAGGTGGGGAAAGTTGCCAACCTGATATCCACCATTCCCAAGATCCCACGGTTCAGCGATCAGCTTGACCTGTGACAGCACGGGATCCTGCAGGATGATATCGAAAAAGGCGCTCAGCTTGTCGACATCATGCAGTTCGCGAGCAAGTGCACTGGCCAGATCGAAACGAAATCCGTCCACGTGCATGACCTCGACCCAGTAGCGCAGACTGTCCATGATCAGCTGCAGCACTCGAGGGCTTTGCATATTAAGGGTATTACCGCAGCCGGTGAAATCCTGGTAGTAGCGGCGATTTCCCGGCATCAGACGATAACACGAATTGTTGTCGATACCCCGCAGTGACAGGGTTGGTCCGCGTTCGTTGCCCTCACCCGTGTGATTATAGACCACATCCAGAATGACCTCGATGCCGGCAGCGTGCAGTCGTTGCACCATGGTTTGAAATTCCGTCAGCACACCGGCGGGGCAGCGGGCTGACGACAGGGAGGGTTCCGGGGCGAAGAACGACAGCGTGTT
>CAIOKE010000108.1 GCA_903858815.1 uncultured Planctomycetaceae bacterium | reverse complement strand
CGAACCCGTAGCCCGGGCATTCCTGCCCGGCCGCCTTTTGCCCACACAAACCGTGTCGCCCCCACCCTACAGCCGAACCGTGAGCGTCAGCCGACGGGTCTGGTCGCTGGGCGTTACCGAGCTGGTGCTCGGTGGTCCCGGGGGAAGTCCCCCTCGGGAGGGCGAGGTTCCCGCCGAGCCGAAGTCAGTGGTCAGCCGAACCCGTAGCCCGGGCATTCCTGCCCGGCCGCCTTTTGCCCACACAAACCGTGTCGCCCTCACCCTACAGCCGAACCGTGAGCGCAATCTGACGGGTGCTGTCCGTGGGCGTTACCGAGCTGGTGCTCGGTGGTCCCAGCAGTGACCCGTTTTCAGTGTTCAGTGGAACCCGCAAGTGGTGATCGTCTTTGCCACAGAACCAGACGGACGCAGACTGTGAACAGCACGTTTGTCCCTGCCAGATTCGGCAAGTCCAGATACCGTTGCCAGTGCGGTGTCGTTAGTCCGCAACTGGCAAACTCCGGCTTTTCACCAACCGGTTTTCGTGCCCCACTGTCTAACTGCAGTTTTCAGGCGCGCACACGACTTCTGTTTGCATCGAAAAAACGCCACAACGCCACAGCCGAACCCCAGCGGTCTCCATGCCATCCGCGAAACGGGTCCGAACAATTTGGGCAAGCCAGCAAGCCAGCAAACCGGTGGGTGACCTCGGCAGGTCACCCACCCCTCACATCACCTTCCGCCAGGTCACCACGGCAGTTCCCGAACATACAGGTTCCGGAAATACAACTCACTGCCATGATGCTGTAACTCAATCTGATCGGCCCGCGGCAATGGCTCCAGACCAGCCTTGTCCCAGTAGTTCTCCAGCCGCACTCGATCCACCACCTGCCTGTCATTCAACCAGATCGATACCTTGTCGCCCACCATCCGAATCAAAAACGTATTCCATTCGCCCGGCTTGCGATCCGCCAGCTGCGTTGGAGCATTCCGCCAGCGACGATTGTTCCACAAACCACCCGAACCCAGATTGCGGCCATTCCCATACTGCGCAACCCACTCCAGTGCATTCGCCGGATCCCCTGCTCCCGGCTTGTTCCGCGGATCCCACGGATCCCAGATCTGAATCTGCGGCGTCCCACGCAGGTAAATTCCTGAATCCGCCCCCGCCGGAATCTTCCAGTCCACATACAACTCAAAATCCCCGTAGTTCCTGTCCGTGCAAAGACTCTGCCCCTTGCCGTCATACGTCAGAATTCCCTCCGCCACACTCCAGTGCGAACGCATCACCTCATCCGCTTTGCCCTGAGCCTCCTGCAGCGCTGCTCCATGCAGCTTCCGCCGCTCGTTGGCGTTTTCATGAGCCAACCCCTTCCAGCCCGCCAGATCAGTCCCGTTGAAGATCGCAGCGAAACCTGGTGGTGGCGAGTTCAGGGCTGTAGTGGCCGGCTTCGTTGCAGCCGTGGCGTAGTCCGCCAGACGCAGATTCCGAAACTCCACCCGATCGTCATGCCCCGCCAGAACCAGATGTCCCGATCGATTCTTCCGACCCGGATGAGCACTACCGTCCAGCGGAGGCAACTCCTCAATGAAGGCATCCACAATCACCGCACCATTCAGAATCACCATGATGTGATCCTCAATCGCGATGATCGTCTGAGTATTCCATTCACCGACGGGTTTCAGATAACCAGTTCGTGCCGGTACCAACCCATACACCGAACCATGGTACTGCCACGGTTTCAGCCAGGACAAACGCTTCTTCTCACCATTCGCCATCAACGCCTCGCCGTTGTACAGCTTGCCGTCATGATCCAGGATCTGAATCTCCATGCCGTCCTGCGACGGATGTCCATTCATTGGCACTCGTATTCCAATGCCGTTGTTCCCACTCTCCTCCAATCGAAACTCAAACTGCATCGCAAAGTCACTGTACTGCTGCTCTGTGTACAGATTCTTTCCGCCTTTGTTGCAGACCAGCACACCGTTCTCGGCTTTGTAGCCCTTCACATCACCCACCCAACCCGTCAGATCCGTGCCGTTGAACAGGTCCTTCCATGCCGCTCCCTCCAGGACTCGAACCGCATTCTCAGCCGCCTGAACCTGAGCATCCACCGCAGGCTGCTGAGCACTCACTGGACACTGATCGGCAAACGTCGCCAGCTGCAACGCAGCGACAACCACAAAACAAGGAAAGGATCTCATGAAGCATTCCTGGCAGGCTGGAGTGTGGGAAGTGAACCGCAGAAGTGGTACGCTTAACAGATTCCTGACCGGTTCGCCAACGTGCCGGCATCTCCTGACACACCACATCGGAGTTCCTGCCAGTGACCTCCAACGCCACTCACCGCTCCCTCATCACCCGCCTTCAGCACCCCTTCTGCCTGCTGCTGCCACTGCTGTCCCTGCTGCTGTTGCACCTGCCACTCAGCGCCCAGACACCAGCTGCTCACGACCGCCCCGCACCGCCCCCCGCCCCAGCCCCGCACTGGATCTGGGTCACAACTCCCGCCGATACGCCGCGAATTCTGCATCACACGCTGCCACTGCAATCCGCACCCGCCTCGGCCCAGCTGCGCATCGCTGCAGATTTCTGTACGGCAGAAGTCTTCCTCAACAACATCGCAATCTGCACCATCGGCCCCAACGCTCCCACACTCGACCTTGACGTGACACAGGCACTCAAGTCCGGCACAAACTTCATTCGTCTGCAGCTGCACGCCTTGTACGGTCCCGCTGCCGTCGCACTTTCACTCACAGCCCAGGATCGCGCCGGACTGCACACACTCAATTCCGATCGCTCGTGGACCACGGATCCTGCCACCACGCTCAATGATCTTGGCCCTGTGCCCGCCGAACTCTGGGGACTGGGACGCACCTCCATCGCCCTGTCCAGTGTTGATAACTACGAACAATGGCGGCAGGCCAGCAAACCCGCCAGCGCCGATTCCGCCGCATCCACGCCTACACCCACAGAAATCACCGATGCCCGACTGCGAATCGCTCCCGGATTTCAGATCCAGCGGATTCGCACGGCTGCTGCCGACGAGGGTTCGTGGATCAGCCTTGCGTTCGATGAAACCGGACGGCTCACCATCGCACGCGAAGATCAGGGACTGCTGCGTTTCCCCGGCTCACCAGCAGAACTTGCCACGACAGCTCCTGAGCTGATCAACACAGACCTGCGCGAATGCCGCGGACTGCTGTACGCCCACAATGCCCTTTATGCCAACGCCAACAACTCCAAAGCCCTCTATCGACTTCGCGATCTCGATGGCAACGGCTCGCTTGAAGACGTCCGGAAACTGCGGGAATACAGCGGCGGAGTCGGGCATGGACGCAACGATCTGGCACTCGGTCCCGATGGCTGGATCTGGGCCATTCACGGTGACTCCGTCGATGCACCTTCCGCTGGAACCAGTCGCGACATCACCAGCCCGCTGCGAGACTCCCGCCGTGGACCACCACGACAGGAGGGCTACGTCGTACGGGTCAGCCCCGACGGCAGCCAGTCAGAGGTCGTCTGCACCGGATTGCGGAACCCCTACGGCCTCGATTTCAATCCCGACGGAGCTGCCTTTACGTGGGATGCGGACAACGAATTCGACATGGGCACACCATGGTATCGACCCACTCGCATCTGGCAGCTCGCACCCGGCCTTGATTTCGGTTGGCGCGTCGCACAGGGACAATGGCCCCCCTACTTCCCCGATCGGGCAGACAACGCGGTCTGGCAACTGGAGACCGGCAAATCTTCACCCACTTCTGTCATGTTCGGCGAACGGCTCAACTTCCCCGCTGCCTATCGCCACTGCCTGTATGTTCTTGACTGGGCCTATGGGCGAGTCCTTGCGGTGCACATGAAGCCCCGCGGCAGTCACTATCGCATGGCCGCCGAACTGTTTCTGCAGGGTGTTCCACTCAATGTCACGGACCTCGCCGCAGGCCCGGATGGTGCCATGTACCTGATTACCGGAGGCCGCAAAACGCAGTCCGCGCTTTACAGAATCACCAGCCTCAACCCAGCGGCCCCGCCGGATCCCACAAGCCAGCACGAACAGGATTGCCAGCGCCATGCCGAACAGCAGCGACTGCACAGCCGACAGGCCGAACACTGGCTGCGCGCTGATTCGCCAGCGGACTCCGCAGACGAACGCCTGAACTGGATTGAAAACACTCTGCTTGCCGATGATCCACTGCTGCGAGCCATGGCCCGCACAGTGCTGGAGCAGATGCCGGTCGAACTCTGGACCTCAAGATTCCTCACCGCCGGCAATCCCCGCGTCTTCACCGAAGCCTCGCTGTCACTGGCCCGAGCCGCCTCGCGCCCGGAACTTGAACAACTGGTGCAGCGGATGAGCCAGCTGGCCAGTCAGACAACAGCCGCACAGGCCGCGCCGGAATGGCTGCGACAGGCCGCCGTGCGTCTGCAGCTCATTCAGGAGCTGGCCGGTCGCTTCCCCGACCTCACAGTGCACGGCAGCGGTTCTGGCCCCGCTGACTTCGTTGGTGCCTGGCTGCTGCACGACCTGCAACGCTGTGCGGCAGGCCCAACCTGCTCAGCAGGCGGCGAACACTCGCAACAGTTGCAGTACCAGCTGGCCGCCACCGCCGCAGAACTGCAGGTTCCCCTCCTCGGACAAAATTCGGCCACCGCCAGCGGGATTCCCGAATTGCTGTCCAGCGAATCACAGCAGGATCAGCTGACCGCTCTGCTCGCACTGCGCAAGCAGCTTGGTCAGGCGGACCCCGCTCTTGTTGCCCGCTATTTCGCCACCCTCAATGGCCACAGCCGATACCTCGCTGGTGATGGAATGACAACCTTCGTCACACGGCTTCGCGAAGATGCACTGAACGCACTGCCGGAAGCCCGCCGCACCGAATACCAGAATCATTCGCCCCCGCAGCACAATGAACCCCTCACAATCGCTCGACCCGAACAGACGAAATGGACCGTGGACAGCCTGCTGGCCCGGTTGCCCACATCAAACACACCCGATCGCCATGCAGCCGGAGCCGCCATCTTCAGGGAAGCCCTCTGCATTCGCTGCCATCGCTTCGGTACAGACGGGCAGGCTGTCGGGCCGGAACTGACCTATGTCGGTCGCCGCTTCTCCAGACCGGATCTGGTCAGCTCCATCATCGAACCCTCAAAAGTCGTCGCAGAGCCCTATCGACTGACACAGATTGTCACAATCGACGGACTGACTCACACCGGACGACTGCTGATGGAAGGCGACTACCGCTCAGAACTGATCCGCCTGAATACCGATCTCCTGCAACCCGCAAAGCAGGAAACCATCGACAAGAAACAGGTGGAAACTCTGCAGACCGTGGAACTGTCACCCATGCCCGCCGGACTGCTGAACGGTTTCACAGCCAGCGAAATCAGTGACCTGTTACTGTACCTGGAAACCGGCCCCACACCGACTCGCTGACGCTGGCATTGGCTGCCAGGTCAGCCAGTGGTGGTTCAGCCAGCCACCACCCATTACTCGGCCCGCAACTTGCCCGCATAAATCTCACGCGCTCGACGAAACTCCGCTAACGCCTCATCCGACAGCACACCCGCGTTTCTGGCCAGCTCCTCATCCATCCGCCAAACCAGATACTCCACCTCACGGCGGTTCGCGAGAACAGGTTTTTGTGCATTGTCAACAAAAATCGGATTCGAATGCGCAAAACTCACTTTTTCCCCGGGAATCTGCTCGAAACACCGCACCGCCAGCCAGCCACTCGCTGTCAACTCAACCCGCTGCAACAAATCCGTCTTCCACACCCCCGATGACAATCGCTCCGACTGCACCGCCAGCCGCTCCACGACTCCGCCACGCACCAGCTCTACACTCCGCAGCGGATGCAAACTCAGCACCTCACCACGTATCTCAATCTGCTCGGTCGCCTTGTCCGTCTTCCAGACTGTCCCGGGTAACTCACCGTTGAATCGCAGATTCATGAGTGGCCCGGTGGTCACAAAACTGTGCCCCGCATTCAGATGCTCAAGCCACGCATCTGCCCGAAACTGCTCACCCACATGCACGTAAACACGACCGTGCCCCGGAGCCACGGGATGCACGCCGGAACCCGTCCCGGCTGAGACTCGCAGTCGGAACCCGCAGTTCAGCAGCGCGTAATACGTCCGCATCCCGAATTCCGTCCAGCCCAGCTCCGTAAACCCCGCCTCTGTTCGCTCAATCTCCGGCCAGTCCGGCGAGTT
>CAIOKE010000107.1 GCA_903858815.1 uncultured Planctomycetaceae bacterium | reverse complement strand
GTCCCGGGTGTGAGGTTGAGGTTTGTGCCGAGTCGCTGGTTGGTGGGTTGGTGTGACCGAGCTGGTGCTCGGTGGTCCCGGGTGTGAGGTTGAGGTTTGTGCCGAGCTGCTGGTTGGTGGGTTGGTGCGACCGAGCTGGTGCTCGGTGGTCCCGGGTGTGAGGTTGAGGATTGTGCCGAGTCGCTGGTTGGTGGGTTGGTGCGACCGAGCTGGTGCTCGGTGGTCCCGGGTGTGAGGTTGAGGTTTGTGCCGAGTCGCTGGTTGGTGGGTTGGTGTGACCGAGCTGGTGCTCGGTGGTCCCGGGTGTGAGGGAGTTTCGGTGAAGGTGATGGAATCAAGACGGGGAACGACGACAGCCATGAGTGGAACAGAGCAGAGTGCGGTGCATGAGCGGTTGGTGGATGAGAAGATCGTGCGGATGTATTTCTATGCTGCGTTGTTGTTTCTGACGACCAGCATGCTGGCGGGTCTGCTGATGTCATTTCAGCTGATTCGTCATAATCCGCTGCGTGGTCTGGAATTGTTTTCGCCTGGTCGCTGGCGGATGTTGCATACGAATGCGGTGGCGTATGGATTTCTGGCGAATGGATTTCTGGGTTGTCTGCACTGGGCGGTTCCGCGTCTGACTTTGCAGCCGGTATTGAACAGTCGGCTGTCGTGGTTGATTTTTGGTGCGTGGCAGCTGGTGGTGTTATCGACGGCGGTGGGAATCCTGCTGGGTCAGGCGCAGGGACTGGAGTGGGGAGAGACTCCGGTGTGGATCGATCCAGCGGCGCAGCTGGGACTGCTGCTGGTGGCGATCAACTTTATGACTCCGATCGCGCGGATGAAGGGTCCGGTCTATGTGTCGCTGTGGTATTTCATGGCGGCATTTGTGTGGACATTTCTGACTTATGCGATGGGGAATTTTGTTCCGGAGTACCTGGTGACGGGATCGAGTGCCGGGGCAGTTGGCGGGCTGTTTATTCATGACCTTGTGGGACTGTTTGTGACTCCGCTGGGCTGGGGTCTGATGTACTATTTTGTTCCGATTCTGACGAAGAAGCCGATCTGGAGTCATGGGCTTTCGCTGGTGGGATTCTGGGGTCTGGCATTTTTCTATCCCCTGCAGGGCATTCATCACTTTCTGTACACGCCGATCCCGATGTTTCTGCAGTATGGTGCTGTGGTTTCCACAATTGCGGTTGAGCTGGTGGTTGCGACGGTTGTGATCAATTTCTTTGGGTCGATCTGGGGCAATTTTGACATCGTGAAGAAGAACCTTCCGGTGCGGTGGTTTTACACGGGGATGGTGCATTATTTCCTGACGTGTCTGCAGTGTGCATTTCAGGTGACACTGACGTTTCAGAAGATCATCCACTTCAGTGACTGGGTTGTGGGGCATGCTCATCTGGTGATGTTTGGTGTGTTCACGATGTGGATTATGGGGATGATGACGTATCTGCTGCCGCGGGTGCTGCATCGTCCGTGGGCGAGTGTGCGGTTGTGTGAGCTGCATTACTGGTTGTCGACGGTGGGGATTCTGGTGATGGCCGGAGACCTGATTCTGCTGGGTCTGTTTCAGGGTTGGTCGTGGGCAGCGCTGGAGCCGTGGGATGTTTCCGTGGAGTTTTCGCAGCCGTTCTGGGTGCTGCGAATTCTGGCGGGTTTGTCGATGTTTGGTGGTCTACTGGCATTTCTGACGAATATCTGGCTGACGTTGCGAAGTCCGGTGGTGCCGGCGGTGGGAGTGTCACTGCGGCCGGTGGTGGCGTAAGTGCTGGTGGTGTTTTGTGGGCAGCGGAACAGTGTTGTGTGCTGAGCGGGAATCCTGAGTCATGTTTGAGAGCAAGTCGGGTGTGTTATATGTGGCGGGTCTGGGTTTTTTTGCTCTGGCGTTTGTCTCGAACGCAGTTGTGCCGTGGCTGATGTATCAGCGTTATCCGGAGAAGACGGCGGAGCAGCTGGTGAATGCCAATCTGCGGTATCAGTTCGAGGATCTGGCGCGTCGTTATCCGGAGAGTTTTGAGAAGGCCTTCGGTAAACCTCCGGGCGGTGCAGCGGAGGACAATGCCTGGTGGAATGAGAGGTGTGCGGAGGCACTGCGTGCTGGTCGTCGGGTGTATGTGGGCGAGGGCTGCTGGCATTGTCACAGTCAGTTTGTGCGACCTGTGTCGAATGAGGAGCAGCGTTGGGGGCCGGTGGCTCGATCTGAGGAATATCAGAATGAGCTGCAGCGACCTGTGATGTTCGGGACTCGCCGCGTGGGGCCGGATCTGTCGCGTGAGGGGGGCCGCAGATCGAATGACTGGCATGCGGTGCATTTTTTCCATCCGGAGAGTGTCTCTGCAGGCTCTCCGATGCCTGAATATCCGTGGTTGTTTGACGGTCATCCGGACAGGCCCAATCGGCATGGTCTGGCGATGCTGACTTATATTCAGTGGCTGGGATCGTGGCAGGAGAGTTATCCGTATTATGAAGCGTACGTTCCTGCGGCACTGATTCGTCCGGACGTGGAGCCGGAGTCTGCTGAGGCGGCGGGTGCAGAGCAGTCGGCGGTTGCGGGAGAGGAGCAGGTACGATGAGAGTGGTTACTGGTCGAACCACCGCGTGGAAAGTGACGGTGGCTCTGGGTGTGCTGATTCTGATCCCGAGCATGGCTGGATTCGTGATGAAGTTTCTCGAGTTCGCTCGACTGGCAGAGAGCAGTTCTTCCGGGACGGGAGGTATGCCGGCGGATGGAGCGTTTGCTGTGACTCCGGTGATCAACTATCTGCTGGCCAGTGCGGGCTTCTTTTTTCTGCTGTTGTGGGCGGCACTGAACGGAATGTTTCGTGATCTGGAACAGCCGAAGTATTTCATGCTGAAGAATGAACAGGAGCTGGACGCCGATGTCTGAACAACTGCTGCCGGGGCCGGACCAGAGTACTCCGGAACAGGAGCACGTGTATCACTATTATCGTGGTAACGAGATTCCGTGGTACGTGCGTGTGATCTGGCTGGGTTTCTGGATCTTCACTGTGGTGTACATTCTGCGGTATTTCTTTCCAGCGATGCAGACGGAACTGGTATTGCCTCCATGAGTCGTTCAGCGAACAGCGTGGAAGACGTTTGCGGGCCGGGTTCAGAAGGGGACGGGCACGTTTGTGTGTGGTGTGGTCTGCCGGTTTTTGTGCAGTCCGTTTACTGCTGTTTTGGCTGTCGGATGGCACATGCGATCACGGCTGAGCGGGGGCAGCCGGGTGCAGTCCGCTGGACGGTGGTGCGTCTGGGTCTGGCCATATTTTTTTCGATGAACCTGATGGCATTCACGATGACCATGTGGTCACTGGATGTGTATGAGGTGGAGCGTGATGCATTTCAGTCGAAGCTGTTTGAGTTGTTTCGCTGGCTGAGCATGCTTCTGAGTTTTCCGGTGTTGCTGCTGCTGGGTGTACCGTTGCTGCAGAGTGCGGTGGAATCGTGGCGAAGGCGGATCTGGTCTACGGACCTGTTGATTGCGCTGGGAGTGGCGGCGGCGTATGGGGTATCGGTGGAGGCGGTACTGCGGGGGCGTGAGCAGGTGTATTTTGAGGTGGGTGCTGCGGTGCTGGTGATGGTGACATTTGGTCGCTGGCTGGAGGCGGAGGGTCGTCAGCGGGCGGTGGAGTCTCTTGATCAGCTGGCGGGTCTGCTGCCTGAGACAGCGCGACGGCTGCAGGGTGGGTGTCTGGTGGAAGTTTCTTCGGGCGACCTGTCCTCGGGCGATTTGCTGGAGGTATTACCGGGTGATCGATTTCCGGTGGATGCGGAAGTCTTTCAGGGCATCTGTTCTGTGGATGAGCAGATTTTTACGGGTGAGAGTGAGCCGATTAAGAAGTCTGCTGGCGAGCGGGTGCTGGCTGGAACGGTGAATCTGGATGGTCCGGTTCTGGTTCGTGCTCGGTGTGGATTTCGTCAGGGTTCTTTTGGCCGTCTGTTGCAGCTGCTGCAGGCAGCGCGTCTGTCGCGTGGCAGCTATCAGCGTCTGGCGGATGGAGTGAGTAGCTGGTTTCTGCCGGGCGTGGGGATGGTGGCATTGTGTGCGGTGGTATTGAACTGGTGGCGTGGTCCGGGTGAGGCGATTCAGGCGGGTCTGAGTGTGCTGTTGATTTCGTGTCCGTGTGCTCTGGGTCTGGCGACTCCGCTTGCTGTGTGGACAGCATTGAGTCTGGCGGCGAGCCGTCAGGTGCTGTTTCGCAGTGGTGAGGCGATTGAGCGACTGGCGCGGGTTTCGACGATCTGCTTTGACAAGACGGGGACACTGACGACAGGCGAGCCGCGTGTCCTGCGAATGATTGATCTGAACAGTGGTATCGGGCGTGTGTCAGTGGATCTGCGTCAGGCAGTGGCTCTTGCAGAAAGTTCGCGGCATCCTTTTTCGCTGGCGATTGCGCGGTATGGCGGTGAGAGTCGATGGACGGGGCCGCCTGAGTCGTGTGAGCGGAGCCTGCGGGGAATTCAATCGCGTCCTGGTGCTGGTGTGCGAGCGGAGAGTGTTGAAGGTCGAGAGCTGCGTCTGGGCAGTTATGAGTTTGCTGGCTACGGTGTGGCGTCTGAATCTGTGCGTCAGCGAGTGTTACAGGGGTTGAGTGAGGCGGATCAGCTGGCGGCGCCGATTGTTGTGTATTCGGTGGATGGAGTGCCGAGATTGCTGTTTCTTTTGGGGGAATCCCTGCGAGCGGAGGCTGCAGTCGCATTGCTGGACTGTCAGCAGCTGGGCTTGAAATGTGTGATTCTGACGGGAGATCGGGCCGGGCGTGTGGAGGGTTTTCGGCAGGAGCTGGGACGGGAACTGGAGATAGCTGCTGCGGAGCGAGGCATTCGAGGTCCGCTGGTGATTCCGGAGATTCGTAGCGGTCTGCTGCCGGGTGACAAGGCCAGTGCCGTGCTGGCGGCCAGTGACGGTGGTGGAGTGGCGATGGTGGGTGACGGGATCAATGATGCTCCAGCGCTGGCGGTCAGTGAAGCGGGGATCGCGATGGGGTGTGGTGCGGACGTATCTCGGGATTCGGCTCACGTGTGTCTGTTATCCAGTGATCTGACTCGCGCACCGTGGGCTGTGTTGCTGGCGCGTCGAACGACGGCCGTCATTCGACGTAATCTGTTCTGGGCATTTGGTTACAACACTGTCGGGGTGTTACTGGCAGCTGCTGGTCTGCTGAATCCGGCGATAGCGGCAGCTCTGATGATTGTCAGCAGCCTGCTGGTGATTGGCGGTTCGTTAAGTGTGAGGCGACTGGACGGTATGGCGAATCCCGTTATCCCTGTTGAGCGGCAGGTGGTGGTCGATGGATTCCGTGAGTCGGCGCTGTGCAGTTCCGTGGGTGCTATTCTGCCGGCGAAGTCGGCGGGTTCTGGTGGAACATGCTGAGTAGTCGACTGGAACTGCTGGCGGTGCTGTTGAGTGGACTGGCGGGATCGGTGCATTGTCTGGGGATGTGCGGGTCGATTGCGGCATCGATGAGTCTGGGGAGTGGTGGATTGCGGGGGGCGCTGGTTCGGCAGTTGTGCTGGGCGAGCGGTCGGATCGTAACGTATGTGTTTCTGGGTGTGTGTGCAGCTGCTGCCGGGACGAGGCTGATGAGTCTGCAGCGGGATGCGATTCGTCTGCAGTCGATTCTGTCGATTATCGCGGGGCTATTACTGATCGTGCAGGCATTGCAGGCTGCGGGGTGGGTACGAGGGTTCAGGGTGGGATCCGTTTCAGGGATCTGTCCGGCGCGGACGATTTTCAGTCGATTCTTTCTGGGTGGGTCTCATTCCGCAGCATTTGTGGCGGGGATAATGACGGGATTTCTTCCGTGCGGTCTGGTGTATGGATTTCTGGCACTGTCCGCCAGCACGGGTCATCCGGGTCGTGGTGCGATTGTGATGTTGTGTTTTGGTCTGGGGACTGTGCCGATGCTGCTGATCGCGGGTGCGGGTCTGTCGTTTGCGGCTGTGGGTGTTCGCCGCAGGCTGTTACGAGTGGCAGCTGTGAGCGTGCTGATTACGGGTCTGATGACGGTATCGCGGGGGCTGCAGCTGGCGATTTCAGCGGAGCAGCAGCAGGGCCCTGCATGTCCTCTGTGTCATTGAACGGACAGGTCAGTCGACGGGCGTTGCAGGATGGCTATTTGGTGAGAAACAGGGGACTGTCGATGATGTTGTGCAGCAGTCGACGGCAGGTCTTCTGATCGTGGGGCAGTTGTCGAGCTTCGGCCCGAAGTTGTTCCAGTTCCGTCCATGCGAGGGAGCGTCCATTGGCCCATGTGGCCAGATGTTTTGTGAGGCAGAACGTGAGCTGATCGATGCGCTCTTCGGCGAGGTACTGTTTCAGTTGCTCAACACCATCCACGGTGTGTCCATCCGGCAGGGTTGATGCAGCTTCGACGGGATCGCTGCGTCTGCGTCCTGATGCGTCATACTGTTCAAAGGGGAGCCCCCATGGATCGATACCGGCATGACATTTGGCGCAGCCGGGTTGATTTCGATGGGCTTCCAGTTTCTGCCGCAGTGTCAGTGAGTTGTCGTTATTTTCGGGAAGCTGTGGCACATTTGGCGGGGGATCAGCCGGGGGCTCCGCGATGATTCTGCGGGCGAGCCATGCACCGCGTTTGATGGGATTGGGTTCACGGCCATTTGAAAGGCCGGCAAGCACAGCGGCCTGAGTCAGCAGTCCGCCGAGTCCGCCTTTGTGAGGAATCGGGGTAAATCGAAATCCGGATTCGTGGAGGTCTGCCAACCCGTAGTAGGTGGCGACGGCATCATCGGCGAGGATGTAATCGGCGCGTACAAGTTCACTGACGGGCCGATCATTGCGAATCAGGAAAGCAAGAGTTTCGGCGGGTTCCTGTCGCAATCTGCTGCGGATGGTGCGGTTCAGGTGCGGGAAGCGTCGTTCGTCGACAGCCAGTACATCAAAGCGATCAAGATTCAGCCACTGGGGTGCGAATTCACTGAGGAATCTGTCGAAGTGCGGGTGGTCGATCAGGCGATCAATTTCAGCGTGCAGATGCTGTCTGAGTGTTCCGTCAGCGGCAAGAGCGGTGAGCTGAGGATCGGGTGGTGAGTTGTGGAGGAAGAAGGCCAGCCTGGCAGCCAGTTCATAATCCGTCAGTGGTTCAGGATCGGGGCTGAGGCTGTCTTCGACGATGAACAGGAAAGCGGGTGAAGTGAGTACGACGAGCAGAGCGTCCTGAATGCTGTGGAAGAAATCGGCGCCATCTGAGCGAGCCGAGTTCCAGACTTTGATCAGGAGCTGCAGTTCTGTTTCGCTGACGGGGCGTCGCCATGCTCGGGCTGCGAACTGTGTCAGGATTTCGCGAGCCCATGGTTCTTCAAGTCTGCGGCTGTCTTCGCTGCCGGGTCCTGAAAGAACCTGCAGCGGCGGTTTGAGCTGTGACTGTACGAAGATCCGACGATGTGTCTCGGGTGGCCACGTTTCGTAGTATGGTCCTTCGAAGCGGATGGACTGAATTTTCAGTCTGGGCAAATCGCGTCCATCGGTGAATTCGCTGCGGACTCCGATTTCGCGAATCCCGGCGAGATAGTTGACGTTGTCTTTTTCCACTTCGGGAGCCGGGAAATCAGCGATCGCACCCTGGAAGGTGTACTGCAGCAGTTCGTGGTTTTGAACTTCGACGGGTTGTCCGACGGCAGCGAGTGTGCTGCCGCAATCGCGCCGCAGTCCGAGGTGAACTCCCAGCCACGGTCTGCGGCTTTCGAATTTCAGAAAATCTTTGGCAAGCGGGGTATCTGCTGCGAGGGGTGTCACCAGCAACTCGCAGGCGTGCTGTGGTTGTGAGAGTGTGGCGATGAAATCTGTGCGACCGGCTGGAAGGCGGACGAGGAACAGCGGGCTGACGAGCTGATCGGGCGACAGATTGAGTTCGGGCAGAGCTCTGCCACCTTCAATCTTTGTGGAGACCTGCAGGCTGTTGAACTGCAGCTGGAGCTGACTGCCGGATGCCGCGGCTGGTCCAATGAGACAGATTCGGAAGATGCCTGGCTGGCTGATTTCAAGAGCAGCGGGTGCATTGGACGGGAGCGGAATTCTGCTGGAGTCGGGTGTCCAGTTGAGAGGCGCATCGGGGGGCAGCAGCAGGGCATCATTGACTGCTGCCGCGCGTACGGTGATGCGGAAGTTTCCGTGGTTCGGCAGTTCACGGAGTGAGATTTTGAAGTTGGCACGGGGGCCATAGGTGGTGGATTCTCCGAAGATCTCAGAGCCTGGGACAGCGGTTCTGAGCAGCAGTCCATCGGGAGTGGTTTCCCAGGCGGAGCCGCGGGGGTAGCCGGGGTTTCCTCGCAGGCAGGCGAAGACGGAGTGTGCGAGTCCATCGAAGTGTTTCCACTGTCGGATAGTGTCATTACCGACGTAACCTTCGATGAAGTCGAACGAGCGTTTCATCTGCCATGGCTGGAAGGCAAAGGGTTTGTGTGGAGCCAGTTCGATGACGTGGAAGTCTGTGGAGGGCAGCAGTTCGCTGTTTGCGCCAAGGATCAGCTGATCGCGAGTTGGATCGGGGTTGATGCTGCGTCCGAGGTCCATGCGGAATGTTTGAATGACGGGCACGGCAGATTCGTCAACGATACACTGCTGCAGGGCTCGCTGGGCAATTTCGAACCATGCTTCGGACAGCAGTGGCGAGAGTGTCATGAGTGCGGCGTTATTGGTGAAGCCATCCTTTGAGATGGCATCAGCGGGCAGTGCATCAGTGAGGTCTTCCTGAATTCCCAGCAGGTCACGGAGGCTGTTGCGGTATTGTGCGATGGTCAGTCGCCGCATGGCACCATTTTTTTGTGCACCCTGTTCCTGAGCGGCGCGGACGGCCGAGTCGATCCAGTGTGTGATTGTGGTGCGTTGTTCGGCTGTCAGCCCCGGTTCATTTTCGGGTGGCATGGCGGCGGAATCGATCTGTTCGCGGATATCTTCGAGCAGAGCGAGGTGTCGATCTTCGGGAATTCCACTGATCTGATCGACTCGAATGCCGGACGTCATATTGTCGGCGTTATGGCAGCGAGCGCATCGTTCGGTGAGCAGGGGGCGGACTTTGGTTTCGAACACCGCGATGCGGTCGGCCGCATCCGTGGAGTTCTGTGAGGTGACAGTGGAATCCTGAGCGACGGCGGGGGTCTTGAGCAGGATTGGCAGCAATGTGATGAGCCACAGGATGAGCCGGGAGTTGGGACGTGGTGGGAGAGTGTTCATGGTTCGGTGGCGGGCAGGAGTGCAGGAGAACGTGGTGGGAGCAGATGAGTTGCGGGCAAATTATGGGTTTTTCCGGCCACACAGTCACGCGGGAGCCGGTTTTTCCGGGGAAAATCGGTGGAGACCCTGTTGGATATCTGGCAAATCGTGGTTTTCCTGGGGCAGAATGTGAAGGGAGTGTTTATCAGGTCGTAGTCGGGATTCAGTTATGTCGCAATGGTACTACCAGCTGCTGGGTGAGGAGTTTGGTCCAGTCTCAGCAGAATCCCTGCGTGAATTGATGAAGGACGGGACGATTTCCGAGTCGGATCCTGTGCGACCGGTTGACGGTGCAGACTGGCAGCCAGCATCGTCGTATTCTGAGTTGCAGGGTACTGATGATGCTGTGATCAGTGATTTGTCAGAGCTGTCGTTTGAGTTTGAGGAGAGTGGGCCGACGGCTCGGAAGGCGGCCTATGGTGCTGCGGCAGCGGCTCCTGCGGCTCCCGTGCCGCCGGCTGAGACAGGGTTTTATTATCAGGTTCAGGGCGTATCGCTTGGCCCGATTCCTATGCAGTCATTGCAGCAACTGGCTGCTGGCGGTCGTTTGCTGGAGTCTGATCTGGTTCGTGAGGCGGGTGCTGTGGCGTGGCGTGCAGCATTGGAGTACAGCGAGCTGGCGTTGATTTTTGCTGCGATGGTTCCATTGGAGTCCGAGGCTTCCAGTGCTGAGGACTCTGCGGTGGCTGAGCAGTCAGCTGTGAGTGAGGCTCCGAAAGCTGCGGCGAAGCCGTCAGCGAAGCCAGCAGCAGCTGGCAAGGGGCGGAAGAAGGGTGGGCGTGGTGCGAAGGAAGACACCAGTGCGGTTGATGACATACTGACCGAGGTATTTGCGGATGAGGAGCCGCAGCCTGTTCGACGTCCGGGCCTTTACAGTTCGGGTGGAGCGGCAGCGGAGCCAGCGGGATCTGCGGCACCCGCGTTATCTGCTGCGCCGGCTCAGGCAGCACCAGGTGCTGCTCCGCCGATGTCTGCAGTTGGTGCAGCAGCGGCAGCGGCTGCGAAAAACTACGCAGCTCCAGCGAGGTCGAAGAAGTCTTCGGGTGGTGGGGTGCGTCTTGAGTTCGGGACTCCGGCGAAGGTTGTCCTGGGGCTGGTTCTGGCGGGTGTTCTGTTCATGTTTTCTGATCCCCTGCTGAAGCTTTTTAAGTCAGATTATGACCGCTATGCTCGCAGGACCGAGTTGGCGATTCAGACGATCGAAGCTTTGAATCCGAAGACACAGCTGGTGGCCTATAAAGGTCAGATGATGTCTGTGGAGAAGGAGATCGGGGCATATGCTGCGGCTATTAAGGCCGGGGGCACACCGAGCGCGAAGAACAAGCACCTGCTGGATGCTCTTGAGAAGATGCTGGAGTTTGCGAAGATGGATCCGAAGGATGCGGATAAGCAGAAGCAGGCGGTCAGCGATGCTAAGGGACTGATTCAGAAGTACCGCGGCGGCTGAGTGCTGATCAGCAGCAGCGTGCTGATCAGTTACGGAATTCGACGGACGGTTCCTGCTGTTCCTGTTTGCGAACGGTGCCAAGAATTGCAGCTGGATATTCTGGTGTAGAGACGGCCTGCAGGACGGTGTGGGCACATTCCTGAGGCACGGCGAAGATCATGCCGATGCCCATATTGAAAACGCTGAACATTTCAGACTCTGAAATGCTGCCCAGTTGCTGCAGCCAAGGGAACACGGGTGCTGGCTGCCAGGAGTTGCGGTCAATCACGGCACAGCAGTATTCCGGCAGGACTCGCACAAGGTTGTCAGCGATTCCGCCACCTGTGATGTGGGCGATCGCGTGCAGTCCGGCGGGTGTGGCAGCGGTACGAGCAGCGGCGACGGTAGCAGCATAGATGCGGGTGGGTTTCAGCAGTACATCGCCGACCGTGCAGTTCAGCTGGGGAATGGTGTCAGAAACGTGGAGTCCGGCGTGAGAGAACACAGCTTTGCGGACAAGGCTGTAGCCATTGGAGTGGAAGCCAGAGGAGGGAACTCCGATCAGAGCATCCCCGATATGTACGCGATAGCGGCCATCAACGAGGTCGCTGCGTTCAGCGACTCCGACACAGAAGCCTGCCATGTCGAAGTCACCTGCGGCATAGAGATCGGGCATGATGGCGGTTTCGCCACCCAGCAGAGCGGCGCCGGCCTGCTGACATCCGTCGCTGACCCCTGATACGAGTTGTTCGAGGAGTTGAGGATCGTCTTTTCCGAGTGCAATGTAATCCAGAAAAAAGAGGGGTTCGGCACCGAGGCACAGGCAGTCATTGACGCACATGGCTACGAGGTCGATGCCGATGGTGTTGAAACGACCGCAATGAATGGCAACCTTAATTTTTGTGCCGACGCCGTCGGTACCTGAGACCAGTACGGGGTCCTGCCATTGCCTCAGGGCGTTCAGTCGGAACAGCCCGGCAAAACCGCCTGGGAGATCCATCACACCTGGCGTGAAGGTGCGTTTCATCAGTGCCGGCAGTTTCTGCATCGCCTGTTCATAGAGTTCGAGGTCGACGCCGGCGGAACGATAGGTCAGATCTGACATTTGGCAGTTCAGTTGAAGAGGGACGAGCGATGCGAAACTGAGCGGACATTGCACGAATTTCGGGGCCGGATGTCAAGCCGTGGGGTAGGGATGCGTGGGGTGAAGGGGTCTGGTGTCGAAGGTTGGAATTCTGCCGAATCCAGGGATTTTGCTAATCTGTCAGGGTGGATTGTGCCGAATGTGACGGCAGCGCGCGTGGGGGAATCGGGATCATAGCCCGGTGCCCAGAACGCCGAAATCGGATCGACTTCAGGCGATAGAAGTGCAAGATCGGGAAGATGCGATGTTTGGGCAGAAGACCCAGCCGGGCTGGTTTTTCAGCAGTGCACGACATGTCGAGGCAATGAACCGCCTTGTCTATCTCGTGGAGTGTCGTGAACCAGTCGCTGTGCTGAGCGGACCGGATGGCAGCGGTCGCAGTCGAGTACTGGAGCGAGTGGGTCGGGAACTGCGGCGAGCGGGTGACCGGGTGGTGTCACTGAGTTTGTCCGGGCTGGATTCCGAAGGCGTCCTGTGGCTGCTTGTCAATCGTCTGTCGATTGGACTGTTGACGGGAGGCGTACTGCGACGTCATGAGTTGTTGAATCGTCTGCGAGACGAGCTGTCCGGGCTGGCGCAATGTGGCACACACACAACTCTGCTGCTGGATGATGTGCATCGAGCGGAGGCGGATGCCGGCAGTGTGCTGCGATTTCTGGTTTCGCTGGCGGCTTCGGGTTCGGCTTCTTTGTCCGTTGTGGCTGCCGTGGAGTCTGAAATTCCTGAAGAACTGGGCGAGCACGTGTATCTGCCAGTGCGGCTGGAGCAATTTTCAGCGGCGGAATCTGCCGATTTTGCAACGGAGCTGTTGCAGCGGCTGGGATTAGAGACGGAATTGATGGATGCAGGTACTGTGCGAGCCCTGCATGAGGTGACGCGGGGTTTACCGCAGCGTCTGCAGCAGCTGTGTGAACTGCTGCATACGTGGCACGAGGCGTGGCCGTCTGCTGACCTGAGTGCTGAGACGGTGAGGATGGTGGCTGCAGAGGCTTTTTCGCGGACTGTCCCGGAGGCACCGCCACTGCGAGCACTGCGGATGGCCTGAGCTTTGCGGCTGCCGAGGCGGTTGATGGCTTGCTCCGAACTTCGCACAGATGTGCTCAGTGGCAGACAATCGATCATTGCGATTGGTCGCAGTCTTCGTCAGGGAGCGGTGCGTTCCGATCCGATTCTGAGTGCTGAGTCTGATCCATTTGCAGAAGGCTGCGAATCAGAAACTCCGGGTGAAGTTTGGGCGTTGCGGGATCCCGGTACAGCGGCCAACGCTCCTGGCTGGCGGATGCGGGTTGTGCCCAATCGTTTTCCGATTGCCGGGGCGACAGTTGGCGGTCAGGCTGGTGCAGCTGGTGCTGTCGAGGACTCGGAGCTGTTTCCGGGACTGGCATTCGGCGGTTGTCATGAGGTGGTGATTGAGTGTCCGGACCTGCGGACGCGCCTGCGGGATCTGACGGTCGGGGAGCTGGCTGACGTGCTGGGTGCCTGGCGTGATCGGACTGCCGCAGTTGCAGCGATGCAGCGTTACCGCAGTGTGGCGATTTTCCGCAATGAGGGTTTCAGTGCTGGTGCGTCGCTGGCCCACTGTCATTCACAGATTCTGGCAACCGAGCATGTGCCAGCGCTGCTGCTGGAGCGACACCGGCGTGTTGAGGACTATCGCAGGCGGACGGGACGATGTCTGGTCAGCGATCTGCTGGCCGCTGAGCGCGCTTCCGGCCGTCGTGTGATCTGCGAAGCCGACGGGGTTGCTGTGTGGTGTCCTTTTGCTGCCCGGACGGCATGGCATGTTCGCTTTCTGCCATTGCAGGCAGGTGTGTTTGGGGAGGCTTCTGGTGAGCTGCTGACATCGCTTGCAGAAGCCCTGCAGCATCTCTGCGGGGCACTGTCACAGCAGCTTGGTGAGCGGTTTCCATTCAATCTGACGGTGGTGCAGCCGGCATTGGATGACGCGGATGCGTTTCCGTGGTTTGTGGAGCTGACTCCACGGATTACGTGTCAGGCGGGCTGGGAGCTGCTGACGGATATTGATGTGATTCCGGTGGCTCCGGAGGCATGTGCAGAGCGTCTGCGGAAGACGCTCAGCGGTGACCAGTCGTGGCTGGTGCGTTGAGCAGCATGGCAGCAAAGACGACGGCAGCAGTTTCTGTTCGCAGGATGGTTCCCGGCCATGTCAGGAACTGTGCTGAGGTGGCTGAGATGCTGTGGATTTCGGCGTCAGTAAATCCGCCTTCAGGGCCGATCAGCAGCAGCGAGTTTTCGGTGGGGGCAGAACAGTTACGAGTTGTTGCCGGCCCGGGGTGAGCAACGAAGGTCGTCAGTTGTTGTGTGACTGCCGTCTGTAACACCTGTGGCAATTCAGTGAGGGGCAGGATTTCCATCAATTGCGGTCTGCGGGCCTGTTTGCAGGCCGCAATGACGCTGGTCCGCAGTTTCTCTACTCGAGTTTCACCAGGCGCGGTGACGGAGCGTTCAGTTTCGAGCAGGACGAGTCGGTGGACACCGATTTCGGTCAGTTTTTCCACCATGGTCCGCAGTCGATCACCTTTGGGAGGTGCGGCAGCAACCGTCAGTTGTCCGAAGTGCGGGTTTCCGATTTCCTGAACCAGCTCCGCTGTGATTCGAACATCGCGTCTGCCAGCATCAACCACGACAGCGTTGGCGAATCGCCCGGAACCATCGAAGACGGTCAGTCGGCTGCCGGTTTTCATGCGCAGGACGTGCAACAGGTGGTGCGCTTCTGGTCCTTCGATCAGCAGGTCACCGGCTGTCAGCTGTTCGATCCATGCCCAGTGCATGCGAGTATCTCGGCGATAAAAAAAGGACTCCTGACGAAGGCGTCAGGAGTCCCTGGAGTGTGACGTGTGCAGGAATCAGATGCGTCGTCGTGAGCGAGCGCTGGAATCCGCAGCGGCACCAGCCGGCTGCAGGTCAGCAGCCAGCCACCAGTCTGCGGCGGCCCACTGTTCCATGACGGAGTCGACGGAGACGGCATCCGGGGTGCCCACCGTTCGGTCAACAGTTGGCAGAGAGACGGTGTTTCCGCTGACAACGGCTGCAACTGGTACTGCCTGCTCAGCCGCAACAGCCGGTGCAGCAACCGGTGGGGTCCGGCGAGTGGTGGCAGGCTGATTGAGCAGTGCGAGGCGGGTTTCGAGCGGAGCCGCGGGAGCATCTGCAGCCGGCGTCTGAGTATCTGACGCAGCAACAGTGAAGGTTACTCCACCGCTCCACGCTGTGGATTCGCCCATCGTACTGACGGCCTTCACCCAGACTCGATAGGTACCGGCTGGGATGGAGGATGCGGGCGTGAACGAGGTTGAGGTCAGGTTTGACAGACGAATCAGGGCCTGCTGTGGGGAGTTCGCGGGGGCTACCCAGAGTTCGTAGGTTTCGGCCTGCCCGACGGCTGTCCAGGCAAATGTTGTGCGACCGGAAACGCGACTGCCGTTGACCGGGGCTGTGATGACCGGCGGTGCACCGATGGAGAATCGTCGTACAGCCGACCATGGACTTACGAAGGTGGCACCGACAGTGCGGACCCACATTTCATAGCTGCCGTCTGCGAAGTCGCGAGTGGCGGTGTAGGACGTTGCTGAAATGGCCTGGTCTCGCAGGACAACGGCTTTGGTCGTTGCGCTGCTGACGTACAGGTCGTAGTACTTTGCCCCGAGTACGGGCGCCCATGCGAAGGTTGGTGTACGATCGAAGGAGCTGCCTGAGGTGGGCAGCGAGATGACCGGGGGAGCGAGGACGGTGAAGTCCTTCGCGAGGCTCCACGCACCGCCTTCATTTTTCGCATTGAAGGCTTTGACGAAGGCGCGGTAGGTTCCGGTTCCGAGGTTGACCGGCGATTTGTAGCTGGTGGTGACAAGATTTGTGACGTTGATGACCTGTACGGCGCCGGTCGTCAGATTATTGACCCACAGGTGGTAGCGAGCAGCATCAGCGACAGCGGTCCAGGAGATTTCCGGGAAGGCTGCTGAGGCGATGTTACCCGTCTGGACCGGGGCCGTGACGACTGGTGGCGTCTGCACGAAGAAGTCCCGTGGAACGCTCCAGAATCCCGGGATTTCGAACTGATCGTAGGCCCGTACCCAGACGCGATAGGTGCCGATACCGAGGTTTTCGGACGGTGTGAAAGTGTTTCCTGTGAGTCCACTTTTCACGATGTAGGAGTTGACACCGGCACTGATGGCAGCGATCTGCAGATCGTAGCGGAGGGCACCGGGCAGGATGTTCCAGGTGATGACGGGGCGAGCTGAATTTGTCGTTGCGGTCGGGGCACTGATGACTGGCGGTTCATGATCCAGAACTGTGACGCTGACTGAGCTGGACTGATAACCGGTGGCAGAAGCGGATACCAGCACCTGCTGCGGGCCATCCAGATCGGGGTCATTCACTGCAGCGACATCGAATGACACAGAGGCCTGTCCGGCGGGAATGGTCACTGTAGCGGGGAGCGACAGTTCAGTGGTATCTGACGAGGTGAGTGAGACGATGAGCGGCAGTCCGTTGTCGATATTGGTCCGAGTGACGGTACCAACAGCGGCTTTTGGTCCTGCGTTTTCAAGGAAGGACGTGCGACTGAGTGACAGCTGCACGGTTTCGAAGTCACCAATAGTCAATGGCAGATTCCCGGTAATTGTTCCGGGACTGCTGCCAGAGATGACCAGCGAGCGATCGCCAAGCAGGTTGTTGTCATTGATGAGGACAATCACGTCGGTGGCAGCGAGCCCCGCCGGGATCACGGCCTGCGAAGGCAGCGAGATGGCGGAGGATGATCCTGACACGGACAGGTTCACGGTCAGATCACTGGAAAAGTCCGTGGTGTTGTCACGACGGACGTTCAGCACGAACGAGCCGTCGTTTTCAAACAGAGCTGTCTGTGCAGTCTGAGTGAGGACGATCTGCGGTTCGACGTCAATCACGGTCACAGAGAGCGACTGACTGTTACCGTATTGGGGGGCGAAGACGGTAATGCTGACAGTTTCGTCGCCATCGATGACTGCATTATCAACGGGCAGCAGATCGAAGGTGACAGACGACTGTCCGGCGGGGAATGTCACGATGACCGAGCCATCCGGTTCAGCGTTCAGGAATCCGAGTCGAGCAGTGCTACTGCTGACGATGCGGACACTGAAGGCTGACAGGTCGGAATTATAGCGAGTGAGGATACCCTGAACGGCACCGGCAGCAGCGTCTTCCCGGATCGTTGTGCCGGTGAGTGCGAACGTCAGTTGTTCGTCATCATTGACCTGCACGGTGTCAGAAGACAGATCAAGCCCAATCACGTTGATCGAGGTGGCTGCAACGGTGATGGTCTGGACACCATCCAGCAGAGTGTCATCCACGGCGTCAATCGTGGTCTGAACACTGCTTTGGTTAGCCGGGATCACGACGGTGCGAGTGGCTGCACCACCGAGGCTGATTTCCGAGGTATCGCTGGACTGCAGAACGATGGTGGCTGGAGACAGTCCAACGGTGGTGAATTCCATCGACCAGTTGTTCAGTCGTCCGAAGTCGTTGACGTTATCGTCGGTGACTTCGAGGAACCAGGTGCCCTGGGCTTCTTCGTTGATAAAGTCAGACAGGCGTCCTTCGGGCATATAGCGTCCGGTGAACGGTGCGTTGCCGGTGATGATGCTCTGGTCTGATTCATCATCGAGCACAGTGTTGACCATGTTGCGTTCGTTGCTGACCAGATCTGTGAACAGTTCAACTCGCCGTCCTGATGGGCTGATGAGGTAGACGTCGAGGTCACCGAGCCAGTCATGTCGGAAGTTGACGGTGACATTGAGGTCGCTGATGCGAGAGATCTGGCTGGAGACTGTGATTGGGGAGTAAGTGGTGGCCCGATCGAGCAGCTGGTAGGTCAGCGGGTTGCTGAAGGTCTGTTGAGTGACGTAATCGAATGGTCCGTTGATGTCGCTGCGGCTGACATTCACCACAGAGACAGATGGTCCACTGCTTTCGGAGACAGCGTCGGCAACCACACTGACGAGGATCTGTTCGCGGTCAAGAACGGTGATTGTTTCGGCCCCCGCAACGTACATCGGGGGGTTCGAAATGATGGGCGAATCGACGTCGGCTGTAATGTTGACAATCTGTACGCCGTCGCGTTCGGTGTCATCGATTGCATCGAATGGGATGACGATCGTCTGCTGGCCTTCCGGAATGGTGACATTCAGTACAAAGTTGACTTCTGTGGGGTCGGGATTTGTGAGCAGGACTTTCAGTTCACCGCGATTGCGAGTGAAGTGTTCGCCGAATGATGCGAAGGCCGGTCTGTTGGAGCCTGACGCATATTCAGCGATGGAAGCAAGGCTGGACGTTGTGTAGGCGAAGCGGCCATTCTGTTCAGCGACGATGATGGCGCCGGAAACATTGACTTCGATATCGGAGATTGCGCCAAGGTTTCCTGCGATGCGTGCCAGTTCATTACCACCAGGCGCGAACCTGACAATTTCCCCTGTGGCTGTCCCACCGAAGAAGTTACCGGTTACGTCTGTGGCGAGGGTCATCACAGGGGTCGACAGCTGGAAGAATCTGACGGGTTCAAGTGTGAACGGGTCAAACTGTCCGACGTCAAGGCCATTCACGTCGAGTGCGTAGATGTAGCTGTCAAAGCCGACCACAACATCGCGGTAGCGGAGAGTGGAATCGACGAGTCCATCGATGCCGTCACCTCCCAGCGATTCCAGTCCGAAGAAGAAGGGCTGATCGATGGTGCGTTTGTAGTTGCCATCAAGGTCGAAGACGCGGATTTTGTTTCCACCGGCGGTGGCGCCCACGTAGAGTTCGTTTCTGAGGGTGGCCAGACCGCCTTCCCAGTATTCGCCCGAGGAGAACGTCCGGTACGAGCCATCGGGTTTGGAGAGCACAAGGCCGGACTTGGCACTGATTTCGAAGATCTGGTCAGAGAAAGTGCTGCTGACGTACAGGGAGTTACGGGCCGGATTTGGTGCCAGCCCCCCGGTAAGGTCCAGTCCGAATCCGCCATTGATGCCGTCGACATCAAGGACATTGACGATGGTGCGAAGGACCGGGTCGTAAACGACAACGTCATCCCTCAGGAATCCATCGAGCAGGTAGATGAGTCCGTTCATGTAAGCGAGTCCTTCGAAGCCGGTGTTCGAAGTGGAGCCTACAAAGAACGTGTCAACAACGGTGCCGGTGTCAGCGTCAATCTTGTAAAGATTGTTGGTTGTGTCATCAACAATGAACCAGATGTACTTGCCATCGAAGGCAGCCCCGGCTGAACCGCCGCCGGATGCGGGCGTTTTGAAGTTTCGGATTGAGTTTCCGGTTGTTGGGTCAAGCTCGTACACGTCGGATTCCGGCCATGTGCTGCCGAACAGACGGGGCCCGAAGGCTTTGGTTCCGAAACGATCAATCTGTCCGGAGCTGACGTCGTAACGTACGAGGCCGTAGGCGTCGCCGGCACTGGTTTCGAGGTCACTGATGAATACGAAAGAACCAGTCGTGGCGAGGCCACCAGTGCCGGTGTCAGAAACGGAAGCACTGGCGTTGTTGATGATCTGGTGAGTCCAGCTGCCATCACCCGGGTTGTAGATCGAGATATAGACTGTGGATGTGCCGTTGAAGACGGCAATTTTACCATCTTCCATGACGGCGGCGTCACGAACGGTCTGGGTTGAGGGACGGGGGCCGGTAGGCCATGGCACAGTGACGCTGGACTTGAGCTGTCCAGTACGATCGAAGAATCGCAGGGTGTTATTGACTGCGATGATACGATCGGGCGAGAAGATGTCTGTGTTGCTGCGAGTAATCGTCAGCGTCCCGGCGTTTGCTCCGGCGTCTTCAAAGACGATGTCAGGTGTGGCGAGAACTGAGATGGTTTCGTGATCCAGCACATCCAGCGTGACGCGGTCCTGCTCGCTGCCCAGATAGTCAATAGAGATGACGACCTGCTGCGTGCCGTCGAGGAGAGTGTCGTCGATGGCATCAATCGGGACATTGACCTGGCGCTGAAATGCGGGGATTGTGACTGGCAGCGAGACTTTGCCGCCGGAGCTGGCTTCTGTCCCGTCGCTGATCAGCAGCGTGACAGTCACAGCCTGATTGAAAGGAGCTGTGACTTTGCGAATGGTGACAGTGGCCGCATTCGGTCCGTCATTCTCTGCAATCTGAGTCTGCGAAATCGACATCGATACGGATTTCAGCTGCTGCAGAGCGCCGTAGACATTCAGTCTGGCACCGGAAGAAACTCGACCAAACAGAGCTGGCAGCCGGTCTGCACCGTTGTAAAGTGCCTGAATAATGGTCTGGTAGGACGCTGAGGGTGAAACGCTGCGGAGCATGGCAATGGCGCCAGTCACCATGGGTGACGCCATAGACGTTCCGTCGCTGAAGTCGTAGTTCGGGCCGTAGAAGGCCGATCCGGCTGTCGGAGTGGTGCTCCAGATATTGACACCGGGAGCCCCGATGTCCACGCTGTTGAAGCCACGGTTTGAGAAGCCGGCGAGGGCATCGTTCTGGTCTGTGGCTGCCGCAACGACAATATTGTCTTCCGGATAGCTGGCCGGATAGACCGGGTTGAAGTCGTTGTTGGATGCGCTGTTGCCGGCAGCCACAACGACGATGTGGTTATTCGCCCGGGCGTTGATAATGGCGTCTTCCAGAGCCTGAGTCTGATTGACCGTGTAGCTGTGGTTGGAAACCACGGCCCCCATGGAGACGGCATAGTTGATGGCTTCGATGGCTGCTGAAGTGACAGGGCCACCAAGGTCTGCACCAATCTTGCAGGGCAGGATGGACACGTTCCAGTTCATGCCCGCTGTACCAATGCCGTTGTTACCAACAGCACCGACGGTACCAGAGACGTGAGTTCCATGGCCCACGAAGTCCATCGGGTTGGCATCGCCGTCAGCAAAGTCATACCCATTGACGTCATCGATGTAGCCGTTGTTGTCGTCGTCCAGTCCGTTGCCGGCGATTTCACCGCTGTTGGTGTAGATGTTGGCGGCAAGGTCCGGATGCCTGTAGTCCGTGCCGCTGTCAACGATGGCCACCAGCACGCTGCTGCTGCCGGTTGTCTGGTCCCAGGCCTGATCCGCGTCCGTATCGGCATCCGGGCGACCTGTGACGCCATTCACCATCTGTCCGGTGTTTTCCATACCCCACATTCGTGAGTAGTCCGGATCGTTCGGCGTATTGGCCCATTCGCCAATCCAGTTCGGTTCGGCGTAGCGGACACCAGGCTGACCTTTCAGCTGGTCAATGGCCTGCGGTACAGTGACCCCGGCGGGCAGATTCAACAGAAATACGCCATAGTTCCCAAGGGGGCGAACTTCCGTTCCCTCGATCACCGTGGCCAACCGGGCACCCGTGTCGTTGCTGAGTGTTACTCGGTCAACACCCACGAGGACCTGATTCGGGACATACTGGGCGGACAGGACAAGGCGGGCTTCCAGAGCCTCAAGGGCTGCACCAGAGCCTTCAGCATTCCGCGAACGCCGCTTGCTGCGAGTGGAGGCAGCCGGTCGCAACAGATTCTGCAGCTTGCTGAAAAGTCGGTTTTTTTCTGAACGCATAACTGGAAAGTCCCTGAAGCGGCCCTGGGAAAACAATCGCCCGCAAAAACCAGAATTTCACCGGGTTTCAGACGGGCCAGTTCGGAAAATCAAACGGGCTGAGTCTGAGCGCACCTTCTTCCTCAACACGAAAAGCTTCGACCTTGCGGGGCCAGGCAATGAGTAATTCCCGGATTTTTCAGGCTGTGAGGGCAGCCAGACCGCAGGCAGGCAGGTCGCAAGTCCATCCAGAATCACCGTAAACACGGTCTGCAGTCAACTGTATCTGAGGGAAAGTCAGCGCAGTTTGCCTGAATTCCGCAGAGACAGGCGAATTCGAGGAATTCTGCCGATGGGGTTTCACATCCGTTTTTATTGTATGTGTTCGTTTGTGCGCTTGTTCGAGTCTTGTGGGCTGTTTTTGGGTGGGCGTGGATGCTGTTGCGTGCCAGCGACCGAGTGTTTCAGTGTTCGGGTCTGATTTTGCGAATTCCGGTTGCGGTCGCCTGTGGTTCGGGATCTTCGAAGGGCAGAGATTTGAGGAATTCGACGAGGTCATCGATTTCTGTGGGTTTGAGATGGCTGGTTTTGCCGTGTCGATCGCCGGTGTTAGCGGTCGTGAGGACATCTTTCAGGGTGGCTGCGCGGCCGTGGTGCAGGTAGGGTGCGCTGCGATAGACGCCCAGCAGTGTGGGTGTGTCGTAGCGGGGGCCCATCAGTTCCGAGGGGTCATCGGTGCCGGTGCCGACATCGTGCAGGATCAGTTGTTCGCGGGGAAGGGGCTGTGAGTCCGAGTAGAGTGGTCCTTTGTGGCAGCTGGCACATTTGGTTTGTTCCGAATGGAACAGTTGTTGTCCTCGCAATGCCGCTTCAGAGAGTCCATGACGGGCCCAGGGGCTGAGTGAGAAGCTGTGGGAGTTTGTGTAGGCGGCGAGGGCGTCGAGGGCGGCGCTGCGTCCGGTGATGGGTTCTGCCATGGCGTCGGGCAGACTGCCCTGCAGCAGTCCCCTGCCCTGCATGAGTTTGCCGCGGATGGTGTGTTCGAAGTCCTGAACTTCATCGCGATCGGACGACCAGTGCAGTGGGTGAGTCCATGCGAGTCCGGACATGGGTTGAGTATTGCGCAGACCTTCGGGCTGTTGCCATGTGCGTCCGTCGGCATCGCCGTCGGGGTGGCAGCTGGAGCAGGAAATCCAGCCGCGGGACGTCATGGGTGGGAGTGCCGTATAGAACAGTTTTTTGCCCAGCAGCAGTTGTTCGCTGAGCGGGCAGTCGGTGACGTTGACGCGTCCCAGTTCGTGGCCATCCTGCAGGCTGAAGGCGGTGACATTGAAATCGAGTGCGTTGTAGGCGAGTACGGCGGAACCATCGGGTGAGCAGCGGACAGCGCGAGGGTTATTGCCGAGCTGCAGAGCGGCTTTGAAGTTGAGTTCACTGTAATCCCCGGTAATGCCCAGCAGATACATATCGTTGGTGCCGGCGAAGGCGACGCACAGTGTTTTTCCATCGGGGGTAACGTCGCAATCCCATGGATTTGCAGTGACTCGCGTGCCGCGGATGGTGTCGAGCGGAACTCGTGAGCGAGTTCCGGCGTCTTCTCCGGAAAGTCTGATCGCGGTGACATAGGGGAAGATGGAGCCGTTCCCGTGTGACGCCGTGACGCGGGACCGAATATGCGTCATCCATGCGCGATCACCCTGTGGTGAGAAGACAATCTGTCGTGCGAGGTTGTCTGTGGAGGCGGGGTCCCATGTTCGGAGCACTTTCCCATCTGTCGAGCTGACTTCGAGGACTCGAGAGGTGAGGTATTCTGTGACCAGCAGCGTCTGTTGATCGCTGGCGAGAGCCAGTCCGCGGAGCATACTGCCAACAGACCACGTATTTCTGATGGTACCGTCGGCAGTGTTGACAGCGAGAATCTGAGCGGGGTATTCGAGTGTGACGAACAGCAGTTTTCCATCGGCAGAACTGACCACTCCGTAGGGTTCATCGAACACGGCGATACGACGAGTGATCTGACCGCTGTCGGCATCGATGATGACAATTTCATCACTGCCGTAGACGCAGCAGGCGATGCTGCTGGAGGTGCCGATCCAGGCAACACCTTCGGGGTGCAGTCCCACGGGAATCTCGTGCAGTTTTTTCAGTTCGGGCCAGCTGACGACGGTGACGGTACCGCTGTCGCGATTTGAGCAGGCGAAGCGTGAGGCGTTGGCGTGGAAGTTCAGCAGTCCGGCGGAGCGTGTCTGAGCGAATCCTGGGGTACTGACGGCCAGCAGCAGCAGTGTGAGAAGCAGGCGGCGAAGAGTCAGCATGAGTAGGCTCGCTGTGTTGCAGGTCTGAGGAAAGATTGACAGACGGTGTGGCAGAGCAGGAAGTGACCGGGTTGGGGAACAGCAGGTGAGAGCTGCCTTGTGCCGAGCCCGGAGTGTATCACAGGGGCGGGCGGTTGTGCACTGTCTGCTGGCTGGCTGGCGAGGAGCTTCTGTCAGATTCGGCGGATCCCGGTCACATTGACTCCGCTGCCGGGCAGCAGATTCCACTGCCAGAGTCGTCGGTACCAGTGACCGTTTTTTTCCGGAGGCAGTTCTTTGATATCGGTGAATCCGGCGGTGGTGAACCAGTGAGTGAGTTCCTGAGTGGTGTGATGATGCTGGTATTGGGGTGCCCACCAGTCCCACGTATCGCAGACGCGATTCTGGTAGCAGGGGTGGGCACTGAAGCAGACGATCTTATTGAGTGTGCGATTGATGACGGGGATTCCGCCGAGGAGTGCGCCGAGGTGGCAGAGTGGCAGGAGGATTCCGGCGGGCAGTCTGGTGGTGCAGGCTCTGAGTGTAGAGTTGATCAGTTCCTGCCACCACTGGTTGCGTCGATACAGCCAGACGGACAATCGTCCGCCGGGTCGGACCAGTTTTGCGACGGCCTGAAAGACGGCCTGAGTCTGGGCATCGTGGTGCATGACGCCGATGGAGAATACAAAGTCAAAGGATTCCGGCAGCAGTGGCAGTTGTTTCAGGTCTGCCTGAAGGAAGCGCACATTGGGCAGCTGCTGGCAGAGAGTGGCGGCTTTATCGACGGCGCGGGAGTGATCTGCGGCGGTGACCTGAGCGCCAGCGGAGCCGCAGAGCAATGCATAGCGACCGCCACCGCAGCCGGCATCAAGGACATGGAGGTTGCGGAGAGACTGGGGTGTGACGCCGGTTTTGGCGAGAAAGGTCTGTTGATCTTCTGCTTCGTGAGCGACGTCGAAGTGTGTCCATTGAAATCCGAAGCTGTCGAGGTGTTGATCGCTGACGAAGCGTGGAATGCCATTCTGAATGGGGGCGACGACAGTGCCATCGGGTGAGCAGAGTGCGGAGGCATCAGCGTTGGGTGTGAGCGGCTGAGTGGTACCCGGTGCGTACCACTGAGCCGGTTGTGGGTTGCTGTGCTGGGTCTGTTCCTGGGCCGTCATGTGGGTTATCTGTTGAATTCCGGAGTGCGATCGCTGGCTGGGAATTCTCATCTGAGGGTGGGAGGACTGGCAAGCGGAGTGTGGGTCCTGCTGGGGGATTTGTCGGAATTCAGGGTTTTCGTCTGAGTTTGGCGGAGCAGTGAAATTCGCACTTGCGATGTGGCGGGGATTCATCAGAATTGGGGTCAGTGGACTTGGTTACCAGCAGGTGGAGCAGCAGATGGGTGTGCGCGGGATACGTGGTGCGATCACAGTGGATGAAGATACTCCGGATCAGATCCGCGCGGCGGCGCGGGAGCTGATGGAGGAGATTCTGCAGCGGAACCAGATCACGTGTTTTGACGATGTGATTTCTGCGGTTTTCACTACGACTCATGATCTGACATCGGCATTTCCGGCCGAGGCGGCGCGGGCGATCGGGATGAGTTTTGTGCCGCTGCTGTGTGCTCAGGAAATTCCGGTTCCGGGTGCCATGCCGCGTTGTCTGCGAATTCTGCTGCATGTGAATACGGAAGTTTCCCCGCGTGACATTGAGCATGTGTATCTGCGGGATGCTCAGCGACTGCGTCCGGACCTGAAAAGTGCGCAGTAGTGAAAGCGGGCGCACGGGTCGGCCGGGAGTGTGAAAACGGGTTTCCAGCATTGAAAATGCTTGTGTTTCAGATGGTTCAGGCTGCGCAGGAATGCTGGGGCTGCCTGTTTGTGCCGGAGGGGGGCGTAGGCTGCTGTGGCCTGACGCAGAAGACAACAAGGTAGCCCGAGCGTCAGCACCGCATTACTGATGAGAACACTTTGGTTTTCAAGGGGGGGCCGGGCAGGAATGCCCGGTCTACGTTTTCTGTCCCTCGCGTCTTGTCTGACGCCGAGGACAAAAATGGGTAGCCCGAGCTTCAGCACCGCATTACTAATGAAAATACTTTGGTTTTCAAGGGGGGAGGCCGGGCAGGAATGCCCAGTCTACGTTTTCTGTCCTTAGCGTCTTGTCGGGCTGGTGTTCAGGGTACGAACGATCTGAGCGATTTTTCGGGTGAACCGTAAAATCCGCCCTGATTTGTTTCAGAGCCCGCTGGTTTGCGGGATTTTTGCCCTGATTTCGCTATTCTGTGATTCTGCGGAAGGTTGCGGGTTGTTGCTGCACACAGCAATTCTGCGGATCTGGTCGGCAGCTGTTCTCAGTTGTATCCCACAGTGTTTTTTCAGTGACGGAATCGGATTGTGATGCGGACATATTATCGAGTGCTGCTGGTGCTGTGTCTGTGCTGTTCATCACTGGTGACAGCGGACGCGAAGGATCTGCAACTGTTATTCATGGGTGACAACGGCCATCATCGTCCGGCCGAGCGTTTCCAGGAGCTGGCTCCTGTGCTGGAAACGCGGGGTATCCGGATGAAGTACACGGACCGCATGGAGGATCTGACGCCTGAGGTTCTGCAGCAGTTTGATGGTCTGGTGTTGTATGCGAATATTGATCGCATTGAGGATGCTCAGGCGCAGGCTGTGCTGAATTTTGTATCGGCGGGCAAAGGCTTTATCCCGCTGCACTGTGCCACGTTCTGCTGGCGTAACAATCCGCAGATGGTGCAGCTGATGGGGGCTCAGTTTCAGCGTCATGGTGGGCAGGTCTTCGGGACGCAGATTGCGGCTCCGCAGCACCCGATCATGCGTGGGTTCGGTGGATTCACCAGCTGGGACGAGACTTACATCCATCATCTGCATAACGAGCAGAATCGGGAGGTGCTGGAGTATCGTCTTGAGGGCGAGCAGGCGGAGGGGCGAGACCGTGAACCGTGGACGTGGACTCGAACTCATGACAAGGGTCGCGTGTTTTACACGGCGTGGGGTCACGACCAGCGGACATGGACGCATGCCGGGTTTTCGAATCTGGTGGAGCGTGGCATTCGCTGGGCCTGTGGTGCAGATCTCAGTTCAGTACCGGCCTTTGTGGATCGTGATGCATGGTCCGTGCCGGCCATGACTGAGCCGCGGCGGGATGTGGCGGCGTTTGAGTATGTGGATGTGGGTCCGAAGATCCCCAACTATACTCCGGGGCGTCAGTGGGGTGTCCAGGGTGCTCCGCGAACAACCATGCAGCTGCCGCTGTCGGTTGAAGAGTCCATGAAGCACTACGTGATGCCGCAGGGCATGGCGCTGCGACTGTACGCTGACGAACGCAGTTTCCTTGCCAAGCCGATCTCGATGAACTGGGATGAGCGTGGTCGGCTGTGGATTTGTGAGACTGTGGACTATCCGAATGAGCTGGGGCAGAACCGCGACCGGATTCGCATCTGTGAAGACACGAACGGTGATCATGTTGCGGACAGGTTTACGGTGTTTGCGGAGGGGCTGTCGATTCCGACGGCCATCATGATTTATCGTGGTGGTGCGGTGGTGCAGAATGCCACAGAAACGATCTACCTGAAGGATACGGACGGGGACGACAAGGCGGATCTGCGGAAGGTACTGATTACAGGCTGGGGTGCCGGGGATACTCATGGGGGCGTCAGCAATTTCCGCTACGGTCTGGACAACTGGATCTGGTCGATGCAGGGCTACAACGACAGCAGTCCGCAGTACGGTGCGGACGGTGCGCGGAAGTCGGCAGATTCGTTCCGTCAGGGTTTCTGGCGATTTCGATTGTCAAACACGGATCCTCCGGAAGTCACCGAGCTTGAGTTTGTGCGTTCGACGAACAACAACACGTGGGGTCTGGGCATCAGTGAGGAGGGTTTGATTTTTGGTTCGACGGCGAATCACAATCCCAGCACGTTCATGTCGATCGCGAATCGTTATTACGAGAAGGTCCGGGGCTGGGCTCCTTCGGACATCGGGACGATTGCCGATACGCATCTGTTTCGGGCGATCACGGAGAATGTGCGGCAGGTGGACCAGTTCGGCGGTTACACGGCGGGTGCCGGTCATGCGCTGTACACCGCACGAACATTTCCGCAGCAGTGGTGGAACCGGACAGCATTTGTCTGTGAGCCAACCGGGCATCTGGTGGGGACATTTCTGCTGCGGCGTGATGGGTCGGGGTGGAAGTCGACCAGTCCGAACAATCTGCTGGCCAGTGATGACGAGTGGGCATCTCCGATTATGGCGGAGATTGGTCCGGATGGTGCTGTGTGGGTGATTGACTGGTACAACTACATCATCCAGCACAACCCGACTCCGCAGGGTTTCAAAACGGGACGTGGTAACGCGTACGAGAGTGATCTGCGGGACAAGAAGCATGGTCGTATTTATCGCGTGGTGCCGACGGCATCCGCGGGTGCGGACGTGCAGGATCAGCTGCACGACTGGCAGTCTCTGACAGCACTGGATTCTGCGGGTTTGACAGCCGTTCTGCGTCATCCTTCGATGAACTGGCGACTGCAGGCTCAGCGTCTGCTGGTGGAGCGAGCTGCGGTTGATGCGGTACCGCATCTTGTGAAGCTGGTGTCGGATCCCGGTGTGGACGAGATTGGCCTGAATGCGGGGGCGATTCATGCATTGTGGACATTGCAGGCTGTGCAGCCGGACGGAGCGGGTTGGTTGTCTGCGGCGGTATCGGCGCTGCAGCATCAGTCGGCGGGAGTGCGTCGGAATGCCGTGGCGGTTCTGTCGCAGTTTCCGGCGGGTCAGCAGCAGTTGTTGCAGGCTGGCGGTCTGACCGGCGATGCGGATTCGCAGGTGCGATTGCAGGGCATCTTATCACTGGCGGAGATGCCGGTGAGTGCAGAGGCGGGCCGTCTGGTGGCTGCAGCAGTGCGTCGTCCGAATGCCGATTTGTGGGAGAGTGATGCGGTGACGTGTGCGGCGGCGGTGCAGGCCGTACCGTTTTTCCGGGCGTTGGCTGCTGACGAGTCGCCGGCCGGGGCTCCGTTGTCCGGTCCGGGGATGCGTACAGCTGCGATTGTTGCCGAGCACATTGCTCGCGGGCGTCCAGCGGTGGCTGAAATGCAGGAGCTGCTGGGTGGCCTGAAGATGGCCGACCCGGCGCTGCTGGAAGTTGTGATTCGCGGACTGGCGGATGGCTGGCCGAAGGATCACAGGATCGTGGCGACGAAGGAGCTGGAGGCATCTTTGACAGGGCTGCTGGAGCGGGTTCCTGCCGGGGCTCGCGGTAAGCTGCTGCAGTTGGCGAACCTGTGCGGTTCGAAGGCGCTGGATGCTTATGCGAAGGAGATCATTGAATCGTTGCTGAAGGTGGTGGCGGACAATGCTGCTGCGACCGAGGCGCGAGTGAATGCGGCGCGTGAGGCGGTCAGTTTTCAGTCAGAGAATGCAGAGATTCTGAATGCTGTGCTGTCCGCGATTACTCCGACTGCGGCCCCTGAGTTGGCGGTTGGTCTGATTGATGCGGCGGCGCTCAGTACTGCGGATGATCTGGGGAAAGCACTGATTGAGCGTGGCACTGTGCTGACTCCGCAGGCCAAGTCTGCGGTTGTGCGAGTACTGTTGTCACGTCCGGCGACAACGACAGCCATGCTGCAGGCGTTTGAATCGGGTGCGATGGATCTGGGTGAGCTGACTCTGGATCAGAAGCAGGCACTGCGGGCTCATCCGGATCGAGGTATCCGAGCGGTGGCCGAGAAGCTGATGGCGGCGGGGGGCGGATTGCCGGACGCTGATCGTGATAAGGTGCTGCAGTCGCTGCTGTCGTTGTGTGAAGAGCAGGGAGATGTGAAAGCGGGCAAGGCGATGTATGTGAAGCACTGCTCGAAGTGTCACATGCATGGTTCAGAGGGCAAGGCAATTGGTCCGAATCTGACCGGTATGGCGGTGCATCCGAAGCACGAGCTGCTGACACACATCATCGATCCCAGTCGCAGTGTGGAGGGTAATTTCCGCATCTATACAGTGGTGAAGACTGACGGTGTTGTGCTGAACGGGATGATGTCGGGTGAATCACGAACAGCCATTACTCTGATCGATGCCGAGGGGCGAGAAAACCAGATTGCTCGCGAGGACATTGAGGAACTGGTGCGATCTCGTAAATCGCTGATGCCGGAAGGTTTCGAGAAGCAGATGAATGGCGATGAGCTGAAGAATCTGCTGGAGTTTCTGACGGATAAGGGGAAGTTTCTGCCAGTGTCGCTGGATCGTTATGCGACGGCCGTCAGTACGAAGGGTCTGTTCAGTAACGACGACAACGGTCCTGACCGGATGGTATTCGGCGACTGGGCTCCGAAGATCTTCCGGGATGTTCCATTTCTGCTGACGGATCCTCGCGGCAAGTCCGTACCGAACATCATCCTGCTGCATGGTCCATTCGGGCCGTTGCCGCCGAAGATGCCCAAATCGGTGACACTACCTCTTAATTCGGATGCAAAGGCGATCCATCTGCTGAGTGGAGTGGGTGGCTGGAGCTACCCGTTTGATCAGGAGAAGACCGTGTCTCTGATTATTCGTGTGCATTACAAGGGTGGAGAGCAGGAAGAGATTAAGCTGTTGAACGGAGTCCATTTTGCGGACTACATTCGGCGTGTGGATGTGCCGGGTTCAGAATTTGCGTATATGCTGGGTGGTCAGCAGATACGTCGTCTGACGGTGACACCTGGTCGTCGTGATGTGATCGAGAAGATTGATCTGGTGAAGGGTCCGGACAACACGGCGCCGATCATCATGGCGATTACGGTGGAGCGTAACTGACGGTTGCGTGTGTCTGATTTGTCTGCAGCGGGCAGCCGTGTTCAGCGCGGCTGTCCGCTGTTGTCTGAGTCAGCAGGATTGTGGGCTATCCTGTGACAATGGACGGTGTGTGTGCGGGGTGTGCGCGGTGGGGGCTTGTGCATGCTGCAACACTGGGGTTCGTACAGCTCCGGATTTCCGATTCTTGCGGCGGAGCTGCGGGGGCTGCGTGCGGGGCGATTGAGTGCCGGAGTGCGTCTGGTTACTGTTCTGCTGTCGGTGATTTTTCTGCTGCTTTGGCTATCAGAGTCTGCCCCGGCTGCAGGGGCTCTGCGGGCGATGAATCTGCGCGGTGGCTGGACGTTGTCGGGGCTGCTGTATGCGGGTTGCGTTGTGGTGGCTGTGGGGGCATCGGTTGCGGGGGCCGGTTCCATATCCGGGGAGCGTGAGCGGCAGGCGCTGTCACAACTGTTGTTGACTCGAGTGACGCCGGGGCAGTTTGTGCGGCAGAAATCTGCTGCGGTGCTGGTGCTGTCGCTGTGGCCGGCACTGGGTTGTTTTCCACTGACGGCGGCCTGCTATGCACTGGGTGGCTGTGATGTGGAGGGGTTGCTGGCGGCATGGCTGTTGTTGCTGGTTGTTGGTGTGCAGCTGGCGGCTTCGGCAGTGATGTGTTCAGCGCTGATCAGTTCTGCAGCAATTGCTCTGGGTGCGAACTGGTTTCTCTGGATGTGTCTGCTGGCGATTCCGGGGATTCTTGATGATCTGCACGTGCTGCCGCAGTGGATTTTGTTTGCGGGCACATCGTCTGTCCTGCGGATCCTGCCGTTTGTGCATCTGGTGAGTGGTCAGCGGGTGATGTTGACGGGAGAGGGGCTGTCGGAGTTTGTGTTGTCGTGTACTTTTCCGTTACTGCTGGCAGCGGCGATGGTGTTTGTGGCTGGTGCCGGAGTGGGGTATTTTCCGGGTCGTGCGCTGCTGAATCCGCAGTCTGTGCAGGAGCCTCGTAAGTGGCTGAAGAGAACATGGTCCGGGCTGCGTAGTCGTCTGCGAGTGGGAACGGCAGCGGGCCGTGTTGTGACAGGTGAGCAGCGGGAGCAGCGGGAGTCGCGTGAGTTGCCGGAGCGGGATCCGGTGCGATGGCGGGAGCTGAATCGCAACCCGCAGGCTCGACTTTTTCCGCACCTGATGTATTCGGTGACGGTGGTGGCAGGGGTTCTGTGGCTGCGGCAGCAACTGGCGCCGATGGAATTTGCAGCCAGTCTGCCGTCGATGCAGATCGCATTCGGGCTGTTGTCGGTGCTGATGGTGCTGGTATGTGCCTGTGAGTCTCTGGTTTCAGAGCGTCAGCAGAAAACACAGGATCTGTTGTGGCTGATACCGATCAGCAATCGGGAGCTGTTGAGTCAGAAGCTGGCGGGAGCCGATCGTCTGTTATGGCTGTTGATGATTTCGAATCTGAGTCTGGGGCTGTGTCGACTGGTGCTGGATCCGCTGCATCGGAGTGGTCTGCGTGTGGGGCATGTGTTGTTTCTGTTGAGCGGGCTGTTGCTGCTGTGGCTGCTGCTGCAGGTGGCGAAGTGGTTATCTGTGTGGCAGTCGTTGAGGTCGGTGAGTCTGCTGCAGGCTTTGAGCAGAAGTCTGCTGGCGGCAGGGGTGATTTTTGTGGTGCCTGTGCTACCGCTGTTGCTGGAGCTGGTGCGTCTGAGAGGCAATCTGTCGGTACTGTCAAGTCGCTGGTGGATGTGTTGTTTTTCGCCGTTGCTGGTGTGGCTGGGGCATTTGACTCGTTTGTTGAGCTGGCGAGGCAATACTGAGGTCCTGCTGTGGCTGGATTTTGTGGGTGTGCTGGTGTGGGGTGGGCTGTTGTACTGTCTGCAGCGATTCTGTCAGCGTGAATTCGGGAGTGTGGAGGGGCGTCTGGACGGTTGAGTTCTGGACGGCATGCAATTGCATGGATGCGATAATCGCGGTAAGGTGGTGTAGAGGCTGGGTGCTGCTGAGGGAATCCGGAGGGGTGGCAGAATGTGGAATCGGCTGTGGCTGTTTCTGGAATTTCCGCTGCTGCGTCGAGAGTTGACAGAGGCTGCTGGTCGTCGTCGCACGTGGGTACTGCGTGGCGTGGTGTTGCTGGTACTGATGTTTGTGATGCTCAGCTGGTACAGCAGTCTGGTCAGTCGCACTCAACGTGTTGGTGGGCCGATTAGTTTTCTGGGGACAGGGTTTGAGCTGCTGTCAGGTTTGTTGGTTTTTGATTTGTGGGCGTTGCTGCTGTTGCTGCCGGCATTGACGTGTTCTGCGATTGCATCTGAGCGTGAGCGACAGACGCTGGGGCTGATGCTGGTCTCCAGACTGACTCCCGGATCCATCGTACTGGAGAAGTTTCTGGCGCGGCTGTTACCGATGGCGTGGCTGCTGTTGCTGACCGGACCATTGCTGGGGATCTCTTATTCCCTGGGTGGCTTTTCCAGAGGTATCCTGTTGGATGCCATGCTGGTCCTGTTTCTGGCAGCTCTGCAGATCAGCAGTACGGCCATGTTCTGGTCAAGTCTGCTGGAGACAGCGGTCAGTGCCTTCTGGATGACGTATTTGACGTTGCTTCTGATGGCGATAGGTCCTCCATTGTTTGCGGCGATGTTTCTTGACAGGGAGACTCTGCCGGCCCTGTCCAATTTTGTCAGCTTTTTGTTTATTCGCTATCTGGAGGCGTTATTTTCCGCGCTGCCGGGTTTTAATCTGTTGGCGGCGGGTCTGCCTGTGCTGCTGATGTCGCTGCTGATGATAGTGGTCAGCGGTGTGGCGGTGTCTCGTTATCGTGAGGAGGCTCCGCTGACCGGGCGGCGGGTGGTCCGGGGAGTGGCGTGGGTACTGGCGTGGATTCTGACACGACCGCACTGGGTTGTGCGGCGACTGCGGGGTGTCAGTAAGAGCGTCGTGGTGGCTGACGAGCCTGTGGTGGTTGATGCTCCGGCAGTGGTCCGGCGGGTTGACAAGAAAGCCGAGACTTTAGTTTCGCGCGTGTTGCCGGAATTCGGAGTGATTGCGTGGCGAGAGCGTTCGCTGTCGGCGCTAGCGAGTGTGCGGGGGCAGATTCTTCTGAGTCTGGCGGTGTTGTTTCTTCTGGTGTGGCTATCGTCTGATGGACTGCTTCTGTCTTCACTCGCTCCGGTGTTCATAACAAATTCACTGCTGATGATTCTGGGGGTGACGGCTGTGATGTCCACGGCAGCTCGCTGTATCGTGTTTGAGCGTGAGCGTCAGACGCTGGAGATTCTGCTGACAGTACCGATTTCCAATCGAGATTTTCTGCTGGGCAAGGCAGCCGGGGCCAGTCGAATTCGTGCCTTTGTGATGGTACTGACGGGGCTGATGATGCTGTACAGGCTGCGAGTTGATGAGAAGCTGGGGTGGGCGTGGGACGGGCAGAATAATTCGTTGGTGTACCTTGTTCGAACAGCCGCGTTCAACTGGCTGCATCTGTCGTTTGGTCTGTGGCTGGGGCTGTATTTCAGTCTGCGTTCGAAATCTCAGATGAAGGCCACAGTGGCGACTTTGCTGGGTGTCCTGGCGTTTGCGCTGGGGCCAGCGTTTTTGATTGGCATGCTTCCTTATGACGGGCAGAGAAATGTTGAGTGGTTGTTTCTGATGGCATTTTATCCGGTGGGTATGGGGTTTCTGAGTGAATTCCGAGGGTTGTCAGCGGACGACGGGCCGTTGCTTTTTAGCTGTGTGATTTTCTGTTTGCTGTTCTATGCGGCATTGGTTTGGGGTTTACGGGCGGTGGTGCTGAAGACGGCAGCTGGTGCGTTGCAGCGGGAGGGTTGAGGGGCGAGTCGAGGGGCGAGTCGAGGGGCGAGTCGAAGGGCGGGTGATTCAGTTCGGGAATCTCGTGGACTGCTTTGAAATCGGGGGTGGTTTTCTGATAGGGTTTTATTGAGAAAAGTGGGGATCAGGCAGAGTGGGTCAGCGGTTTGTGCTGATTTACGGCGGTGGTGAGGTACATGGAGGCATGCATGCGACAGACTCCGAAAACCAGTCCGGAAACAGATCGTTGTCTGGATTTGATTTATGAGCTGGGATCGGTGGAAATCTCGGATTTCCGAGTTGAGGCGGGATTTCAGACGGTGACATTGACGGGTCGAGCGGGTTCGTGGCTGGCGCGCCAGCTGGCGACCACTGCAGCGACTCGAATGTACCCTGGTCATGTGATTGATAATCAGTTGCAGGTGGTGGTACCGCGTTAAGGGGGGGCTACCGTCGCATTCAGGAGACACAGATGGCTCAGGCGGCGGACTATGGAGCAGCTGGTGACGGTGTAACGGACGACACTGAGGCGCTGCAGCATGCGATTGACGAGTCTGTTGGCGAGGTGTGTCTGCCGCGGGGCGACTACCGGATTACTCGTGCGTTGATTGTTTCGCTGCCGACGGTGGGGCGAACGTCGATTCGGGGCGAAAGCGGAACGGCTCGAATTCTGATGGATGGTGCCGGGCCGGCGATCGTGTTTCGCGGGTCACACACCGGAACGGCAGCTCCGAAGGATTTTCGTGATACGATCTGGACGCACGAGCGGATGCCGATGCTGTCCGATCTGGAGATCACGGGACTGCATCCCGAGGCGGATGGTGTTCGTCTGGAGGGTGTGATGCAGCCTGTTGTGACGGGGGTGCTGTTGCGCCGGCTGCGTCATGGCATCCAGATCACCGGACGGGCAAGGAACGTGCTGATCAGTCACTGCCACATTTATCACAATACGGGAATTGGAATCTGGCTGGACACAGTGAATCTGCATCAGACGATTATCAGCAGCAGTCATATCAGTTACTGTCGGCTGGGTGGCATTCGGATTGAGAAGAGTGAAATCCGTAATCTGCAGATCACGGGTAACGACATTGAGTACAACAACAACGGTGGGCACGGTGTTCCGGATGCGGACGGTGTCCCGACGGCGGAAATCTGGCTGGACGCCAGTGAGGGCAGTATTCGCGAGGGGACGATCTGCAGCAACACGATTCAGGCCACCTACAGTCCGAATGGGGCCAATATCCGGATGATTGGTCAGCCGGCAGCGGTCAATGCCAAAGTGGGAATGATTGCCGTGTCGGGCAATCTGATTGGCAGTCAGTGGGTGAACGTGCATCTGACTTCGGTGCAGGGAGTTTCATTGACTGGCAACTGTATTTATTCGGGGCATCATCGCAATCTGCTGCTGGAAGACTGTGCTCAGATCACAATCGGCGACAACAGTCTGGGGCATAATGCTGACTACGGTGTTGAGCGTGAGCTTTGTACTGGAGTGACATTGCGGAGGTGTCGGGACAGTATTTTCAGTGGCAATATTCTGCAGGACTGTCAGACGGGACGTCATCAGTTTCCTGAGGCTCCTGAGCTGCAGCGGCGTGGTCTGCTGGAACTGGAGGATTGTCGGAACGTGACAATCAGTCATTCGCAGATTCTGGATTCAGCGCCGACGGGTATCTGGCTGAATAATTGTCAGGACATGATTCTGATGGGTTTGTCAGTGGAGGACCGTCGGGAACCTCCATTGCAGCGGCATGCGATCGAGTGGCAGGGTGTGGCTGGTCGCAGTCTGATCACTGCCTGTCGTTTCAGTGGATGTACTGAGGTGCCGGTTGTGGCTGCGGTGCAGCCGACGGGCTGTATCTGAGCAGTGGTCTGAGGAATTGACAGAGGTTTGCAGCAGCAGATCAGCGACGTCTGCGGAGTGCTATGCGGCGGCGGTTGAGATCAATTTCCAGTACGGTTACGGCGACGATCTGACCGGCGGATACAATTTCTGCCGGATCGCGGACGAAGTGGTCGGCCAGCTGAGAGATGTGAATCAGTCCATCCTGATGCACGCCGATATCAACGAAGGCCCCGAATTTCGTTACGTTGGTAACGATTCCTTCCAATTCCATGCCGGGCTGCAGATGTTCGATTTCGCTGATCCCGTCGGCGAAGCGCGCGGTGCGGAATTCGCTGCGGGGGTCACGTCCGGGGCGGGCCAGCTCCTGCAGGACATCCCGGACTGTGAATTCTCCGAATTCGCTGCTGATAAAGTCTTCCGGTCGGATTTGTGAGGTGATCTGCGGATTGCCGATGAGACCGGCGGGTTGCAGCTGCAGGTGCCGGGCCATGTGCTGGACCAGCGAGTATTGTTCCGGGTGTACGGCGGATGCGTCGAGTGGTTCTGAGCCTTCGCGAATCCGCAGGAAGCCGGCTGCCTGTTGAAAGGCCTTCTGGCCGAGGCGTGGAATTTTGAGCAGATCTCGACGTGACAGGAAAGCGCCGTGTTCATCGCGCCAGGCGACGATTTTTCGGGCCAGTACGGGACCGATGCCGGCGACATGCGTCAGCAGTGGCACACTGGCTGTATTCAGATCGACGCCGACGGCATTGACACAGGATTCCACTTCGCGGTCGAGCGCTTTTTTCAGGAGGGTCTGATCGACGTCGTGCTGATACTGCCCGACGCCGATGGATCGTGGATCGATTTTGACGAGTTCGGCAAGGGGGTCCTGGAGGCGGTGAGCGATACTGATGGCACCGCGAATGGTGACATCCAGGTCCGGGTATTCGGCGATGGCAGTTTCGCTGGCGGAGTACACAGAGGCACCGGCTTCGCTGACGGTGACGTGGGTGATACTGAGGTTGTGTCGTTTGAGCACATCGGCGACGAATCGATCCGTTTCACGTGAGGCGGTGCCGTTGCCGACAGCGATCAGGCTGACGTGGTGCTGGTGGATCAGTTTCAGCAGTACATTTTCGGCATGCTGCAGATCTTCGCGGGGTGGTGTGGGGTAGATGGTTTCGCTGGTGAGGAATCGGCCGGTTCTGTCGACGACAGCCAGTTTGCAGCCAGTGCGGTATCCGGGATCGACACCGATTGTGACGTGTTGTCCGGCGGGAGCGGCCATGAGCAGGTCGTGCAGGTTGCGCGCGAAGACGGCCACAGCTTCGGCATCAGCTTTTTCCCGCAGCTGTTGCAGGACGGTTGATTCTGCGGCCGGTTTAAGCAGTCGATCGAAGCAGTCGACAACGGTGTCCTGCAGTTGTCTGTGGAAAGCAAATCGCGGATCTTTCAGAACGGAATCGGCGAGGCGTCGGCAGGCCTGTTGTTCGTCAAGTTCAAGCTGGAGTTTCAGGATGCCCTCTTCTGCACCGCGTTGCATGGCAAGGAAGCGGTGCGAGGGCATGGAGGCGATGCGTTCGCGAAAGCTGAAGTATCCGGCGAAGCGAGCCCCTTCTTCTTCGCGGCCTTTTTTGACAGATGAAATGAGTTCGCCGCGAGCGGCGAGTTCTGCTGCCATGCGTCTGTGTGCGGGCTGGTCGGCCCATGTTTCCGCGAGGATATCACAGGCGCCGTGGAGTGCGGCGGCTTCATCGGGGACGCCCTGTGCGGGATTGACGAAGCGTGCGAGGAGAGCCGCAGGTTGGAGTTGCAGGGGTTGTTGGGCGAGCAGGATGTCGGCCAGTGGCTGCAGTCCACGCTCTTTTGCCATGGCAGCGCGAGTACGTTTTTTGGGGCGGAATGGCAGGTACAATTCTTCGAGGCTGCGTTGGTCACGGCACTGCAGGATCTGCTGTTGCAGAGCGGCAGTCAGCCGTCCCTGTTCGAAGATGGATTTCAGAATGGAATTACGGCGGTTGGCCAGTTCGCGGGCTTTTTCAAGGGCGTCTTCGATGTGTCGCAGCTGTCGCTCGTCCAGTCCTGAAGTCTGTTCCTTGCGATAGCGAGCGATAAACGGGATGGTGTTGCCGTCATCAAACAGTTTGACGGCGCCTTCGACCTGTCCGGGAGCGACCTGCAGCAGGCCAGCGGTCTCTGAACAGAAGGTCCGGACGTTGAACGGTTGCTGCGGTGGGTCACCAGCAGAAGGCTGTGTGGCCGGGGATGATGCAGCGGGATCCGGAGGCTGAGACATGAGCGGGGTATCTGAATGCGGTAGACAGGACTTGAACCTGCACGGATTGCTCCACACGCCCCTCAAGCGTGCGCGTCTGCCAGTTTCGCCACTACCGCAGTGGGCCTGAAACTGAAGAAACTGCCAGCCTCAGGCGAACGAGAAAGAATACCAGGGGAAGCCCGGAGGAATCAAGTGCCAGGGGCTTCCGGATGTGTGCGATTGTCAATTCCCGCAAGAGGGGCGGTTGGTTTTCCACGCGATGATGTCTTCAAGGATCTGGTCGAGGGTCATGACGGGTTTGCGGCCGATGGTCTGTTGCAGCAGATCAACACAGGGCACTCGCCGCTGCACGTCCTCGAAATCTTCACTGTACGCTCGGTGATACGGAAGGAAGGAAATTTCCGAATTTGAGCCGGTTTTGTGCAGCACCCGTCGGGCGAGGTCAATGACGGAAACCGGCTGATCGCTGCCAATATTGAAAACTCGGCCGGTGGCTGCCGGGTGCAGAGTCAGGTCCAGCACACAGCTGACAATTTCGCGAACGTGAGCAAAACAGCGAACCTGCGATCCATCGTCGTAGACAGTGAGTGGCTGGCCCTGCAGAGCGGCATCGACGAATCGAGGCACGACCATGCCATAGTTGCCCACCTGCCGTGGCCCAACGACGTTGAAAAACCGCCCAATCGTGACTCCGAGGCCATATTTCTGGCAGTAGGCGAGGGCGAGGAATTCGTCGATAGCTTTGGAACAGCCATAGGCCCAGCGGGGACGACTGGTGGGCCCAAGGTGCAGGTCATCCTCTTCCGTCCAGCGTTCCTTCGGATTTTTGCCGTAGACTTCGCTGGTGGATGCGAGAAAGAAATGTTTGACCGTGCCCTGAACAGCCAGTCGCAGCAGGTGTTCTGTGGGGTAGATGTTGGTTTCGATGGTTCGAACGGGGTCTTCAGCGACAAGTTTCACACCGACAGCAGCGGCAAGGTGAAAAATGACTTCTGCGCCGCGAACTGCTTCGCTGAGCGCGACCGGGTCCGTGATGGAACCGGAACGGATTTCCAGTCGTTCGTGATGGCGAACGTGATCGAGGTTTTCAGAGCGGCCAGTGGAGAGGTTATCGAGGACAACGACCGAGTGTCCCTGAGCCAGCAAAAGCTCGGTCAGATGACTGCCAATAAAGCCAGATCCGCCAGTAACCAGACATTTTGCCATGAGGCTGTATCCGCGAGTATGGAGGCGTGCATGGAGAGGAGGAGCGCGCCCGGCAGGGTGAAAATACCAGTTTTTCGAGTGGGAATCGACTGTCAGTGCTCGGAACCTTGCGGGGAAGGCAGTCTTCCCGCGAGTTTGCCGAGCGGTGGTGTTCAGGCAAATTGACAAAGCGCTAATAACACTGTTCATGTTGCTTAGCGCCGTTTTTCGGGTCTGACCGGCATTGAAACAGCCTGATTTCGTGTAATTGTTTTGACATCAAGGCTTTACGTCGATGTTAAAATGTATCGATTGTGTCAATTGTGCCTACGGTATGGGATCTGCAGATTGTTACGGATGTTGTGATTGTGACGGTTCTCGCAGTTTTGCTGCCTGTTGTTTCGCAGCGTCGGATGGATGTTCAAGGGGAACATTCGAAGGCGTGCGCCGGGCGTGAGGTGGCGAGGATCGGCTCTGTTCACGGCGAGAGAGAACGGCGGCCTGAGAAACCGCCCTTCGGTCGGGAGGGACTCCTGATCGTCGACTGCATCCGATGCGAGACGGGGCTGGAGTGCCCTGCTCTCGCATCGGATGTTTTTTTTGCAGATATCCGAATGAAAGGTGCATCCATGTGTGACCTCAGCAGGTCATTTTTCAGGTGCCAGTCCGGTGCCGTCATTTCCGCCGAGCTGGTGGTTGTGGGGACGATGGTGGTGGTGGGATTGATCACCGGGCTGTCGGCCGTGCAGAATTCGATCAACAGTGAACTGGTGGACCTGTCCAGCGCGTTCAACTCGCTGGATCAGTCGTATGGTTACGCCGGCTACGAGTTTGTGTTGAGAAATCGTCAACTGGCTTGGACGGCTCCTTCTTCATGGCATGACACAGATGAGCAGTTCGCCGGCATGCCGATGCAGGTTCGTCCTGTGAATCCTGTCGGCCCAGCACGTGGTCGGGAGAGCGGCGCTACCAACGGGGGTGGTCCTGTGCGTGGTCAGCGCCCGAGTGGGAACACTGAGAGTTCTCGGGGAACGCCTGGTCCGAACGGTCGCGGTGGTCCCTCCGTTCCAGGGCGTCCGGGAGGATCACCCGGTGGTCCTCCGAATAACGGCCGAGGGCGTGGTGGTCCGAATGCAGACGCCTCAGCTGATGATTCGGCCACCGATACCAGCTCTGTGCCGGACCTGCAGGCTGAGCAACTTGAAGCGGCAGGCCAGTGGCAGACCACTCAGTTCGCTCCAGGTCCTTTCCCTCCGGTTCAGAATCCTCCTGCTCCGTATCCGCAGCCCCAATATCCGCAAGGTGTGGTTCCGGGATCAGTGCCTGGTCCGGTCTACTATACGTGGTCCGGTACTTCCCCGATGTATGCACTGGATCCTGGGGCAGATCCGGACTCTTACTATTCGCCATCCTTCGAGGGTTATCGGCGATACAGTCTGGGTGGTCGTGAGATGATTACGTATGTTCGCAGGCAGCGAATTTCTGAGTGGCCACTGTCTCCGTGGCCTGGGCAGAATGGCTGGCTGTCTTCACCGCAGGAATATGCTGCACCGCGTGCTCGGTATGCATCGCAGCATGGCCCGGCGGTGATGCCACCGGCGCACACACATATCCTGCCCGCACCACCACAGGCTCCGCTGCCCCCTGCGGTTGTGCCACCAGTGCCGGGTCCTCCGCAGCATGTTCCGAACTCGCATGGCCCCGCGACTTCGCCACCTCCGATTCCGGACGGCCATTTCAGTCCACCGGGTCCGGCAACTGTGCCACCTCCGGTTCCGCAACCCGGGTTTCAGCCGCAGGGGCATCACACTCCGACTGCGCACCCGGACTTTCAGCCACACCCGCAGATTCTGCAGGTCGCTCATGCGCCCGTGCAGCCAGGCCGGTATCGAGTGCCGCGACAATCACGGCTGTACAATGCTCCTTCATGGTATGTGGCTCCGCCGAATCAGCATCAGCCACGGTTTCCGGAGTACGTCTGGTGAGGTGTGAGGACAAGGTACCCGTGTATGGACCTGTATCAGGTCTGTACAGCGGGTACCAGTGGTCTGGATGCGTTGACACCCAGTGCCGCGACGGCAGCAATCAGGTTGACGACTGCACATGCAGCGAAGGCCTGATTCCAGCCCGTACCTGTAGCAGACGATGCTGCGATCCATCCGAAGAATGCGGGCGATACCGCGACTCCGAAATTGCCCCACATATTGGCCCAGCCTACGGCGGAACCAACAAATCGTCCGCCGACATCCTGTCCGAAGGCCCAGACTGCGGGTGTGCCCAGATCTGTTGCCAGCCCGACGACAGCCAGCAGCAGAGTGGCGGTCCATGCGGAGCCTGCGAAGGGAACGGCGGCCAGTGACGCCACGACGAACAGGCGTGAAGCGGACATCGCGAGTGAGCGGCCCCAGCGCGGGCCGAACCTGCGAGTCAGTGTATCGGTAAACAGGCCACCAAGGAACAATCCGATGATCCCGGCTGCCAATGGCAGGCTCTGCATCCAGCCCTGCTGCTGCTGACTGCTCTGAAATGCTTCTTCCAGATACTGCGGGAACTTTGTGACGAGGAAGCCCCAGCCCAGATTGGCTGAAAACTGGACGGCGCAATTCATCCACATTGGGAACGAGCAGATCATGGCAACCACGGGGGGCCATTCGGAAGGGGCCGTAGTGCTTTGATACAGTGGTTCAGAGCCTCGGATCAGTGCCAGCTCTGCCGCATTGACGGCTGGGTGCTGGTGAGGCCAGTCGCGAAACAGCAGCACAAAGATCACCGCTCCGATGACGCCAGCCAGTCCATACAGTCCCATCACAGGTCGCCAGCTGTCGAGTCCAGCGCGGGCATCGGACGGCAAATTGGACCATTCATTGCCGTAAGTCCACGCCAGCATCAGTTGAATGGTCAGGATGGGCGCAATGGCACCACCCAGTCTTCCACCAACGGCAATGCAGGCACTGGCTGTACCACGCCAGCGGGCCGGAACCCAGCGTCGGACGATGCTGGCCGCCAATGGGTATGCACCTGCTTCGAACAGTCCGCAGGCCAGTCGCAGGATCAGCACAGCGGAGAGTGTGCGGGCGAATGCCAACAGTCCGGTGGCCAGTGACCACAGGAAGATGTACAGCCCGAGTGTCCAGCGAGCTCCGAATCGATCACCCAGCCAGCCTGCCGGCAGCTGGCCAAGAGCATAGGTCAGGAAAAAGGCACCGAGGACTTCATCCAGCTGCTGTTTTGTGATGCCGAGATTCTGAGCGACGGTGTTCCCGGCAGTGCTGATGCAGACGCGATCCAGATACAGCAGCACTGCGGTCAGTGTTGCCAGCAGAATCATCAGCCAGTGAACTCGCCCGGCCCCCCGGGTGTAATGCGCGGTCGGCGCTGATGATGCAGTCATAGTCAGGCTTGCCAGTCGGTTGTGAGTTCCCATGGAAACAAGGGGTGTCGTCGTTGTTTGAACTGCAGTTCGGTCAGGTCGGCTGTCGTGACTCCGCTGGTGTTGATGCGAATCAGTCGACTGCAGACGGGAGCATAGGCAGCTACGGGGGCGTGGACGCCTTTCAGGATGATGGCTGCAAAATCCGCGGGGTTCAGCTGCTGTGAAAGCACCTGCTGCAGGCTGAGCGGGGCGACTCGCAGTGTGGTGGCCACCACAGTCAATCCGCTGGCACCGTGGAGCACGGCGGTTGGCCCCTGATTGAACTGTGAATAACCACCGTGTCGTGGCTGGGATTCCGAGAATCGCCCATCGGACAGACTGTGAACCGTCCAGTCATCAGGTAGTGGGGGTCCGTGACGCTGTGGATCAAGCTTTCCACCAATGGTGATCCGCAAAGTGCTGCCGATGCCGGCAGCAACAGCCAGCTTTACGACATCCGGATCTGCCAGCACGGTGAGGCAGGGCCCTGCCCCGAATTCTCTCCAGCCATGGGCAACCCAGGTACCGTCACCGGGGCTGCCACCGCCCACATTGTCACCCATCTCCAGCAGTCCCACAGGACGATGGGGGTCCTGCTGGCGATCCTGCAGGGCCAGCGCGATGGCCTGTCGGACGGAAATCAGCTGTCCGGTGAATTCATCACGCTGGGCCCACCACGTGCTGGCCATCTCTGCGGCGGCTGTTTCAGCGACCTGCGTGTGCTGACGAGCCACTGCGATCACAGAAGCGCCCATTTCAGGAACATCTGAGTAGGGGAAGCCGTAGAGGCAGGAGACGCTGAGCATTTCGGGGTGAGACTGCAGTCGTTCGGCTGTCTGCCACAGACGTTGTCCCTGTGGTTCAGCAGTGGCCTGTCGTTCGATATTGACGCAGAGAGGCAGCTGGCGAAATGCCATGACCGGTCGAATGCCGGTGTGCAGAGCATTGAGCAGGCAGCGACCGGCTTCGAGGCCTTGAGCGAACTGATCGAGATGCGGGTTGGTTCGATAGCCGAACAGTGCATCGCAGGCAGTGACCATCTGCCGTGAGACATTGGCGTGCAGGTCAAGTGTTCCAACGATGGGCAGCTGTGGTCCGACCAGTCTGCGGACCAGCTGCAGCCAGCATCCATCAGCGTCAGCAGCTGATTCGGCGACAGTGGCCCCATGGGGTGCGACGAGCAGACCGTCGAGAGGCCCGGCGTGCTGCAGGCTGTCCTGCAGTTGCTGCATCAGCTGGTTCCAGCAATCGGCCGTGATGGTGCCGTAGGGCATGGCGCGAGCTGCAAAGATACCGACGGGCTCTGCATCCGGATCTTCGGCGAGGGCCTGCAGGAAGCCACCAACTTCGTGCGGCGTACCCTGAAATGCCTGCAGTACGGCCGCTCCGGAAACCAGCAGATTGGCTGTGAAATGCTCAATCGTGGTGGGCTGATGCAGAAATGTATTGCTTTCGTGCAGCAGCGCGATGATACCAACGCGTTTCATGGAGGGCAAACCTGGCAGGAGTATGCAGGGGGATGGCCCGTATGGTAACCATGAAGTGTGGCTGCGAGCAACTGGCGAGTGTGATCAGCGCAAGAGAAGAGCCGTCGCGAAACCCGCACTTCGCGACGGCTCAGACCCCGAAACTGCTTCGCTGCAGAGAACACATTCTCAGCGGTTCGGGCCACAACCTTCTTTCGCAGACCGCACCTGCGGAAGATGGCGGTCTGCAGTTGCCTGCAGACCGACCCGACTGCCTCGAATGCTATTCTGCCGCAGTTCCGTTGATAATCTCTTCTTCTTCTTCCTGGATGATGATGCGAGGTGTCACCATCAGCATGATGCTTTCCGTTTCTCGACCCACACCGCTGTTCTTGAAGAGACGGCTGATGTAAGGAATCTTGTTGAGAATTGGAACGCCGGCCATGTTACGGCCTTCACGCAGACGCTTGATACCACCCAGCAGTACGGTGCCACCATCCGGTACGCTGACAACAGTGCTGACGGAGATTGTCGCGATGACAGGCAGCTGCAGAGTACCGGACTGGCCACCGCCACCCTGCTGGCCCTGCTGACCACCGCCACCACCGCCGAAGCCACCGCCACCGCCACCACCACCGCCGCCGAAGCCACCGCCGATACCGCCGATGCCTCCGAAGCCGCCACCAGCACCACCGCCGCCACCGCCGAAGCCACCGCCGCCACCGAAGCCACCGCCACCACCACCAAGGCCACCGGCACCGCCAGCATTTACGTTGGTGAAGGTCTGCACATCAACGATCTGGCTGAAGAATGGTGACATTGACAATCGCACATAACGACGGTCTGCAGAGACCACACCAGACACTGTCAGACTGATACCGTCCGGGAACGGAGCCACGATGGGCTGGAAGCCGACTGCACCCGGAGCAAGGTTTGGAATCTGACCAATCACGAGGTAACGCTGAGTCTGGTCCGTGATCGATGCAAACTGACCGTTGTACATTGTGACCTTCGGAGCAAACAGGATGTTTGAGCGAGAGTCGCCCTGGGCAGCCTGAATGAAGAAGAAGGCTTCGATGTCGCTCAGGATAGCCATCCCGACCTGCATACCGGCGTTCGGCTGGAATCCTCCGAAGTCGGGTACACCGATTTCGAATGAGCCCTGGCGGAACTGAATGTCGTAGTCCTGAGTGAACTGGTTCGGGCCGCTCATCCCGACGACCGTGCCACGGAAGTCATCGCGTGGCGAGTTGACTCGGTTAACCGGGTCGAACAGTTGCTGACCAGCCTGTCCCTGCTGACCCTGCTGACCCTGTTGACCACCACCCTGGCCCTGCTGGCTACCTCGCAGGTCACCAGCCTGGCCCTGCTGGCCACCACCGCCACCACCGTTCTGCCCAGCACCACCCGGGAACTGCAGCTGGCGTGAGCCAAAGGCAGGAACCCCTGGAGGATCACCGAGTGTGTCATTCAGGTTTATGTCAAAGTCGACCCCGATGCGTTCGAAGAAGTTATCGGAGACGCTGATGAACCGCACTTCCACCGTTACCTGCAGGTCCTGCAGCTTTCGCAGCTGAGTCAGCAGGTCGGCAATCTGTTCGTGTACTGCTGAGGTCTGGCGAATCACCAGCGACAGCGTGTTTTCTTCCTGGCCAATCGTACCCTGTCCCCCATCGACGTCCCAGGTACCTGGTTCGACGGTGGTGGTGATCAGATTGACGAGTGCTGAGAAGTCTGCGTTGCTGACGCTGCTGCCGGAAGCCGGACCGTTGGCAGACGGGCGACCGTTGCCTCCGATGGAAACCGCCAGATCGTCATTCACCTGATAGAACCCGTTTCCATTGGCACTCGGGGCCCGCTCACTGCCTGGTACCGAGTTTCCGTACTGACCGACATTGGCCGGGTTACGGATGCCAACCGGAACAACGAGGTCGGCCACGTTGTAAGCCACGTTGATGTACTTCGTTTCCTGCTCCAGACGATTGGTAATCATCAGAGTTTCGTTTTCGATCGAGTACACCAGTCCGCCGGCCTGATCCAGCAGCAGGTTCAGAGCACTGCGGAGCGTGATTCCATCCACGTCGATGCTGATGGGCTGTGAGGCGGACAGGCCTTCCGTCTCAATTTCCCGGGTCTTCATCGTGATGTTGATGCCATGATCAAGGGCGATCTGGCGAATCACATCGGTCAGCGGCTTGTCCTGATAGTGCAGAGAGACTTTCTGGCTGAGGCTGTTCTCGATGGCCAGTTCGCTCTCCGTGCGTTCGCGACTGTCAACTCGACCAAGGCGTGCACGGCGTTTTGTCAGTTCGCCCCAGCTGCGAGCATCAGGCATGCTGTAATCGCGATCCGGTGCAATCATGGCTTCTTCAACATCGTTCAGAGTATTGAGGAAGCTGTCGGCCTTGCGTTCCTTGACATCTTCATTGAAGGCGATCTGTTTCTGCAGCTTGGCCTTTTCCACCATGATGGTGGCCTGCGGCAGATCCGGATTCAGGTCTTTTGCCTTGCGAGCGATCAGCTGGGCTTCTGCATAGCGATGCTCCTTCATCCGCTGATTGTACTCTTCCACCAGATCCGCAAATTCCTGCTCGATACGGATCCTGGTTTCCGTCTCACGACGGATTTCTTCCACGACGCTGTTGTTCTTTTCGCTGCGAGCGATGTTGGGAGCCTGCTGATCCCGCCAGGCACTGATCGACGCATGGCTGCGGCGAACATAGCCTGCCAGAGTTTCCAGAGATTCCTTGCTCAGCGGCGTCGCTTCGATGGTGGCCAGCGTGTTGTCCAGAATCTGCAGGGCTTCATCCGGATTCGTGGTCTTCATCTTCTCTGCGCGGAACACGCTGTTCATCACTTCGGTCCGCAGGCGATCATACTGCACGTCGGACTTGTCAGCGGCAGCCGTCAGAGCATCCTGAGGTCCGGGAGAACCGGCAGCCGGCTCGTCAGGGAACAGCGGAGTGACTTCGCCTTCAGCCACTGGCTCTGTACCTTCGGTCTCGGCTGGCTCCTGGTTGGAGGCCAGTCGAACGGCTTTTGGAGCAGACAGGTCCTGCAGGAATTCCTGCAGCTGTCGGCGTTCTGTCGAGCTCAATTCACCGGCATTCTTCCAGGCGGCCTGGAAGGCGCTGCGAGCCCCTTCGCGGTCACCACTGCGGAGCATAGCGATACCCTGACGGTAAGCCTGACCGGCAGATCGACCGTCCGGGGAAATCGCAGTCATGTCGGTTTCATCGAAACCGGCGTTGTCCACTTTCTTCTGTGTGCGAGCTTTTGAGCCGGTTGCTGCAACACGACTTCCGTCGCTGCCTGATCGAGCAGCCACGAATTCCGCTTCTTCAGCTGCCAGCTCCGGTCGATCGTCCGTCAGGTTGAAGGCGACTTCCATGTCGGCTGCTTCAGCGGCTTTGGCCTTTGCGGCCGCAGCATCGCCGCGTGCTGCTGCAGCACGCGATTCGCGAAGCAGCAGGCGAGCACGGTCAGCTTCCGTCGCAGCAGACTTGTCGGCTGCGGCGAATGTTTCTTCAGCAGACTTGCCAGCGGCTCGCAGACGCTGAACGTCGCGTCGCACAGATGTCGGGCTGTCTTCGAAGGCAGCAAAAGCCACCTTTAATGATTCGGCTTCAGCTGCCAGAGCCTCTGCCTCTTCCAGTTCGCCGGCATCCATGGCTCGACGGGCGCTCTGCAGCATCGATTCTGCACGAGTGGCTGCGGCATCGGTCGCCTTGCTGGCTGCCTGCTTTGCCTTATCGCGAGCATTTGCTGTGAACGTCACGGTCTTCATCTGGGCGTCGATGTCAGCCAGCACATGCTCGGGACGATCGTCCCACAGAGCATAGGAGGCTTTCAGCTGGCGAGCCTGCATAGCGCGGGAGCGTGCCAGCGCCATGTCGCCCTGCTTCATGGCAACCCGCGCCTCGCGGACCAGTCGCTGAGCTTCACGACGCTTTCGCATGTCTGCACTGGAAACAGCCTCTTCAGCTTCCTCGGCTGCCGGCTCGTCAGCCACTTCGCTGCTCGAGTCTGCCGGGGCTTCTGATTCGGACCATTCCTCTTCAAGAGATTTCTGAGCCTTCTTTGGAGCGGTCTGACCGTCCAGAGCTGCCAGAAACTCGTCCGGTGTTTCCTCCACACCGCTCCAGTCGGATGACAGAGACTTCGCAGTCTCTGCTCGCCGACGGGCTTCGGCGACATTGCCCTTCGCAGCCTCAGCCTGGGCTTCCTGGAGGAAACGTCTTGCCACTGTGCTCTGACGACCTGTGCCCTTTGCGGGTTCGGTCTGAGCCGACAACGTTCGCGATGGATCGCCGCCGCTGAATAAGTACAGCGACGCGGCCATCACCGAAGCGCATGTGATGAGTCCGATGGCCTTGTGCAAGTTAAGATCCTCCTTCAGGAATT
>CAIOKE010000106.1 GCA_903858815.1 uncultured Planctomycetaceae bacterium | reverse complement strand
GTGGTCATCAACGACCGCAACGACCTCGACGATCAACTCTTCTCGACGTTCGCCGGCTGCCACGAATTACTGCGGCAGAAGCCGGTGCAGGCCGATGATCGCGACGCCGTGCGGGAACTCTTGAAGGTGGCGTCCGGCGGTGTCGTGTTCACGACGCTCCAGAAGTTCGCCCCCGATGCCGGTCAGACCTATCCGGAACTTTCCAATCGACGCAACGTCGTGGTGATCGCGGACGAAGCCCATCGCAGCCAGTACGGTCACTATGCCAGGGCCAGGAAGACGGGCGAGATCAGCTACGGATTCAGCAAGCATTTGCGCGACGCATTACCGAACGCGTCGTTCATGGGATTTACCGGAACACCGATTGAACTCGGCGACAAGAACACGAAGGCCGTATTCGGCGACTACATCGACGTCTACGACATCAGCCGGGCTGTCGAGGACGGTGCCACGGTCAGGATTTACTACGAAGGCCGATTGGCCAGGCTGGCACTGGCCGAAGCCGAACGACCGAAGATCGACGAAGAGTTTGAGGATGTGACGGAAGGTGAAGAGCAAACATCGAAGGAGAAGCTCAAGACGAAATGGGCGGCACTGGAATCGCTCGTCGGCAGTGAAAAGCGGATCAGGCGGATCGCTGAGGACATCGTTAATCACTGGGAGGACCGACTGGCTTCGATGGACGGCAAGGCGATGATTGTTTGCATGAGTCGTCGGATTTGTGTCGAGCTGTTCAATGCGATTGCAGAATTGCGGCCGGAATGGGCCGGACGACCTGCAACACGGGAGAGAAAAGCCCGCATCCTGATGGATAAAACCGATAGCGCGACGATGCTGGCGGCGGAATCACCCGTTGGATATGTCGGCCATGAGCCAGCCATGAGTGTGGTGATGACGGGATCGGCCAGCGATCCCGTCGAGTGGCAGCAGCACATCCGCAGCAAACGCGGGCGCGAAGAGCTGGCGAAGCGCTTCAAAAAGCCCGACGATCCGCTCAGACTGGTGATCGTCCGTGATATGTGGCTCACCGGATTCGACGCTCCCTGCATGCACACGATGTATGTGGACAAGCCAATGAGCGGGCACAACCTGATGCAGGCAATTGCCCGCGTGAACCGTGTTTTCAGAAACAAACCAGGCGGACTGGTCGTCGATTACCTCGGCCTCGCTGTGGAACTCAGAAAGGCACTTGCTCAGTACACGCAGGCTGACCAGGCCGATACGGCGATTCCCATCGATCAGGCTCTTGAAGTCCTGCTGGAGAAATACGAAGTCGTCGTGGGCATTCTGCACGGCTACGACTATTCCAGGTTCTTCACCGGCACGGCATCGCAGCGAGTCTGTGTGATCCCGGAGGCGATGGATTTTGTCCTGCAGCAGGACGATGGTCAGTCGCGATTTGTCCAGGCGGTGACTGAATTGTCGAAAGCGTACGCACTGGTGGGTACGCATGACGCGGCGATCAAGCTCCGCGAGGAGGTGGCGTTTTTCCAGTGTCTGCGGGCCCAGTTTGCCAAACTTGGCGCCGACGGAGCCGGGGGTGGCCCAGGCCGAGAGGACCTCGACGCAGCCGTCCGCCAGATTATCTCGCGATCGGTGGCATCGGACGAAGTGATCGACATCTTTGCCGCCGCAGGCATGGAAAGCCCCGACATTTCGATTTTGTCAGATGAGTTTCTGGCCGAAGTCCGGGACATGCCGCAGCGGAACCTGGCGCTGGAAGTTCTGCGGAAACTCCTGAGTGACGAGATCAAATCGCGATCGCGAAAGAATCTTGTTCAATCCCGTTCGTTCGCTGAGATGCTCGAAAAGACGATCCGGAAATATCAGAACCGCTCAATCGACGCTGCCCAGGTGATCGAGGAACTGGTGGCACTCGCCACGGATATGCGGACGGCTCGGCAGCGCGGCGAATCACTTGGCCTCACCGCAGACGAGGAAGCGTTCTATTCGGCTCTGGAGGTCAATGACAGCGCGGTCGCCATTCTGGGCGACAAAGCTTTATGCTCCATCGCTCGCGAACTGGTGGATACCGTTCGCCGCAATGTGACAATTGACTGGACCGTCAAGGACAGTGTCCGGGCGAAGCTGCGGCTGATGGTGAAGAAGATTCTGAAAAAACACGGCTACCCCCCGGACAAACGGGCCCAGGCAACGGAAACGGTCCTGCGGCAGGCAGAACTGCTGTGCGCCGACTGGGCAATGTGACTAAGCATCAAGGCAACCAGAGCAAACAGCGTTATCAGCGCCAGAACGGTCCCCCAAAATCAGCGGTGACACATGGCAACCCTCACGACTGCCCGCCGCGGTTTCCCCCGCATTCCGGATTCTGCTTGATTCCGCATCACAAAAACGTCAGCATGACTTCTGCAGGCCCGGTCACGCTTCCGGCCTGCGCTCCCAAATCCCAGTCCCGCAAAACGATAACTCCCTTGCCCGATAACTCGCCACAATCGCTCCGCTCAAGACGACGCCTGCTGCACGCAGGGGCCATCGGCATGGCCGGCACACAACTGCCCGGACTGCTGAACCTGCCGCAGCTGCTGGCCGCTGATCAACAGTCAGCACGTACACCCAAATCCTGCATCTTCGTGTTTCAATACGGCGGACTCAGTCAGCTGGACTCGTGGGACCCCAAACCCCATGCACCCGCTGACCTCCGCGGTCCCTATAAACCCATCGCGACCGCAACCCCTGGACTGCAGGTCGGTGAACTGATGCCGGCACTTGCCGCTGTCTCCGACAAATACTGCGTCATTCGCTCCATGAGCCACCGCGTGCCCGTCCATAACGTCGCCAACGAAATGCTGCTGGCCGGGTCCTCCACACCCCGCCGTGACTCACCCTCCCTCGGCTCCATCATCACTCGACTGCAGCCCGCACAAACCGCCATCCCCCCCTACGTCTGGCTGCAGAAATTCGGCGGCGGAGCAGCCCCGGCTGAAGCCGCGTATCGCAGCGGAGGCTTCCTCGGGATCAACAGCAGCCCGCTGCTCATCGGCGAACAACACCTCGATAACCCCGCCACGCCCGGCTTCCGCCCCACCCCCTTCGCCTCCGCACCCGATATCTCCAACAGCCGCCTGCAGGCCCGCCGACAACTGCTCAATAACATCACACCTCAAATCCCCCCCGAACTCTCCCCAGACCCCGCCGCCGAACGACTGCATCAGCTGCAGAATCGCGCCTTCAGCCTGCTGCAAAGCTCCACCGCCGCCAATGCGTTCCACGTCGATGCCGAACCCGAACACGTTCGCGACCGCTACGGAAGACACCCCTTCGGACAAAATCTGCTGCTCGCCCGCAGACTGGTTGAAGCCGGAGTCCGCCTCGTCAGCGTCGTCGCATGGATGGGACTGGCTCCCAACGATCGGTTCGTCAGCGTCGAAACCTGGGATATGCACGGCAACGCCGGTATCAGCATCTTCGATAATGGCTGGAACGGACTTGGCTGGGCACTGCCCCGCGCTGACGCCGCCATGGCCACACTCCTCGAAGATCTTGACGACCGCGGACTACTCGACTCCACACTCGTCGTAATGGCCGGCGAATTCGGACGCACCCCCCGCATCAGCCGCGGTGCCTCAGCCATCGGACGAGATCACTGGCCCAATTGCTATTCCGCTATGCTGGCCGGTGCCGGTATCCCCGGAGGTACCGTTTACGGAGCCTCGGACGAAACCGCCGCATGGGTCCGCGATCAACCCGTCAGCCCCGAAGACTTCGGAGCCACCATACTGGCAACGATGGGTATCGATCCACGCACCAGACTGAGCCCTGATGGCTTCACACTGCCAGCCAGCGCCGGACAATCCATCTTCGATCTGTAACAACACCCACCCAACACCCACCCAACAGCAACCTACGAAGCTCGCTGCATCGCCCGCAGCATCGCCTCGCCCATGCCACCCGGGCTGGCAGACACCACAACTCCCGCCGCTGACAAAGCCGACATCTTCTCGGCCGCTGTTCCGCCACCGCCGGAAATGATCGCACCCGCATGACCCATCCGCTTACCCGGAGGTGCCGTCTGACCCGCAATAAACCCAGCCATCGGCTTCGTCACATGCGACTTGATGTACTCAGCCGCAGCCTGCTCTGCACTGCCTCCAATTTCACCAATCAACAGAATCCCCTCAGTACCAGGATCGTCCTGGAACATCTTCAGCAACTCGATGTAACTGGTCCCGTTGATCGGGTCCCCGCCAATCCCCACCGCAGTACTCTGCCCCAGACCCACACGACCCAGCTGCCACGCAGCCTCGTAAGTCAACGTACCGCTCTTACTGATAATCCCAATCGTGCCCGGCTTGTGAATATAACCCGGCATGATCCCGATCTTCGCGACACCCGGAGTAATCACGCCAGGACAGTTCGGACCAATCAGCCGCGATGTGGATTTCTCCAGACCCCGACGCACTCGCAGCATGTCCATCACCGGTATCCCCTCGGTGATCGCCACAATCAGTTCCATCCCCGCGTCCGCCGCTTCCAGAATCGCGTCAGCACAGAACGGCGGAGGCACAAACACCATGGATGTGTTCGCACCCGTCTTCTCGCGAGCCTCTCGGACAGAATTGAAAACCGGAAAACCATCGACCGTCGTGCCGCCTTTGCCCGGAGTCACCCCGCCGACAAAAACGTCCACGCCCGGCTGACACTCAGCCGCATACTCACGACACTTCTGACTGTGAAACAATCCGGAGTTTCCAGTGATGCCCTGAGTAATAACTCGAGTTGCCTTCGATACCAGAATGCTCATGACAGGGGTTTCGCAAACAAGAGTTCAATAACCGAAGAAATCAGTACACAACTCAGGCATTCAATGCCCGCACAACCTTCTGAGCCGCATCCGTCAGATCCGTTGCCGCAATGATCGCTCGACCACTGGCCTGCAGCATCTCACGAGCCTTCTCGACGTTCGTACCCTCAAGGCGAACCACCAGAGGAACGTTAAAGCCCACCTTCTCGTAGGCATTCAACAGCGCCGACACAATAATGTCACAACGCATAATCCCGCCGAAAATGTTCACCAGCACCGCCTTCACGTTGCTGTCCGCCAGAATGATGCGAAAAGCTTCCGTCACCTGGTCCTCGTCCGCACCACCACCCACGTCCAGAAAATTGGCCGGCTCGCCACCGTGCAGCTTGATCAGGTCCATCGTGCTCATCGCCAGACCAGCACCATTCACCAGACAGCCAATGTTGCCATTCAGCTTGACATAGCTGAGCCCCGTATCGGCAGCACGAACCTCTGCCGGCTCTTCCTCAGACAAATCCCGCAGCGCCACCACATCCTTGTGACGGAACAAAGCATTGTCGTCAAAAGTCACCTTCGCATCCAATGCCAGCATCTGACCGTCTTCGGTCACCACCAGCGGATTGATCTCCGTCATGCTGCAGTCATAGTCCACGAAAAATCGGCAGATCTTCGGCAGAAACTTTTCTGCACTGCGGACCGCAGCCGCGTCCAGACCGAGAGCATAAGCCAGCTTGCGAGCCTGATACGGGTACAGACCCGCGACCGCATCAAACGGCTCCTGCAGAATCTTCTCTGGCGAATGCTTCGCCACCTCTTCAATCTCCATGCCACCTTCCGACGACATGATCAACACCGGACCACCCGCCTCACGGTCCACCACAATTCCCAGATACAATTCACGAGCAATCTTCAGGCCCTGCTCGACAAACAGAGTATTCACCTGCTTGCCCGCCTCACCCGTCTGAATCGTCACCAGAGTACTGCCCAGCATTCGAGCAGCGTTCTGCTGAGCCTCTGCGGCAGAACGCACCAGCACCACACCACGCTGCTCTGGATGCTCTGTAAATCGCCCCTTGCCACGACCACCCGCGTGAATCTGCGACTTTACGACAGCCAGCGAGCCACCCAGAGTTGTAAAGGCCTGAGCCGCCTCGTCGGGTGTTCGAGCCACAATGCCCTGAGGTACCGCTACACCCGCAGCACGCAATAACTGCTTCGCCTGATACTCATGAATTTTCATGCTGACGCCGCCGGATTCTGTCTGAAATCACCTGCCACTTTTCCCCAAACCTGACGGCACGATACTGCCGGTCGGTCTGGCAGCGACTATAGCGAGCCGGGGCAGCCTGTTCGAGCGCGACGGGGATGTCTGAGGGGAATTCCTGAGAAAACCGGAATCAGTTGCCAATGATCGGCAATGGACTGTTCCGCTCACGCACCAGGGTCAGACGACGCCCGGAATCCGAATACCGGCACTCACTCAGATATGCCCGCATCAACAACAGGCCACGCCCAAAAGGACGCTCAAGGTTCTCTTCCAGAGTCGGATCCGGGACCAGCTCCGGATTAAACCCGTCACCCTCGTCCTGCACCGTCACACGCACCAACAACTCCGATAACTCACACTCAATCCGGACTTGCTTGTCAGCCGCATACCGATTGCCATGACGAATCGCATTGCTGATCGCCTCCTCAAGGGACAATCGCATCGCAAACACATCACGCATCGAAAACTGCAGGTCCTGCATCAGACCCACAACGCGGTCCTGCACCGCCATCCCCGCCGACATCTGACTGGGAATCACAGTCTCAAACTGAACAGGACCCGCCATGCTGCCCGGCCCTCCCGCTCGTTGCAGTTACCCCTTGCCCACAGCAACTAAAACTTTTCAAGCGCCTGATCAAGGTCGTTGCAGATCGTCAGCACGAGAGGCAGCCTGAGCAGCTGGAAGACCTCAAAGATGTCCTTGCGAATATTGCACAGCACCAGTTTCCCCTGAGCCACCTTCAGCTTTTTGTCGAGACTTGTCACGCGGCCAATCGCCGCACTGGAAAGATACTCGACTGCTTTGAAGTCCAGCACCACCTTGCGACGACCATCACGGTCAACAAGAGCAAACAGATCCTGCCCCAGAGCATCAATGCTGGTCTCTTCCAGGATCTTCTTTTCCAGCAGCCGTACCACCGTCACTGCACCAACTTCTTCAATGTCTATGCGACGATCTTTTGACATGTGGGCCTCTGCTGCACAAAAAGCTGCGCAAAAATACGCACGAAATCGACGGAAACAGCTGTCTGGAACACCTGAATACCCGGCAATTCACCGAGTGTCAAGCGTTTCTGTATTCATCGACGAAAGATCCGCGGGCGATTCAGTATCTCTGACACAAGCATCGCCTGCTGAATTCCGCGAGGACTTCTGAGAATTCCACGAATTCCCTCAACTCGCTCACCAGGCACCGCTGCACCCTCACCCAACACAGCGCCACGGCCAAACGTCGACTCCACATGCTCAGTTATGTCCCGCCGCACGGATTCACTCACCGTCGGACTCAGATGCTGACGCACACGCGCCGTAATTGCCGTCTCAACATGCCGCGCTACATCACTGCCAGTTGCACGACTCGTCCCCGGTCCCCCACGCGACTCACCCCCGCTACGCCCCCCGCCACGACTCTTGTCCCGCACCCCTCGCGACTGCTGCTCTCCCCCGGCGATACCATCCCGCTTCCGACGAACTTTCAGCGGCACTGCAGGAACAGGGGGCGCCTGATCCGCAGCCTGACCAGCAATACCACCCGCCGGAACACCCAACAGCTCCTCCAACAGACCCCGCATCCCACCCGGCTGACCAACTTCCACGGGCGGTCGCTGAGCCGGTACGCCCGGTGCCCGCGGAGGTATCCCCGGTTCACCACCGACACCGCCACCGCCAGCAACCGCATTCTTCAACAGATCCAGCAGCTTCTTCAAAGCCAGAATCACCAGCAGGATCACCAGCTTTTCCATCGTTGCCTCCCCCGCCACTCAGCGACTGAACAACGCCTCAACAAATCCCGTCGGATCAAATAACTCCAGATCGTCCACCTGCTCGCCCACCCCAATGTACTTTACCGGTATCCCCATCTCCTGACGAATCGCCACCACGATTCCCCCGCGAGCCGTCCCGTCAAGCTTCGCCAGTACCAGACCCGTACAACCGGTCGCCGCCGCAAAACTACGCGCCTGACTAAGCCCATTCTGACCCGTCGTCGCATCCAGCACAAGCAGACTTTCATGCGGCGCCAAAGGCACCACCTTCTGCATCACTCGACGAATCTTCCCCAGCTCGTCCATCAGATTCTTCTGAGTCTGCAGGCGACCCGCTGTGTCCACAATCAGATAATCAGCCCCCGCCGCGACAGCTCGCTGCACGCCCTCAAATGCCACCGCCGCCGGATCCGAATTACTCTCCCGACGCACAATCTCACAACCCAGACGCTGCGACCACATCGTCAGCTGCTCAACAGCAGCCGCCCGAAATGTATCACCCGCCGCCAGCATCACCCGCCGACCCTGCTTCTGCAGCAGATTGGCAATCTTCGCTATCGATGTCGTCTTGCCCACTCCATTCACACCCGCCACCAGAATCACCGTCGGACCAGCCGCCGCCTTCGCCAGCGGAGACAACGGGTCCGACAGATCCCAGCGAATGTCATTCTGACCACGCAGCAGATCCACTAACTCGTCTCGGACCGTCTTCCAGATCGCATCCACATCCACCGTCCGACCACCATGCTGCTCACGCAGACGGCCAACAATCCGAGTCGCAGCAGCAAAACCCATGTCCGTACGAATCAAACGCGCTTCAAAGTCCGACAGCAAACGCTCATCAAGAATCTCGCCCGCACGAAACAAATCGCGAATGTCTGTTCGCAGTATCTGTCGAGTCTTTTCAAGACCACGCTTCAGTCGATCAAACAAACCCATAGCACACACTTCCTCAAACACTCGCAAAAACTCAGATCACCAGCACACCACACGCCTCACTGCAGACGCTGAAATCGCTCCCACACCGCGCTCCACGCCGCCGTATTCCGCGGCTCATACTCCACCAGACTCTCTGATGACCGCACCACCTCACGCAACTCAGACAATGAACCAATCTCACCAGCTGCACGCGCCTGCACAAGCACATTCCCCAAAGCCGTCGACTCCACCGGACCCGCTATCACCGGCACTCCACAGGCATCCGCTGTGAACTGATTCAACACCGCATTCCGCGATCCCCCACCCACCACATGAATCACCTCCACTCGCACACCCGTCAACTGCTCCAGCCAGCCCAGCACCATCCGATACTTCAATGCCAGACTCTCCAGCACACAACGGAATAACTGTCCCTCGTCCTCCGGAACCGGCTCGCCCGTCCGACGACACTCCGCCTGAATCGCCGACGCCATGTCCTCCGGTCGCAGAAACTCCGCACTGTCCGGATTCACCAGCGAACGAAACGGCTGAGCCCCGGCAGCACGCTCCGTAATCTCTCCATACTCCAGCTGCAGACCACGCCGCGCACACGATGCTCGCACGCCCTGAACCAGCCACATTCCCATCACGTTCTTCAACAGACGATACGTGCCGTCCAACCCACCCTCGTTCGTCACATTCCGCTGCAACGCCGCCTCCGTCAGAATCGCATCCTGCACCTCCACCCCAATCAGACTCCATGTGCCGCTGCTGATGTATGCCCAGTTCGCCTGACCAGTACGAGTCGTCGGGACCGCAGCCACCGCCGAGCCCGTATCATGCGTCGCCGGAGCCACCACCTGCACATCACGCAAACCCGCAGCCTCAGCAACCTCACGACGCAATCCACCCAGAACTGTCCCCGGATTCACAATCTCCGGAAACATCCCCGTCGGAATCTCCAGACGACGCAACAGATCGTCGGCCCATGTCCGAGTCGTCGCGTTCAACATCTGAGTCGTCGTGGCATTCGTAAACTCCACCACCCGACTGCCACTCAAACACCAGTGCAGAAAGTCAGGCACCATCAGAAAACGAGTCGCCTGAGCAACCAGCTCAGGATCACGACGACACATCGCCAGCAGCTGATACAGAGAATTAATCTCCATAAACTGCAGACCAGTCTGAGCAAAAATCTCGGCTCGCGAAACCCGCTGAAATGCCAGATTCAACATCCCGTCTGTACGCGAATCACGATAGTTCCACGGCTGACCCAGCAACTCATCATTCCGATTCAACAGCACAAAGTCCACACCCCACGTGTCCACACCCACACTGAACACAGAACCACCATGCTCAGACCCCACACGACCCAGACCCCGCACAATCTCCTGCCACAAACCCAGCAGATTCCAGCGCAAAGTCCCACCCAAAGACACCGGACCATTCGGAAATCGATGACACTCGCTCAATGACACCCGACGACCGTCAAAACAGCCGGCCATCACTCGCCCACTCTCGGCACCCAGATCCACCGCAGCAAATGTCCGAACTGCCATCGCAACACCCCAACTCACCAGGACAAAAACACCGCTCAACACAGCAACCAGAACACCACATCATAACCTGACAACACCGGGAACGAAATCACAGGCTGCCACGGGAAACGCGGATTCGCCCGTCTGCTGCCCGCCGCATACCCCCGACCCCTCCAACCAAATCGCCCCGCCCACCCGAGGGCACTTCGACCCGGCGATTCGCTGGAAAAAATAATTTCCGGCCGGAAAACGACTCAGTAATATCGGGAAAACCTATGGCTGATCGTGAGTTTCCTCGGTTGGACCATCGTTTTTCAGTGGACGTTCTCCGTTTTCACCCAAGAATTTCGATATGTTTCCAGAGTTCTACCGGCGGCTTTTCATGCCATCGACCGGCTTTCATCCTTTGCGTCATTTGTCAGCTCAGCAGATTCAGCATTTACAGGAGCAGGAATGATCGGGGCAGCTGCAGCTTCCACCAGCGAGACTGACCTGAGCGATGTATGCTGGATGTTCGAACAGATCACTCTGAGACACGGCATTCACGCCGATCGCTCGGCCATCCGCCGTTCTGTCGATGAGGGGGCGAAGTTTGTCGCCGAGCTGCCGGACAGTTCCTGGTACCGCTGGCTCGTTGAATCCGCCCACAGCCTTGGGTTCGTGGCCCGCGTGGTCGAAGGACCGCTGCCGGACCTGATTGGCATTGCCGGTGATGGCATGTTTGTGATCATGCGTTCGCAGGCTGCAGGGCCGTGGCATCTGCTCAGTGGCAGCGGCAGTCGGCGTATGCTGTTTCTGCAGCCGCGGGGTGACAAACCGATACAGACCCTGCGGCCTCGACAGGTCACCAGTCGTCTGCAGACCGCTGGAGTCAGCGGTCTGCAGAAGTGTGTCGTGATTGAACCGCACAAAGTCGGTTCGCACAGCGGTCACGAGGATCAGCACCACACCACGCCTTTGGCTCGCCTGATCAGCCTGATGCGGGCCGAGCGCACAGATATCTGGGTGGTGGCGACGTTTGCCCTGGTGTCCGGTCTGCTCAGCATGACCACTCCACTGGCTGTCGAAGCGCTCGTCAGTACTGTGGCTTTCGGACGATTTCTGCAGCCGGTGATTGTGCTGTCCCTGATGCTGCTGGTATTCCTGCTGTTCAAGGCCGCGCTCAAGGCCATGCAGACGTGGGTGGTGGAACTGATTCAGCGGCGTCTGTTTGCCCGACTGGCGGCCGAACTGGCATGGCGTCTGCCTCGCACGTCACTGAATGCCTTCCACGACAGCTATCCACCGGAACTGGTCAACCGGTTTTTCGATGTGGTCACCATTCAGAAAACGGCCTCGGGCCTGCTGCTGGATGGCATCTCGCTGATCCTCAATATGGGCGTGGGCATGACCGTGCTTGCGTTCTATCACCCATGGTTGCTGGCCTTTGACTTCGCCCTCGTCATGCTGATGGCCCTCGTTTACCTGCTGGGACGCGGGGCCATTTCGACCAGTATCACCGAATCTCGCTGCAAGTATGCGATGGCGGCATGGCTGGAAGACATGGCACGGTGCCGTACTGCCTTCCGCTACGATGGCGCAGCAGAATTTGCCCTCGGACGATCAGACGAGCTGATTTACGGCTATCTGGACGCTCGACGGCGACACTTTTCCGTACTCATGCGGCAGCTGCTCGCCATTCTTCTGGTGCAGGCGATTGCCAGCACTGTGCTGCTGGCAATCGGTGGCTGGCTGGTGATCTCAGGGCAGCTTTCGCTGGGGCAGCTGGTGGCCGCGGAACTGATCGTAGCCATCGTCGTTGATTCCTTTGCCAAAATGGCCAAGCATATCGAAAGCTATTACGACCTGCTCACCTCTGTTGATAAGATCGGCCACCTGCTCGACCTGCCTGTGGAACGAGCCGATGGGTTGCTCACAATTCCTGATGGTTCCGCGATCGTCCTGCAGAAACTTCGACTGCCCGGCCTTGACGAGCCGCTGTCGCTCGAGATTCGTTCGGGGGAACGTGTGGTACTGGCCGGTCGAAATACACAGGCCAAAAGTCAACTGCTGGACATGCTGTTTGGACTGCGGGAACCGTCCGGCGGCCTGATCAGTCTGCACGGTACCGATCCCCGTGACCTCCGTCCCGACGTTCTGCGACGACACGTGGTCATGGTTCGGGAGACCGAGATTTTTGCCGGAACAATCGCTGAAAATGTGCACCTCGAGCGACCTGATATCTCTGTCGCAGACGTGCGATCCGCACTCGAAACTGTGGAACTGCTGGCCCCCGTACAGCAGCTGCCCGACGGACTGCATACCCCGATCAGCCCCGCTGGCACGCCCCTGACACCCATTCAGTGTCGACTGCTGATGATTGCCCGCGCCATTTCCGGACGACCGGAAGTGGTTCTGATCGACGAATTGCTCGACCTGCTCCCCGAAGACCTTGCCGACAGGATCCTGCGTCGTATCACATCCGCAGATCACTCCTGGAAACTGATCGTCGCTTCCTCCAGCACACGTCTGCAGCAGCAATTCACCAGAATTGTGGAATTGCCGGGCGAACCGGCTCTGACAACAGTGACGACCCCCTCGCGAACCCGCGATTCCCACTGACAGGTTGCCCCCATGACCATCACACTTCCTGACGACGAAACTGAGACTGCAGAACTCGTGTCCCGCGGCCTGCAACCGCGACGGACAATCGGCACAGCCACACTTCTCAGCGTCGCCACATTTCCGTCACTGCACCTTGCCCGCTCCTCACGCTGGGCTCGCCGGCTCGCCGCTGTGCTCCTCGTGCTGCTCACCGGCTGCATTCTGCTGATGGCCTTTGCACCGTGGCAGCAGACTGTCACAGGCGCCGGCTTCGTCATGGCCTACGCCCCCCGCGAACGACAGCAGACACTGGAAGCCACCATCGAAGGACGCATCGTGCGCTGGAACGATGAACTCATGGAAAATACTCACGTCAGAAAAGGAGACTTCATCGCCGAAATCCGTGACCTCGACGCCGACTACGCGACTCGCCTCAACGCTCAACTCGAAAATACCACCCTGATGTTTGAGGCCGCCGGGAAAATCGTTACGGCAACACAGGGACAACTGGATGCCTATCGGGAAGTCCAGCTCCAGGTCGTCAGGGCCCAGGACGCCTACGTACAGGCCGCCACCGAAAAAACTCTCGCCGCAGAACAGAAACTGTCGCTGGCACAGGCCGCCATCCCGCAACTGGAAGCCGCACTCGAACGCTACCGAGGACTCCAGGAAATTGGCAACGTTTCTCTCGAAAAACTCCAGGAAGCAGAACGCAAACTCAACGAATCCAACGCCAAAGTCCGCGAAGAAATGGCCAATGTCTCCGCCGCCAGATCCGAGCTCCAGGGAAAACAAAATGACCGACTGGCCTACATCCAGAAAGCCGAAGCCGACGTCCGCTACTATGAAGGCGCCCTCGATAAGGCCCGCGCCGAAGTTGCCAAAGTCGAAAAAGAACGCCTCGAACTGCAGTCCAAAATCGCCCGCCAGGATACTCAGCTTGTGACTGCTCCCTTCGATGGATACCTCGTCGAAATCAGCCCCAACATCGGCACCCAACTGGTCAAAAAAGGTGACCCCATCTGCCGCATCGTCCCCGACACAAAAGACCGCGCCGTGCAGATCTGGCTGGATGGTAACGATGCACCACTTGTCAGCCCCGGCAGCCACGTACGACTGCAGTTCGAAGGCTGGCCAGCCATTCAGTTCGCCGGCTGGCCGTCTGTCGCCGTCGGTACCTTCGGTGGCAGCGTCGTCTCAGTCGATATGATCGATGACGGAAAAGGCAAATTCCGCTGCCAGATCCTGCCCGATGACTCCGATCCACACAACTGGCCCGAAGATCGCTACCTCAGACAGGGTGTGCGAGCCAACGGGTGGGTGCTGCTGAAACAGGTACCGCTGTGGTACGAAGTCTGGCGACAGCTGAATGGATTCCCACCAGCCGTCGATCCACCTAAAGAATCCTCCGGAAAGAAAACCAAATCCACCGAGGAAAAGCAGGCATAGCAGGACGGAACCACCGCCGCCGCCAACACCTCTCCCACGCCCAACCTGGGACCATCCCCGAAACCTCCCTGGGACTACCCTGGGGCCCCCTCTGGGACCTCCGAGCACCAGCTCGGAGACGAAACACCAACGACCTGCGGCTCAGCGTTAGCCTCGCCCTCCCAACGGGGAAGGCGCACCGCGGGCGGGCGAAGCTCCTGCTGCGCCGAACCTCCGCCACAACCACGCATCCTGCCGCCAATCAACACGACACCCAACGGCTTACGCCAACGCCTCGCCTCGACCCAACCTGACCCCACCCCCCGGGACCTCCGAGCACCAGCTCGGAGACAAACACCGCCGACCCGCGGCTCGGCAGGAGCCTCGCCCTCCCGGAAGACGTACAGTGGGAGGGCGAAGCTCCTGCTGAGCCGAACCTCCGCCACAACCACGCATCCTGCCGCCAATCAACACGACACCCAACGGCTTACGCCAACGCCTCGCCTGGACCCAACCTGACCCCACCCCCCCGGGACCTCCGAGCACCAGCTCGGAGACAAACACCGCCGACCCGCGGCTCGGCGGGAGCCTCGCCCTCCCGGAAGACGCACCGCGGGAGGGCGAAGCTCCTGCTGCGCCGAACCTCCGCCACAACCACGCATCCTGCCGCCAATCAACACGACACCCAACGGCTTACGCCAACGCCTCGCCTGGACCCAAACTGACCCCACCCCCCGGGACCTCCGAGCACCAGC
>CAIOKE010000105.1 GCA_903858815.1 uncultured Planctomycetaceae bacterium | reverse complement strand
CCAGAGGCAGACTTCGTGTTGCTGATTTCCGCCGATGATGGTGTCCGGGGCGATGGTCCATTTGGCAGTGAGAATCGGAGTTCCGCGCTGCTGGAGTGTCCGTGTGCTGTTGTCGTGAATGCTGCATATGATCAGACGTCCATCCCACCCGGCTGAGAGAAACAGTGTTCCGGAGCCCGACCAGCGAGCACTGTCAATTCGCCGGGTGTGTCGTGGTGTACTGAGCTGCTGGATCTGCTGTGTTTCGTGCGACCAGATGCGTAGTAGTCCGTCCTGTCCGGCGAACAGCAGCAGCGGTTTCGTGGGATGCCAGGAGAGTGATGTGATGTGATCGAATTTTTCACGGGAGGCTGCGATTTCGCGGCCGTCGATCACCAGCCAGATACGCAGGTGCCCATCGGTACAGGCGGCGGCGATCCTGTCACCCTGAGGTGACCAGCAGATCGCAGTATTTGGTTGTTGAATCTGGCTGAGTGAGCTGCCGTTTTCAGCGTCCCGGAATGTGATTCCGGACCTGAGGCTGCCGGAGGCCAGAAATCTTCCATCCGGTGAAAATTCCAGAGTGTGGATTGGAGACTTCTGACTGGTCTGGGGCGCCGGGCTGAAGTGTGTGGGCTGTTTCCACGCACAGATTCGCCCAGTGTCTCCCCCTGAGAAGTACTGAGCAGCGTCCGGGGCCGCAGTGAGGCAGGTAATTGTCTGGCTGACGGCTGACTGAGCTTTCAGCAGGGTACCTTCCGGAACAGACCAGAAGCGGATCTGATCATCATACCCGGCACTGATGATTCGTTCCCGCGGCTGTGAGCCTTGGGGGCAGGAACACCAGCACAGGCATCTGACACCCCGGCCTTTGTCATCATGCCACCACTGCTGCAGTTGTGCACCGTTCTCAGTGGACCATGCAGAGATTCTGCCATGGATTGTGGCGACTAAAAGCAGAGTGCCCGTGGGTGACCATGCGAGGCTGGCAGGCCGATCTGACAGACTCAGTGTCATCAGGATTTCGAGTGAGTCGATGTGCAGCAGCCTGACAGTCTGATCACTGAGTCCCACTGCGATTCTGTCACCTGCGGGGGATACCGCGATCCGCAGGATTTCGAGGTTATTCCAGCGGTAAAGCAGTTCTGACTTTTCTGAGCCATTGGTGGCCCGTCTGCGGAGGCTGCCACGATTGCTGCCAGTGAACAACTGTGGCCGATTCGGCGACCAGTCGATGCACAGCAGTGCAGAGCGATCATCATCAGCATCCTGTGCTGTATGAATGTCGCTGTCTGCTGCGGGAAGTTCGACTGAGCAAAACTGAGTTCCAATGAGTTTCCACAGGTGGACGGTACCTTCGGTCGTAGCGGCGGCCAGTTGCAGGCCATCAGGCGACAGGCAGATATCTTCAATCTGCTCGCCCCTGTGGAGTGCTGTCTGAAGCAGTTGTTTCAACTGGCCGCTGTTGGCATCCACGATATGAATCGTGCGTTTTATGGCGGCAACGATGCATCCGGAGAGTGCTGGAGTGCAGGCGATGGCACTGACTGGAGCGTGGGGTCCATCAGGCCTGTACTGCCACCTGAGATCCGGAGTTGCGTCAGCGTGGTGTGGAAACAGGAGCTGCAGTGTGGGTGAATTTGCCGGTGAACTGTTGCTGAGCTGCTGTCTGGCCGGCAGTTGCACACTGGGTTGGTGCCAGTTGGCGGCCTGCTGCAGAAACAGCTGAGGATTCTGCTGCAGCACGTGCTGATGACGCAGGAAGAATTCGTGATAGTGCTGCAGCAGCGGAGTCTCACTTCCGGGCTGCGATGACGAGAGTTGCAGGGCCTGCTGGTAGTCAGCCAGCAGGCTTTGCAGATCAGCTTTGCAGCGGGTAGTCATAGGGCGCGTGACCGGGAGCGTGAAATGGGGTGAGGCAGGCTATGATTGCCTGCCTCCCGCGTTCATATCACGTGGTATCTGCATGGTCAAGACAACCGGAGCAGAAGGTGGAGTGTGGGGCCGTGTGATGTTTGTCACGGTCCGGGCTGGTCAGTTCCTGATCATTGAGCCTGAGTTGCTGACCATCAACTGGATACGATGTTCTTCCTGCTGCAGACGATCCACCAGCGTCTGCAGGTGACGTTCGACGGAGCGTCCATCCACGTCCGCGATCTTCAGTTCGGTGGATTGCAGCCAGAGATCACTGACTGACTGGACCTGCAGTTGGCTGCAGAACATACGAATCTGCGACTGCAGGTCCGATTCGTTCTGCTGTGGATACTGGAATACGCGGTGGAAGGCCAAGTCGAATCTGAACCGTGGCCAGACATCGGCTGGATCGTCAGTCAGTGCTGAGACTGACAACCCGGCTTTATCGAGTGTGTCGTGGGCGGTGACGAGCAGTGTCCTGATGTCTGGTTGAGTGTTCAGCTTTCCGAGCGAGTCCATTGCGGGACGGGCGTGGGCTGACAGTTTCTGCCATTGCGAATCGCTGAACTGCTGCTTCCAGATCAGGAGCCACAGGAAGGGGTGCCACAGGGAGTCGGTTTCCGGTCGACGGTCTGCGGTTGTGGTTTCGGTGCGAGCCACCGGGGTGGTTTCCTGAGTGACGCTGTGCGGCAGCAGCCACTGCTGAATGTTCTCGTGACAGTTGTTCGGGAAAACAGAGAGTTCTTCTGGTTCGTCTTCCAGTAATTCCTGCAGAGTACAGGCTGCGATCCAGAGGGCCTGTGGGCAATCAGCGACATCTGCCAGAGCAGGGAGCGAAATATTGCCCTGCTGGATTTCGTCAACAAGTGACGCCTGTCGGATTGCTGCAAGGATCATCCTGAGCGACGGCATGTCTGTCAGTGATGCTGGCGGTTGACTTCGGTCCGTGCGGTGCAGATTCAGGCGGTGCACCCGTTTTCTGGTCAGCTCGAGGTCTGAAATCAGGAGCAGGAAGCGTGCCGCAGCAACTTCTGTGCTGGTTGTTGCAATGGCTCCGAATGTGGCGGAAACAAGAATCTGATCGTCGATGGACTGTATTTCGTTTGACATGGTAGGAGTTCCCTTGAGGTCAGTCGTATTGTCGGGGCATTCTGCCTGCAGCGACTGGTGTTGAAATGACAGAGTCTGAGTATGTACCGGAGGTGTGGTGACAGTGTCCCAGGCTGGAGCTATACGGACGCCTGAT
>CAIOKE010000104.1 GCA_903858815.1 uncultured Planctomycetaceae bacterium | reverse complement strand
GGCTCCGCAGTCAGTACGGGCACCATCAGCCTCAACTCGCTCGCAAACCTCTCACTGCTCGCCGCAGGCGACATTATTTCCGACGGCGCTGTCACACTGACTGCTGCCAACGGCATCGCCACCGCCGCGGACGTGACCACCACAAACGACAATGTAACCCTCGCCTCCGCGACAACACTCACAGGCGCTGTCTCCATAGACACTGGCACTGGTGTCGGCAACATCGCCTTTAACAGTTCCCTGAATGGGACTTTCAGCCTGACACTCAATGCCGGGACAGGCAATATCGATTTCGATGGAGCTGTCGGCACAATCACTTCCCTCGGAGACGTCACCGTAACGCAGGTGACAAACCTCACTGCTGATGCAGCCTTCCGCGCTGCCTCTCTGACGCAGGTTACAGGAACCGGATTGACCACTTTCACCGGACTCCTCTCAACCAACGGTGCGCTCGGCGTCAGCATCACTGCTCCCCGACTCCTGATCTCCGCCGGAATCAACACCACAAACAATGGCCCCGTCACCATCAGCGTCAGCGGCAGTAACCCCGACGGCGTCGCTGTGTTCGCCAACGGTGCCCACACCTCCGCTGACGGGCCAGTCTCCATCACCGCCACAACCCGTCTGACCACCGGTGGAAACATCGTCACCACAAACGATCAGATCACATTCAACACGGATGTCGTGCTGACCGCTGATGTGATTTTTGATTCTGGCCCTCTCGGTGCAGATATCCTCTTCAGCAAATCCGTCGAAGGCACAACTGCCAATTCACAGTCACTGACACTCGATGCAGGGACCGCAGGTCTCATCGCCGTCACCGGGGGCATCGGAGAACTCTCTTCTCTGCGCACACTCACCCTCGTTGACAGTAATGGCACAACCTTCGGCACAGGCAATACAGATCAGGTCATCACTGGCACCAGCGTCGTGCTGCTCAGTTCGCAGGCGACCAGAAATGTCACATTCAATGGCTCTCTCATCACACCATTTCTGACCACCGGACTGGGCGCGTGGAACCTGCTGCTCCTCGGCAGTGGCACAGAAATCGGAACCGGAGCAGGTACGGATCTGACTCGGGCCGCAATACTCAATACAGGAATCGTACGACTCGGTGACGAAAACTCCGACACCCTGCTGTTCCGTAACGGTGTGCTGATACAGAACGCCGCGACGATTCGCCTCTTTGGACAGATCTTCTCCTGCGGCGGCAATATCATCCTCGGAGATCTCGATACTCCAATTGAACTCTATGCAAATACGTCGCTCATCGATACCACGTGGAATTCGGTCTTCCCCAACGGCGCTGACATCACGTTCGGCGGTCCCATCGAAGGAATGACGGGAGCTGGCGGAGAAAACCTGACACTCACGGCTGGCACCGTTGGCGATATCACGATGCTGGTGAATTCCGGCAGCCGCAGTCGAATTGGCACGCTCCTGATTACTCAGACCCACCACGCCACACTGCAGGCCATCACCGCCCAGACACTGCTCCAAACCACCGGCACCGGTACCACCACATTCAACGGTACCGTCAATACCACATCCGTCACCGGAGTCGACATCACAACAACAAACATCACTGTCAATGCTCTGATCACAACCATCGTGGACGCCTCCGTTCCAGCCTCCGTACCGGGTGTCGTCAATCTGCAGGCCACCGC
>CAIOKE010000103.1 GCA_903858815.1 uncultured Planctomycetaceae bacterium | reverse complement strand
GGGGCGGTGCCGGGGTCAGCGGCAGCGGCGGCATCGAGGGTATTGAGCCAGTCGAGTGGGGTTTGGCGGGCGGGCATGGCAGGGACTTCGGGGTTGCAGGTGACGGTGTTTGACGACAGTGACCGAATGATTCAGAAGGAACGTGGGAGCGTGATTCCTGTGGAAATCTGAAATCCTTCAGCGGTGTGGCGGTTCCAGTTGACTGCAGACCCAGTCATTCAGGCGTAATTCGTCGCTCGCTTCGTGTTCCAGCTGGCTGCTGGTATCGCGGCGGACAACGGCTTCGGGCTGGGTGGACGTCCATGTGCGGAAATGTTTGAGGTGGCTTTCGACGGTGCCAGGAGGGCATTGCAGGACGGTGGCGATTTCGGGGTCGCTGAGGCAGCCTGCATCGCGGTGTTTTTGGGTGTCGGCGGATTTATTGAGTCGTCGTCGGCGGTAGTATTTCTGCAGATGGCAGTGGATGCAGAAGTCGCGGCGGTTCCAGAGTTCGTGGTTGACGACAGTCGGCCGTCCGGCTTGTTGCTGGCTGTAAATCTGGCCGGGATCAAAATCCTGTTTGATGCGATCGATGGAGCCTTTTTTGACGGCGTTTTGGCATTCAGCGCGGCAGGTGCTGAGGACATCCTCGCGGGACTGGCTGCGGAGTTGAGCGGCGAACGCGGCACTGGCGGCGGGGAATCGCTGCAGCTGGTGGCTGACGGCGGCTGCGAGGCGTCTGCCGACGGCCTGGCGTTTGCGGACATCGGCGGCGTGTTCGTGGGCTTGCAGCAGGGCGATGGTGCTTTCCAGTTCGCGGAACTGTTCATCGCAATCGTTCGCGGCTGTGAGTCGTTCTTCGAGGGGCTTAGACAGGCGCTGGCGGAGATCTGTTTCAGAGAACGGCTGTTGGGGGTCGGGCTGCTTTGTCTGTTTTCTTGCTGCATGGATGGCTGCAGCGCCGCTGACGACATGGGGCCAGTACTGTTGTTGCATGAGCAGGCTCAGTCGCGGCCAGAGCCGCAGCAGCAGGCAGCAGCGGGATTCCGGAAATGGGCAGCGACTGAGCAGGCTGGCGATGGCGGAGTTGTCTGTGTCGGCGGATTCGTGGATGGGCTCTTCGGAATCGATGGCGGCGGTGGCGATGTCTTCGACGTGCTGAGCGACGATGGCGTGCAGCTGCTGGGTGTTGCTGCGCTGCCAGTCGAGTGTGAGGAGTTCGATGCGTGTGCGGAAGAAGGAATCAAAGGCTGCGGGCGAACCGAGGAAGACGGCTTCACGATAAGCGCGGACCAAGTTCGGCCATGCATCGTTGGTGATGCAGCGGTCAGCAAGGAAATTGAAACAGGAGTTGAAGCGGTCGTTGTCAGCGAGGACTGGCGAGTACTTGCGGTGGAACAGGCGAAAGGCGACGGTTGCGTTCAGCCAGTCGAAGGGCCTGCGATCAGCGGTGAACTGCTGCCGTTCGGGCGGGTTGCAAAGCAGGGTGTTGATGGCGGCTTCAAGCCAGTGGCGGTTGATTTCTGCTGCGT
>CAIOKE010000102.1 GCA_903858815.1 uncultured Planctomycetaceae bacterium | reverse complement strand
GATCCATCGGTCCGAAACCTGTGTCAGCCGGTGGTGAGGCGGCTTGATGCCGCGTGGTGCTGTCTGACTGGCTCACTGGCTCGCTGGCTCACTGGCTCACTGGCTCACTGGCTCACTGGCTCACTCTCTCCGCTGCAGACATCTGCCCAGTGGTGTGGTTTTCCCCTTCGTTCGCGGCTATGCTGGTCAGCAGTGGTTTTGTGGCCCGCAGGTGTGTGTCCGAACTGCAATGGGTCGAATCGGCTGGTTGGCATAAGCATCGCGGGAGATGAAATGGATACGATTCGGGGGCGGATTCAGCGGCTGGTATTTTCAGGTTTCTGTTTCTGCAGTGGTGCTCTGCTGGTGGCTGGTGACGATGCTTTGCCGCGCAGCAGTCCTGAGGCTCAGGGGGTGTCATCAAAGCAGGTGCTGGAGTTTGTGCAGGCTGCAGACACTGAGGTGCAGTCGATGCACAGTTTCATGCTGCTGCGGCATGGCCATGTTGTGGCGGAAGCGTGGTGGGCGCCAGAAGCGGCGGATAAGCCGCACGTGCTGTGGTCACTCAGTAAGAGCTTTACATCGACGGCTGTAGGTCTGGCGGTGGCTGAGGGTAAGCTGAGCATCGATGATCGGGTGAGTCGCTTCTTTCCGGACAGTCTGCCGGCTGAGCCTGCGAAGAATCTGCAGGAGATGCGAGTTCGGGATCTGCTGACGATGTCGGCTGGACATCAGGACGAGGTCTCCCTGGGACGCGAGTCTGACTGGATTCGAGCATTTCTTGCGCATCCGGTTCCGCACAAGCCGGGGACGCATTTCCGCTACAACACTCCAGCGACGTTTATGCAGTCAGCAATCGTACAGAAGGTGACCGGCCAGACTGTGGTGCAGTATCTGCAGCCTCGTCTGTTTGATCCACTTGGCATTCCGGCTCCGCGCTGGGATGCGAACCCGCAGGGAATTTCGCTGGGGGGCTATGGGCTGTATCTGAGAACGGAGGATGTCGCGAAGTTCGGGCAGTTGTACCTGCAGAATGGGAAGTGGAAGGGGCAGCAGTTAATTCCCGAGTCGTGGGTGCAGCTGGCGACGTCCCGGCAGACCAGTAACGGCAGTCGCCCGGACAGTGACTGGGATCAGGGGTATGGTTTTCAGTTCTGGCGTTGCCGGTACGGGGCATTTCGGGGCGATGGCAAGGACGGGCAGTTCTGCGTGGTGTTGCCTGAGCAGAATGCTGTGGTAGTGCTGACGGCGAATACTTCAGATATGCAGAAGGAACTGAACATCGTCTGGGATCGACTGTTACCGGCGTTCGCGGGTCAGGCGTTGCCGGTGGATGGGGAATCTGAGTCGAGATTGCGGGAGTACTGTGGAAGTTTGCGGGCGAGTCGCTGAGAGAACAGTGTTGAATTGGCTGAGTTTCCGCGGTTCTTGGTTGCTATTTGACTGCTCATTTGTTCAATTCGGCGATTAATCGCCGATTTTCCGCCGGATTCCGGCCTTAGGGCACGCATTTCGCTGCTTTGGGCTGGAACTGGCGAAGTGGCAGTTTCCTCAGTGAACAGAGCCGATGACTGAGCGTCCTTTTCTTTCGATGGATCTTGCGAACCCGACGTGGTGGGCCTACGTGGGGCTGTTGGTGATTGCGGTTTACTTCCGATTTTCGCGGGTGTTTTCGATTCGGAATCTGGATCTGCTGTTGCTGCTTCTGATTTCCACCAGTCTGACAGCGACAGTTCTGTATCGTGATCGTGTCTGGTCACCGCAGGCTGATGGTGGTCCGTTGCTGACTCAGGTGAATTCGCTGATGGCTGATGTGTTGGGGGCCAGTCGCGGTGGGACGATTCCGGTTTCGTACCGTGCGGATGAGCGGTCTTCTGCGGCAGCATCCGGGGCGACAAATGGCGTGTCTGCTGGTGCTGCAGTACGAGGTGAGGGACTGGCTCGACAGATTCTGAGGCCTGCCGGTGAACAGCGTCATCCGATGTATCGCTGGGGTTCACTGCTGTTATTGTCGGCGACTGCCTGTTTACTGGTGCGGTTGATGTTTGACGAGAGTCTGACGCGTCGACCGCGGCTGGACCAGAATCTGAATCTTTCGGGATTGATGTGTCTGTGCATACCGGCATTTGGGATTCTGATGGCCCATGTGGCGTTGTTATCGCCGCCTCAGCATGCGCAGGCGACGATGCAGTATGGTCAGGCGCTGTTGCAGCGACAGCATGTGGATTTGTTAGCGGATGAGAGTGAGGTTCCACCGGCACCAGTTGAGACACTGATGGCGGCTGGTGGCAGTATTGTCGGTGATCTGGCGGATACAAGGCCTGACTGGGTGGCGCGGGGACTCGTCATCACTGCTCATTCCCTGGTGGTATTGGGGCTGCTGGTGATCAGCAGGCTGCACTTTGCCAGTCTGCAGCTGGGCGTATCGATGGTGTGTCTGTATTTGTTGCTGCCATGTACTGGCGTGTACGTGCATCAGCTCAGTCATGTGCTGCCGGCGGCATGTCTGACGTGGGCATTTGTGTGTTATCGGCGACCGATGGTTTCCGGGATTCTGCTGGGCCTTGCCAGTGGAACTCTGTTTTTCGCGATCTTCCTGATTCCGCTGTGGGCTGTGTTCTATGGTCGTCGCGGGGCACTGCGATTTATTATTTCGGTCAGTGCTGTGGCCGTTGTGCTGGCTGCGACGCTGATGCTGATTTCCCAGGATGCGCCATCGTTTGTTGAGAAGCTGATTCGTTCGATGAACTGGACTGTCTACCGGCTGTTTATGGAGCCGGGTCTGCTGCCGGATTCGCAGTTGGGTCAGAGTATCGTTCGGATTCTGATGGCGGCGGTTTTCTTTGTGATGCTGACAGCGATGACGGTGTTGCCTCGTCCCCGCAACCTTGAGAATCTGCTTGGGAATTCCACATCTTTGATTGTGGCGGCTCAATTGTGGTATCCGCAGGACATCGGGCATTACGTGCTGTGGTATCTGCCGTTGCTGTTGCTGGTGATTTTCAGGCCCCGTCTGGATCGTTTGACTCCGCCGGACGGATTTGACGTCTCTCATGGCTTGCTGACTGGTGAGGCGGGGCTGAATCGTCCGAGTCTGCAATCCGCGGTCTGAACTGTGCGAATCCGGCTTCCCCTGAGTGCAGGCGTCAGCGAGAATCCGGACTGCGTGCGGATGCTGCAGTGGATGACTGCGGGCGACGTCTGGACACATCCGGGAGTGGAAGCATGTCAGGAATCTCCGAGTTGTGGCTTGTATCAATCGGGCGGCTGACATTGGCGGGCCTGTTGTGGCTTGGCTTGTGTCCGGGTGTCTCGGCACAGGTTCGGATGGAACTGGTCGGGGTGAAGTCTGCTGGAAGTCTCAGTTCTGTACGACAGGCTCAGCCGGGCCGTCAGAATGCCGTGTGGGCACTGAGTCTGGAACTTCAGGTTCGATTAACGAACGAGGGGCCCGAGGATGCGGAGCTTGCGGCGGCAGAGTTCTTTGTGGACAGCGGTGGCATTCTGCAGCGTCGTCGGGCGCCCAGCGGAGATGGTGCACTGGAGCTGCGTACTCTGAGTGCTGGACAGTCGATTGAAGGGAAGGTTGAGTTTCTGTTGTTGCCCTGGCCTGAGGTATCGCAGGGGCTGATGCTGAAACTGGGGGTTGAGGGGCAACCCGAAGATGATACTCCGAAGCTGGATGCTGAGGGGCGGATTATCGCACAGTTTGCCAGCGAGCCGCTGTGTACAGTGGATGTGCTGCAGTGGATCAGCCAGTCATCTGGTCTGGTGACTGAGCGTCTTGGCCCGGGTGGTGCACTGGCGTTGATCAGGACCCAGCGAAATCTGGATGTTCTGTCGGCGTGGGTGCTGCGGCAGCAGTTCGAGCAGCTACTGGGCAATGGTGCAGAGCGGGTCGTCGTAACCTGTGGTGTGGGCAGCCGACTGTCGGTGTCGGATGAAATGGGACAGTGGCTGGCAGGTCTGCAGCAGGCTCTGCAGCGAAATCCGCAGCCGGCCGGGGCGTTGGTTCCGCAGATGGGGAATGGACCGCCACCGTTGCCTCAGTTAAGTCGTCCGTTGCGGTATGTGGCGGTTGCTGAGCTGGAAGAGGTGCAGTCAGGAAACCGTGCGGTTCAGCGGCGCAGTCTGCGTATGTATCCGAAGCTGGATGCTGCGATTGCGGACGGTCTGGCGGCGGTGTATCGGTATGCGCCGTTGTCTGAGGCAATTCGAGATCTGCAGAGTGAAACGCCGGGGATCCGGCAGGGGGCTCTGGCTGGGGCTGTGGATCGTCTGACGGAGGATGAGGCGGCTGCGGTTCTGGAGCGTGCTCGTTCCGGGTCATTGCAGCAGCAGCTTGAGGTCGCTGCATTACTGAATCAGATTCCCGGTCGCCGTGCTGTGACGGCCCTGCAGGAAATGGCGATTGGTGAGAACGAAGAGCTGGCGCAGGCTGCGTTGTGGGGGTTGACAACAAGTCGAGAGGATGCTGCAGAGAAAGCACTGTCGGTTGTATGGGAGGCGGGTGGAACCAGGCCGGCACTCCGAACGCAGGCAGCTGCAGCGATGGTGCGTTCCGGAGATGACCGCTGGACACCGTTTGTGGCGGCATGGGTGCGGGATTTTCTGGAGCTGGCGGTCAACGGTCAGACGGGAGGGATTCAACCATTTGAGTTTCAGGGTGCGGTGGCGTTTCTGCTGGACCGGCGTCATGAGCCATCACAGTTTCTGATTCGTGAGCGGCTGTCTCAGATTGCTCCGGCGAAGTTTCAGGATCCCGTGCTGCGGATTCTGCTCAGTCAGGGGCAACCTCTGGATCTGCAGGCCGTACGTGAGGCTTTGAATGAGCGGATTGAGCAAGGTGAGATATCAGTTGAGGTTCTGCAGGCAGCCATGATTCTGAAGGACTCGCGGTGGACTGAGTCACTGCTGGCAGATTATCGACAGTTGCGGAATTCGGGACGTCCGGACGATCAGCGTTCACTGCAGCCGGTGCTGGCCTGTGCGTTACCTGCTCAGATTGATCAGATGGTGAGTCAATGGGAGCAGTTTACTTATCAGGGACGAAGTGAGTTTCTGGTGTATCTGGCTGCTGTGGATCATGTGGAGTGGCGGAAGCTGGCAGCGGGTCTGTTGAGTGAAATCGGCAATTCGTCTGAGACGGCTATCAACCTGCTGTCGCAGGACGCATCGGAAGAATCTCTTGCCTTACTGCGGGATGTGCTGCGACGGCAGATTGCTGCCCTTGAGGGGACAAAGGATGCTTCGTCAAGCGGACAAACCCAGTTGCAGGTGCTGACAGCACAGATTGCCAGCTTTGTGCATCCGGAATGTCGTCGATTAATCAATCAGATGTGTCGTGACAGGAATAAGTATGTCCGTGAAACGGCTCGTGAGCAGCGGGGGAACCTTGCCCAGCGATCCCCGGCACTGCGTCTGCTTGTGCAGGAACAGCAGCTGCGTGAGGCGGACAGCCGGGAAGAGGCCGAAAAGGTGCTGGAAGATGTGCTGCGAATGGATCCGTTTCTATTGGAAGCCCGGTTACGGCGCAGCTCTGTGAGGATGCACGCCGGGAACTTTGACGCTTCGATGGAAGATCTGCGTCAGGCTGGGGAGATGTCGCCGGAGAATGTGGAAGTTGAGAGTATGATAGCCCTCGTCCTGGTCAGGCAGGGGCAGGTAAAAGCTGGTCTGGAGGCCGCCGAGCGATTGATTGCGAGTGTGCCGTGGGATGATTATGCACTTTACAACGGTGCGTGTTCATTTGCGCGAGCGGCCGAGCGTGCAGAGACGACAGCCGAAGACCGGACTCGCTGGATTGATCGAGCCATCGCACTGATCAAGGCCACGAATGACACGGGGTTTGATGATTACAAGCACCTCGGTGAGGATATTGATCTGCAGGTTCTGCACGATCACCCGGAGTGGTCTGCATTGATCGAAGCGGCCAGAAAGAATGAGGGGCGGGAACGCTGATGGCAGGGGCTTAGCGAGCGTGCGTGGCTTCGGAAAGTCGACCATCCTGCATCGTGAGGATGCGGTCGGCGATATCAAGAATGCGGGGATCGTGAGTTACCATCAGAATGGGTCGAGCCAGTTGTCGGGCCAGCGTCTGCAGGCGGCTGACGACTTCGCGTCCGGTGACGCTGTCCAGTGCTGAGGTGGGCTCGTCGGCCAGCACCAGTTGTGGGTCTGTGACCAGAGCACGAGCCACGGCAACTCGCTGCCGTTGACCACCTGAGAGTTTGGAAATCGGATAATTCATGCGATCACCCAGTCCGACTTCCTGCAGCATGGATTCCGAACGCTGACGAGCTTCGTGGCGAGTGACCTGCGGATGCAGATCAAACATGACCTGCACGTTCTGCAGTGCAGTCAGAAATGGCAGCAGGTTATGGGCCTGAAAAATAAAGCCGATTTTCCGACGCAGGCGGATCAGATCGTCATGGCTGGCATTGTGCAGGGTGTGTCCAAGGACCGTAAGAGTACCCTGCTGCATGCTGCGGAGTCCTGCGATGAGGGTCAGCAGAGTGGTCTTTCCGGACCCGGAAGGGCCTGTCAGCAGGACAATTTCCCCCGGTTGAATCTGCAGACCGACGTCAAACAGGATCTGCTTCCGCAGTTCGCCTTCGCCGAAGCAGAAATTGATACTTTGACCTGCGATGACGGGAGGGACTGCGGACATGTGAGCAGCTTCGGGGGAGCGTTTCAGGCGACAGGCAGGTTCAGTGCCTGCAGGATACGTTCACACGCGTCTGATTTGTTGAGGGCATAGAAATGGATGCCGGGTACACCGGCAGCCTGCAGCTGCTGGCACTGCCGAATAGCGTACTCAACGCCGATTTCAAACTGAGCAGCGGAGTCTTCCTTCACAGCCTCAAGACGGTTGGAGAGTTCCGCAGGAATCACTGAACCGCACATGGCGGTGATGCGTCGGATTCGAGCAAAGTCAGTGATCGGCATGATCCCGGGGACGATGGGAACATGGATTCCGAGTGCACTGCATTGATCGCGGAATTTCAGGAAACTGTCGTTGATGAAGAACAGCTGGGTGAAGATGGCATCAGCGCCGGCATCGACTTTGGTTTTCAGGTGTTGCAGGTCGCTGTCCATGGAAGCCGCTTCCACATGTTTTTCCGGGTAGCCGGCAACACCGATCCCCATGTCCGGGTACCTGCGACGTATCAGGGCCGTCAGCTCTGACGCATGACTCAGGCCACCCTCGGCGGCTGTGAAGACCTGCTGGCCTGCCGGCGGATCACCACGCAGCGACATAATATTGCGGACGCCGGCCTGCCATGCTTCGTCAAGCCATGCGGACAGTTCAGTGACGGTTGAACTGACGCAGGTGAAATGTGCCATGGCCGGGCACTGCAGTGTCTGCTGAATCCACTGACACCAGTCCAGTGTCTGGCCGCGGGTTGAACCTCCAGCACCGTAAGTGCAGGATACGAAAGCGGGATGAAAACGGTTTAATGACAGCAGGCTGCGTTTCAGCGATTCTCCGGATTCCGCAGTTTTCGGCGGGAACATCTCGATGGACAGCACAAAGCGACGGGAATTGAACAGTTCGGTCAGACGCATCTGCAGGGCTCGAAAGGAATTATGGGTGTCGATCTGTCGCTATTGTAAGAGGCAGAGGACCGCCTGAGAAATGAAAAAAACGTTCATTTCCAGTCAATGGCTGCGGCGAACAACTCGGTGAAAGTGCAGTTCCGCTTCACGATCCACGACGCGGCGGATGCCTTCCAGCAGGCAGTGTGGCTCGTGGTCGGTTTCTCCCAGCCGCTTCACTTCCTCCAGCGAAGTTCCGGGTGGCACACTGAAGGCTGCCTGGTAGATGATCTGATTGCCGGCATCCAGTTCCGGGACAATAAAGTGCACAGTGGCCCCGAAGCACAGCATATGATGCTGGAAGGCGTCCTCATAGGGACGAAATCCTGGAAAGGAGGGCAACAGCCCGTGATGCAGATTGATGATTCGACCACCAGCAAATTTCCAGCACAGCTCGGCCGGAAGAACACGCATGTAACGAGCCAGTATCACGTAGTCGATTTCCATTTCATCAATGGTTCGCTCCAGCAGGCTGTAGTCCGGGTTGCCCTGTGCATCACCAATGGAAAGCCAGGGGACTTCGAACTGCTCGGCAAGGCTGCGACAGGCAATGCGATTGCCGGCCATGACGGCAACTTCAGCCTTCAGTCGTCGATCCCGGACAGCGCGCAGAATTGCCAGCGGTGGTTCTGTGCGGTAGGTGGTGCAGATCGCCAGTCTGGGAGGACGAGCGTGTTCCTCACGTGACCAGACGCGTACCTGCAGTCCTTTCTGAGTGCCAATCTCCGCGAGCTCACGACGCAGCTCACTGACAGCCCCTGACGTCCATTCGATACGCATCAGCATTGCAAACAGATGTTCGGTATCGCGGTCATACATCTGGATTTCGTGGATGTTGGCCCCGGCACCCGTGACGTAGTGCACGATGGGATCTGCCAGACCTCGATGATCCGGACCGACAGCTGTGATTGTGACCTGCATGAAATGGTTCCATTCGCGGTGTTTGTCAGCGCGACAACGAAAAAGCGGGGCTCAGGTGAGCCCCGCGGAATTCCGGATGACAACGAAATCGGATCAGACTGAGCCTTCTTCGTCCCGACGGCGGCGACGCAGAGACAGCATCCCGAACAGGGCACCAATGACTCCTGCTGATGCACTCTTCGTGTCAGCCTCAGTTCGGGCTGACGCATGAACAGGTGCCTCGATCTGAGTCACAACGGGAGGCTGGGCCTGCGGTGCATCCCACCAGTTTTCCTGACCCCAGCCGGACAATACCTCGTCGGACTCCCCAGACGCCTTTTCGACGCTGCCGTGCGGAACCTGCACAGGCTGTTCCTGCACGGCTGCAACCGGAGGTTCAGCAGCAATCGGCAGTTCCACCGATTCTGCTCGGCTGCCGGCAACAGTCGAGCGAATCATGCTGACGGAGTAGTCGGCCACTGGCTGTTCCAGCACCGCTGCCACAGCGGTCAGCATCCACTGATCATTGTCCTGCGGCTGCTGCACATCGGCCAGGATTCTGAAGTCAACCGGATTGCTCCACAGGCCCGGAGCTCCGTCGCTGGAGCGGAATGCCCGCACCCAGACGCGGAAGTCACCTGGTCCGAGATTGAACGTGGTCTGGTAAGAGGTGGTGGCGATGCCAGCCTGCCGCAGCAGGATCTTCGAAGGATCGAGCTGGTTGACAACAAATACTTCATAGGAAACCGCCCCATCCACGGTACCCCACGAGAACAGCGGACGCTGATTGCTGGACGCTGGGATGGCGTTGACGTTCGGTCGGCCACCAACGAAGAACTCAAGCATCTTCGTGAAGTCACCCTGCGTATCGGCGCTGCGAGCCCGCACATAGGCTCGGTAAGTGCCGGTCGGCAGTGCTTTCGACGACGGTACCGTGAAGGCTGTCGCCGTCGTGTTCTGGAAGATGTAGTTGGAAACTACGGATGTTGCCAGGACCTGATCAATACGGAAGTCGTAGCTGGTGGCTCCGGCCGGCTTACCATTCAGGATCGCAGACATATTCGTCCAGCTGAACGAAGGGGTCGTGCTGAATGTTGATGAAGATGGACCTGTCAGAGTCGGAGCCGTCACGATCTGGAAGTCACTTGCCAGACTCCTGCCGCTGATGTCACCGAAGGCACTGCGAGCCTGTGCCCAGTACCGCCGAGCAGCTCGCTCAGGCGGGCGGCCACGGGGGTGAGGCGCATGCCTTCGTTCACCTGGCCCTTGGGACGGCCGAAGTGGGCCGACAGGATCACCTTGGCGCCCTTGCCGATCAGGT
>CAIOKE010000101.1 GCA_903858815.1 uncultured Planctomycetaceae bacterium | reverse complement strand
TATATCGCATTCTTCCCGCAGCTTGTGGCCGGTCCGATCGAGCGTGCTCAGCATCTGGTGCCTCAGTTCACCGCTGTACGCAGTTTTGAATACCGCAGCGCTGTGGCTTCAGCACGGCTGGTGCTGTGGGGTTTTTTTCGGAAACTGGCAGTTGCCGATGCCTGCGCTCCGTTCGTGGATCGCTGCTTTCAGACAGATGCTGAGATCTCAGGGTGGCTGCTGATGGCCGCCTGTGTCGCCTTCGCCTTTCAGATTTACGGCGACTTCTCCGGGTACAGCGACATTGCACGTGGCACCGCCGGATTGCTTGGCATCCAGTTGATGCAGAATTTCCGCTTCCCGTATTTCTCGGAGAGTCCGGCGGAGTTCTGGCGCCGCTGGCATATCTCACTGAGCAGTTGGTTCAGAGATTATGTGTATATCCCAATTGGAGGCGGACGACAGGGGAAGTGGCGGTCCAGACTGAATGTCCTGCTGGTATTCGGACTCAGCGGACTCTGGCATGGCGCCGCATGGACCTATGTTGTCTGGGGGCTGTTAAACGGTGTGCTGGTGCTGCTCACAGGCGATCGACGCAGCACCGCAGACCACGGGCCTGCGCTCTGGCCCTCGCGATCTGGTATCGTGCGGATGCTGAGCACTTTCCTGCTGATTACTCTCGGTTGGCTGTTTTTCCGGGCACAGTCCGTAGAGCACGCTGTGAGTTGCAGCCAAACGATACTCGCAGACGTTTTTCAGCACCCTGGGGGCTGCCTGCCCGCCTTGAAGCGACTGGCACTGCGCGAATCGTGGCCGTGGCTGGTGCTGCTGCTGGTTGTCCCTGAATGGTTTGCATTCCGTCGTGGCATGACGCTGGATGTGCTCCCGCGCGGTATCCGCTGGGGGATCTACGTCGCAGTCTGCAGCCTGATCGCATGGACCGCATTCTGCAGACCGGCCAGCGAGTTTCTGTATTTCCAGTTCTGAGTGCTCCGAGATGCGGCTCTTTCTGCACAGGCTGATGATTCTGAGTCTGCTGTTCTGGCTGGTGAACAGCGCAGCGGGGCTGCTGTTGCGGCCGCGCATACCATTGAATCTGCATGAAAAGCATCATTGGATGCTGGCCCACAGAGACAGGGATTTCGGGGTAGCAGTTCTGGGCTCATCGCGAGCCTTGAATAACGTGGACGCGGTCACACTGCAAAGCGTGCTGGGGAGCAGCGTGATCAATCTGGGAGCGGGTGGTTCAAATGCCGCCGACCAGTATCTGATCCTGCATCAGTTTCTGCTGCACAACCGCGTGGATCTGGTGGCCCTGCAGGTGGATTATCTGTCGCTGACAAATTATTTCACCTATGGATTTCGTGATTACATCTGGTACTGTTACCAGCAGAACCCCGAGGTTCGCCGCGTGCTGCGTCTGGAACGCGGCTGGTTGCTGACGGGCGTGTGGGATCTGGCTCCGTTTGTGCCATTGATGCAGTTTGGGTCGCAGTACCGTTATTTCCTGACCGAGTCTCCGCCGCGGGAGACAGCCTGGGATCTTTCGCTGGGCAGCCAGTTGATTGATACGGGGGCAGGCGTGGACACGCACTTTGTGCCGTATCATGAAGATTC
>CAIOKE010000100.1 GCA_903858815.1 uncultured Planctomycetaceae bacterium | reverse complement strand
CCCTGCGGGACCACCAGCTCACTCCCACACCACTCGTCACAGCCGGTGGTTGCTGACCACCCGCCCCTCTCGGGGCCAACCCTTCAGTCCGCAGGCCACCTTGAGCAAACTGCCTGAGGCCCAACCGCAGCCACTGCCGTTTGTACCAGGGGCCTGCCCGGCTGAATTTCTCGAGAGCCAGCCGTAACAGCCTGACGGGTGATCGTGGAACTCCCCCATCAGCGGGCCATCCCGCCTGCAGACACGCAAGCGGCCACCGCGATGTTCCACTGGGAAACACTGCGGCAAACTGACTTCAACAACCCCACGCACCACAGGTTGCCTGTCGTGCGAATCGAACCGCCCCACAGGGCCGCTGCGCGGGAGAGTTCTCGAACACTCCTGAACCTGTCTCGCTGCTGACGACCGCACTGCACGAGGTCTGACATGACAATCCGTCGTGACCGTTCACGCTGCTCCAGGCTGAGATCAGCACGCCGATTGGAGGGTGGCATGGCTCGAGTTCGTGCCAGCGACCGGAGTGTCAGCAACTGCTTGCCAGCGTGTTGCTTTCCGGAACGCCGAGTCGCGGGGAAAAACAGCGAATGGACCACTTGAGTTTCGGCGAGCAGCAATGATTCCCGGGGAGCGACCAGCCCATCATCACTCGCTATCCGTAATCAGTCGCTACCCGTAATCAGTCGCTACCCGAAACCCCGAGCCACCATGACCGACTCGCAACATCAGCCCGTTTGCGAACAGCAAAGTTTGACGATCAGACTTTGACGATCGGATTCAAACTGCAGTCAGTGCGAAGCCCACCGTCGCACCGGTCGTGAAGCAGAACGATTCGCAACCAGTTTCGTCAAAAACTCGGCCTGATGCTTGGCAGACGTCGAATCGCCGGGCACGACGGCGCAGATCGCGTTCAAACACTGTGTTTTAACGCGATCTCTACCGGCCCCCGCGACAGTCGATTGCCATCTGCATTCACCGTAGCAGAGTGCGCCGTAGAGAATGTCCCCCCGGAAGTGTCCCCTCCGGAGGACTTAACGTCGCAACGACTCCAGTGGTCGGACGGGAGGCTCTTCGCGCTCCCGCACTGATCCAATTCGGAGTTGCAGCAACCACCGGCACGGAGCTCGTTGCGGCGTCAACTCCACGCTGCCGCTGTGACAGCAAGAGGCTGCACAGACGCTGCGAAGGGTGTCGCCGCCCTGACGGCTCTTTCTAGCCCGCGGCGTCAACCGCCACGACCGGGACCACGTCACCCAGTCCCGACGATTCGGAATCGTGGAATGTCGTGATGACTTCGCCGCGTCCATTGGCCATGTCGACCATGGGCGCGACCAGCTTTTCGGGGATCCGGATAATCAGGTGCCGGAGCACCAGTTCGCTCAACTTCACCATCCGGTCCAGATCGTGGACCTTCAGGCTGTCGGCGGTGAAGTAAGTCAGGAAGTGGACTCCCTTGCGCTGCCCGTCAATCGGGTAGGACAGCTTGCCGTCCTGCCACGGACGCGTGGCCAGCACCTGGGCGCCGATCTTCTCGAGCATCCCGGTCACTTCGGACTGCATTCCCTGCGGGTTCGCCGCATACTTGTTGCTGTCCAGCAAAAACATCCCCTCGTACGTCACAGCAGGCACAACGCGTCTCCCTGAACTCTGAAGCGACTTGATCAATCGCACTTGGTCAAGTGCACCTGGTCAAGCCTCACCTTGGTCTGATTTGGTCTGGTTCTACTTCAAGTGATGACTTTCGTCCGGAAAGCTGGGCTCGCCAGATCTGCTCAGTCACCGATTCCGCAACTTCCGCCAACGCACTCGTTCCGCTGACTCACTCGCCACTCGCATGCCAGCCACGGATTCATTTGCCGATGACGCAGTTGTCATCGACACATGATCTCTCGCGACACGTGATCTCCAGCGACTCGCCTCGAACCTCCACAGACAGCTTCGCTGTGGTCGGCTTTCACCGGTCGGCTTTCACCGGTCGGCTTTCACCGCGGGTGGCTGTCCAACGTACCCGGTGAATCCGCTCCGCTGGAATCCCTTCCGCCACGCCCTGCACACCACCGGCACGCAGGTTACCTCTCGACAACAGACTCAGGCAGCCTTTCGCTCGCGCCGCCAGACATTCACTGCGGAACACTCGTCAACTCTGGCTCTGTGAGCAAGATTATTGAGTGGTTGGCAGGGAATTGCAACCTTGCGTGAGGTGTTTTTTTGACTCACAAAAGATTGTCTGGTAAGGCTTTAAATCGATCGGTGATGTGCGGGAAAGGTTTGAAGATCTGCCGACTTGTCTCTGTTTGTGTGGGTTACACCCCGTTGTGGTGCAGTGCCAGGGCGATCCTTCTGTCGAGCGATCCCCGTTGTGGCGCGATCGAGGCTTGAAATCGGCAAGCTCAAAACACGAATGGGATCGCTCCACCGGGGCGCTTCCTGGTCAGAGCCGTGGGAGTTCGTGCCGGAAGCTCACAGTCACTCGTTCGTCAACAATCCGGACCACTGTCGTTCGATCTGGCCCCGGGGCAGCAAAAAAAGCAGCCGAGGCTTTCGCCCCGGCTGCCTGTTG
>CAIOKE010000099.1 GCA_903858815.1 uncultured Planctomycetaceae bacterium | reverse complement strand
GGAGACAGACAGGCCGCCCGAGCCGAGCATGATGACTGCGCTGTCATCATCGCCACCTCCGGCTCCTCCCAGTAATCGCAGGCCGTTCAAAGTCAGCCCGCCGGTACCTAGGACTGAGAATCGGGCTATCCGGGCGAGAGCGGAGTTGTTGGTCCATGACGCCGGAGTTGAGTTGGGAGATATGTTGGCCTGCGGTCCCGTGACCGTTACGGTTTTGTTCGAGACTTCAACTGTACCCTCGCCTGTGTAATCTGCCGCCGCAGCTGCAATTATGGATCCGCTGGAAACTGTCAGATGTACCGCCGTCTGCAGGCGACCGGAACTGGCCACGTTCACTGTGGTCGCGGATCCGGTAACGGAACTGGCGTTCAGTACCTGCTGGAGATTGACTGTGGTGATTCCTGCAGCGATGGATATGGAACTGAGCCCGCTGGCCGCTGTTCCGTCGCTGCCCGTGATGGCGTTGCTGCCCGAAAACGTGACCTGCTGACCACTTGTTGATGCGGTTTGCAGAATTGCAATAGATGAGATTGTTTGGGCAAGGCTGCCTGAAAAGACGTCTGTTCCGGAAGCTGTCGTACCGACTTGCAGGCCACCATTGAATGAGATGAAGGCGTGGTCATTGTTCGCCCCCAGAGTGATCTCGAGCTGCTGTCCATTGAGCGTCGCCGTGACGCTGAGCAGGGTGCGGTCTTCCAGATGTTCAACCGGAAACGCAGTGGCATCTGAGAGCAGCATAGGTGTGATGCTGCCCTGGCTGCGCGACCGTCTCCGTCTGGCGAACGATGCTCTGAGATTGGCGGTGTCGGGCTGAGAATTCTGCAGCAGGACGTTGCGGATTGTGGCGAGCCAATGTTTTTTCTGCATGGACAAGTTTTCTTTGCAGGATCTGTTGGAGAACAGAATCACCGGATTGGCGAGCGAATGAGAAACCGAGTTGTCGGTTTCTACGCCGATTCAGGCCGGGATTGGGATGGCGTCCATGCGGTGTTCGTTGGCCATCACTGGCAGCGGTGCGTGTCTGTGCCTTTTCAACATAGGTTATGAAATGCTTGCCTGACGGAGTGAAGATCAGACAGAGCAATATTGCACATCGCCGGTGTCAGGCCTGATGTTGACGAGGCGTAATTCATCGTGTGATCATGGAGTGCTGTAATTACGGAGAAAACTGAGCTGGAACAGTGCGGGGGTGCATTAAGGCAGCATTTTGCTTTGGGGAGTTGTCGAATGCGGAGTGAGCGCCCTGGGGGCAGGGCGCACCGCTCCCAGATGTTGCGACAAGGCAAAAACCAGGCCGGAATTTGAGGGAAAACTTTTTCTGTTGAGAAAGAGCAGGTTTTTACCGTCCAACAGACAATGTCAGGGGCCGTTAAAGATTGGATGATTCTTCTGTAAATCTCAGGGAGTCAGGTGATTAGGACAATTCTGTGGGGTGTGTAATTGAGCGACCCTGGGGGAATTGATGTGAGGGTATGGAGGTATTGGCTGCCAGTGGCAGCATGGAAACTCGAGTGTTCTTACGGAGGGCGACCTTCTTGGTGTCTCGCTTGTGGGACACTTGTTGTCTCGCAGTTGCATCTTTGCGACGTACCGGAGCGCGCAGCGACGGCCCCAACCGCATTTCGCGTCATTCGTTGGTGCGGGGGTGGTACACTGCCACAAAACCGACACTGCTTTTCCAGAAATGACACATAGCTGACACAAATTTTTCGTAATCTGCGGGTTTTGGGTGTTTTGGGGTGGATTTTCCCCCGCCATGTCGTTGTATTGGCGTCAGAATTGATGAACAGGGTAACTCAGGGGGGCTTGAATGCCTTTTCGTTGCGTCCTCATTTCTTCCAGCAACTACATCCCGCCCTCACTGCAGGATCTCGTGCAGCAGCAGGGTTTTGCCGTACGTGCTCTGCCGGAACTCCTGGATGTTCCGTGGCAGCACAAGCCTGACACGCTGTTTTTTGATGTCCGTCAACTGTCGGCCGCAGAAATCAGTTCGGCACTGCAGGTCTTTTCTGCCAACTTCAGTGGGACTCGTGTCGTTATCCTGCATGATCACGGATTTCCACTGGATTCGGCGCTGTCAGTTATGCTGGAAGCGGACGCCGAATGGGATCTGCGGCTGCGGCAGGAACCAGACCAGCAATGGTTACAACTGGCCGCAGGCGCTGTTCGCCCTGCCCCGTTTCGGCTCGCCGTGGGCGCGCAGAACCTGCTGACCTGGCACCCCGAAGTCTACAATATGCTGCAGACCGCCAGTCGGCTCAGCGACAGCCGCGTTCCTTTACTGCTGTCCGGTGAAACAGGCACAGGAAAATCCACGACGGCTCAAACGATTCACCGCTGGTCAACTCGCGCTCAGGCCCCCTTTGTCTTTTTCCCCTGCGGTGCCGTGTCTCGCGATCTGATCTACGCAGAACTTTTCGGCCACCGTCGCGGGGCTTTTACTGGGGCCATCCACGACCGAGTGGGCAAGATCGAAGCGGCGGGAACGGGGACATTATTGATCGATGAAGTGGACCTGCTCACTCTTGACGACCAGGCAAAACTGCTGCGTGTTGTTGAAACAGGCCAGTACGAGCGCATTGGGACGGTGGAAACATCACTCAGCCAATGTCGCCTGATTTTTGCTTCGAATGTTGACCTCGCTGCGGAAGTTCGTGCTGGGCGTTTTCGCAGTGACTTGTACTTCCGCATCAACGTTCTGGAACTGCAACTGGTACCGCTCCGCAATCGACTCAGAGACATCCCCCTGATTGCCATCGACTGCCTGCACAATCTCGCTGCCGAACACGGCTCCGGTTCACTGAATGTCACGCTGAAATTCCTGAATGGACTTGCGCATCACACTTGGCCGGGCAACATTCGGGAACTGAAGAACAGGCTGCTGCGGGCCTTAACGCTCTGTGAGGCCGGTGAGATTCAGAGTCAGCATCTGGGGATCAGCCAGCTTGAAACAGCCCCAATAACAGCGCCGATGCACGTTATTCAGACAAATTCCCTGAACGGATATGTCGCCGAGGCTTCAAGGGAAGCGATCGTGTCCTGCATCAGGGCTCATGGAAATCGTAAGTCTGCTGCAGCAAAAGCTTTGAATATCAGTCGTTCAACTCTGTACAGGAAGATCAAGGAGTATGGAATTCAGGAGCAGGAGTGCGAATTGGCTGGCGGGTAACCGGCTGCCGCTGCACGAAATTGCTCGCCCAAGGCACGTTTTTTGCTGATGGCTAATATTTTGGTCTACTGAAAAACGCTCCCCCGCCCATCAGGGCAGGTGTGCCTTATTCAGGGGCAGGGGTTCTTCAGGGGTTCTTCAGGGGTTCTTCAGGGGTTCTTCAGAAGGTGTGAAGTTCACAACGCGGATTCGTTGACGAATCGGCAGGAGCAGTTTTTAGTAGAAGTGTCCAGTTGTTGTGACACAGTTGCACCAATGCTGGGGCGGTGTGTCGTGTCTGGGACACTTATTGTCTCAAAATACGATCCACTCTGATCCGGCGTGGGGAATTCTTTGATGCATTTTTGAACTGAAGTCCTACGTTCACGTGATGTAAATCTGATGTTCAACTAATGTTGGTCTCATCTGGGTCTGATGTTGGTCTTAAATCTGATGTTGATCTTAAAGCAGTGAAGCTTCGCCCTCTTGTCTCGTCAGTCCTCCGTCTGATACATCTTGTGAACCATCGGTAGTGCAATAACCATCGGTAGTGCAATTCAGTTCTTTCAACCCGGCAGTGTGGGTAATTCCAATCGTCAGGCGTTAAGTGGTCTCTTAGGCCAAGGGTGATTCAGTGGATAGACAGTCTTCATACCAACTCCGCTTAACTGCAGGGATCGTTGCTGTGCGACGAGTGCTTGCGGGCTTTCTGCGGCAGGATTCTGGGGCATTCCACTCGGTCGAATTGGTGCTGATCGGTACAATCGCCTGCATCGGTTTGGTGGTGGGGTTGGCCGAGTATCGCAATTCAGTCGTGCAGGAATACGGCGACGTATCAGGAGCAATTGCTCATCTGGACCAGTCTTTTTCCTTCACGCTCACAGCCAGCAGTGGTGGGGCCGCCAGTACGTCCAGTTACAGTGACGCAATGGTGTACTCAAGTTCCAACGCGAATGGCATCACCGTTATATCGGGACCCACGCCGGATTCAGAGTAACGTGAACGGTCAGTTTCACGGACTTGCAGCATGATTCGAAGGTCTGAGTGTGAATTTCAGTCATCAACCTGACGGCATCAATTTCAACCCGGAGATTTGTCATCTGGCAGATTTCCTGAGGATTGTTGTATGAGTACTGGGCCTCTGAATTCCGGTCCTCTCAGCCCTGGTGGCACGGGTTTTCCCGGCTTGACCACGGGTGGTGGGCCCGTTGGTGCGTCGGGAACGTCGCGTTTCGGTGTTCAACTCGCCTTAATCGGGTTATTTCTGCTGCTTAGCGGTTTGGCCTCAGTTGGAATCCGTGTTTGGCGTAGTACTCCCCCCGCAGAAGTGGCGAAAAAACCGGCCGTCCCCAAGTACTCTTTGGTTCTGGCGGCCACCGATCTGGATGTCGGCCGTGAGATTCGTTCAGCTGACTTCTACACAATGAGCGTCGAAAAGGCTGAGTACGACAGGCTTTCCGCAGGAAAGCTCACGTTTGGCAATGCGAAAGACCTTGTTGGACGAATCATTCGGAAAAAAGTTCCAACAGGCTCAGCGTTTACGCTGGACTGCCTTTACCCCGCTGGCACCGGTCCGACTCCGGCTGATCTGCTGTCTGATGGCATGCGAGCGGTCACTGTCCGCATGGGACTGGTTGGTGGCCTGCGTGGGTTCGTCTCGCCGGAATCATGGGTTGATGTATTGTTTCGCCGTACCAGCGCCCAGTCTGCTCCGGATTCCACCCGTGCCGCTCGGACTCATACGCTGTTTCCCGGCGTACGGGTGCTTGGTATCCAGGATTCTCTGTACCCAGAGACCGTCCTTGCCAAAGATGCTCGAGGAAACATGGCAGAGAAATTTGAAGTCACGCTCGAGCTAACGCCAGCACAGTGCGAAGTGCTCAAATCGATCGAGGATCGCGGTGAACTCTCCTTGAATATGCTCCCGAAGCAGGAGGGACGCAGTAACAATGGAAATGTGCCTGAGCCTGAGATCATGAAGATTCTGCTGGGCGTGCAGCCTCCGGAGGTTCCTGTGGTGGTCGTTCCTCCACCAACCGTACGAGTGATCCGAGGTGGGAGTGCTTCGCAGGTGGCCGTTGATCAGATTGTGGACACGATCATCGACAGCAGTGTCTATCCTGCTCCAGTGCCGAATTCAGGGGATGCTGTCCCCATTCCGGGCGGTCAACCGGGCGGGGCTGGTGCTGGAGAAGAAGTCTGGCCAGTGCCAAGTCCGCCGATCGCTCCACCGCCCTCCAACTCAGATCCAGATTCTTCCGGCGATGCTGCCGACCAGACTCAACCCGGTCCAGGCGCCGCTCGAACTCGCGGCAGCGTTTCTGATGCGACTCTCGTCCGAAATCTTTCCATTAAGAATACGGTCCCCACTGATCGTGCGGTCTCGGTTTCAACCAACCACTTGCCTCAGACTCGTCGCGTTTTCAACCATGTTGGACGATCCAGCGTGTCGGTAACCAAACGTCCAATTCCGCCTCCTGCAGTACCGCGACAGTACGTGGCCTCGGCTGCTCGTGTGCCTCAGACGGGCGCCTTTGTCAGGTCGGTTCCTGCTGCCGTCGTTCGTGCCCACCGGTCTGCTCGGCCGGTACTTGGATCTGGCTCCTACTACGGCGCAGCACCGGTTGGTGGCTTCAGTAATCCGCAGCGATCTGTTCCGGTCGTCGCAGTACGAAATGATGCACGACCCAGTGTGGTGCAACGTAAAGCTGAGGTCGTTTCCCCATCGCTGTCAGGTTCATTGCATGGAATGCGGGCAATCGCCATGAGGGGCTCGCCCCGCACCCGTGACGAGGAGTCACTGTTGCCCGAACTGAAGGTGGGAAGGCGATAGTACCGTTGTCACGGAGTGACGGGTTTGCTCGGTTTGTTCTGGATTCTGTTTTTCTTTGTTCAATTTTGAGCTATTTGATGAGATGGAACCAGGTTGCAGGGATCGCAGTCGCCACCTGGCACCTGGTTGTGTTCTCAACAGGAGAAACTCGGCGTAGAACAGGTTCGGGGCAACTGCATGTTTGGTCTGCGAAAACCGAAGTCAACGGAAGTACCTGCTGAATCCAGCTCGGGTGCTGGGACTCTAGTAGAGAATTCCCCTGAATTCGCGTCCGACCGTGCAGCCGTGACCGGCGCCCAGAGCGACGCATCAGATCGTTCGTCCCAGACTTCCCTTCAGCCCGTCACGATCGGTGACTCTGCTGCCGTGACGCCTGACTCTGTTCTGCCGTGGTCGGCCATCGTTGAGCCTGATCGTGAGCGTGAATTTCAGCTCCGAAAGATGCGTTTGCACGAGTCTCTGGTTGAGGCTTTGAATCTGAAGTTTGCTGCGGGAGCTGATGAGGGTGCATCGCGTCGAATGTTTCGCGATGCGGTGGTCTCGCTGATCAACCGTACGTTGCCGGGCGAGCCCATGTCCTACCTTGAGCGTATGGCTCGAGAGTTGATTGACGAGGCGGAGGGGTTGGGGCCTCTGGAGTGTCTGATTCGAGACGATTCCATCACAGATGTGCTCGTGAATAACCCGCAGGAAGTTTACGTCGAGCGCCGAGGTGTTCTGGAGCGGACTCCGGTGGTTTTTGCGGATGGCGCTCACCTGTTGAAGGTGGCTCAGCGGTTGACAGCGCGAGTTGGTCGTCGTGTGGATGAGAGCAACCCGATGGTGGATGCTCGGCTGGCCGACGGTTCACGTCTCAACGTGACAATACCTCCGCTGGCGATTGATGGGGCGACGATATCGATCCGCCGATTTCCCAAGCACCCGTTTACTCTTTCACAGCTGGTTGAGCGTGGCAGTCTGACGGCAGAGATGGCCGCATTTCTTGAGGCGGCCACGGTGAGCCGTCTGAGTTTTCTGATTTCTGGTGGTACTGGCACTGGGAAGACAACGCTGTTGAATGCTTTGGCCGGCGCTGTGCCTCATGACGAGCGAATCATCACCGTCGAAGACTCGGCCGAGCTCCGCCTGTGTCATCCGCATGTGGTGCGCATGGAAAGTCGCATGCCGAACACAGAGGGGCTGGGAAGTGTTGGGCTGCGTGAGCTGGTAAGGAATGCGTTGCGAATGCGTCCCGACCGCCTGCTGGTGGGTGAAGTTCGAGGAGCAGAGGCAATTGATATGTTACAGGCGATGAATACGGGTCACGAAGGCTCGTTCTCGACCATTCACGCCAACGATGCTCGTGAATCTCTGACGCGTCTGGAGATGATGATCGCGATGGGTGGGTTTGAGCTCCCCTTGCCGGTCATTCGGGCCTACATCGTGGCGGGTATTCGTTTGATCATTCAGTTGGCTCGCTGGAAAGGCGGTGCTCGCCGGATAGTCCGCATTTCGGAGGTCGTGGGGTTGCGGAATGGCGAGATTCACGTGGAAGACGTATTTCGCTATCAGCCAGCGGTTTCTGGAGAGGTTGGGGGCGGCTTTCAGGCAACGGGACATATTCCTGCCTGTATTGAGCGGATTCGTGGGTTCGGATTTGATTTTCCCGATGAGGATTTTCGTCCTCCGGTTTGAAGGTTGCAGTCAGGGTTCTTGCAAGGCAGTAAGTTCGGATGGATGCAGTGCTTTGGGGCATGCTGATTGGTGGAGTGTTGCTGGCCGTCGGACGGGCGGTCTGGCTGACGCTGCGCCGGCGGTCAGAAGCTTCGGTCACCGTCGACCCATTATTCCGGGCCGTAATGCCTGAGGAACGGGGGGGATTGGAAGGCTACCTGCTGCGATTTTTTATTGAGGCCGAGTTGAATTGGACGCCTATTGGGGCGATTTCGGGACTGGCCTGTGTGATTTCGCTGCTGTATCTCGTAGCGGGCATGGCGGGGCTGCCTGATGGTTGGTTTCTGTTTGTTCTTGTGTTCCTGCTGGCGGCACTCTTTGCGTCTTTATTACTGCGGCGAAACAGTCGGCTGAATGATTTCCGCAGTCAATTGCCAGACGTGGTGTCGCTGTTGGCGCGTTCTTCGCGAGCCGGGCTGGAATTTTCAGAAGCCCTGCACTTGTGTGAAAAGATGGCTCGTGGTCGGTTGCAGGGCGAACTGCAGCACTGTCGCAACCAGTTGTCTCTGGGGCGACCCGTATCAGGAACGATGGAGTCGTTTGCCAGGCGGGCGCAGCTGCGAGAACTGGGATTACTGGCGACTGTGCTTTCGGTTCACCGTCAGACTGGCGGGGCATTGGCTGATGCACTGGATCGACTGAGCCAGTTATTGCGCGATCGCATTCAGTTTCGTCGTCAGATGCTGGCTGCCAGCAGTGGTGGTCGTTTGTCGGCCGTCTTGATTGCTCCTGCGGCGCCCCTGCTGTTTGCGGCATTGCTGCTGATCAATCCGGAGCATGTGGAAGTCTTCTTTACCACCGGCATGGGACAATCGTTCTTGATACTGGGGCTGTTACTGAACGTGGTGGGAATAGTCTGGATTCTTGGCCTGATCAAGATGCCGCGCTGAGGAGACCGAGATGACAAACCTGCTGATTCAGGAATTCCCTTTCTTTCTGGCCAGTTCTCTGCTGGCCGGACTAGGGCTGTTGCTGGTGCTGGGACTGTGGAACTGTCGTCGCATCATTCGGGGTGACTGGGGCGATGACTCGGTCAGTCCATTCGAAACTAAGCCTCTGCCGTCCTGGCTGATCCTGCTGTCTGTCTCTGTACCGCAGTTGGGGGTGGAATTGCGGCGTATGAAACGAGACATCAGCCGCGCGGGGATTTATGCGCCCGATGCGTTTGATCGATTGCTGGCAGTCCGCAATGGTCTGGTGTGGTGTTGTTTGTTTGCGATTCCGCTGGTGTTGATATTAACGGGACAACCAGGTTTCCTTGTGATTTCTGCGGGCGTCATTCTGGCTGCTGTTTTCTATGGGATTCCGGGCCTCTTCCTGAATGCTCGGGGGCGCGTGCGTGCCGCGGGAATTCTTAGTGCAGTGCCCGAGATTCTGGACATTCTCTCGATGTGTCTGTCGGGGGGGATGACGCTCGATCAGGCTTTGCCTCGTATCGTTGAGTTTTCTCCCAATGTCAGTTCCGATTTGACTCGTGAGTTGCAGTTGGTCGTCCGGCAGGCGCGAGTTTCGACTGCGGGTGTGGCTTTTCAGCAGTTGGCCGATCGCATGGATGAAGTGGAATTGCGATCGCTGGCAGCAACTGTTCAGCATACAGAGCGACTTGGCACGGATATGAAAAAAGCAATCGACAACCTGTCGGTGTCGATTCGTTCAGGATTGAGATCAGAGGCTGAGGCAAGGGCGAACAGTCTGTCGCTGAAGCTGCTGTTTCCGATTATTCTCTGCGTTAGTCCACCGGTGTTTTTCGTTCTTGTGGTGCCGCCGATCATTCGTCTGCGTGATCATTTTCGCGAAACGTTGATTCCTGTTGAGACTCAGGATTTGATGCGCCGCGGCAGTTCCAGTCCGTCGGGTGGGCAGTAGGTCAGTTCATGATTTGAGGGTCGTGGCAGTAATTTGTGAGTGGGAGTTGTCATGAGTTTCCGGGCAGCAGCAAGGGGGCGTGGCAAGCGGTCGACGGGCTGGCGATCTGGCGTGATATCGCTGGAGTTGTTGGTCGTGTTGCCGGCCTTGTTTGCCTGTACTTTGGTTGCAGTTCAATTCGGTGCCTCGTTATCGGGTGCAGTGGCGGTGCATGAGGCTTCCGTCGCTGGGGCTCAGATGGCATCTGTGCTGGGACGTTCCAGTCAGGCGGTATTGATTGCCGGGATCAAAAGCACCGTCAATCAATCTCTGGTGTCAGCAGGAATCTCAACAGACAGTGCCGGACCTGCCGGTTGGTGTGCTGCGAATATGCAGATTATTGTCCAGGAACGAGTTTCGGATCCTCCGGCTTACAACGGCAGCGCTGGGTCAGATGGGCCGGTTTTGCAGAGCGTGCCAGGGGCCACAGCGATACCTGCAGATTGCATTCGTGTAACAGTGAACGTCAGGTTGGCCGAGGTTGCTCCCGATCTGCTTTCCAGCTTTGGTTTTTCCGTTGTCAGCCGGTTTATCACTGGAAGTACTTTGAGGTATTTCAATGGGTGATGTCCAGGTAACTGCTGACTGAGTGTCAGGTAGGGTGTGGGATGAGGTGGCGTAATCAAAACCAGCGGGTGATGTCACAGGCCAGAGGCGGTTTAGCCGTGATCTGGTTGATTGGCAGTGCTGCGCTGATTATTGCGGCATTGTCCCTTGTTCTGGAAACCGGCTGGATGAATCTGTGTCGCAGTGAAGCGAAGGTGATTGCTGAAAGTGCAGCGCTTGCGGCAGCGCGGGCGTGGGGTTCGGCGGCGACGGATAACGCTGCTGCTCGGACTGCAGCAAAAGCTGCAGCCGGTGTCCTTGTGACTGGCAGTACGGTTGAGGGTTCGAGTGTTCCATTGGCGGCGTTAAGTGCAGCGCTCGCAGCCAACAACGATGCCTCGGCCACCAACAATAATGCGGTCTGCCCGTCGGCTCTGCCGGCGGTCAATACAGTGGTTTTGCTGGGCGATTTTGATTCGACCAGTTGTGTGCTGGCGTCTGGAACAGTTCCAGCGACAGCTGCGCGGCGTGGTTGTCTGGTGCAGTTTACGTTGAGCATGACAAGTCCGTTTACTTCTGCCGTACGTACGGTGAGTGCACGGGCAGTCGCGGTCTGGGATCCGGCAGTCTCGCCGAATCGCAGTCGGCTTGTCAGTCTTTCGGCGGTGACCTGCCCATGAATATCTCTGAAGTTTTGGTCAGGGCGATCTATTCGCCTCCTTTTTCCTCGAAGGGCTTTGCTGTCAACAGGGCGGAGCAAGGGCGAATTTGTACAGGAGTCAGGTCGATGAGTGTGGGGAAAGCGAAGCAGTTGGGGGTGATCCGAGAGCGCCGTGGAGCGGTGACTGTGGAATATCTCCTGTTGGTGACTCTGGTGGGAATCGGGGTCCTTGTGGGGCTGGCGGCGGTCCGTAACGCCTTGGTTCAGGAGTTGGACGATGTGGCAGCGGCCATCAGTGCGATTGTGTAGGCCTGCGAGTCTCCGGGACTGCGTCGTCGGCCGCGATCGGTGTGTGGAGCGACGTGGTGTCGTGATCCTCGAATCGCTGATGGTGCTGTTGATTCTGGTGATTGGGCTGTTGGCGGTGATTGAGTGGAGTGTGGTGATGTTGACTCACTGTGGTGTGACATCAGCGGCCGCCGAGGGGGCTCGTGTTGCAGCCCGGTCGGTCTTCGTCACGTCTCGTCAGGCCGACACGGAGTTTGCAGTGCAGTCCATCCTGAGTGCGCACGGGGTAGCGGCGGTGGGTGCTGGTGGATCGGTCAGCGTGGTATTGACCGATTTGGGAACTTCGGTCAGGGTGACGGTGACGGTCCCCGTTCTGAATACGGGGATCCCCGGTTTATTGACAACATTTGGTTTTTCGTTGTCGGGGAACAGTTTGCAGGTATCGGCGCTAGCGAGTGAGACGTGAGCGGTTGTGGAATGGCGGTGCCTCAAGAATTTGGTTCTTCACCCGAATCTGTGGGTAAAAAGTGTGGTTTTAAAGCTCGGCTCGGGTTCAGCAAACGGGGGGGGGGCCGCCCCTTTTCGCCTCTCCGTCGCATCGCCTCAGGAGTGAAGGCGATGCGACGGCGAGGCGAACGGGGCTCGGGCCGTTCATTGGAGGTCCAGAAAACTGGACTTCCGTAGTT
>CAIOKE010000098.1 GCA_903858815.1 uncultured Planctomycetaceae bacterium | reverse complement strand
GGAGCTGAGCCTGTTCCCTGCGGAGCGTCAGGATTTGTGAGATGAGCGGACAGTTGTCGACTTCACCGGATGATGCGCGGGTGATCCATGCGCGGTAAACGGTTTCACGCAGACCACGATTGCGGCAGTGTTCCATGAAGGGACCAAATGAGGGGTGATCCAGAGTAATTCGCCATGGTCCGGTTTCAGCAGCAGCCGGTGTACGTTCTGAGTTCTCCGGAGCGGCTGACCATGCGGCCGCGGCCAGACGCAGCAGCGTTGGCGGAAGGCCGTCAACGTCGGTGGGATCGGTAAGATCGAGGGACCATGATTTGGTGGCATTCAGGAGGTTATTGGAGAAGTCTGACGCGAGCTGTGAGAGTTCATGTTCGATTTTGTTGAAGCGTTCACGCTGTGCTCCCTGCAGTGCGATCCCGGAGAGTTCAGCCGATTGAATCATGCGAGTAATGATCCGCTGTTTGGCGCTGTTGAAGCCGATCCAGGCAGAGGACCTGCGGATTTCCAGCAGCCGCTGGTAAATGGTTTCGCTTTGACGCAACTGCAGTCCAAAAGCGACGATATCCGCGAGGACCGCATCGTGGGCTTCGCGGAGTTCGTCAGAGTTGTTGACGCTGAGCAGATGCCCAACGGGGGACCAGCCGTATTCGAAGAGCAGATCAATTCGTTCGAGGGGCTCCATGAGCGCTGACCATGAGGCTTCAGGGGCCTGTTCAGCCTGTTGCAGGAGTGTTTTGCAGCGCTGCAGCATTTCTGCTGCTGCAGGCCTGATATGTTCGGGCTGAATGCAGTCGTAGGGAGGCAGGCCAGAGGCAGCAAGAAGCGGATTTGCGATGAGTGTCATGATTGAGATCTGTACGTGGAACGTGAATCAAATGGACTTGCAGACGTTGTTGTATCGGGATGGGCGCTGCAGGCGAAGCGACCACGGCCCTGGATTGCAGCCAGAGAGAAAACCGCCCTTATGCATTTTTCCGACAAAGAAAAGTCTGACCGGCGAAAAAATACGGCAGAAAAAAAAGCTTCCGCAAGATTCCAGAGAGTTGCCAGTCGCGATTGATGAAGCTCGCATTCCCGGTTATAACGCCGAACACACCAATCACAGGCGGTGCCTGATGCCTCGCGATACTCACTTCAACAGCCCTCTCTTCCGCGTCAGCCGCAATCACCTGTTCTCCTCTTCTTCGCCTCCCGTCGTCCTCAGAATTCGATCCCTGCAGATCCGCTGACAGCGGACGAGTGGCGTTGTCATCTTTTCACAGGCAGCCGATCCTCCATGCAACTTCACCAGCTCGATCTCGTTCCCGGTGATTCAGTTCGTGTTGGCCGCTTTGTCGTGACACTTGTGGCTGTTGAAGGCAACATGGTGCAACTGCACATCGAAGATCCGGAAGACGGTACCGACTTCTGGACCGATCCGTTCGACGCCAGCGACATCGAAGAACACCAACTGGCCGCTGTCTAATGGCCGCTGTCTAAAGCAGGCTTGCTGACCAGGTTCCCGGCCGTGGGCTGCAGATTCCTGCTCCGCGAAGCCTTCCGCTTCACCGGACGCAATAGCCCCGGACAAAGCCTGCTGAGTGTGAACTCCCCTGTTTCAAGGTCACACAGCTATGCGATGCAAACGACTCGTCCACCTCGTATTCCCACATGTGGCTTCCGTTTTCGCGTTTGCTGTACTGCTGTCGGCCACGGTCATGGGCAGCGATGCGCCGTCCAGCGGACGGGCAGCAATGATGAGCCCACAATTCAACCCTGTCGTTGTGGGTAACGGACTGGTCTACGCCGCAAATACGCCGGGAAATTCAGTCGATGTGTTCGAGTCTGATTCGGGGCGATTGATCCGCCGAATTTCAGTGGGAATCGAACCAGTGGGCCTCGCGCTGCGACCGGACCGCACAGAATTGTGGGTGGCCAATCATATGTCTGATTCCGTATCGGTCATTGACCTCCAAAATTCAGGCAACACCCGCTTCCAGGTTGTGCATACCATCCACGAAATTGATCCCGCCACTCGATCGACGCGGTTTGACGACCCCGTCGGCATCGTCTTCGCAGATAATGACAAAGCATACGTATCTCTCTCTTCCGAAAACCAAATCGCCGTCATCGACGCCACAACCCGAAAAATACTGAGACGCCTGAAAATTCCCGCTCAGGAGCCCCGTGGGATGGCCGTCCGCAACGCTCGCCTGTACGTGCTTGCATTCGAGTCAAATAACCAAACGCAGCTTTCGGGAGGCAAAAAAGAGGACATAGATGGAGATCTCGTCACCTTCGATGCCTGGGAACACTCCATTCATAACAACAACGTGCTGTCGATCGGACACACAATCGATATTGTGAAGAATCCAAAGGTTCCTGATCGTGACTTGTTCATATTCGATACCGACAACGACGAACTCATCGATACCGTGTCAACCATTGGGACGCTGCTCTACGGCATCACTGTGGACTCCACCGAACGCGTATACATTGCTCAGACGGACGCCAGAAACGATGTCAACGGCAAAGCGGGTACTCGAAAGCACGGTCTGGCGGAACTTGAAAATCGCCCGTTTCTCAATCGAATTGCGACGGTTAGCCGGCTCGGGACAAAAACGTCAGTTTCCCAAATTGATCTCGAACCGCTGCCACCGGAACATCCAACGCCAGATACCGCACAGGCAACGCCCTGCGCTGTTCAAGTCAGCGACGACGATCAGTATCTCTATCTCACGGCAGCCGGGTCAGATGCGTTTTCCATTCTGGAGGCGGCGACCGGCAAGTGTGTGGGACGTTGCAATGTGGGTGCAGTGCCCCAGGGCCTGAGCATTGAATACAAAAATGGACAACCAGCTGCTGCATGGGTACTGAATGCTGCCGCCAATTCACTGTCAAAAATTGACATCAGCAACCCCAACAAGCCGCTTGTGCAGTCCACAATTCCGCTTGAGGATCCAACTGATGAGGTTGTAAAACGCGGACGAATTGCGTTTTCAACGGCACGAGCATCCACAACGGGCACGTTCTCCTGCGCAAGCTGCCATCCTGATGGCCACACTGACCAACTCCTGTGGGTGCTGGCCACCCCAGTTGTTACCGGCGCCAATCAAATCATGCCGCGATCCACTATGCCTGTCCGCGGTCTGAGAGACACAGCGCCCTTCCACTGGGACGGCATTCCCGGGGATCCGTATGGCGGCATTCACAGTGCCAGCATTCACAAGGACGTAAAGCCAAACAGCAGCATTGGCTCCCCCGAATCAACAACTCGCAATCTGATCGACGGTGGTCTCGCCAGCACCATGGCTCGAGTTGGCGATTCAGCAAAAAACGATGAAGGCAAGCCCGGACTGCTGACTGCCAGAGAACGCGATGACATGTCCGTTTTTCTACTCAATGTTCCCTACCCTCCAGCACAGCGGCGCGCGTACGACAATCGGTTATCAACTGCAGCAGAACAGGGATTTCGATTGTTTCATGTCGATGGGGATTTGGATCCGGGCAAGCCGCGACCAAATATCTGCGGCGATTGTCACCGCATGCCACACTGGGTCAGTACAAATACCCCGGGAACCGGAATGGACGCCCCAACCTGGC
>CAIOKE010000097.1 GCA_903858815.1 uncultured Planctomycetaceae bacterium | reverse complement strand
TCAAACTGCCTCTGCCGACGATGAGCAGACCCCACTCCTCACTCCTCACTCCTCACTCCGCTTCTGCTCAGCCAAACTGCAGCTGCAGCAGCAGATCCCGCACGTCCAGCGCCTGCACACGATCGCGTTCGATGGCCCGACTTGAACAAAGGAATACCGGACCGTCAGTGGCTTCTCGCCCCGCATCAGGCAGACGCCCGTGACTGCCCCTGACTACCTCCGCCCGCAATCCAATCACATCCATGTAGTACCGAAATCCCAGCAGCTTCCGCAGCAGACGCACAGCAACTCGCAATTTCGGAAATTTCAGCTCCGGATTCACCAGCAGTTCCGCCGGGTCATATCCCGGCTTGCGGTGAATATCCACGGTACGAGCATAGTCCGGCGCGAGGCGGTCATCATTCCAGAAATAATACGTAAACCAGGCATTGCGAGCTGAAACGCAGACCAGCTCGCCACTGCGCTCGTGCTGCAGCCCATTCTGTCGCAGGCCGTCGGCATCCAACACACGCTCAATACCAGCCACACCTTCCAGCAACCGCTGCACTGCACCAATGTCCTGCCGCCGTTTGACGTAAATATGCGCCACCTGATGATCACTGACGGCAAAGGCCCGCGATGCACCACAGTCCAGAGTCTCCCAGCCCAGCAGTTCCCGACGCACTTGCAGATAGCCCGCCTGCCGCAGAATTCGATTGATGTGAATCGGCTGATTGACCTGAGTAATCCCGTACTCAGACAACACGACCACCTCCGCATCACACTCCTGAGCCACATCAATCAGCTTGCCGGCCTCTGCATCCACCAGTCGGATGTCCTCGTCAATCCCCGCTCCCTCAGGCCCCACTCGCTGCAGGTTGTAGTCCAGGTGCGGCAGATACACGAGCATCAGTGAGGGGCGTTCACGTCGAAACAGCTGGCACGAGGCATCCGCAATCCACGCAGTGCTGCGAATGTCGGCTGTCGGTCCCCAGAAGTTGAACAGCGGAAACCGCCCCAGTTGCTCCTGCAGCTCATCACGCAGCACTGCGGGCTCGGAGTACAGATCCGGAATCTTGCGGCCATCAGCCGGATAGGATGGTCGCGGGGTCACCGACCACGTCGTATCCGCATACATGTTGTACCACCAGAACATCTTGGCTGTGCGATGAGCAGAATCCCGCCGGGCAGCCGTCTGATACAGTTTCTCTCCCTGAATCAGATGGTTGGACTGCTTCCAGAATCCCACTTCTGCCAGTTCGCGAAAATACCAGCCATTACCGACTATTCCGTGCTGAGCCGGCAGCAGCCCGGTCAGCAGAGTCGCCTGAACGGAACAGGTGACCGCCGGCAGAACCGTCTGCAGTGGTCGCTGAAACCCGCTGTTCGCCAGGCGCTGCAGATTGGGGGTCCGTGAGCCAATCATTTCCGGCGTCAAACCAACAACATTGATCACCATCAGCGGTCGAGCAGCAGCAGCCATACGGCTTTCCGAACGTCAAAAGAAGGGAATGAAACTGACCGAGCAAGCCGGAGAATTCTAGGCAAAAGTGGCCTGCCCTGCCCTCCAGCACCGCTTCCCATTCAGAAAATCGCCCGGACCACTCCGGATTTCCAGAAAAAACCGCACTTTGTGGTCTGAACTGCTGCCACAGACCGGCTGCCGGTGGAGAACACCGGAACTGTCTGTTAGATTTCCGTTTCTGTACTCCGGTTCTGTTACTTCAGTACTTACGGTCAGCATTCGGAAGGCCCGGGTTGCCATGAATGAACGCGAAAAAGGTGGTGCGGAGTGGTACCGCAAGGGCACGGAAGCCATGCAGCACAAGAACTGGAACTACGCTGTCGAGTGCTTCACGAACTGCACAAAGCTGGTTCCGGACAACCTGCTGTATCGCCAGTCACGCGTTGGCTGCATTCGCAAATCGTACAATGACAATGGCACCGGGGGCAAAATGGCGTCCATGCGCCTGATGGGGGTACGAACCCGCATCAAAAAAAGTCGCCTCTCCAAAGACTGGAAATCCATCGAAGCTGCTGCCGAGGAAGGTCTGCTGATCAATCCCTGGGATGCTCAGCTGTTCTTTGATCTCGGTGAAGCACTGGCGGCTCAGGAAAACCACGGCGTGGCCCGTTTCGCTCTGGAAAAAGCCGTCGAACTGGACCGCGACAACGTCGATTACAACCGCACTCTGGGAGCCTTCCTCTTCGAACGCCGGGATTACAAACCGGCCCGCTCCTGCTACGAACGAATCTATAAGCTGGTGCCTACGGACAGCGAAGCTCGTGCCATGCTGGGCCGTATCGACGCCGTTTCCATGCTCGACCGTAAAGGGCTTGAAGAAGCAGAATCCACTCGCGATGTTCGCGTCGAACCAACTCAACCGGTCAATGCCTATGAAGAAGACCGCCGGGCACGCAAAGGCATGCAGAAAACAGCCGATGCACCCGGTGAATCGGCTGAAGCCGACCTGATCCATGCCATTCGCAAGGATCCCTCAAATACTGGCCTCTACCTGAAACTGGCCGACCTGTACAAGGCGGCCCGAGATTTTGGTAAGGCGCAGGATCAACTCAGCAAAGCCCTCGAATTGTCCCCCGGCAGCGGGGAAATCCGCGAGCTGATCCTGGATGTGCAGCTGTCGCGACTGCGTGAAGAGGCAGCTGAAGCCGAAGCACGGGCTCGCGCGAACCCCACGAAGGAGCGACTGGTTGAAAAAGCCCGTGGACTGCAGCAGGAAGTCATTCAGAAGGAAATGGAACTCTACTCGCTGGGCGTCGAGCTGAACCCCACGGACCTGAAAAAGAAGTTCGAACTGGCCCAGCGACTGGCCTCCCGCCACATAAAACAGTTCAGCAAAGCCATTCCACTGCTGCAGCAGGCCGCCAATAACCCCAATCTGCGAGTCGAAGCGCAAGTGCTGCTGGGTGAGTGCTTCGCTCGCGACGGAAAGGCCGATCTGGCGCGCCGACAACTTGAAAAGGCAGTCGAGGGACTGAACTTTGCCGACCGCCCGGATGCCTTCAAAACGGCCCACTACCTGCTGGGACGACTGCACCAGGCGGCCGGAAAGAATGAACAGGCCGAACACCACTACGGTGAAGTACTGGCCGTTGATTACGAATACAAGGACGTTCTCAAACGCATGGAAGAGCTCAGCGGTTCCGGTGGCTCGGCGCTTGAGGAGTAACCGTAAGCAATGGTGCTGAGGATCACAGCAGCACCGCACGCCACAGGGGCCGGCTGGCGGCAGCACACCTGACAACGTACTGGTGGCTGCCGCTGACCGCTCATCTGGATCCAAAGCCTCTTCAACCTGCAAACCGCACGGCTGATCTCTCCGCTGCGGGACACAACACTACGCGGTATGCGAAAACTGGTCGCCCACGTGCCACGGATAGAACATCCGACCGATGTCATCGCTCAGTTTTCGCAGATATTCCATCCGGAACTTGTCATAGCTGACATCCGATGCCGATCGAGGAACTTCCAGTGGAAACACGCTGTTCAGCTCGCGGTTGAAAATCCGTGAGCCTTCTCCGTCGGTCTCCATTTCATAAACGCTCACGATCGCATCACAGCGTCCTCGCATCAGCGCATTCGTATCGCGTTCATACAGAGAAAAATCACTGACGTCGACATACACAACGTAAGTCACATCAAATTCAGCACCGATATCGACGGCTGTGTCCCAGTCCGGATTTTCATCCAGCCACGTGCGAATTTCATCGTACGGAATAACGTCAATCTTGTTGTTGGCCAACTGAGTCGTCACGCACTTGGCAATGATGTGATCGATGTTTTCGAATTTGTATTTGACGTCATCCGGCGCGTAACAGACCACGGCCACTCGCACGTCCTTGTCCGTCATGGACTTCTTTGTTTCCTTTTCGAACTGCGGTTCTTCCTGTGGCGGACCGCCAATCAGGTACCCCAGCAGCAACATGTAGTTGCAGCCCGGTGCTGTCAGCAACAGCAGACCAACCAGCAGACAGCGCAGTGCACGCTGCCAGTACCCAGCCCGTCCGCAGGCAGCGAGAACAGTCTTGTTCGAGCAGAATTCGGAGTTCATGAGCAGTCCGTTAAAAACATCTCAGGAAATATGTGACGGGTGTACAGCGACAGAAATCGGATCGCAGACTGTTTCAGGAAATCACTTCGCTGGCACGGTGGTCGTACAGCAGCTGAGCCAGACTGACAGAGACATTCTTCATGAAACTTTCCAGAAAAATCCGCTCCGATTTACTTTCGGTCTGCACCGGGAATTTCGGGTAGTTCATGTCGTAGGTATTGTCGAACACCACACTCGGTGAATCGCTCTTTTTGCAGTCCATGATCTCAACACGACACGACATTTTTCCCTGCTGCAGATTGCTGCTGTTCGGCAGATCCACTTCAAACTGAGTGATGTTCACGTGGACTACATAATCTGCTTTGAAGTGATCCGACAGTTCGCCGAAATCCCCCCAATCCCCATGATCATCCAGCCACGTTGCCACCTGATCAGATGAAATCACTTTCACACCGCGCGTCTTCAGCAGGTGTGACATGCGATCCACCAGATCGATCTGTATCGAAGGAAAGCGATTCAGCACACCGTGGGGTGCCGAGCAGGCAATCAGCAGAGATTTTTCGCCCTTTGTCAGATCGATACCCGTCGACCGACGAAACTGCGATTTCTGCTTCGGATCGCCGAAGAACATCTTGCCGGCTATCACAAACAGCGAGCAGCCAGGCAGCGCTGTAACAGCCACTCCGGCTGTACCCAGCAGCAACAGACGACGTCTGGAGACAGAACCGGCTTTCGAAGAATGCCTGCCCACCACGTTGATCGCTCCATCTGACAACAGCTCTGCGGACCTGGCAGAGCCACCGCGGAGCGTTTAGAACCATCGACCTGTCAACACCCACACACACCACTGCAGACCTGTGAAGACCGACCAGACCAGCAGCAGCACAGGCAGCCATCGCAGCAGCAGTCGAGTCACCGCGACAGCACGTCCTGTCACTGAACACGCCAGTACAGGCCAGCACAATCCCAGTCCTGCAGCCAGCAGAAAACCGGCCGGGTTTGCCTGCCATGCGGACAGCCACTGGCCCCGCACAAAAAATACAAACCCGGTTGTCATTCCACAGGTTGGACACCGCAACCCCGTCAACTGCCGGACCAGACACCCCGGCAGTCCCATCTGCCGCAGCGTTCCAGAACCGGATGTCTCAGGTGTCAGCAGGCCTGCTGTCAGAAACACCAGAGAAATCCCCAGCAGCAACATTCCGCAAATACGGCGGTTTGCAGCCGGGGATCCACTTTCCGATATCTCTGAAAAACAGGTCACAGAAGCCTAACCATGACTGGGTTTAAGTCACAAGAGACAGCTTGAGCCAAAACCGTGGCGTAGTGACAGGATACGCAGGAACTGCCTCTGTCGTCTCTCCCAACGCGGAAAATCCTGCCACTGCCGACGATCTTCGGCGTTATCTGCCAGTTTGCCCCACGCCAGCCCGCGTCCGAAACCGCGACCAACCGACAGAACCCGGCATTTACCGCAGTCCGCTTCCCCGACAGAATGCCGCCTGCGAAACACCTGATGCCTTTCCGGAGCCTTTTTCGAATGACGGCCTCACACGACGGTTGCCGCTTTCCAGTCCCGCAGTCCAGGCGACTGACCTGGGATCTGCTCTGGCTGCACCGTTCCGTCCCCCTCTGCTCGCACGACCGGCTGATGCGACTTGGGCCCCTCGCAGCCTGCCGCTCAGCCACTCCCACACGCATCGGCTGGGCAACCCTGTTCATCAAAGCATTCGGGAAACTGTCCGTTGAAGTTCCTCAGTTGCGTCAGATCTGGTTTTCATGGCCATGGCCACACCTTTATCAGCACCCTGAGAGTATCGCCGTACTGACCGTTCATCGCGAATTCCGCAGTGAACCGTGGCTGTTCTGGGGGCGCATCAGGACTCCCGAGACCCGCACATTGACCGATCTGCAGGCCTGCATCGACAGTTTTCAGCAGCAGCCTGTCGAACGTCAGTTTGCCCGTGAACTGCAGCTGGCTGCTCTGCCAACCCCGCTGCGACGATTGATCTGGTGGTGGAACATGCATCTGGCGGGGCCCGCTCGCGCACGCCGGCTGGGTACCTTCTTCCTCTCAACACTTGCCGGACGCGGCGCAGAAATCCGCCTGCCTCCCTCAATCCAGACTGCCTGCCTGACGTACGGACCGCTGGATGAACAGGGCATCTGCCGAGTAACGCTGGCTTATGATCATCGCATCATGGACGGAGTCCTTGCCGCCACAATACTCGAACGACTGGAGCAGCTGCTGCTGACAGAAATCCGCTCAGAACTGCAGTCATAGAAATCGGCTGACCCGCACGTCACTGGCTGCCACCCGCAGCGGAATCTGCTATGCTCTCGGGGCACTTCCACATTGCATCCACGTTGCCTGCGGGCGACTTCACCGTGCCGGTTCATCGCCCATGCATTCCGCTTCTGTCACGCAGCTGCTGAACAGCCTCAGTTCCGGGGCGCTCACTTCCCGCCAGCTGGTTCAGTCCTGTCTCGATCGCATCGCAGCCTGCGATTCACAAATCCACGCCTTCGTCCACATTGCTGCTCAGTCGGCGCTTGAACAGGCTGATCAGATCGACGCTCGACGCGCTGCCGGACAGCCTGTCGGCAAACTGGCCGGGCTGCCGATTGCTGTGAAAGACAACATCTGCGTCCGCGGAATGCCAGCCACCTGCGGCAGTCGTATGCTGCAGAATTTTGTTCCGCCGCATTCAGCACACGTGATTGAACGCATCACGGCAGCTGATGGAATTCTGCTCGGTAAGCTGAATCTCGACGAATTCGCCATGGGGTCATCTTCCGAAACTTCTGTCTTCGGACCAGTGTGCAATCCGTGGAATCAGCGTCTGACAGCCGGTGGTTCCAGTGGCGGATCCGCAGCCGCCGTTGCGGCAGGTTTCGTGCCGCTGGCACTCGGCTCCGATACCGGTGGCTCGATTCGCCAGCCAGCGTCCTTCTGCGGCGTCACCGGGATCAAACCCACCTACGGCTGCGTTTCACGATATGGATTGATTGCTTACGCCAGTTCGCTCGACCAGATCGGAACTCTGGCACGTGACGCCGCCGGCTGTGCCCTGCTGCTGCAGGTCATCGCCGGGCACGATGCCCGCGACTCCACGTCACTGACACAGCCACCTGAACTCTGTTCGCCAGAACCACAGTCGCTGCAGGGACTGCGTGTTGGTGTGGTTCGGGAACACTTCGGGCCGGGCCTTGACCCGGAAGTCGCCTCGGCCGTGCAGGTCGCTGTCAGCCAACTGCAGGCTGCCGGAGCCGATGTTCGCGAAGTCTCGCTGCCTCATTCACGGTATGCGATTGCCACGTACTACCTGATTGCCTGCTGCGAGGCTTCCAGCAATCTGGCCCGGTACGACGGGATCCACTACGGCCATCGCGCACAGAAGTTCCAGGACCTGACCGACCTGTACTGTCAAAGTCGAGCAGAAGGGTTCGGGGCCGAAGTCAAGCGCCGCATCATGCTGGGCACCTACGCTCTGTCAGCCGGTTACTACGACGCGTATTACCTCAAAGCACTGCAGATGCGGCGACGGATTCAGGAAGATTTTCAGCACGCTTTTCAGCAGGTCGATGTGCTCGTTGGTCCAACCGCCCCCAGTGCCGCGTTCGCGCTTGGTGAAAAGCTCAGTGATCCCCTCGAAATGTATCTCAGTGATATCTGCACGATCAGCACCAATCTGGCAGGCCTGCCCGGCATGTCCATCCCCTGCGGATTCACCGGTGATGGACGCCCAATCGGCCTGCAACTGCAGGCACCAGCCCTGCAGGAAGCCCGCCTGCTGCAGGTTGCCATCAACTACCAGAACAACTCGGACTGGCATCTGCGTCAGCCCCCGTCCGTGACAGCCTGAGGCCAACCGATGAAACAAATGGAAAAATCCGGACGCATGGCGTGGTACCTGCTGTTGCTGCTTGTACCGATCGGTTTGCTGCAGCACACATGGTACTGGCAGCGCCTGCCGGATTCAGTCGCCACGCATTTCGGACCTGGTGGACAACCTGATGCATGGATGCCTCGGACTCAGGCCGTGCTCGTACAGGCCGGTTTTCAGGTTGTGTTCCCCTTCTTCCTGCAGCTTCTCGGACGACTCTCGGCCATCCTGCCAATCTCTATGGTGAATATTCCGCATCGGGAATACTGGCTGGCTCCGGAACGCCGACAGGCGACTCTGGGCTGGATCTATGGCATGCTGTCGTGCACCGGAGTTGCGATGTCGCTGTTGATGCTGGGGCTGTCGCACCTGACATTTCAGGCCAATATCACACACCAGCCACTGCAGATGAGGCCGTTCTTTTTCGTGCTGTCGCTGTTTCTGGGAGCGGTTTTCTCATTGGTGTTCCTCAGCTTTCGGCGTTTCGGACAACCACCGAAATACTAAGCTGTCCACACACAGATGACTGACAGACCACATGCGTTGAGTGCTCTGGAAGCTGCGGACTGACGGTCGATCAGGTTCCACGCTGTCTGCGATCACTTCGCGTGAGCTACGGGTTCGGGCAGCAATCCCTGCGACTTCGCGATGACCTGCAGCAGACTGCGGTTATCAAGAAATGGTTCTTTTCCTGTATATGCCCAGATGACCTGACCATTTCGATCCACCACAAAGGTGCCGTGATCCATCAGCTCATCAGACTGTTCAGTTGCCGAGTGAAAAACGGACCAGTCGGTTGCGACCGCATGGTCTTCGTCGGCCAGAACGGAGAAGGCAAATCGACCATACTGGTTGAATCGATCGGCGGTGTGCTGCGGTGAGTCTGCGCTGATCGCCACCACATCTGCATCCAGTTCGCGGAAGTAATGCAGGTCACGTTCCAGCGATACCAGTTGAGCCACGCAGTGGCTGCAGCCATATCCCAGATAGAAGACAACCACCAGCGGACGATTCTGCCCCAGCTGCTGCAGGCTGACCGACTGCAGGCGATCGTCGGGCAGAGTGAAATCCGGAGCCTTCTGTTGGAGCAGAGCATGCTGCTGACTGGCGCTGACAGATCCACGACTGTGCAGAATTGCGGCCAGTGGTTCCGACAGCTGTTCCGGTTGCACCACTCGAATGTATGACTCGGCGTCACGCCGCAGGTTGCCCGTCGATACGAGGCCATACTGCAGGCAGATCTGTCGGCAGTTTTCGAGGAACCCTTCGTTCGCCTTCACGGTCTGGACCGGCGTTGCTGCGTGATACAGGAGGATGACGGCGTAGCAGACGGCAACAGTGAACAGCAAGCCCAGAAAGACTCGAGTTCCTGTGTCACGTTCCTGCAATCGCGGCGATCCGGATGGCACGGGATCGACCAGTCCACTGCCAACGGGTGCAGCGTTCTGAGCAAAAGCGGGTTGTTCAGCCATGTGGGTGTCATGCATACGAAAGTGCCTCCACCGCACATTCTGTCAGCGGGCACTTCAAAATTGACAGAGGATCCTGGCACCTCTGCGGGGATTCTCAGAGCTTCCCCATGGGAGTCTCAGTCGATGGAATTTGGTCCGGGAAGTCAGTTTTCCAGCGTTTTAACCCCTACCGACGGAAAATTCGGCGAACCAGGCTGCTCACGACGCTTGTCTGAACAACGCAATTTCCTGCGGGAAGGCAAGTTGTGCTGAAGCAACGTGTCTCAGGTGTCGAAATATCGCCTGAGTTTCTTGCAATCGTGGCCTGCAGGCAGTAGTCTGTTGGCAGACGAGTGCTGAATTCGTCTGGTTTGGGGTCGTAGCTCAGTCGGTTAGAGCGCCAGCCTGTCACGCTGGAGGCCGCGGGTTCGAGTCCCGTCGACCTCGTAAAGAAAAAGCCCGCAGTCGGTTTCCGGCTGTGGGCTTTTTTATTTCCCCGCTGATCGCAAAGTCTTGTGTTGCGTCATTGCCCGCTGAACCGACTGCGAAACACAAAATACGCGGCCCCCAACAGGCAGCATGCAGCCCACAGGTAATCCCACGTGGGCTTTTCTTTCAGATACAGCCACGCGAACGGCACAAACACTGCCAGAGAAATGATCTCCTGCAGAATCTTCAGTTGCCCGACATTCAGTACCTGATGACCAATCCGATTGGCCGGTACCTGAATCAGGTATTCGAACAGTGCAATGCCCCAGCTGACCACAGCGGCGACGAACCATGGCTTGTGGCGCAGATCCTGCAGATGGCCATACCAGGCCATGGTCATAAAGATATTGCTCAGGATCAGCAGGACGGCAGTTGTGACAATCTGGTTCATTATGGCGGCCGCTGGTGTGTGACAAAGTCCTGGTCGATGTTCCGCGACGGATTGTCCTCGAGTGTACACGCACTTCGCAGAATTCAAAGGAAAGTCGCTGCCCGTTCATGCCAGGCCTTGAGAGTTTGATGCATTTTCATTGAAATGCCGGGACCGCATCGCCGGGCTTTCAGGCCGGCCAGCTGAAGGCTGTCCTGAACTGTGCTCTTCTGCGGGCCCCATGACTCAGGAACTCCGTCCAGCCAGCTGCCCTGCATCAGTCTCCCACCTGATTCACCAGGAACGTCCCGTGATACGTGCAACGCTGCTGGTCACAAAAGGCTCGAACATCGGCTGTCGTTTCGAGCTCACGTCTGCTCAGGAGATTGTCGTTGGGCGCAGTGTCGACAGCAACCTGCGGCTCGACGATTCCGAAGTTTCGCGGCATCATGCGAAAGTAGCTTTTGACGGGCAGCATTTTGTCCTGCGTGATCTGGGCAGTGCCAACGGCTGTCGCGTAAACGGCCGACGGGTCAGGGAGCGAATTCTGCAGGACGGTGACACGCTGACTCTGGGTACCAGTCAGCTCACCTTCCAGCTTTCAGACTCGTCGCATCCGGCAGTACCGGACGCCGGCCAGATTCGTTTTCTGGAAGACGCGGGCGGACTGCAGGCCGAGGCGATTCAGCAGGCTCTGAAATATGATGCCGCAGTGCCGCTTCCTGCCGAGGCGACTCAGGCCGGCCTTGACCTGCTCTATAAGGTGGCCGAAGAGCTTGTGACGCCTGTTCAGACTCTGGAAAGTCACCTGCAGAAGATCCTTGAGCTGACTCTTGCGGCCATCGGTGCGGATCGTGGCTGTGTGCTGCTGCGTGATCCGGTAGGAGCTGACCTGACCGTCATGGCCTTTGCTCGCCGCGATGGTGATTCAGGCCTGCAGGCTCAGATGACAGTCTCACGATCGATCACAGACTATGTCCTGCGTCACGACACGGCAGTGCTGACCTCAGACGCGCAGGTGGACGAGCGGTTCACGGGTGGGCAGAGCATTGTCTCAGCGGGCATCAGCGAGGCCATCTGTGCACCGATGCGTGGTCGCTCGGATCTGCTGGGAGTTTTCTATCTGGATACGACCACCTCGGTGGAGCAGGCGCTGTCCGGAGCAGCTCCGGGGCGTCTTACGGAAGAGCATCTGCGAATTGTCATAACAGCGGCGCGGCAGACGGCGCTGGCGATTGAGTCTCGTCAGTTTCAGGATGCACTGGTGAAAGCCGAGCGATTCGCTGCCATGGGTCAGACGATTGCCGTCCTCAGTCACCACATCAAGAACATTCTGCAGGGCGTCCGAGGTGGCAGTCATCTGATTCGCATGGGTCTTGATCAGAGTCAGGAGCAGTTGATTCGTCAGGGCTGGGGCATTGTCGAACGCAACCAGACGCGAATTTATGATCTCGTCATGGATATGCTCAGTTTCAGTCGTGATCGCGTACCGGTACTGCGCATGACGGACCTGAATCGCCTCGCGGCCGAGGTCGCGGAACTGTCGGCAGCTCGAGCCGCAGAAGTTGGAGTCGCCTTTGAGTTTCGTCCGGCAGAAGAGCTGCCGCTGGCCAGTTTCGACGCTGAAGGAATCCATCGGGCAATTCTGAATATCGTGGGAAATGCCATCGAGGCCGTGGAGGGTATTGAGCACGGTGCTGTCGTACTGCAGACAGGATATGATCGAGCAGCCGACATGATGCTGGTGGCGGTCAGTGACAATGGTCCCGGCATTCCTGACGATCAGCGGCAGGCGATCTTTAATGTCTTTGAGTCCTCAAAGGGATCGCGGGGCACAGGCATCGGCTTGCCTGTCAGTCGGAAGATTCTGCGGGAGCACGGGGGCCGAGTGCGTGTTGAAGGTGGCCCGGGCCAGGGGACTCGTTTTGTCCTGAGCTGGCCTCGCGGTATGACGACAGTACAGGACATCGGTTCGTTGCTGCCGCGCAGTGAAACGTGATGCCGTTGAGCTCCGGCACGATCATCAGTTCTGGACAGATTTCAGTTCGCAGACAGGGAAACGCATGGTGGCTGAGTTTGGTGTGATTTTTGACATGGACGGTGTGCTCGTGAATTCCTACGAATCCCATCTGCAGACGTGGCAGGAGTGCTGTCGGCGCCATGGTCGCGACTGTACTGAAGCAGAGTTTCTGGCAGGTTTTGGGCGGACCAGTCGCGAAGTCATACGCGACACGTGGCAGAATCCTCCGGATGATGCCGGGATTGCAGCCTTCGATGAAGAGAAGGAGCAGGCGTGGCGCGAACTGATCTCGCGGGATTTCCCGCAGATGCCGGGGGCTGATGAGCTGATCCGTTCGCTGCATGAGGCTGGTATCCCCATGGCCATCGGCTCCAGTGGGCCTCCGGGCAACGTCGCTGCCGTCGCAGCGCTGCTCAGTTCAGGCCATCTGATTCGAACTCGGATTACCGGCGCCGATGTTGTCCAGGGTAAGCCCCATCCCGACGTCTTTCTGAAAGCTGCCGCGGGGCTGGGCTTGCCTGCGTCCCGCTGCGTTGTACTGGAAGATGCGCCTGTTGGAATCGCCGCTGCGCTGGCTGCGGGAGCACGCTGCCTTGGCGTTGTTTCGCGAGGCCGCCACTGGGAGCAGCTTGAGGCAGCTCATGATCGGGTGATGAATGATCTTCGGGAAGTCACCGTCGAACGTCTGCGACGACTTGTCCTGCACTGAACAACAGACGAGACTCTGCGTTTCTCAGCTGCAGCAACCAGTACGAACGGTCGGCGCCTGCCATACCAAACCGCATGCACTGGTCGCACTTACCCGTCAGGGGTGATCTGAATGGCTCATGGGAATTCGTTTTCAATCATCATCTTCGGGGCTTCCGGAGACCTGACATCGCGCAAGCTGATCCCGGCATTGTTCCGGCTGTTCTGTCAGAACTTTCTGCCATCCGGGTGTCCCATCATCGGGGTGGCTCGACGTGAAAAATCGCATGGCGAGTTTCGGGCTGAGATGCGACAGCTCGTGGCGGCTCGAATGGCCGATAAGTTCGATGCCGCTGCCTGGGACCGCTTTGCTGAAAGGCTGTATTATCAGCAACTGGACATCTCCAATCCAGCAGATTACCTGAACCTGCAGAGTTCACTGCAGACCATAGAGACTCAGGCCGGCGCAGGACCAGAGCCTGTTCGCGTTGTTTACCTTGCCACCGCTCCGTCTCTGTTCGCTGCCGCAGTGGATGGCTTGAATGCAGCCGGCCTGATTCCTCCTCGCGACCAGTCCGGCAGACTGCGCGTGGTTGTCGAAAAACCTTTTGGTCGGGATCTGGATTCCGCGATCCAGCTGGCAGCCGAACTCGATCGACACCTGCTGGAAAATCAGATCTACCGCATTGATCACTACCTCGGTAAGGAAACAGTTCAGAATATCCTGCTGTTCCGATTCGGAAATGCCATCTTCGAACCACTGCTGAATCGCAGCCACGTTGATCATGTGCAGATCACTGTTGCAGAATCACAGGGCATGGAAGGATCTCGCGGGGGTTATTATGACACCTCCGGAGCCCTGCGGGATGTGCTGCAGAATCATGTTCTGCAGTTGCTGTGCCTGATTGCCATGGATCCACCCAGCCTGTTCCAGGCTCGCGAAATACGCGATGAAAAACTGAAAGTCCTGCAGGCACTGCGCCCGGGCGGGACGGGAAGTATCGGCAGCTGGGCAGTCCGCGGACAGTACACGGCCGGACTGGTGGGCAGACAGCCGGCACCGGCCTACCGCGAAGAAGATCGTGTCAGTCCGGTTTCCAACAGAGAAACCTTTGTGGCGATGAAAGTTCTGATTGATAACTGGCGCTGGGCAGGTGTGCCGTTCTTTCTGCGAACCGGAAAACGGATGCCGCGACAGCTGACGGAAATTGCCATCCAGTTCAAGAACCCTCCGCTCAATCTGTTCTCGACCGTCGAATGTGATGGCGATCTGTGCGATATCGTTGAAACGCGACCCAATCAGCTGGTCCTGCGCATTCAGCCACAGGAAGCTATCTCCCTGCAGTTCTCGGCCAAACGACCGGGCATGAATTATCACGTCCAGCCGGTCTCAATGGATTTCGACTATGAACAGCATTTTGATACTGTGCTGCCCGAGGCCTATGAACGACTGCTGCTCGATGTCATTCGAGGAGACTCAACATTGTTTACTCGCAATGATGAACTCGAGGCCGCGTGGCGATTCGTCACGCCCGTTCTGCGTGCCTGGGAAGGCAGTTCTTCATCACCCGAACTGTATGCAGCCGGTACCTGGGGCCCATCGGCCGCTGACAGGCTGATTTCCGAACATCGTGCCAACTGGCGCGCTCCACGCTGATCCTGTTGCTCGCTGCTTAACTGAACTGCCACGGAGTTTCCCATGTACCGAAGACTGTTGTCCATGCTGACAGCACTGCTGTTGTGCGGTGCCAGCCGCGCAGATGATAGCCTGTTGCAGACTGCCCTGCAGACTGCGTCAGCAAATCGCGCACAACTGGAACGAGCTCTCGCTGATGCGCCTCAGGATCAGCAGGCAGGTATAAGATTCCTGATCGAAAATATGCCTCCGCGTGACCTGCAGACCCTGTCTGCAGACTTCCTGCTGGAAAACAGTCGCCTCGCATGGCAGGCACTCCGCGAATCCGCATGGGCTGATCGTGTCCCGCAGGAAATCGTCTTCGATTCACTGCTGCCCTATGCGAATATCAATGAACGTCGCGACGCATGGAGAAAGGACTTCTTCGAACGATTTCGACCGATGGTGAAAGAAGCAAAAACACCCGGGGAAGCAGCCGCAATCCTGAATCAACAGGTGTTTCCTCTGCTCAAAGTCAAATATTCAACCCAACGAAAAAAAGCTGACCAAAGCCCGCTTGAGAGTATGGAAAGCGGACTGGCATCCTGCACAGGACTCTCTGTTTTACTGGTGGATGCCTGCCGCGCTGTCGGTGTTCCCGCTCGGCTTGTGGGAACACCACTCTGGTCGGATAACAGTGGCAACCACACGTGGGTCGAAATCTGGGATAATGGCTGGCATTTCACAGGGGCCTGTGAGCCCACCGGAAATGCGCTGGATCAGGGCTGGTTTATCGATCGCGCTTCCAAAGCCATCAGAGACGATCGCAGACACGCCATCTACGCTGTCACGTTCCGCAGAAATGGTCAGACTTTTCCGATGGTCTGGGCGCGGGACAATTCAGACGTGTTTGCTGTCAACGTGACGGACCGGTATACCGCCATCACATCTCCGATCCCGGAAAAACATTCCGCGATCAGAATCCGTGTGACTGACAAAAACGGGGCTCGAGTCGCTGTTGCTGTGAAGGTTCAGGGGTCTGATGGCACCGAATTGCACTCGGGGCGATCAAAGGATGACCGCTTTGATTCGAATGATCATCTGACGGTCGCCGTCCCGACAGGCAGCACCATTACTGTCACGCTGACGGACAGCCACGTCAGTGAAAAGCTGGAAGTTCGGGACAGCGAACATTTGCTGAATCTGCGTCAGCCCTGATGGGGGCAGGTCGTCAGCATCCCGTTCCTGCTGCCTCGCTGGTCGCGTCCGACGCCGTTCCTGAATTTCGGAACCGGCCGTAAGTCGCGGCGCCGCGCTCCCGGTAACTCGGTTTGAACCTGTACGGATGGACCACGGCCCCTTCCTTCGGGGTTTGTGCGGACAGGCAATGCTTTGAAACCCAGGGACTGCAGAATGTTCCAGAATCGCTCGTTCTTATTGTTTTCCTCCGTTTTCACTCGATTATCAGGCCTTCGCCAATTTGTCCTGTGTGCTGTCACAAGCGGGGTCGTGTCGCTGTCGGCTGCAGCGGACGATTTTCTGTTTTCGCATGAACAGGTGCTCGGGACAACCCTTGAGCTGACGATCACATGCGCGGAATTGCACACAGCACAGCAGGCTGAGCGTCGGGCATTGGCAGAAATTGATCGACTCGAATCGATCTTCAGCAGTTATCAGACGGACAGCCAGTTTTCGCAGTTTTGCGGACTGTCCGCAGGTCAGTCTGTCCCGGCGGCTCCGGAGCTGCTGCGAGTGTTGAAGCGTTGTGAGGAGTGGATGCGAGTTTCGGGCGGGGCTTTCAATCCTGCGGTGCAGTCGATCAGCGATCGCTGGCGACAGGCTTCTGTGGATGGTGTTGAACCGGCTGCGTCAGAACTGCAGCTGCTCGTTTCGCGGGTTTCCGAACCGCAGTGGCAGGTGCAGTTTGCACAGGCTCAACTGACGCGACTGGGTAACCAGCCTCTGACATTGAATGCGATCGCGAAGGGCACGATCGTGGATTCGGTTGTGCTTGCGCTGCAGTCTGAGTTCCCGCAGATTGAGGGATTGGTTGTGAATATCGGGGGTGATTTGCGAGTCGCAGGACGTGGCCGGCACACGGTCAGTATTCCCGCTCCGCAGCGTGATGCTCTGAATGCGGCGCCACTGGCTGTGCTGCAGCTTTCAAATCAGGCGATTGCGACCAGTGGAATGTCGGAGCGATCCATGCGGGTCGGGAATACTGTGGTGTCGCATCTTATGGACCCCCGTACTGCCCGTCCGAGCTCGAATATTCCCAGCGCATCGGTTCTGGCAGCGGATGCTGAAACTGCTGACGTACTGGCAACGATCTGCAGTGTCCTGCGACCTGCAGAGTCTGTGCGTCTTGTGGAGTCGGTCCCTGGTGCTGCATGTTGTCTTGTGACCAGCGGTGGTGCCATTTTCTGCTCGGCAGGCTGGCCGGTCCAACCGCCTGTGGCTGCGATCGGGGATGAAAAACCGGCAGAACAGTCAGTGGCAAAGACACCCTATGATGTCCAGTTGGAATTTGAGATTGCCAAAGCTGCAGGTGGTGGTCGTTATCGGCGTCCCTATGTGGCCGTGTGGGTTGAGGACGCAGATGGGTTTCCTGTGAAAACGCTCAGTCTGTTTCTGATGGCGGATAATCCGGGGCCTCGCTGGCATCGTGATCTGCGACGCTGGTATTCCAGCGATCAGGTCCGGCAGTTGGTGGACGATGCGAAACTGATTGGCACGATTTCCAAACCGACGCGTAATCCCGGAGTCTACAAGGTGGCCTGGGATGGGCGGGACGACAAGGGCGATCTGCTGCAGAAGGGCAAGTATACTTTGTACATCGAAGCGGCGCGGGAACACGGAACCTATCAGTTGATGAAGCATGGTTTTGAGCTGGGCGGCGCGGACTTCAATGAACAATTGAAGGGCAATGTCGAAATCAGCGCGGCATCCATCAGGTATAGTGGAAAGCAGGCGGCCAGTGAGCAGAAATGAAGTGGCCAGCGCCACTGAGACTCCCGCTTCCCGCTCGGGCGGTTCGGGCAGCACGGGCAAACGCTGGTTGCAGCGACAGATCGCGATCTGGAGTCGCTGGCTGCATATTTATCTGTCACTGATCTCGTTCGGGGCAATCCTGTTTTTCAGCATCACGGGACTGACGCTGAATCATCCGGACTGGTTTTTCAGTGAATCAACTCGCACCCTCGAAGGATCTGTTCGCAGGGAATGGCTGCACGTGTCGCAGGCACCGCCGGAAAACTGGGACGAAACGGACTATGGACATCAGGTGGATCGCCTGGCAGTAGTGGAATACCTGCGTACGGAGCATGGATTATCGGGCCGGATGTCGGAGTTTCTGTCGTTTCAGGATGAGTGTGAGGTGACATTTCAGGGTCCCGGGTATGCGGCCACAGCTCGGATTCGTCGAGACAACGGTTCGTACTCGCTGAATGTTGTCAGCAACGACCTGATCTCGATCCTGAACGATCTGCACAAAGGTCGTCACACGGGTGCTGAATGGTCGCTGGTGATCGACATTTCGGCTGTAATCTCCTCAATCGTGGCAATCACGGGCCTGATCCTCGTTTTCTTCCTGAAACTGCATCGAAAGCTGCGACTGTCTCTGGCAGTCGTCGGCACACTGCTTATTCTCTGGATGATTCGGATCGCCATCAACCAGGCCTCAGCCGGGCTCTGACCTGACCGCGATCCGGCGGACCAGCAGTTTTCGGTTTACAGGGGCCAGCCGAATGTCGGACAGTGATTCGTCAGAAGACCAGCAGCGGACTCACCGTCGCCCGCCGGAAGATCGTGAGCGGGGTTCGCAGCCACTGGCTCAGATGATGCAGCAAAGGCAGCTGACGCCGCACGATCTCGTTGTTGCATCTCCGGCTCAACTGACGCATAAAATGGTGTCCCGTGCCATGAAGGGACGCTGGCTCACGATCAATTCTCGACGTCAGGTACACCAGGCCTTCTGTCTGGCAACCGGGACGGCTCCGCAGATTTCAGAACTCTTCAACTACTAGGTTGTATTTCTGATCAGGTTGGGCCATGGATTTCCGCTGTACACACTTTGCTGCAGCACGCTGTCGATCGTGCGAACTGCTGCCACTGGGTGTTTCCGGATCAGCTGACAGCAAACAGTCGCTGCTGTTGCAGTTGTTCCCGGACGTTCCTCTGCAGCCGATGCTGTTCAGCAGCGCCCCCGCTGGTTCTCGCATTCGCGCTCGGCTGGCTGTCAATTGGCAATCGTCACCTCTGACTTTTGGATTCTTTGATCAGCAGCAGCGAATTGTTCCCATCGCAGACTGTCCACTGCACCATCCGCTGATTTCTGCTGCGGTCCCGTTTCTTGCGGAATTCATTCAGCAGGCGCGACTGTCTCCGTATGATCCTGATCAGGATTCCGGCGAGCTGAAGTTTGTTGTACTGACAGCAGCGCCGGATACTTCGCAACTGATGGTCCAGTGGGTGCTGAGATCGCAGGAGTCGATTTCCCGGATCCGCAGTCTCTGGAACAGATTATCGCAGACAGGTCAGACATCAGTGCATGTGATGGGCGCCGGCATTCAGTCACAGCGGACATCTCGAATTGGTGCGGATCTTGAATTCAGCATTTCTCAGACGCAGCAGTTGGAGATTCGTTTTGGCGAGCTGCGTTTGTTTTTTTCCCCTGGTGGATTTGTTCAGACGAACCATGAAATCGCAACTCGACTTTATGCTGCAGCCGGGCAGCGAATTGCTCTGGGTATCCCCGGACGGGTTCTTGATTTGTACTGTGGTTCTGGTGGATTTGGACTGATGGCAGCCATGCAGGGTCGCAGGGTCCTTGGTCTGGAAAAATCCGAAGTGGCGGTTGAAAATGCCTGCAGAAGCGCAGCAGTCATGGGGCTGAACGCCGAATTCCGCCAGTGTTCGCTGGATGCTTCACTGGATGCGCTGACCGACGCAGGCCGATACTCCACTGTGATCTGTAATCCTCCGCGGAGGGGACTGGACCCTGCATCAAGAGCTCTGATTCAGGCTCTGGCGCCGCAACGAGTGCTGTATTCCAGCTGTTCACCCCAGTCCCTGGCACGCGATATTCAGCTGCTGGCACCGCAGTTTCGCCCGTGCTGGATGCAGGGTTTTGACATGTTTCCCCTGACAGAGCATTTCGAGGTGCTGTGTGAACTGGAACAGACTGGCAGTAAAAGCTGACAGCGTGGCCCCGCGGGTTCGATTTTGTCCCGGAATTCTCGTATTGTCATAGGCTCAAACAACCGGCCGTTTTCTGTTTCCCGGAGCAGCAGCCATGCATGGCCACGCTTACATTGAACGATTCATCAATCTGCTGGACCCCGCAGCCAACCAGATTTTCAATATGAGTGTTGTGGAAGCAGAAGAGCGGGTTGGCAGTGGGGACCCGGCAAAGGTTCGTGAAATTGAAGGCCAGTTCGCCCTTGTGCACAGGCGTGGCAGAACTGTCCGCATGGCGCGGTCCATCGGCAGACCGATGCGGTATTTCCTCGCGAAACAGATCGATGGTCCATGCCTGATTGTGGCGGAGCGGATTGATCAGATCGATGGCTGGCTGAAACAGGCGGGACTCGATGGCCAGTTCCACCCCTCCTACACTCGCATGGTACCGGCCCACTATCTGCAGGAATTATCCCTGCTGGGCTGTCCTGATCCCAGCCCCGGCCATACCCGCTGGTTTACTCCCGAACGAAATCGCCTGCCCGCCAGTCCTGATGAGATTGGTCGTCAGTACATCGCTGCTCTGCAGCAGGAAATCTTCCGCTGGCTGGACAGTTTTGACACTCGTGAACCGATCGGCGTTATGTTCAGTGGCGGTATCGACAGTGGCGCCGTATTTCTGACAATCTATGATGCCCTGCTGAAGCGTGGTGAATCCCCGGCACGACTGAAGGCGTTCACGCTGACACTGGACGGCGCCGGTGCTGATGCTCGTCAGGCCGAACAATTCCTCGGCGAACTTGATCTTGGGCTGTTCCTCGAAATCGTTGATGTTCCCTCATCTTCGATTGATTATCGCGAAGCCGTTCGGCTGATCGAGGATTATAAGCCATTGGATGTGCAGGCGGCCGCCATGGGAATGGCACTCTGCAGGGAAATTCGCAGTCGTTATCCCGATTGGAAATATCTGGCTGACGGCGATGGCGGTGACGAGAATCTGAAGGATTATCCGATTGAGGAAAACAGTGAGCTGACGATTCGCAGCGTGCTCAACAACCCCTTGCTTTACCACGAGGGCTGGGGCGTTCAGGCTGTCAAACATTCACTGACTTACAGCGGTGGTCAAAGTCGTGGCCATGTGCGCACGTGGGCCCCCGCAGCAGCCTGCGGTTTCCGCGGTTTCAGTCCGTTTGCACTGCCAAATGTCATTGAAGTTTCCGAAGGCATACCTTTTATAGAACTGACGGACTGGGATCACGGTCGTCTGTATTCGCTCAAGGGGCAGATTGTCCGCAGTGGTATTGAACAGATCACCGGGCTGACCATGCCGATTTTCGAAAAACGGCGAATGCAGCACGGTGCCGCTGCCCCCGCAGCTTTTTCAACCCTGTTCCCTGTCGGTGAACAACCCTATCGACGGGCCTTTCTCGATTTGTACGCTCAGTAATGCTGTTTCACTCAGAAAGTCACACTCGTGCCGCTGCAAACCATTCAACAGGCTATCCGGGCAATTCAGGAAGGCCGGATCGTGATCGTTGTTGATGACGAGGATCGTGAGAACGAGGGCGATTTTGTCTGTGCTGCAGAGTGCATTACCCCCGAACAGGTCGATTTCATGCTGCGGATCGGCCGAGGCACACTGTGTGTGCCCCTCGCGGCTGACGACGCCACGCGACTCAAGCTCAGACCGGTCGTCGAAGAAAGCCTCAACACCGCCCCGAATAAAACGGCGTTCATGAGGGCAGTCGATCACGTCTCCGCCGGTACGGGCGTCAGTGCCGAAAACCGCGCCCGCACCATTCGCGCTCTTGCAAATCCAGCCTGTCCAGCCGAAGAGTTTCTGCAGCCCGGACATGTGAATCCCCTGCTCTCTCTCGATGGCGGTGTTCTGCGCAGGGCCGGACACACCGAAGCCACCATCGATCTCCTCAGACTTGCCGGTCGCAGACCTGTCGGCGCCCTGATCGAAATCTGCAGCCAGAAAACTCACGGAATGGCTGATTACTCCGAACTGCAGGAAATCTCCCGGCAGTACCAGATTCCGATGATCTCAATCGAAGAACTCATCCGGTACAGAAGAATCCGTGAACACCTGGTAACTCGAGTTGTCTCTGTGTCGCTGCCGACAGCCGAATTCGGAACACCTCAACTGATCGGTTACCAGGTGGCCCATGAATCCCAGGAACCGCTGGCACTTGTCTGGGGCGACCTGACATCACTTGATGCACCACTGGTTCGCATGCACTCCAGCTGCTTCACCGGCGATGTTCTCGATTCACTGCGCTGCGACTGTGGTGATCAGCTGCGTATGGCCATGTCAATGATTCGCGACGAAGGAGCTGGCGCTGTCGTTTATCTGCCGCAGGAAGGCCGAGGAATCGGACTGCTGGCAAAGCTGCGTGCCTATCAGCTGCAGGACGAAGGGCTGGACACGGTGGAGGCCAACCATCGGCTGGGATTCAAGGCTGATATGCGGGATTACATGGTTGGTCTGCAGATACTGAAGGATCTGGGACTGACAAGGGTACGTCTGCTCACAAACAACCCCAAGAAAACAGACGCCTTCGTCTATGCCGGGGTAGATCTGACTGTTGTGGCTCAGGTCCCGATTGTTGCTCCGCCGCATGCCTGTCGTGCCGGATACCTCGCGGCCAAGAAGGACAAAATGGGGCATCTGCTGCCGGAAGAAGTTGTGCGAATGACCCCCGATGGAACTGCTGAATGACTCCGTATCTGCGGGACTGGCTGCGGATCGGATTACTGAGTTTCGGGGGGCCTGCAGCTCAGATTTCCGTCATGCATCGAATTGCGGTCGAAGAGCGGCGCTGGGTCTCCGAGGACGAATTTCTTCAGGCTCTGAATTTCTGTACGCTGCTGCCGGGACCTGAAGCCCATCAGTTGTCGGTCTGGCTGGGCTGGAAGACGCAGGGATTGGCCGGAGGCGTTGTCGCCGGTACCCTGTTCGTGCTGCCCGGCAGCTGCTGCATGCTGCTGTTAAGCTGGATCTATACACAATCGCATAGCCTGCCCGTCAGCCATACCGTTCTGCTGGGCCTGAAGTGCGCGGTACTCTCGATTGTGCTGCAGGCCGTCATCCGACTGTCAGCTCGCTGCCTGAAAACCGCATTTGCATGGTGCATTTCAGTGACCGCCTGTCTCTGCTCTCTGTTTGACCTGCTGCCTTTTCCGCTGCTCATCGGCTTGACGGTCCTTGCCGGTCTGCTGCAGCATCTGCATCGCACGCGGACTCTCAGATCAGTAGACAAGGCGTTAAGCAACGAACCTGCGGCTGCGTCAGGTGCGGCAGGGCGGGCCGATGCTGACAGCAGTCTGCATCGGCAACCACAAACCTCCCAGTGGCTGCGCAGCTGCATGACATTGCTGACTGGACTGCTGCTCTGGTGGCTGCCTGTCATTGCCTGTGGGTTGTTCGCCGGCTGGGAAAGTCTGTGGGCTCGGCTGGGGATCTTCTTCAGTAAGGCGGCGGTACTGACATTCGGTGGTGCGTATGTGGTTTTAAGTTTTGTCAGCAGAGCGGTGGTCCATGAATTTCACTGGCTGTCACCCTCGGAAATGGCCGATGGCCTCGGACTGGCCGAGACGACACCAGGGCCACTGATCCTCGTTCTGCAGCACGTTGGATTTCTGGCCGGCTGGAAAAGCGGCGGAAGTCTCTCCCCTGTTGTGGCTGCTGCCATGGCAGCAGCACTGACCAGCTGGGTAACGTTTGTGCCCTCGTTCCTGTGGGTTCTGCTGGGAGCCCCGTGGCTGAAGCGGATCAATGATGTCAGCTGGATGCGATGCGCTATGCAGGCGGTATCAGCCGCAGCAACTGGACTGATTGTGGCCCTCTGGGCAGAGCTGGCTGGGAATACACTGATAGCTCCCGGGGGCAACCTGCAACCGGAAGCCGTCGTCGTGACATTGATCGGAGCCCTGCTGACATTTGCGTTCCGCCGAGGTCTCGCGATAATTCTGCTGGCGTGTCTGACTGCTGGCTGCCTGACAGGATGGATCTTCTGACAGGGGTCGTCGCTGCACCGGGTTGTCCGCTCGATTTCTGGAGCAGGTCTTGTGAAAACTGTCCACTTAACGTTGCCTCTGCTGATTCTGTGTTTCGGTGCGCCGGTACTGGCTGGCCCCGGTACAACCGCCAGTGATCATCCCGGACTGGTGTCCCGTGGTTTTATCTATGAGCAGGCTCCATTTGCGGAATGCCATGCCTCCACCATCACTGAAACTCCTGAAGGTCTTGTGGCAGCGTGGTTTGGCGGTACGGAGGAAAAACATCCGGATGTCGGCATCTGGATTTCCAGATGCCGTAGTGGCGTCTGGTCAGCACCGGTGGAGGTCGCCAACGGCGTGCAGCACACCTTTGTGGACGGACGGGTGCACCGTCATCCGACCTGGAATCCGGTGTTGTTTCAATATCCGAATGGGCCACTGGCTTTATTCTGGAAGTGTGGTCCTGATCCGGCATCGTGGTGGGGTGTCATGTCGCTTTCCACGGATCATGGCGCAACGTGGACGCAGCCATGTCGACTTCCGGAACACATTGACGGACCGGTGCGTAACAAGCCAATCCTGCTGGCAGACGGCACGCTGCTGTGTGGCAGCAGTACAGAGTTTGATGGCTGGCGGGTGCATTTTGAGAAAACAGCGGACTTCGGCCGCACGTGGCAGCGGACGGCCGCGATTCATGATGGTCGCACGGTTGGTGCCATTCAGCCGACTCTGCTGACGCTGAAGGACAATCGTATTCTGGCACTCTGTCGCAATCAGAATGGAAACGGTGCAATTCTGGCGACGACCAGTACCGATGGAGGATCCACGTGGAGTCAGCTCGAACCCACGATCCTGCCCAATCCGAACAGTGGAATTGATGCCGTCACTCTGAAATCCGGTGCCCATCTGCTGGTTTATAATCACACGCATCGTGGCGAAGGCACTCCGCGTGCCCGAGAAATGATCAATCTGGCATGGAGTGATGATGGCAACCGCTGGAAAGCTGCCCTCACACTTGATCGTGAAGCGAAGTCTGAATTTTCTTATCCAGCCATCATTCAGACCGCAGATGGACTTGCACACATCACTTATACCTGGAAGCGTCAGAGAATTGTGCACATCGTAGTTGATCCCACAAAGCTTGTGCTGCGTGATCTGCAGGATGGAGCGTGGCCGTCAGAAGACTGAATCGCGGGAAAAGTCATGCATACCATTTCAAAAACCAGTCAGCAGATCAAACCGCATCGACAGATCACCGGAATGTCGGCTGTTCTGCTGCCGTTCACGGATGCCGGCGACGTGGACTGGAGTGGCTTCGACCTGCATGTCCGGCGTACGTTTGAGGCTGGGTTGCAGCCGGCTGTGAACATGGATACCGGCTACATCAACCTGATTGATCGTGGCACGCTGCTTGAGGTTCTGCGTCGGACTGCTTCAATCGCTTCGGGCAGGCCATTTGTGGCTGGTGCTTTTGTGGCAGACGCTCCGGGATCTGCCTTTAATCTGCCCGCCTACGCGGCAGCTATTGAGCAGATTCAGCAGGTGGGTGGGACACCCGTCATCTTTCAGTCTTTTGGGCTGACACAGCAGTCGGATGATGCAATTATCGATGCGTACCGTCACCTTGCCACGTATGCAGATCGCTTCATCGGCTTTGAACTCGGCCAGATGTTTGCTCCCTTCGGCCGCATCTACAGTGAGACCGTCTACCGGGGACTGCTGGGAATTCGCCAGTGCCTCGGTGCGAAGCATTCGTCACTGGAACGATCTCTGGAATGGCAGCGATTGACGTGGCGTGACGAACAGCGGCCCGATTTTCTGGTGCTGACGGGAAATGACCTTGCCATTGATATGGTGATGTATGGCAGCGACTATCTGCTGGGGCTCAGCAGCTTCGCACCCGATCTGTTTGCCCTGCGTGATCGCTTCTGGCGGGAGGGTAATGCGGAGTTTTACCAGCTGAATGATGTGCTGCAGTACCTTGGATTTCTGGCCTTTCGCAACCCCGTACCGGCCTACAAGCATGCGGCGGCCATGTTTCTTCAGCTGCGCCACTGGATCGCCTCTGCTGCTCCGCACCCGGCTGGTCTGCGTCGCCCGGAAACTGACCGGGAAATCCTGCAGGAAGTGCTCACTTTACTGGAACGCTGGATTTCTCCGGAAACACGCTGAAATCCTGCCGAAAATCCCCACAGAGACAAGCTCCGGATTGGCTTTTGCCTGCTGAATCTGAGACAAACAGGACATGACTGGCGGCCTTTCTGCCAGTCGCCGGGGCAGCGACAGCCGGATTGTCTGCAGGACGATCAGATATGAATCGACAGCGACTGATAGTGGCCACAGCGATTCTTGTGTTATGCTGTTCGGCCGTAGTTACCGCTCAGTTCGGGCAGCGTGGTCGTTTCCGCAGTATGTATGGCCCTGATGGGCGCGTTGAACGCAACGGTGTCCCCGACTGGAAACTCGATCAGAACTTCTCGAAAGACGTCTTCACATTCGCACGTATACAGTACCGCAGCATGGGACGCTGGGGCTGGCAGACAGACTTTCCGGATGCAGATCTGAACTTTTCCTATCGTCTGCAGCAACTGACGTCACTGCATACTGACCCGGATGGTGTCGTGCTGCAGCTCACTGATCCGCGGCTGTTCGAATTCCCGTTTATCTACATCATTGAACCTGGCTATATCTATCTGGAAGAAGATGAACGGCAGGCACTGCGATCGTATCTGCTGAACGGCGGTTTCCTGATGGTGGATGACTTCTGGGGTGACGAGGAATGGCAGGGATTCTATCGAGAAATCAAACAGGTCTTCCCGGAACTTGAACCCGAAGAACTTCCGCTCGATCATCCAGTTTTCCACTGTGTTTACGATCTGACCGAACGCCCACAGATCCCCGCTATTGGCTATGCTCGCCAGATGGCCAACGGAGAAACTTACACTGCTCAGGGATACGGTACTGAAGAGGTTCATTACTGGGGACTCTACGATACCAATCGCAGACTGATGGCCGTGATCTGTCACAACACGGATCTGGGCGATGGCTGGGAACGCGAAGGGGAAGACCCGTGGTACTTCCGCGAGTTCTCTGAGAAAAAAGCTTATCCGCTGGGAATCAATATCATTTTTTACGCGATGACTCACTGATCGCAGGAACTGACCTGGAAACTGATTTATGACTGTGGCAGAACTGAGTGCAGAGCGGGAACGGGAACTGATCAGTGAGCTGCGACGGTTTCGCGGTCGCATTGACTCCGAGCTGTCCCGCGTGATTATTGGACAGAAACAGGTCGTGCAGCAGCTGCTGATCTCACTGCTGTCTGGCGGTAACTGCCTGCTCACCGGGGCTCCGGGGTTGGCCAAAACGCTGCTTGTCAAAACGATTGCTCAGTTATTTGACCTGCAGTTCAATCGAATTCAGTTCACACCGGACCTGATGCCTGCCGACATCACCGGTACCGAGGTGCTTGAAGAGGACAGCAGTGGTGCACGCACCATGCGGTTTATTCCCGGTCCCATCTTTGCAAATGTGCTGCTGGCCGACGAAATCAATCGCACGCCTCCCAAAACACAGTCTGCTCTGCTTGAAGCTATGCAGGAGCATCAGGTAACGGCAGCCGGACGAAGATACCCACTCGACGAACCTTTCTTCGTGCTGGCAACTCAGAATCCGATTGAGATGGAAGGAACCTATCCACTGCCTGAAGCCCAGCTTGATCGCTTCATGTTCAATGTCCTGATTGAGTATCTGTCAGAAGATGACGAAACTCGTGTTGTGACACAGACGACTTCTGAACGCCCGGCCCCGGTTCAACCTCTGTTCAATGGACAGACGCTCCTTGAGTTCCACGAAATCGTCCGACGTGTTCCGATTGCCGAGGAAGTCGCGCGATACGCCGTTCGACTGGCCGCTGCATCTCGACCAGGACAGGCAGGAACTCCGGATTTCATCAACGAGTACGTGTCATGGGGTGCCGGATTGCGAGCAGGTCAGTTTCTGGTCCTCGGGGGCAAAGCACAGGCACTGCTTGACGGTCGCACCTTCGTTTCAACTCGTGACCTGCAGGCCATCGCCAAACCTGTACTGCGTCATCGAATCCTGCCTAACTATCGAGCAGAGGCCAAAGGCGTTTCGGTCGATTCGCTGATTGATCGGTTGCTTGAGGTGGTTTCGCATCCGAAGAACGAAGCTGTGCACTGACCGGACGACCCTCATGACCGCTGAACTGATGAATCCTGCGGTGATCATGAGTATTCGCTCGCTTGAATTGCGCGCAAAACTTGTGGTCGATGGGTTTCGAACCGGCCTGAATCGCAGCCCCAAACATGGGTTTTCTGTGGAATTTTCTGAGTATCGGCAGTACGCGCAGGGTGACGACCCACGATTCCTCGACTGGAAACTGTTCGCCAGAACCGACCGCAGCTATATCCGTCTGTTCGAAGACGAAACAAATCTGCGTTGCTGCATCCTGCTCGATATCAGTTCCTCCATGACCTTCTCATCGCTCGCATGGTCCAAGCTGCAGTATGCAGCCACTGTTGCCGCGTCGCTTGCATGGCTGATGAATCGCCAGGGTGATGCCGTTGGCCTGACTCTGTTTGACGATCAGGTTCGTACGGTGATTCCTCCACGATATCGCCCAGGTCACTTTCGCCGACTCATGACCACACTCGAAGAACCCGGCAGCGGGATTCAGACCGATCCCTCAGTGGCACTCGAAGATATTGCTCGACGCCTGCGCAAACGAGGGCTTGTTATTCTGATTTCAGACCTGTTGTCTCCCGTTCAGAAGTTCGGTGATGGCCTTCGTATGCTTCGAGGCTGTCTTCATGATCTCGTTGTTTTCCAGGTTCTCGATCCCGCTGAACTGACACTCAAATTTGACGGTCCACGTTTGTTTGAGGATCTGGAGTCGGAGCAGCGGATCTTCGCTGATCCGGACGTTATCCGTAGTGAGTACCTGCAGCGACTTGATGAACATAATCGGATGGTACGGGAAGAATGTGAAACGGCGGGTGCCAGTCTGCGGCTGCTGGCGACTGATCAGCCGCTGGAGCTTTCGCTGGCAGAATTCCTGCAGGCACGACGCCAGCAACGCTGAACCATAGTCACGGAAAACTCCATCTCCGCAGAAGTCATGCTGCTGTACTGATTCAGGGAGTAAAAGGGGACATGTTCGAATTCCTGGCGCAGAACTTTGCGGTAGCGGGAGGCATTCTTGCCGCAGTGCCTGTACTGCTGCATATGCTCAGACGCACTCCTGCGGTCCGCATACCCTTCAGTCTTGTGCGCTTTCTCACCCCCACACTTCCCAGAACCACTCGCCGGTCAAGAATTGAAAACTGGCCACTGCTGCTGCTGCGAATTCTTGCTGTTACCCTGATTGCACTCGCCTTTTCGCGACCATTTCAGAGGGTTACTGTATCACGCGTCGGTGACGCTGGTATCGGACGTCGAATCGGTGTGCTGCTGGATTCCAGTGCCAGTATGCGCCGCGATGGTCTCGGAGAAGCACTGCTGCAGAAGTTCCGGGAACTGACCGCCGAGCTGGAATCCGAAGACGTCCTCAGTGTGTCTGTCTTCTCTGACAAAACCAACAGCCTGCTGACAGCAGACGAATGGAAACAGACAGATCAAAGCAATCGGGCAGCCTTACTTGGGCGAGTTGAACAGCAGTGGCGCCCCGACTGGTCAGCCACCCACCTCGATACAGCCCTGCTGGAAACTGCAGAACAGGTCTCCAGAGAGCGTCTCGGAAACCATGAAGGTGCAGCAGTCGTTGTGGTGCTGACAGACTTTCAGGAAGGCAGTCGACTCGATGGCCTGAGATCGGCCGCATGGCCGGACGGCGTAAAACTCGAATTGCGTATGGTCAAGCCCGAACAGAAAGGCAATCGCGGGCTCAGTCTGGCAGAGGACCAGAAATCCGGTCGCATCCGAGTGCGAGCGACGGCCTCCGGGGATGCCCCCGGAACAAACTGCACCCTGCAGCCATTTGATGCTGCAGGGAAACCAATCGGAAAATCACTGACTCTCGATCTCGCACCCGGACAGCGACGCACCGTCACTATGCCGGATACCGCAGATGACCAGCCACAGATTGCCGGTATCGAACTGCTGGGTGATCCTCATCCCTTCGATAATGTCGTGGATTTGCCCGTTCAGCAGCCCAGGCTGCGAAGGATTCTGCATGCCGGTTCGACAGACCCTAATGATGAAGAATCCATGCGATATTACCTGCAGCGAGTATTTGATGGACAGGAGGCGGAGTCTCTGGAACTGTCGGATCTGATAACTGCCGACGGCGTCAGCGTACCACCACCTGAAGGTTCTCGATTGACACTGCTGACGGATACCCTTCCCGAAAACCTGGTTGATCCTCTGCGACGTATGACCGAAGCAGGCGGCGTCATCCTTGCGGCCGTCAGATCCGTGGAAATGGCCGAATCTCTGAAGCGGTTGCTGCCGGAAGGCCTGACGTGGACTGAAGCCGAGGTCGCTGACTATGCCATCCTTACCACAAACGATCTGAATTCGCGTCTGCTGGCTCCATTTGCGGATTCCCGCCTTTCTGACTTTTCGTCAATCCGTTTCTGGCATTATCGACAGTTGCAGGGACTGCCCGTTAATGACTCGGTCAAAGTCCTGGCAGCATTCGACTCTGGAAGCCCGGCCATTGTTGAATTTCGCACACCGGGCGATGGTCGCATTTTTCTGATGACGGCAGGCTGGCAGCCACAGGACAGCCAGCTGGCACTGTCCAGCCGATTCCCACCCCTGCTGTTACAGCTTGTGCGAATCGCATTCCCGGGCCAGTCAACAGCACGACTGCACGACGTGGGTACGTCGCTTGCCTTGTCAGGGCTGACCAGTTCACAGCAATGGCAACTGCGGCGTCCTGATGGTACGGCAGCAGCCGATCAATCGTCCTCAATCACAGCAGTGGTACTCGACGAACCCGGACGCTGGACGCTGTCTGAGGAAACTCAGGAGGGAACAAAGATCTCCAGCCTGCTGGTTACCGTGGCAGCATCGGAAAGTCGTACAGAACCACTGCCAGAGGGACAGCTTCAGGCGATGGGCCTTGCACCGGATGTAGCACAGGTCAGTACGGACGACAAAAGTCAGCAACCGGCGGTCAACGCTGCTGAACTGGATGCTCAGGAACTTGAGTCACAGCAGAAATACTGGCGCTATCTGCTGCTGGCTGGGATGGCGTGTCTGCTGCTGGAATCTCTGCTGGCAGCGTTTTTCGAGAAGCAACAGGCAAGACTGGCCTGACAAATGCACGTCGATCAGACGCAGCCTGCCAAGCCTCACTGTTCCGGATTACCATTCTCGTAGAACATGCCAAGGCGACGGAATTTCTGATACCGACGCTCAAGCAGATCATTTACCGAGAGTGTTCCCAGGCCCTGCAGCGCTTCAACAAGGCGACTTTTCAGAGTTGCCGCCATCTTGAAATGGTCACGGTGAGCGCCTCCCAGAGGCTCTGGAATCACCTCGTCGACCACGCCCAGTGACAGCAGATCCTTGCTGGTGAACTTCAGAGCTCGAGCTGCCTTCGGAGCATGACTGGCGCTCTTCCACAGAATCCCTGCACAGCCCTCCGGACTGATCACGGAATAGTAGGCGTACTCCAGCACAGCCACGTGATCACCAATACCAATACCCAAAGCGCCGCCCGACCCACCTTCACCAATCACCACGCAGATGATCGGAACTTCCAGCGTTGACATGTCACGCAGATTCACAGCGATATTGTAGGCCTGCCCACGCTCCTCAGCCCCCACCCCGGGATAAGCCCCCGGAGTATCGATCAGACAGATAATCGGCAGCCCATAACGGCTGGCCATTTCCATCTTCTGCATAGCCTTTCGATAACCTTCAGGATGTGCACATCCGTAGCAGCACTCATTCCGCTCACGCAGATTGCGACCCTTCTGGTGACCAACAAACATGACCTTCTGATCAGCCAGTCGAGCGAATCCTGTTACGATCGCCCTGTCATCGCCGAACGCCTTGTCACCGTGCAACTCCACGAACTCATCAAATACCAGCTCAATGTAGTCTGGAGTCTGCGGCCGATCCGGATGCCTGGAAACCTGCACGATCTGCCACGGGTCAAGATTGGCGTACCGCTCGCGCGTCATCTGCGTGAGTTCAACACGCATCCGTCGCATGCTTTCCTTCTCAGCCGGACCCGGGTCGTGCTGCGCCTCAAGCTTCAGCAGTCGCTCTTCCAACTCGTAAAGGGGCTTTTCAAAGGACAATTGATGCAGAGCAGCCATCAGCGGTTATCCACCGGGATCATTCAAAAAATGCCAGAGTCATTCCCATCGACGGGCCCAAATCTTAGCCACGAAGCGTGCACCGGAAAACTGCGAGTCCTGACTGGGTGTCGAATTCCCGCGAGTTTCGTGGGATTTCAGGCGATATCAGGCAACTCGCTCCAGGCCTCGAGATCCGTCACCTGTTCAGCAGGCCTCGCCGCCGCTGCCGGTCTTCGTTCCAGAGGCAGATGCACGTGTTTCGTTGGCTGCGGCACAGCGGTTGGCTGCGGCACAGCGGTCGGCTGTGCCGCCGGGATCGCAGCCGGCTGTCCAGCTGCCGGAACGACCTGAGGCTGCGGTACGGGCGGCACCGGCTGAGGCATCCCCGCCTGCGGCAGCATTCCAGGCATCATGGGCTGAGCCATTCCGGGCTGCGGCATCATACCAGGCATCATTCCCGGCATCATCATCGGCTGCGGCATCATGCCTGGCATCATCATTGGCTGCGGCATCATACCGGGCATCATTCCCGGCATACCATATGGCAACTGGGGCGTGGTGGCAGCAGGTTGTGCAGCAGCCGGAGCACTACCGGGTTTCTTCACCGGAGCAATCTCTCCGATCGGAGCCGTCAGTCGCTTACCTTTCTTTGACTTCTCCGGAGCGGCAAGACCACGCGACACTCGATCGGCGTCCGCCCGACTGTCCAGTCGCTTGTCAACACTCAGACTCTCATTCGCCTTCGCTTCCCTGACCTTCTTCTCGTGCAGCTCTACCGGATCTTCAAGAAATACTCGGCAGTTGCGGAACAGTGACATCACATCCCGAAACTCCTGCGGACGATCTTTGGGTTTCTTGGACAGCATCTTCATCAGCACCATGTCCAGTTCCGGAGTACAGTTTCGGTTGACCACGGACGGAGGCGCAGGCTCTTCGCTGAGATGCTTCTTCAGCAGGTCATTGGGGCTGAGACCGGCGAACGGAGGACCACCTGTGACCATCTCGTACAGCGTCACACCCAGACTGTAGATGTCGGACTGAACAGTCGGCGGTCGACGCAGAATGATCTCCGGGGCAATGTATGTGCGAGTCCCCATGATGTTCTTCTGCTTTCCGGCCAGCAGCTTCATGACGCCGGTGGCATTCCGAGACGCAAGGCTGAAGTCAATCACACGCACTTCGCCCGTCTTGTTCACGAGGATATTGTCCGGTTTGATATCTCGATGCAGCCAGCCCTTTTCATTGAGATGTACAAATGCCTGGCAAACAGCCTCAACAACTTTCTTCAGCCGGGACTGAGTTTCCGGAAGATTGGCAGACAGCTGGGCTTTAAGACTGGGAGCACGGAAGTAGTCCATCAACAGAAAACCATGGTCGCGGTTGATCTCCAGCTTGTGAAACCGCACGAAACCTGGATGCTCCAGCTGACTACCCACCTTGAACTCGTGCTTCAGCACGGCCTTGGCTTCCGCATCTTTCAGTGAGTCGGGCAACAGCAGCTTCATCGCCAGCGGCACCGTGCCACCCTGCTCGACCACCTCCCACACCTGCGTGGAGCTGCCCGAGGCGATGCAGTTCTTCAGTTCGTATCCGCCAACAAGATTCTGGTTCTCTGCCACAAATCCAACCCTCGCCCAACAACAGGAGGCAGTGTGCTGCAGGAGTCGGTCCGGGCGCACAAAGACGACCGCCGAACCTGTACACGCGGACTGATCACTGCGTAAATCATAGGCTGCAGTTCACCGAAACGCGAATTCAATTCCATCTGTCAGCCTATTCTGGTGGCGGATTTTCGGGGATTTTCTGGCTCAACACGCGATTCCAGCAACACCCAGACCAGTCCATACACATTCGGATTTGTCCGCTTCTTCGGATTTTTCCAATTCCTCCCCACTGTTTTCCAAGCTGCCTCCCGCTATAACCTGCGTCTGCCGCCGGACATCCGGCGACCAAACACTTTCTGCTATCGGCCGGATCTCTCCCTATGCACATCCGCGTTCAATTCCCGAATATCAAACCCTCCGCAATGATTTTCGGTCTGCTTCTGGCCTGCCTGACACTGACAACTCGCTCATCAGACACCGCAGTTGCCGACGAATTCCCGATCCTCCACAACCAGTATTCCGGGGCTCTGATCCAGCCCGGCGATGGCGATGGACAGGTCCTCCGCAGATTTGAGGTCCAAACCTTCGATACCACGACGTTCTGCTTCTTTCACCTTTCAGACGATCTGCGACAGGGCTGCCCATGGCCAGACAGCTTTGGATTGACCGGTCCCGCGACGGACGCCGGGATACTGCAGCCCCATCTGCTTTACCCCTATGATGGCACTCCCTGGTTCCTGACCCTGCCCCCGCTCAAAGTTGCTCTGCCCGCTGAAATCCAGGCAGGACACTCATGGAGCCAGAACGGCTGGCAACTGACTGCCACTGAGACGAAAAATACGGATGATGGGTCGCTGTGGCTGCTGGAGGCTCGCGAGCCACGCGGGCGACGGCAGAGCCTGCAGGTGGACGCCGCCAGCGGGATCCTTGTTAAAGCAGAGGCTGATATCTTCATGGGACAGGGTGACCAGTTCCTCATGACGCTGGCTCGCACCGCCAGTACTCCCCTGCCCGCCAACCTCGCTCAGTCAGTCGACCAGACTCGCACAGAACTGCAGCAACTGCAGGCAAAGCTGGGACGTCGCCCCGATGCACAACTTGCCGAACTTTCACAGCGGCAGGTCGAAGACTCCGTAGCCGCCATCGACAAACTGGCTCAACTGTCCGCCGGCACACCGCTGGAACGCCTCGTACGACAGATTCGCGCGGATGTCGAGATTCAGAAGAAACGTCTGGAATCCGCTGCCGGGCGCGCTGCATCACTGATGAGCTCAGCAGCCCCGGGCTTTTCCCTGAATCTGGTTTCCGGAGGCACGCTGGCCTCCGATTCACTCAAAGGCAAAACCGTGATTCTGCACTTCTGGGATTACAAGGATGCTCCGCTGACGGAGCCCTACGGACAAACGGGCTACCTCGAATTCCTGTTCAACAAACGTCGCGATCAGAATCTGCAGGTCGTGGGAATCAGCACCAATGCCGACCTGCAGACAACAGAAAACTCAGCACGCGGACGCCGAGCAGCGCGAAAAATCGCGGAATTCATGAATCTCAGCTACCCTATCGGTTATGATGACGGCAGCCTGCTGAAGGCCTACGGAGATCCTCGTGAATCACGCGGACAATTGCCTCTCTGGATCGTTATCGGAGCTGACGGCAAGGTGAAACACTACCACCCGGGCTACTACGAAATCGATGCAGCCCGCGGATTGAAGGAACTTGAGGCCGTACTCAGCGAAAACTCAGGCAACTGACAACAACACTCAGAAGTTATAAGCCGGATTGTCCGTATCAAAATCGCGGTCCGTAAACCGCAGATCAGGCTGGACATCGGTAAACAGATAATCTTCGATCACCGGCGGTTTGGCGTCTTTCTTTTTCGGAAAACCAAACTGCTGCACGCGAACAGCCAGTTGGGTCTTTTCGTCGATCCAGAGTCTGGTCATCTGGAAGGGAAACTGCTTCCGCGGCTGTGGATGGCTGCTTTCAATCACCCGACATGTATAGTCTTCGACCTTCGCATCCGAAAAGTACTTCACATCACATTCGCCATACTTTGTCTCAGCCTCCCACTGCTCAATCACCCCCTGCACCATGTTGGCCATACCGGCTTTGGTAATAGGATAGCGATTCTCGGCCTTGACCCGTGAATCTTCCGGAGACAGCGACAGCGTACCAATCAGGGCTGCCAGACCCGTCTCGTGCACCAGCAGTTTATTGTCATTCTGCCCGGTCACAAAAATGACCTCGCGGCCCTCACGAGGCTCCTGGAACAGCATGTAAACACTGAACGGCTCGTGACGGATCTTGAGTTTCATCTTCTGCGAAATCAGGTCGTCATCCACGACTTCCTTTTTCGTAAACGTACACTCGTAACTGCTCATTTTCCGGACCAGACGGTGTGCCTCACGAGCCTCACGGAGTGCAGCCTGCAGAGGATGCTCGGCCGAATTCTCTTCAGCTGCAACCGTCGCTGCTGTACCGGAAAACAGGGCCGTACCAGCAGCCAGAACGGAGTTCATGAACAGACGACGATCTGACCTGAAAACCCTGGAACCGTCAGTTGCAGACATCACTCGATCCCCCTCCCCCGCACGTCCTCGGCGGGGACTACCCCAGTCTCCCAGCACACTCGCCCCATCAGGCTTTACCCCAATCACCCGGTTTTCAGCCTGTCAGTAAATCCATCGAGGTTTACGTGTGGCCGGGTTCAATCAATCAGTCAGGATCACCCGACACTGGCTAAAGTCCAGCTTCCACGGCTTCCTATCTTGTGATTTCCAGCCCCAACCCCACGCATAGAACCCGATCGACACCAGAAAACCGGCAAAAACTGCCGGTATCCCCGGACTCGGTCAGTTTTATCGCCAGTCGAGGCAATCAGGGAAGCCGGAAACTGGAATTGCCGGAAATTTCATCAGAACGTAAACTCCGGCAGGAACTGCCGATGGAATGGCAGTGAAAACTCATCCCGGAGTGGTGGGAATGGACTCCTCACGAAGTGGCCTGCTGTCAACTCTGTTAATGACGCTGCCGCTGATTATTGTGCCTTCAATTGCTCTGCTGAGACCTGCGGGTGGCCCCGCAGGTGTGGCACAGACGGTCGCTCAGGGCGCACAAACCCCTGACGATTCACTGGACATGGATTTCTTCGACGGCCTCGATAAGTCACTCGACGATGCACCGGAATTCCGTCCTGACGGCTCGGCAGATCCCGCACGCACTCATCAGGATGCGGACTTCGAAAAACTGCTGCCAGGCTCATCGGCATCCGGCAAAACCGCTGAAAGCCACGCCGGCCCCAAAGCTGTCCCGGGGGAACCAGACAGCATTGATCCATTTTCGCAATTCGAAGGTGATCAGGAATGGCGTCCGGAAACCGGCACCGCAACAGGCACTCCTGAGCAACCTGCTGAACCCCTGAGTCACTCGGATGCTGATGCCGCGGATAAAAACATCCGTCAGCTTGAAGCTCTGGGCGCAATCCGGACCTTCTGGTTTGTTCCGGGAACAACTGAGGAATATGGCTTTGCAGCGTTTTTCCGAGGAGAAACGGAACTTGTGCGATATCGTTTTGAGGCGACAGGAAAAACCAGGGCGGCGTGCGTCGATGACGTTCTGCAGCAGGTAACACAGTGGCGCAGTCAGTCAGCGCGAACTGGCCAGCGCAGTAACTGACCGAACCACTGCGACCGCAATTCTTCAGAGACCAGCCATGCAAGACCGTCCAACATTCGGTCCGTGGAACCCCCGGCACGACCAACTCAGGTATTCGTGCACAACAGATGATCGCAGTGAACGCGAACGCCTGATCAGAAGACTGCCGGCCAATCGTCCCGGCAGCCATAGCGGTTCAGGGATCCTGCAGGCCGACGGAACACTGGTCCGCACACTGCGCATCGCTCGACTGGAAGCCGCCCTGTTGATTTCTGAGAGTGCAGTTCCTGCCAGAAAACTGGCCCAGTCTGCTCGTCTGATTGATGCACGTGAAGTCCAGCAGATCATTACACTGCTGAATGAAAGCTATGACCGCACGCGGTCCGCGTTTCGTATTGAGCAGACGGCAGCGGGCTACGTTCTGATGACTCGGGCCGCACTCGCCCCATGGCTTGATCGACTGCATAACCGTCAGGCTGCCGCTCGGCTTTCAGCCCCGATGATGGAAACTCTGACAATCATCGCCTACCAGCAGCCCGTGACGCGGGCCGACGTGGAGGCTATCCGTGGAGTCCAGTCAGCGGAAATGATCCGTCAGTTGATGGATAAGGGACTCATCCGAATCGCCGGCGAAGACGACTCGCTCGGTCGGCCGTTCCTGTATGGAACCACAAAGCTGTTTCTGACGACTTTTGCACTGCGTCACCTTGAAGACCTGCCCGGCTATGCGACACTGCGAAAACCCGGACGTGGCCCAGAACCTTCGCTGCTGCCATTTTCCGAAGACGAAGAGGCTGCTGCCTGATTCAGAATTCCCGGCTGTGTCATGAATCAATCGACGACTGATCTGTTTCTGGGTTGCCCTGTCTGGGCCTGTGAATCGTGGAAGGGTTCGCTGTTCACCGCTGCGGCTCCGCGCAAAGAATGGTTGCCCCAGTACTCCTCCGTCTTCAGAACCGTTGAGGGTAACAGTACGTTCTATGCACTGCCGCCACTGGAACGGTTCCACGAATGGGGCAGCTCAGCAGCCAACGGCTTCCGTTTCTCCCTCAAAGTCAGCCGCACAATTACTCACGATCGCAGACTGCGAAATGCCCGCTCTGAACTGGATCGTTTTGTCGGTGCCGCCGAGATACTGCAGAAATATGATGTACTCGGCCCGTCCTTCATTCAGCTGCCACCCGACTTTTCACCCGACGAATCACTGGCACTGCTGGACTTTCTGAATCAGTTACCACAACACCTGCCGTGGGCCGTGGAAGTCAGACACCATGGATGGTTTGACCTCGGTCGACAGGAACGCTGGCTGATCGACCTGCTCACCGAACGCGGACTGGACTTCGTTCTGTTCGACTCGCGACCACTCTATTCTGCACCGCCTGAAGATGAAGTCGAACGAATCTCGCAGTCCCGCAAGCCCCGGACTCCCCTGCGGCACACTGTCACAGCACGACACCCGTTTCTCCGAATCGTCGGACGCAATCAGACCCGGCAGACTCTTCCATGGCTGATCGAATGGGGACCAATAATTGCAGGCTGGCTGCAGCAGGGACTGCAGCCATTCATCTTTACGCATGCCCCCGATGACCGCTTTGCTCCGGAGTTTGCCACACTGATGCATGAGCAGATCAGACGGCATCTGCCAGCCCTTCCGGAACTGCCCGTCTGGCCAGGACGACGACAGCCCACCACTCGACAGAAGTCTCTGTTCGACTGACTCCCGGCGTCGCATTGACGAATCAGGCGCCCGGCCCCCTCAGCGCGTCGGCAATCCAGTCCAGATCCTCCGCCTGAACCGCCGCCGCTTTTGCGCTGCGAGTCGCTCCCGCGGCTGTCAGAGTATTCATGACAAGAACTCGCAGTACACTGGCCAGCGGACTTGAAATCCCCCCGCGCAATGCATTCTGAACCAGGCGATGGGCACGATTCAGCACGACCTCGTTCCGCCCCACCGGAGCCTGACGAAAATGAGCATCAATCAGTCGCTGAAAACCGGTTGGTATGTCCCCCTCACGTCGCAGTTCATCAAAGGTCCTCGCCAGCTCGTAACGATCATTCAGAAAAGCGGCAACCGGAGGACCTGCTGCCAGTGATGCCGTCATAACTCGCGCTTCAACACAGGAGAAATAGTCCTGCCATACTGCCGACAAATCCTCCGGATCCGTCATTCCCAGAACCGTTCGACTGAAATTCGGGGCCGAGGGAGTCGCCTGGCGAAGCTCTGCACCGTTGTCCTGATCGGCCAGCATCGCCGCCAGCAGGCTCTCTTCAAAACTACGAACCGCATGCACACAGGGAACATTGATGCGACTGAATAAATCATCCAGATACCGTTCCTGCCGTCGATCAGCGTTGTACCAGACAACCGTCTCAGCCTCGCTCTCATACAACGGATCAGCGGCACTGCGATTCAGAATATCATCCAGCAGCATCGGCCCGCAGGAGGTCTGAAAACGATAAACCTTTCGCATCAGCTGCCTGAGACGAGCCTCAGACAAAGAGGCCCCGGCGAAATGGTAGCGATGCCATGTCACAATCGACTCGAGCCGTGAACCAGGCTGCTCAGCCAGACCCTCCAGATGCTGATACAGATGCTCTTCCAGTGTTCTTCGCAACGCACGGAAGTTTTCGTCACGCACCAGATCTTCGCGACTGGCAACCGGCGTTCCGTCCTCCAACTCAAGAATCCCGCGAAAAAATGTTCCCCACGCCGGCAGCAGGTCCCGGACACGTCGCGAAATCACCATGCGACGAACTGTCACCGCCACTGTCGACTCATCTGCAAATCCCGGAGTCCGCTGGGGAGACACATACAGAGCACCTGCGATCGACAACGGATGCTCCATCCGGATCGGAATTACGTCCAATGGAGCTTCGTTGAAGTAGTCCGCCAGTGCCATTTCCAGAGACTCAGATTCGGGTGTCGGCTCGAACCACGGAGCATTAATCACGTTCGCGCGCGCCGCACGGTCATTCACATGAATCGGCACCGGCAGAAAATCTGCAAACTCCCGAATTGCCGCTTCCAATGACTCTACAGACTCGCACCACATCCGAAACTGAGGCTTCAGATGCAGCGTCACACTGGTGCCAGGCTGTGATCTGGATGTCGATGACAGCCGAATCTCTGAACCCGGACCGGCCTCCCAGCACACCCCTTCACCACTGTCATCACTGCGACTTTCAACCCGCAGAAAATCGGCCAGCATAAATGCACTGAATAAACCAATACCAAACTGACCGACCAACCCTTCGCCATCACCGGCCACAATCGCCTTTGCTGCCGTCGGTTGACGTCCCTTGAGCAAACCCGTCATCCCGATACCCAGAGTGCCCAGATACTGCTCGGCCTCGTCTGCCGTCAGACCCACCCCGTCATCGGAGAAGGTCAGAGTCCCGGCGTCCGCATCCTGACAAATGTCGATACGACCACGAAACTGCAGATCCCGACAACGTCGCCTGAGAATGGCATCATAGGCATTCTGTATCAGTTCACGAATGGGAGTATCCATTCGGCTGTACAGTGAAGATCCCATGATCTCAATGATACCAGCAATATCCACTCGAAACGGGATCTGACGACTCCACACGCGATGTACCCTGCAAATTCAGATGTGCTGAACAAAACCGCTGCAGCGGCCAACCGCGAATTGTACCCCTCAGATTCCTGATCCGCAAACCTGCCAAAAACCTGCCAGACTTCAGAAAATCCCCGCTGCCAACGGCTTGTACGCTGCCCCCGCCTCTGACACAGTGCGTCCGCTGACTCCTGAACCCAGCCCTGACCTGAGACTGGGCTCCCGTGTGACTGACATCGCAGGACGTACCTCGGATGCCTGATGTACCAGCAAACCCATTCGCTTCCGGAACAATGTTTCCCGGACCAGGACGAATTCGTTACCTCGTACTGGCCTGGCTCTGTGCACTTTCAGGTATCCTGTATCTCGACCGCATCTGTATCTCAGCCGCATTGGGAAAAATCAGCGAAGACCTGCACATTTCCAATACCGGAGGCAGTCTTGTCCTGATGGCCTTCACACTCGCTTACGGACTGTTTGAAGTCCCGACCGGGCGCTGGGGCGACCGTCTGGGAGCCCGACGAATTCTCACTCGAATCTCGCTCTGGTGGTCCGCCTTCACCGTTCTGACAGGCCTCTGCAACGGCCTGACCTCACTGATACTTGTCCGATTTCTGTTTGGTGCCGGGGAAGCTGGTGCGTTTCCGAATGCCGCCCGAGTCGTTTCACGCTGGTTTCCACAACAGGAACGCGGACGCGCGCAGGGTATCCTGCTGGCTGCATCGCAGACTGGTGGTGCTGTCGCTCCATGGCTGGCCGCTGCACTGATTGAACGAGTGGGCTGGAGAGCGACATTTGCTGTCTTCGGCAGCATCGGATTCGTCTGGGCTGCAGGGTTCTGTTTCTGGTTTCGCGACGAACCGTCACAACATCCGGCCGTCACACCCGAGGAACGACAACTCATCGCTGCCGGCACCAGCAGCGCACAGCCACCCTGTGAAGTTCCCTGGAAAATCGTCCTCAGAAACTCCAGCGTCCGACAGCTCAGCGCCATCATGATCTGTGCATCATTCAATAGTTACATTTACTTTTCGTGGTTCCCACGCTACCTCGAAAAAGGACGCGGTCTGGCCGCCGCCGATGCCGGAATGATGACATCGGTCGTCCTCGCCTGTGCCGCCGCCGGTACGTTTTTCGGCGGCTGGATCGTTGATCGACTGCAGATCGCACGACACCCCGAACATGGCAGAGTAGCCGGTCCGACCGCCTTTCTGACAGCTGCCGGTATGCTGGCTGCCGCCCTGCTCTGCTCAGACCATCGCTACGCCGTCCTGCTCACAGGCGGATCCTGTTTTGCAACACAGGCAACACAGTCACTCTGGTGGTCCTGCGCGATCGGTATCAGTGGCCGACATACAGGCGCACTTTTTGGATTGATGAACTCAGCCGGAGTCTTCGGCGCCATGTCCTCTCAACTACTGGTCGGAGTTCTGGCGGATGCACTGGGAAAAATGAAACTGAGTGGACGCCAGCAATGGGATCCGATCTTTTACATCAACTGCCTTGTCCTGCTGACTGCGGCAGGTCTCTGGATGAGATTCCGATTCGTCCCCGTGGAGAATTCGACGGACAATTCCAATTGATTCAGCTTGATTCAGAGGATCTGCAGCATGCCCGTCATCGACATTCACAGCCACTACTGGCGCTATCCGGAACACTTTCAGGAAGATTTTCAGATTCAGGCGCGGCGTGCCCGAGCCGGCATTGAAGTGGACCTGACCGTAAATCTCGACCACTACTGCGCAACTGCTCCTGCTGACGTTCGTACCGTTGTGTTCGGAGGCAAAGCAAAACTCAGCGGACTCTGGGTCAATGACAGCGATATTGCCACATACGTCAGTCACGCTCCGGAACGACTTATCGGCTTTCTGTCCCTTGACCCAACTCAGCCAGGCTGGCAGCAGGAACTGCAGCAGGGACACTGTGAACTGGGACTGCGTGGGATCAAACTGATGCCCATGTACGCAGGTTTTCGTCCGGACGATGAACGACTGGACGAATTGTGGCACTACGCATCAGCACACCAGCTGCCGGTTCTGCTGCATACCGGGACGACATTCATCTCACAGGCCCCGCTTGAATTCACCTACCCACGACTGCTTGATAAGGTGGCCACAAAATTCCCCGAACTGCGCATGATTCTCGCACACCTCGGCCATCCATTTGAAGGTGAATGCGTCGCCGTGATCCGCAAACATCAGCATGTTTATGCCGATGTGTCGGCTCTGCATTACCGACCATGGCAGCTGTACAACAGCCTGATGCTGGTGCAGGAATATGGAGTCTGGCATAAACTGCTGTTCGGAACTGACTACCCTTTCACAACCGTCAACGATTCCCTCGCCGGACTGCGAAATCTCAATACACAGCTGGAGGGTACTCGATTACCCCGACTCAGCGTCGACGCTCTTGAATCCATGATCCAGCGCGACAGCCTGTCACTGCTGGGGTTGATTTGAAAACGCTTGATCAGATAACACCGTCACCTCAACCTGACCGGGAAAATCCATCAGATTCGCAAACAATCCGACGCAGCCACTGACTTCTGCTGCCAGCGAAGAGTGCGATACTCGTATTCTGGGAAGGGGCTCAATATCCAAAGGTAGTGTCGAATCCAGAGGAATCCAGACTCCGTTAATCAAGGCCTCTGCCCACATATGCGGAGCAAACGCTGCCGCCTTCGGGACAAACAGAAATCCCACCGCAACCCGAGCCGGAATCTGCTGCGAACGCAGCAACGCCGAAAGCAGAACTGCATGCTCAGTACAGTCACCAGTCCACGACTTCAGTACTGCTGATGCAGGCTGCTGTAATGTCGAAAAAGCAGAAAAATGCATTCTCTTCTGTACGTATTCCAGCAAACGAACGCACTTCTGCTGCGGATCCGTGATGGCACCGGCCGCCAGATTTCCAGTTCGCTGAATCTCCGCATTCGCTGAATCGATCCAGCGTCCTGAATTCTGATACTCAGCCACGTCTTCAGCTGTCAGTTTTTTCCCGGCCTTTGATCGTTCCCGCGGAAATGCCGGATCTCTCAACAACAGCTCAACATTGCCGTCGGCCAGATGAGATACCTGCTGAAAATCAGTCGCCTGAAGTAGACCACGAAGCCCTGCTGACATCTGCAACTGCAGCAGCAGTTCACCCGAAGCGTTCCACTTCACAAGGCCGTTCACCGGGATCATCGTCTGCAAATGCAGATCCAGCGATGCAGTATTCTGGTACCCAAGGGCCTTCGCAGGCTCTGTTCGCTCAATTATCAGTCGCCCACCAAGAACCGCCTGCTCAGAACCATTCAGAATCCCATCACGAAATACTAACGTAACCGGTTCCACCTCCGGAAACTCCGGAGGTCGGAATTCATAGGTTAACTCAAGCACTCCGCGATCCTGATCGGACACCACTCGACGAGCTCTTGACTTCATGTCAATCTGCAGTTCAGCTACTCCACCACTCTCAGGAAAAAACACCTGAGTACGCCAGGTTTTTCTGCTCTGTGCCATGGCAGTCAGCAGCCAGCCCCCAATCAGTGGCGATCGTGGCTGATCGGAACACTCAATCGTCGACTCAACGACGTCCGTCCCGACAATCTCACGCACCCGAAAAGACCGGTTTCCATTACTCCACTCACCACTTCGGTCTAATTGGGCTCCGTCAGCAGCAGAACGCTGCAGCTTCCACGACCACAGCAAACCATCCGGCGTCTCCTCCGTCACAAGGCTGGCACGAACAGACAGATCCTGCCCAAATCTTTTGAGACGCAACACCGTCTCTCGATGATACTTCAGGTATTGCCCGCGATCGGGATGCTCAAACTGCTGCACAGTCAGAACCTCATGGCCCGCCGCTTGACCATCAAACTCAATGCGATACCACGTTTCATCAACCGCCACTAACACTGCATACTGGCTGATTCCCACCAGACAAAGAATTACCCGAAGTATTGCTCTGACCTGCCGCACTGTTCTTCTCCCGGGATCTGCCGGAACACACTCGGATCCTGTCGCTTTTACCGATTGTATCGCCTCACTCCGACACTGCGACACCAGAAACAGCAGTGTTCACGCCCGCAAACCCACCCCAGATCACGAATTCCTCAGATTTTTACGAAAGCTCCCGCACGCCCCAGTGTTGGGTGCTAGGCTCAATTCATTCGGGCTCCCCGTTCAAAAGAACGGCCTTTTTCGAGATCAAATGTTATGGGCTTCCTGCAGAATTTCCTGAAAACCGGTTACCGCGATGGCTCGCCATCCAGCGATGTCAGCAGCTTCCGTCACCTGTCCGAAGAACAACTCGAACAGCACATGAGTATTGCGCGGTACGGGAATTTCACACTCACTGATGCGATCCGTCCAGCATACAGCCTTGAAATCATCCCCAGAACCGGCTACCGACACGAATGTTACACAGACGAGGAAACCAGAACACAGATTCCCGTGCTCATGGCTTCCGTCACGAAAGAACACCTTTTTGAAACCTTCATGTCGCTGCTGGAACCACTCGGCTCAATCGTCGATGTCGTGCTTGAAACCAGTCACGAACGCGCACCCGGACAGCACTCCGATCTTTATCGAGAACAGATTGATCTTCCCGTACTGCAGAGCATCCTGTACGACTTCGAAGACCTGCTGCTGAACGATGGCTGCTGCGGACTGGCTGTGCTGAACCCTTCACTGCCTCTTGAAGTCCAGTTGGACGAGCACAAACTGCTGTTCGTCTATGGAAAGCAGAATCGGCCATGTGAACTCGCTCTGAGACGCTCACAGATTCCACTGATCGAAGACATGCGAGTCATCACGGAAGCCGAGCATGTGCACAGCTCAAGTAGTGAAATGCACGAACAATTCCTGGAATTGTGTTGCCGACTGGGAATTGACTTCTGAGCAACACGATTGTTGAGTCAAACGCACTTCGCAAAAGTGACCGCAAATCGTCTGTGTGGCTTAAAAAAACAGAGGCCGGTGGATAACCACCGGCCTCGTTTCATTCTCAACACGATTGCACTACCCTGATAATGCAAATCCTGTTGTCAACATTTAGTCACTTCCACAACCCCGGAGTTATCCACAACTCAATAGGGCTTTGGCAGTGGTACAACTGGAGGTTCTTCAGTCGCTGGTTCCTCAGTCGCTGGTTCCTCAG